>NZ_JBYAZJ010000020.1:0-707 GCF_057444735.1 Enterobacter sp. B79-1
AAGCTCACCGGCAGCTACCGCGTATGGGACTACTGCGTGCAGTATCAGGAGTCGAGCCTGGACTTCATCAGCCGCCTGATGGAGCTGGAGGGGATTGCCTATCACTTCAGCCACGAGGCCGACAAACATACGCTGGTGCTCACCGACGCCGCCACCCAGCATCAGCCGTTCAGCGGCTACGAGGTGATTCCGTATCACCAGACGCCATCCGGCGGCAGTACCGACGAAGAGGGCATCGGCCAGTGGGCGCTGGAAGACAGCGTGACGCCGGGGATTTACAGCCTCGACGACTACGACTTCCGCAAGCCGAACGCGTGGCTGTTCCAGGCCCAGCAGAACCCGGCATCGCCGAAACCGGGCAGCATTGACGTGTATGACTGGCCGGGCCGCTTTGTCGAGACCGGGCATGCGGAGTTCTACGCCCGCATTCGCCAGGAGCGCTGGCAGGTGGAGCATCAGCAGATTCAGGCCACCGCCACGGCGGCGGGCATTGCGCCGGGCCACATCTTCACGCTGACTAACGCGCCGTTCTTCAGCGATAACGGCCAGTATCTGGTGACGGCGGCCGGATACCACTTCGAGGAGAACCGCTACGCCAGCGGTGAAGGTGAAACCATTCACCGCACCGATTTCACGGTCATCCCGGCGTCGGTCTCTTATCGCCCGGCGCAGAGCACGGCGTGGCCGCGCACCTACGGCCCGCAGAC
>NZ_JBYAZJ010000021.1:0-558 GCF_057444735.1 Enterobacter sp. B79-1
GCGTGGGCAACGTCTCCGGCCCGTCCGCGGAATACGTCATCAACGTGGCCACCGTGCCGCCGCAGGCGCCGACGCTGGACACCGTGTATGACGACGTGGCACCGCACGCCGACTACCTGCAGAAGGGCGACGTCACCAACGACACCACCCCGACCCTGAGCGGCAGCAGCGGCGTGATCGGCGGCACCATCAGCATCTACGATAACGGCCGCCTGATTGGCACCGCCACCGTGGGCAGCAACGGCAGCTGGAGCTTCACGCCGGATACGGCGCTGGCTGACGGCAACCACAGCTTCACCGCCACCGTCACCGACGGCGTGGGACGCACCAGTGAGCCAACCGGCGGCTTCGGTATCGTGGTGGATACAAAAGCACCGGACGCGGCCTCTGACCTGCTGGTCACCGACAACGTCGGCGCCTACCAGGGCCCGGTCGTGAGCGGCGACACCACCGATGACAACACCCCGACCCTGAGCGGCAAGGCCGAGCCGGGCAGCACGGTGAACATCATCGACAACGGCCAGGTTATCGGCTCCACGAAGGTGAACCCGGACGGTA
>NZ_JBYAZJ010000022.1:0-558 GCF_057444735.1 Enterobacter sp. B79-1
CGTGAGCGGCGACACCACCGATGACAACACCCCGACCCTGAGCGGCAAGGCCGAGCCGGGCAGCACGGTGAACATCATCGACAACGGCCAGGTTATCGGCTCCACGAAGGTGAACCCGGACGGTACCTGGAGCTTCACCCCGGATCAGGCGCTCTCCAACGGCGAGCACGACCTGACCACCACCGTGACCGATCCGTCAGGCAACACCGGACCGGAAGGGTCGCACGTGGTCATCACCGTTGACGTGGTCCCGGGCAAGGTGGAAATCACCGGCGTGACCGACGACGTCGGCAGCGTGACCGGCAGCCTGTCCCAGAACGCGGTCACCGACGATACCCGTCCGCAAATCAGCGGCACGGCGAAGGCGGGCAGCACCGTAACCATCATGGACGGCAGCAACGTGCTGGGCACCACCACCGCGGGCGCGGACGGTACCTGGAGCTTCACGCCGAGCGTGGATCTGGGTCGCGGCGAGCACAGCTTCACCGCCACGGCGAAGGATCCGATGGGCAACGAGTCAAGCAGCAGCAGCTGGACCGTGACCATCGATACCGATGC
>NZ_JBYAZJ010000003.1:0-515970 GCF_057444735.1 Enterobacter sp. B79-1
TCCGACTTGACAGACCGCCTGCGTGCGCTTTACGCCCAGTAATTCCGATTAACGCTTGCACCCTCCGTATTACCGCGGCTGCTGGCACGGAGTTAGCCGGTGCTTCTTCTGCGGGTAACGTCAATCGACAAGGTTATTAACCTTATCGCCTTCCTCCCCGCTGAAAGTACTTTACAACCCGAAGGCCTTCTTCATACACGCGGCATGGCTGCATCAGGCTTGCGCCCATTGTGCAATATTCCCCACTGCTGCCTCCCGTAGGAGTCTGGACCGTGTCTCAGTTCCAGTGTGGCTGGTCATCCTCTCAGACCAGCTAGGGATCGTCGCCTAGGTGAGCCGTTACCCCACCTACTAGCTAATCCCATCTGGGCACATCTGATGGCAAGAGGCCCGAAGGTCCCCCTCTTTGGTCTTGCGACGTTATGCGGTATTAGCTACCGTTTCCAGTAGTTATCCCCCTCCATCAGGCAGTTTCCCAGACATTACTCACCCGTCCGCCGCTCGCCGGCAAAGTAGCAAGCTACTTCCCGCTGCCGCTCGACTTGCATGTGTTAGGCCTGCCGCCAGCGTTCAATCTGAGCCATGATCAAACTCTTCAATTTAAGTTTGATGCTCGTGAATTAAACTTCGTAATGAATTACGTATGTTCACTCAGAGACTTGGTATTCATTTATTGTCCGAAGACATTAAGAATCCATGTCACTTTGAGTGCCCACACAGATTGTCTGATAAATTGTTAAAGAGCAGTGCAACGCGGCTTTCGCTCACCGTTGCGAGGTGGCGTATATTACGCTTTCCTCTTTCAGAGTCAACCCGTTATTTCAGGATTTTTTCTCTTCACCGACCCGGTTGTTTGTGAAGTGATTCACATGTTCCGTGTCGATGGAGGCGCATTATAGGGAGCCGCCGAGGAATGACAAGCGGAAATATGCATTTTTATTTCGACCGCTCACCTTTTCACCAAAAAGGCTATTTTTGGTGCTTTTTAATCTCTCCAGGCAGGTCTGCCAGACTATTAATTACCCAATCTGCCGCATTCTCTGCTTCTGGCGTCACTGGCTTACCGGTGCGAACTAATATTTTGGTCCCAACCCCCGCAGCAGCAGCTGCCTGCATATCTTCCAGTTTATCGCCCACCATATAAGAGGCAGCCATATCAATGTGCAGAAATTCCTGCGCAGAGATGAACATCCCCGGATGCGGTTTACGGCAATCACAGGTCTGGCGATACTCTTCTACCGTTCCCTGCGGGTGATGCGGACAATAATAGATGCCGTCGAGATCCACACCGCGATCGGCCAGCGACCAGTCCATCCATTCCGTCAGCGTCTCGAACTGCGCTTCGGTGAATTTACCGCGTGCAATACCGGACTGGTTAGTCACAACCACCAGCGCATAACCCATCTCTTTCAGCTGGCGCATGGCATCTATTGCGCCCTCGATAAACTCGAACTCATCAATCTCATGGACGTAACCATGATCCACATTAATAGTGCCATCACGATCGAGAAAAATTGCGGGTACTGATTTTGCCACCGGTTTGCTCCTGAAAAAGGCATGTTCCGCTAGTATCTCATGAATCGCAGCGCAATAAAGTGCTCATCGCACAGAGTTGGATTGATTTAGACGTCTGGATGCCTTAACATCCGTTTTGTTTACGGTCATCACCCGTATCTGGCAGAACAAAATGCCACGGCTAACTTACATATGATAAAAATAATCTAATGATTAAACTTTCCAATATCACCAAAGTGTTCCAGCAGGGGAACCGAACCATTCAGGCGTTGAACAATGTCAGCCTGCATGTTCCTGCTGGTCAAATTTATGGCGTCATTGGCGCATCGGGTGCAGGTAAAAGTACGCTGATCCGTTGTGTTAACCTGCTTGAGCGTCCAACCCAGGGCAGCGTTGAAGTTGGCGGGCAAGAGCTTACCGCCCTCTCAGAGAAAGAACTCACTAAAGCACGCCGCCAGATTGGCATGATCTTCCAGCACTTCAACCTGCTGGCTTCCCGTACCGTTTTCGGTAACGTCGCATTACCGCTGGAGCTGGACAACACGCCTAAAGAAGAAGTGAAGCGTCGCGTCACCGAACTGCTCGACCTCGTGGGTCTGGGCGATAAACATGATAGCTACCCGGCGAACCTGTCCGGTGGGCAGAAACAGCGTGTGGCCATTGCCCGCGCGCTGGCAAGTAATCCTAAGGTGCTGCTGTGCGATGAAGCGACCAGCGCACTGGACCCAGCGACCACTCGTTCGATTCTGGAACTGCTGAAAGATATTAATCGTCGCCTGGGCCTGACGATCCTCCTTATTACGCACGAAATGGATGTGGTGAAACGCATCTGTGACTGCGTGGCGGTCATCAGTAACGGTGAACTGATCGAGCAGGACACGGTAAGTGAAGTGTTCTCGCATCCGAAAACTCCGCTGGCGCAGCAGTTTATTCAGTCCACGCTGCATCTGGATATTCCGGAAGATTATCTGGAACGTCTGAAAACAGAAGCAACGGCAGACAGCGTCCCAATGCTGCGTATGGAATTCACCGGTCAGTCCGTTGACGCTCCACTGCTTTCCGAAACTGCCCGTCGCTTTAACGTGAACAACAACATCATTAGCGCGCAGATGGATTACGCCGGTGGCGTGAAGTTCGGCATCATGCTGACGGAAATGCACGGGACACAAGAAGAAACCCAGGCGGCGATTGCCTGGCTGCAAGAACACCATGTAAAAGTAGAGGTACTGGGTTATGTCTGAGCCGATGATGTGGCTGCTGGTTCGCGGCGTTTGGGAAACGCTGGCAATGACCTTTGTATCGGGCTTCTTTGGTTTTGTGATTGGTCTGCCGGTCGGCGTCCTGCTGTACGTGACGCGTCCCGGTCAAATCATTGAGAACGCGAAGCTGTATCGCACCCTCTCTGCGCTGGTGAATATCTTCCGTTCTATCCCGTTCATTATCCTGCTGGTATGGATGATTCCGTTTACCCGCGTGATCGTCGGAACGTCTATCGGTCTGCAGGCGGCCATCGTTCCGCTAACCGTAGGTGCAGCGCCGTTTATCGCCCGTATGGTGGAAAACGCCCTGCTGGAGATCCCAACCGGTCTGATCGAAGCCTCCCGCGCAATGGGCGCAACGCCGATGCAGATCGTACGCAAAGTGCTGCTGCCTGAAGCGTTGCCTGGCCTGGTGAACGCAGCGACCATCACGCTCATCACGCTGGTCGGCTATTCCGCGATGGGTGGCGCAGTGGGTGCTGGCGGTTTAGGCCAGATCGGCTATCAATATGGCTATATTGGTTATAACGCTACCGTAATGAATACCGTTCTGGTATTGCTGGTTGTGCTGGTTTACTTAATCCAATTCTCTGGCGATCGCATCGTCCGGGCTGTTACTCACAAATAACGTTACACACAACACAAACTCGACGAGTTAAGGATAAAACATGGCGTTTAAATTAAAGACCTTTGCAGCGGTAGGCGCGCTGATCGGCTCTCTGGCATTGGTGGGTTGCGGTCAGGACGAAAAAGATCCAAACCACATTAAAGTGGGCGTTATCGTGGGTGCTGAGCAGCAGGTTGCTGAAGTTGCGCAGAAAGTGGCGAAAGAAAAATATGGTCTGGACGTTGAGCTGGTAACCTTCAACGATTACGTGCTGCCGAACGAAGCGCTGAGCAAAGGCGATATTGACGCCAACGCCTTCCAGCACAAACCATACCTGGATCAGCAGATCAAAGATCGCGGCTACAAGCTCGTTGCGGCCGGTAACACCTTCGTTTACCCAATTGCCGGTTACTCGAAAAAAATCAAATCGCTTGATGAACTGCAGCCCGGCTCCCAGGTTGCGATCCCTAACGACCCAACAAACCTCGGTCGCTCCCTGCTGCTGCTGCAGAAAGTGGGCCTGATTAAACTGAAAGACGGCGTGGGTTTGCTGCCGACTGCACTGGACGTTATCGAGAATCCGAAAAATCTGAAACTGGTTGAGCTGGAAGCACCACAGTTGCCACGTTCACTTGACGATGCACAGATCGCACTGGCGGTGATCAACACCACTTACGCCAGCCAGATCGGCCTGACCCCTGCGAAAGACGGCATCTTCGTTGAAGATAAAGACTCCCCATACGTCAACCTGATCGTGACTCGCGAAGACAACAAAGACGCGGAAAACGTGAAGAAATTTGTTCAGGCTTATCAGTCTGACGAAGTTTACCAGGAAGCCAACAAGGTGTTTAACGGCGGTGCTGTTAAAGGCTGGTAATCTCCTCTCAGTGTAATATCATCAGGGCGGGCTTATGCCCGTCTTGTCATTTATGCAGGCAACTGATTCAATATCCGTTGTTTTGATTATCCATTGAGGAACTATTATGCGTGCTTTACCGATCTGTCTCTTAGCACTCATGCTGAGCGGCTGTTCTATGCTAAGCAGATCTCCTGTTGAACCTGTTCAAAGCACAGCAACCCCGCCAAAAGCGGAGCCAGCAAAACCGAAAGCGCCTCGCCCTGCACCGGTACGCATTATCACTAAAGCCGACGATCTCGTGGGCAAGCCATTCCGTGAACTGGGTGAAGTGAGCGGCGAATCCTGCCAGGCAACGAATCAGGACTCTCCTCCAAACATTCCAACGGCCCGCAAGCGTATGCAGATTAACGCGTCCAAAATGAAAGCCAACGCGGTGCTGCTGCACAGCTGTGAAGTGACCAGCGGTACGCCAGGATGTTATCGTCAGGCTGTTTGTATCGGTTCTGCACTAAACATTACGGCGAAATGAGTGCATTTCAGTTTGAGCAAATAGGCGTTATCCACTCTCCTTATAAAGAGAAATTCGCCGTACCGCGCCAGCCCGGTCTGGTGACACGGGGCGGCGGCGAGCTTCATCTGATCGCGCCCTACAATCAGGCCGATGCGGTACGCGGGCTCGACGCCTTCAGCCACCTGTGGGTTGTCTTTGTGTTTCACCAGACCATGGAAGGTGGCTGGCGCCCTACGGTGCGCCCTCCTCGTCTGGGAGGAAATGCAAGAATGGGCGTTTTCGCCACCCGTTCGACCTTTCGTCCCAACCCCATCGGCATGTCGCTGGTTGAACTGAAAGGTATACGCTGTCAGAAGGATCAAGTGATCCTCGAGTTAGGCAGTCTTGACCTGGTGGATGGCACGCCGGTTATCGACATCAAGCCGTATTTGCCTTTCGCTGAAGCGCTACCGGACGCCCGGGCAAGTTATGCTCAGGACGCCCCACAGGCCGATATGCCGGTACACTTCACGCCTGAGCTCACCGTCCAGATACATCAGCTCGAAAAGCGTTATCCCCATCTTCGGGACTTTATCGTTGAAGTACTGGCGCAGGACCCTCGTCCCGCCTACCGAAAAGAAGAGGAAGCCGGTAAAACCTATGCCGTCTGGCTACTGGATTTTAACGTGCGCTGGCGCGTAACCGGGGCAGGTTTTGAAGTGTTTGCCCTGGAACCCAGGTAATTTTAACCTCCTCTCTTTTGGCATCTTTGCCACACTGGTAAACTAAACCACTTTTTTTGTGTCAGGTTGGCCTTTAAGCCAGCCCTACTCGTCGAAACGGAACCGTAACAACATGCGTACTAGCCAATATCTGCTCTCCACTTTAAAGGAGACACCTGCCGACGCCGAAGTGATCAGCCATCAGCTGATGCTGCGCGCCGGGATGATCCGCAAGCTGGCCTCCGGGTTATACACCTGGCTGCCGACCGGCGTGCGCGTCCTGAAAAAAGTCGAAAACATCGTGCGTGAAGAGATGAACAACGCCGGTGCTATCGAGGTGTTAATGCCGGTCGTTCAGCCCTCTGAACTGTGGCAGGAGAGCGGTCGCTGGGAGCAGTACGGTCCGGAACTGCTGCGTATTGCCGATCGCGGCGATCGTCCGTTTGTCCTCGGCCCAACGCATGAAGAAGTCATTACCGATCTGATCCGTAATGAGCTGAGCTCATACAAACAGTTGCCGCTGAACTTCTTCCAGATCCAGACTAAATTCCGTGACGAAGTGCGTCCACGCTTTGGCGTCATGCGCTCTCGCGAATTCCTGATGAAAGACGCCTACTCTTTCCATACTTCTCAGGAATCGCTGCAAGAGACTTACGACGCCATGTACGCTGCGTACAGCAAAATCTTCTCCCGCATGGGTCTGGATTTCCGTGCGGTGCAGGCTGATACGGGTTCTATTGGCGGTAGCGCATCGCATGAGTTCCAGGTACTGGCACAGAGTGGTGAAGACGATGTGATCTTCTCTGACTCCTCTGATTACGCGGCAAACATCGAGTTTGCTGAAGCACTGGCACCAAAAACGCCACGCGCTGCTGCCACCGAAGAGATGAAGCTGGTTGATACGCCAAACGCGAAAACCATCGCCGAGCTGGTTGAACAGTTCAACCTGCCGATTGAGAAAACGGTAAAAACCTTGCTGGTGAAATCCACCGAGGGTAGCGCATACCCGCTGGTTGCCCTGCTGGTCCGTGGCGATCACGAGCTGAACGAAGTGAAAGCCGAGAAGCTGCCGCAGGTTGCCAGCCCGCTGACCTTCGCCACGGAAGCGGAAATCCGCGCCGTTGTGAATGCGGGGCCAGGATCACTGGGTCCAGTCAATCTGCCGGTTCCGGTTGTTATTGACCGCACGGTTGCCGCAATGAGCGACTTCTCTGCTGGAGCAAACATCGACGGTAAGCACTACTTCGGCATCAACTGGGATCGCGACGTGGCGACGCCAGAAGTGGCTGACATCCGTAACGTGGTTGCAGGCGATCCAAGCCCGGACGGCCAGGGTACGCTGATGATCAAGCGTGGTATCGAAGTGGGTCATATCTTCCAGTTAGGCGATAAATACTCCCGCGCGATGAACGCTGCCGTTCAGGGCGAAGATGGCCGTAACCAGGTTCTGACAATGGGCTGCTACGGTATCGGGGTGACGCGTGTTGTTGCTGCGGCTATCGAGCAAAACTACGACGAGCGCGGCATCGTCTGGCCGGACAACATCGCGCCGTTCCAGGTTGCGATTCTGCCAATGAATATGCATAAGTCTTACCGCGTGCAGGAACTGGCGGAAAAACTTTACGCTGAGCTGCGCGCCAAGGGCATCGACGTGCTGATGGATGACCGTAAAGAGCGTCCTGGCGTGATGTTTGCTGATATGGAACTGATCGGTATTCCGCACACCGTTGTCATCGGCGACCGTAACCTCGATAGCGACGAGATTGAATACAAATACCGTCGCAGCGGCGAGAAACAGATGATCAAGACTGGCGACATTCTTGATTACCTGGTGAAAGCCATTAAAGGTTAAGAAACAAAAAACCCCGCTCCGGCGGGGTTTTTTAATGGCGCTACGTCAGCCTATTTACTGTCGCAGTTTTTACCTGCAACAAATTTCGCGTCTTTATCGGCCACCAGTGTTTTCACCATCTCACCGCTGTCCGGGTTCGGCTCCAGGGTAAAGTGACCATCCACCGTCAGCAGAACCGGCTTGCTGTCGTTGCCGCGCGCCACGGCGTAATCACGCTCCAGCTGAGCATTGTTTGCCACGCTGACTTTCTTACCGGTGACGCAATCGGTGAAGATTGCCGCATCTGCCATGTAGAAATACATTCCTCGCATCGCCATTGGCGTGGCAGGCAGTGCCGCTTTTACCGGGGCGAGCGTGTAGTTGAACTGAGACTCAATAGGATTGCCTTCACGGTCAAGCATTTCCATGCTGTCACCTTTAGGGCGGAACCAGGTTTTCTCACCGGTCGTATCCGTCAGAACCAGCTTCTCAGCCGTACGTGCCCAGGTTCCGTAAGTCCCAAACGAAGAAGGCTCTTTCGCGCCCTGATAGCGCTGGTTCATTACCCATGTGCCGTCTTTTTGCAGGAACAGGGATGTTTCGATGCCCTCACAGTCTGCACAAGGCAATACGCCACGCCAGCTCTGCTGCATCGGCTTTAATTCTTCCGTTTGCGTAGGCTGTAATACCTGCGTTTCCGAACGGTTGTTACACCCAAAAAGCGCAAACAGCGTACTCACTGCCAGCGCTGACCATAATACTTTTTTCACAATGAATTCCTTATGAAAAGTGTGTTCCCTTTCGTCACTCTGTAGGGCGACGAACTTTACCGCGTAGTGCTTTCACTGTGGATTTCTGCGCCTTTGACGATAGCCGACGCTCTTTCGATGCACGTGTGGGCCGCGTTGCCCGACGGCTTTTCTGCACTGTCGTTAATTCTTTAATCATCGCCACCAGCCTCGCAATCGCCGCTTCCCGGTTTAACTCCTGGCTGCGGTACTCCTGCGCTTTAATCACAATGACGCCATCGCTGGTGATCAGATGATGGCTGGCGGCAAGCAGACTTTCTTTATAATACTCTGGCAGGCTGGAGGCCCGAATGTCAAAGCGCAAATGGATAGCCGTTGAGGCCTTGTTAACGTGCTGACCGCCCGCGCCCTGCGCCCGGATGGCAGTGATCTCCAGCTCGTTATCCGGAATGCTGACGTTTCGGGACAAAACTATCATGACGCCGGTTGCCACGCCGTTAAATGGATTTCCAGATTATTCTGAGAATCAGAAAGCCAGATCGCACCGTCCTGAATCGTCGCCTGCAGAACCATCGTTCGGCCAGCAAACTCGCTCAGTTGCGCCAGCTGCTCATCATCCAGATACCAGACGGTGAGATTTTTAAACTGTCCGCACTTGCCCTTGTTTTGCTGCCACCAGATCTCCGCAGCGCGTTGATTATACGCGAATAACGCCACCTCAGCGGACTGGGTGCACGCCTTTTTAATCCTGCGCTCATCCGGCAGGCCAAGCTCAATCCACAAATCGATACCGAGATGATCGTTGCGCAGCCAGGCTTCGGGTTCATCTTCCGCACTCAAACCACGCGTAAATTGCAAACGCTCGTCGGCGTATTTAATCCACGCCAGCAGGCGCAGCATCATGCGTTCCTGGGTTTCAGAGGGGTGACGCGCCAGCGTCAATGACGCATCGAGGAACTGGTTGCGGTCAAGATCCGCCACATTGACCACAGCTTTATAAATTGTCGCTTTCAGCGCCATCAGAGAACTCCTTTCGATTCAGGCGGACATTGTAGCGAAAACCGGAGCAAAACGCTGTTACGAGGTGATGAATAGTGCGCTATCAAGGCGCTGATATTGCTTAAATGAGTATGGTATAGTCACCTTGCTAAACCGAGTTTATCTTCGTAGGCTTAATGATATCTCACAGTAAGTCAGTGCGCTGGCGGGAGGGGATGTGAATAATTATTGTGAGTTAATTCGCAAACGGTATGCGGAAATCGCCAGCGGCGATCTGGGGTATGTCCCGGACGCGTTGGGCTGTGTATTGAAGGTGCTTAATGAAGTGGCCTCTGATGAGAGCCTTTCAGAGTCGGTCAGGGAAAAAGCAGCGTATGCTGCGGCGAATTTACTGGTGAGCGATTATGTCGATGAATGATACTTATCAACCCATCAATTGTGATGACTATGACAACCTCGAACTCGCCTGCCAGCATCATTTAATACTGACGCTGGAGCTAAAAGATGGCGAAGTGTTGAAGGCGAAAGCCAGCGATTTGGTTTCACGTAAGAATGTGGAATATCTGATAGTGGAAGATGCCGGCGCGACGCGCGAGCTTCGTCTGGACAAAATTGCCAGCTTCAGCCATCCGGAAATCGGTACCGTTGTGGTAAGCGAATCCTGATGACACTCACGGGCAGCCCGGCTGCCCGTTACGCATTCCACTCAAACGAAACGCCCTTTTCTGTCCACCCTTCTTCAGTGATAAACACGCCCGCAGCGGCAATAAGCGTCTCACCATAAAACAGCAGCGGCGTGGTATCGCGCAGCCAGGGCGGCACATTGTTCTCCTGCCAGATTTTCTTCAGCTTTCGTCCGCCATTACGCCCGACGATATGCAGCAAACCACCGGCTTTAAAACGCACCGTAACGGGCTCATCCGCTTCAGGCAGACGCACGTGACCGGCATTCTTCAGGGATACGCTACCCGCACCAGCGGGTAATGTCAGTGCTTCCACCAGGCAGGGCCAGTCGAGAACAACATCAGAAAGAGAACAGCGGGATTTAACCCACCACAGTTTGCCCTGATAGCGCCTGACCTCGAAGCCGTTCAGGTAAACGCTCGGTGTGGCATCTTCTCGCGCCTGCGCCACTTCATCCCATATTCTGCCGAGCATTGCTCGCGACGGCATGACGGCATGATGAGAGGCCAACCAGCGGCGTAAAACTGCGGCACGGCGTACCGCACTCATCGCTTCCAGCGGCGCAATTGCCAGCGAACCCTCAGAGGAAATCAGCTTGGCCAAATCATCACTTAGCAACTCATCCAGCAGGCTCTCCTGCTCGGCACAAAGCGCGGCGCTCCTGGCCGTCGCCTCAGCAAAGTGCTCCCAGCGTTCGGTCAGTAACGGTACGACGCGCAGACGCAGGAAGTTACGATCGTAGCTGTCGTCCTGATTGCTTTCGTCTTCAATCCAGCTCAGCTGATGTTCATGCGCCCAGGATTCAAGAGAAGCACGTGTTTCACCCAGCAGCGGGCGGATTAATTCGGTTCCGGCAAAACGCGCACGCTCAGGCATGGCGGATAACCCCGCCGGACCACTGCCCCGCTTAAGCGCAAGCAAAAACGTTTCGCACTGATCGTCAAGATGCTGCGCCGTAACGAGTGCTTCACCGGGCCGTAAGGCGCGAGCAAAAGCGGCATAGCGGGCCTTGCGCGCCTGCGCCTCAATGCCCAGCCCTTCCTCGTGGAGAATCACGCGTTCAACCCTCAACGGAATGCTCCACGCCTCACAGAGTGCTTCACAGTGCGCTCCCCATGCATCAGCATGAGGACTTAACCCGTGATGGATATGTATCGCCCGGAGTTGGACGTCAGACACCTGGTCACGCCAGAGCTTAAGGCGATGGAGCAAAACGGTGGAATCCAGCCCACCGCTAAACCCCACCAGCAGCTGGCGGTACGGTGAAACGGCTTGTGCAATAGCGGGTGAGGTCATAGGAAATTACACATAAAAAATGCCCGGACTAAGCGGGCATTATCACACATGACGGCGATTACTGCTGGTAAAGCTCCAGCGGCAGGCCATCGGGGTCGTTGAAAAAGGTAAAACGCTTGTCGGTGAACGGATCGACGCGTATCGCTTCGCACATCACGCCGTGCGATTCCAGATGCTTGACCGCGCTATTAAGGTCATCAACGCTAAAGGCCAGATGGCGCAGGCCGCAGGCTTCCGGGCGGGAAGGGCGCGCAGGCGGAAAAGGAAATGAGAACAGCTCAATCACATATTGCCCGTTTAACGCCAGATCGCCCTTCCAGGAGTCGCGCTCCTCGCGATAAGCCTCACTGAGCAGCGTAAAGCCAAGGATATCGCAATAGAAGGACTTACTTTTTGCGTAATCGGTCGCAATAATCGCAATATGATGAACAGCTTTTAAACCCAGCATATCTTCTCCTTTTTATGATGCCTGAACGTTACAACCGAAAACCCGCACCTTGCAAGCGGTCACCTTTATTTTAGGACTCGCACCCAGTACACGCCCTGCTCATCGCGCTTCGCACCGTGGATATCGGTCTCAAAGCCCGGATAATGGCGTCCGACAGAGCAGAGCATCAACAAGAAATCGAGCACCGCCCGACTCTCTTCGGTGATCATCTCACCGGGCATTAAAAGCGGAACACCCGGCGGATAAGGCAGGATCATGTTGGCCGACACCCGCCCGACCAAATTTTCCAGCTCGATGGTTTCCACCTCGCCTTTCACCTGCCGCTGCCACGCTTTGTGTGGCGTGAGTTTCATTTCCGGTAGGACATCAAACGCCTGCAGCATCAGACGCGGCAGGTCGTGCTGGCGGATCAGTTTGTGGATCCCCTGAGCCAGATCCTGAATACGCATATTCCGATAGAAGTCAGGATCCTCCGCGTAGAGATCCGGCAGCATGTTCTTCACCCGCAGGTTGAGATCGTAGGCGCGCTTAAACTCCATCAGGCCGCGCAACAACCCCATCGCGCGGGTTTTGTCGATCCCAATGCTGAACAGGAACAGTAGGTTATACGGCCCGGTTTTCTCCACCACCACGCCGCGCTCGTCCAGGAACTTCGCCACCAGCGCGGCGGGGATCCCTTCATCACCCATAATGCCCTGCTCGTCCATGCCCGGCGTCAGGATCGTCACTTTGACCGGATCGAGGAACATATGGTCGGCATCGGCATCTCGGAAACCATGCCAGTCTTCGCCGGGCGAGACGGGCCAGCATTCTGCTTCATCAATCTCTTCCGGCTGCCAGATATCAAAGAACCAGCCGTCGGCTTCATCTTTCAGCCGCTGAACTTCTTTGCGGAAATGCAGCGCGCGCTCCACCGAGCGGTTGATCAGGCGTTTGCCCGGATTGCCGCGCAACATCGCCGCGGCCGTTTCAATCGAGGCCACCAGCGGATAGCTTGGCGAGGTAGTGGTGTGCATCATAAAGGCTTCGTTAAACGTATCTTCGTCGTACTCACCTTTGATGTGAATTAACGAAGCCTGCGAAAACGCAGCCAGCATTTTATGGGTCGACTGCGTTTCGAAGAACACTTTGCCCGGCACACGCTCGCCGCTCATACCGCTTTTACCGGCGTAAATCGGGTGGAAATTGGTGTACGGCACCCACGCTGAATCAAAGTGGATCGACGGCACATCCAGCGTCTGCTTGATCCAGTTGGTGTTGTACAGCAGGCCGTCGTAGGTGGAGTTAGTGATCACCGCGTGAACAGGCCAGCTCGCGCCGGGGATCGCCGCGACCTTACCTTCTATGGCGTCATGCGTAAACTCACGACGCGGGATGCCGCCAAGAATACCGAGCGCGTTGCGCGTGGGTGACAGCCAGAGCGGCACGACGTCGCTCATCATCAGCAGATGCGCCAGCGATTTATGACAGTTGCGGTCAATCAGCAAGGTACTGCCTGCAGGGGCAGCGTACATCCCGACGATTTTGTTCGAGGTCGAGGTGCCGTTGGTCACCATATAGCTCTGCTCTGCGCCAAAGGTGCGGGCAATATACTCTTCGGCCTCCAGGTGCGGACCGGTGTGATCCAGTAGAGAGCCTAATTCGGTGACTGAAATCGACACGTCCGCTTTCAGCGTGTTGCCGCCAAAGAAATCATAGAACAGGCAGCCCACCGGGCTTTTTTGATAGGCCGTTCCCGCCATATGGCCTGGCGTACAGAAGGTATATTTGCCTTCCTTCACGTAGGTGAAGAGCGCGCGGGTAAACGGCGGCGTAATGTTATCGAGATATTCACCGGTATATTGCTGAATGCGGGTCGCAATATCCTCCGCCACGCCGAGCGAATATTCAAAGAACCACAGCGCCATTCGCATATCATTGGCGCTGACGTCCATGGTTGAGTGGGTATTGATAAACGCGTAAAGCGGGAGATATTCGTTCAGCTTGTTGATATCGCTGCACAGTTCGAGGTCATATTCATCCCAGTCGAAGATCACGCCACAGATACGCGGATTATGCTCGATGAACTTCAGCAGGTCGGCGCTGTTGTGCGGCCAGATCAGCTGATATCCGCGCGACTGCAGGGCTTGCTCCAGCTCCTTAATCGGCTCATCTTTATAAAAGACGCCGTGTGGCCCCATAATGGCAATGATATTCATGGGCTTCCTCCTTAAAAAACATTAGCTAAGCATAGCCCGGCTAAACCGCAGGTATAAAAAAAGCCGCAACAGTGTGCGGCTTTTTCAGATAATTATGAAGCTTACGCGTAACCGTAGGTCATCAGACGCTGGTAGCGACGGTTGAGCAGATCGTCTTTGCTCAGCACGTCCAGATCCGCCAGGTCAGCCAGCAGCTGTGCTTTCAGGGAAGCGGCCATCACTTCCGGCTTACGATGCGCACCACCCAGCGGTTCCGGGATGATGGAGTCGATCAGCTTAAGCTCTTTCAGGCGCGGCGCAATGATGCCCATTGCTTCTGCAGCCAGCGGCGCTTTATCGGCGCTTTTCCACAGAATGGACGCACAGCCTTCCGGGGAGATAACGGAATAGGTGCTGTACTGCAGCATATTCACTTTATCGCCCACGCCAATGGCCAGCGCACCACCGGAACCGCCTTCACCAATAACGGTACAGATGACCGGCACCTTCAGACGAGACATCTCGCGCAGGTTGCGCGCGATAGCTTCAGACTGACCGCGCTCTTCTGCGCCCACGCCAGGGTAAGCACCCGGGGTGTCAATGAAGGTGATGATAGGCATGTTGAACCGTTCAGCCATCTCCATCAGACGCAGGGCCTTACGGTAGCCTTCTGGTGCTGGCATCCCGAAGTTACGACGGATTTTCTCTTTGGTTTCACGACCTTTCTGATGACCAATGATCATCACCGGGCGTCCGTCCAGACGCGCGATACCGCCAACGATAGCTTTATCGTCAGCGTATGCGCGATCGCCTGCCAGTTCGTCAAATTCGTCAAACGCCAGGCGGACATAATCCAGGGTGTACGGACGCTGTGGATGGCGTGCCAGCTGGGCCACCTGCCATGCGCCGAGATCGGCAAAGATTTTGCGCGTCAGTTCTACGCTTTTCTCGCGCAGACGATGCACTTCTTCGTCGATGTTAATATCCAGTTTTTCATCCTGACGGCTTACCGCTGTCAGAGAATCGATTTTCGCTTCCAGCTCTGCAATCGGCTGTTCGAAATCAAGGAAATTCAGACTCATAGTATTCCTGTATTAGTCAAACTCCAGTTCCACCTGCTCCGAACCAATGAGGCCACGGAGATCGTTCAGTAAACGATCGCTCGGAGAGACACGCCACGTTGCACCAAAGCGCAACCGCGCACGTGCATCCGCCCTCTGATAGTAGAGATGTACTGGAATGGTCCCCGAGCGGTGGGGTTCCAGAGACTGACGGAGTCGGTTTAAAAGCTGGTCATCAATTTGCCTGTCCGTCAGCGAGATAGCAAGCCCGCGAGCATATTTTTCCCGGGCTTCGTCAATGTCAATCACTTCGCGGGCGGTCATTTTAAGCCCCCCGCTGAAGTCATCAAAGCTGACCTGTCCGCTGACGATAAGTATGCGGTCTTTTTCCAGCAAGTGCTGGTATTTATCCAGCGCGTCGGTGAATAACATCACCTCCAGACGCCCGGAACGGTCATCCAACGTACAGATGCCGATACGATTGCCGCGCTTGGTGACCATTACCCTTGCAGCAATCACGAGCCCCGCAGCCGTGGTGATTTTACCACGATCTGTCGGATGCATGTCTTTTAGCCTGTGGCCGCCGACATAGCGCTCAATTTCTTTGATGTACTGGTTGATTGGGTGCCCCGTCAGGTACAAGCCTAACGTTTCACGCTCCCCATCCAGTACCACCTGTTCAGGCCACGGCTGGCAGTTGGAGTATGACTGTTCAATCTGCTCTGGCTCTTCCGCCAGCACGCCAAACATATCCGCCTGACCAATCGCTTCCGCTTTTGCATGCTGATCCGCCGCTTTCAGGGCGTCGCCCAGCGAGTTCATCAGCGCGGCGCGGTGCGGCCCCAGCCTGTCAAACGCGCCGGACATGATCAGTTTTTCCAGCACGCGGCGGTTCAGTTTTTTAGTATCAGTACGGGCGCAAAGATCGAACAGCTCGCGGAAATACCCGCCGTTGTTACGCGCTTCGATGATCGCCTCGATCGGGCCTTCGCCCACGCCTTTGATCGCGCCGATCCCGTAAACGATCTCCCCGTCGTCGTTGACGTGGAAGTGGTAGAGCCCCGAGTTAATGTCCGGCGGCAGGATCTTGAGCCCCATGCGCCAGCACTCGTCCACCAGGCCAACCACCTTCTCGGTGTTGTCCATATCGGCCGTCATTACCGCCGCCATAAATTCAGCAGGATAGTGCGCTTTCAGCCACAGCGTTTGATACGACACCAAAGCATAGGCGGCGGAGTGGGATTTGTTAAATCCGTACCCGGCGAATTTCTCCACCAGGTCAAAGATCTTAATCGCCAGTTCACCATCAACGCCGTTTTTTCTCGCGCCTTCTTCGAAAGTGCCTCGCTGCTTGGCCATCTCTTCCGGCTTTTTCTTACCCATTGCACGACGCAGCATGTCCGCGCCGCCGAGCGTATAGCCGGAAAGCACTTGGGCAATCTGCATCACCTGTTCCTGATACAGGATGATGCCGTAGGTTGGCTCCAGCACCGGCTTCAGGCTTTCGTGCTGCCACTGAACGTCCGGATAGGAAATCTCTTCGCGCCCGTGCTTACGGTCAATAAAGTTATCTACCATCCCCGACTGCAGCGGGCCCGGACGGAACAGGGCCACCAGTGCGATCATATCTTCGAAGCAGTCGGGCTGCAGACGTTTAATCAGATCTTTCATGCCGCGGGATTCAAGCTGGAAGACGGCGGTAGTCTCCGAGCGCTGCAGCATGTCGAAACTTTTTTTGTCATCCAGCGGGATGGCAGCGATGTCTATTGGCTCAAGGCCCTGCTTTTCCCGGCGCGGGTTGATCATCTTCAACGCCCAGTCGATGATCGTCAACGTACGCAGGCCAAGGAAGTCGAACTTCACCAGCCCGGCGTATTCTACGTCGTTCTTATCGAACTGGGTAACCGGGTGCTGGCCCGCTTCATCGCAGTATAGCGGTGCGAAGTCGGTGATTTTGGTCGGGGCGATAACCACGCCCCCCGCATGCTTACCGGCGTTACGCGTGACGCCTTCCAGCTTGCGCGCCATGTCGATCAGCGCTTTAACTTCTTCGTCGGCTTCGTAGATTTCCGGCAGCTGAGGTTCGGCTTCAAACGCTTTTGCCAGCGTCATGCCCGGATCGGGCGGCACCAGCTTGGAGATACGATCAACAAACCCGTACGGGTGGCCCAGCACGCGGCCGACGTCACGGATAACCGCTTTCGCCGCCATCGTACCGAACGTAATAATCTGCGATACCGCATCACGGCCGTACATATCGGCGACGTGCTCGATCACCTGGTCGCGTTTCTCCATGCAGAAGTCGACGTCAAAGTCGGGCATGGAAACACGTTCCGGGTTAAGGAAACGTTCGAACAGCAGGTCAAACTCCAGCGGGTCGAGATCGGTAATTTTAAGCGCGTAGGCCACAAGCGATCCCGCACCGGAACCACGGCCCGGACCTACCGGCACGCCGTTATCCTTCGACCACTGGATAAACTCCATAACGATCAGGAAGTAGCCGGGGAAGCCCATCTGGTTGATCACCTGGAGTTCAATATCCAGACGTTCATCGTACGGTGGGCGTTTCTCTTTGCGAACGGCTTCATCCGGGAACAGGAACTCCAGACGCTCTTCCAGGCCTTCCTTCGATTTTACGACCAGGAAATCTTCCGTGGTCATGTCACCCGTCGGGAACTGCGGCAGGAAGTACTCGCCGAGACGCACGGTGACGTTACAGCGTTTTGCTATTTCAACGCTGTTTTCCAGCGCTTCCGGGATGTCAGAGAAGAGCTCACACATCTCCTCTTCGTTGCGCATATACTGCTGAGAGGAGTAGTTACGCGGACGTTTAGGATCGTCGAGGGTGAAGCCGTCATGGATCGCCACACGAATTTCATGTGCGTCAAAATCACCCGCTTCAAGGAAACGGACATCATTGGTGGCCACCACAGGCAGACCGCGCTCTTCGGCGAGTGCCACGGCGGCATGCAGATAGCTCTCTTCGTCCGCACGCCCGGTGCGGATCAGCTCAAGATAGTAGCGATCCGGGAAATACTCTTCGTAGAACGAGACGCACTGATCCACCAGCGCACTGTTGCCACGCAGCAGACACTTGCCGACATCGCCCATGCGACCTCCGGAAATCAGCAGCAGGCCTTCGTTCAGCTCTGCCAGCCAGTCGCGGTCAATCCACGGGCCCATCGCACCATATCCACGCTGATAGGCTTTAGAGATAAGCAGGGTAAGGTTCTGATAACCGGTGTTGTTCATCGCCAACACGGAGATCTGCGTCATCTCATCGCCGAGCAGCTCGCTCTGGACATGAAAATCCGCGCCGACAATTGGCTTTAACCCGGCGCCATGCGCGGTTCCGTAGAACTTCACCAGGCCACACAGGTTGGTAAAATCGGTGATCGCCAGCGCAGGCATGCCAAGCGCGGCCGCCTTTTTTACCAGCGGTCCGGTCTTTGCCAGCCCATCGATCATGGAGTAGTCGCTATGCACCCGCAGGTGTACGAAACGTGGTTCAGCCATCTTCAGATTCCGCGTTACTTAATGACTTGCGTATTGATTCAGGACACCCGTCCCAGCGCGCGCTTCACCGGGCCAAAGCTGCGACGGTGGTGTTCGGTTGCGCCATGTTCAGCCAGCCTTTCCAGATGGAAAGGTGTGGGATACCCCTTATGCTGGGCGAAACCATACTGAGGGTAAGTGAGGTCCAGCGCGGCCATTTCGGCGTCGCGCGTCACTTTGGCAATAATAGAAGCTGCGCTAATTTCTGCGACCCGGCTATCGCCTTTGACGACCGCCATTGAAGGCATAGGCAATGCCGGACAGCGGTTTCCGTCAATCAGGACATATTCAGGAGAAATTTTCAGGCCCGCTACCGCACGCTGCATCGCCAGCATCGTAGCATGCAAAATATTCAGCTCGTCTATTTCATGCGGTTCAGCGCGCCCCAGGCTCCAGGCCAGCGCCTTCTCCTGAATCTCACTAAACAACGCCAGTCGGCGCTTTTCAGACAATTTTTTAGAGTCGTTCAGCCCGATAATGGGACGAGCCGGATCGAGGATCACCGCCGCGGTGACCACTGCGCCTACCAACGGGCCGCGTCCTACTTCATCCACGCCCGCCACAAGGTGGGTGTGAGGATAAACAAATTCCATCATTTTGCTAGCTCCAGCACCGCATCAGCCGCTTGCTCATCAGCATTACAGCGGATCAGTTGATGCAGTTCACGGAAGTTATCGTGCATCTGGTGGCTGGTCTTGCCGTTTGCCAGCAGCGGCAGCAGTGCATCCGCGAGCGCCTGCGGCTGACAATCATCCTGCAACAGCTCTTTCACCAGCTCACGACCGGCAAGCAGGTTTGGCAGGGAGACATAATCCGTTTTCACCAGACGTTTTGCCAGCCAGAAGGTGAACGGCTTCATGCGATAACCGACCACCATCGGGCATTTCGCCAGCATACACTCCAGCGCCGCCGTGCCGGAGGCCAGCAGCGCGGCATCGCTCGCATACATCGCTTCCCGCCCTTTTCCGTCCAGCAGACGGACGTGAAGATCCGGGGCGACTTCCGCTTTGATACGCTCAAACTGCTCGCGGCGTTTGGCATTCACCAGCGGCACAACCACTTCAAGGTCGGGATAGGTCTGGCGAAGAATTTGCGCTGTTTTGAGGAAATCGGCGCTCAGCATTTCAACTTCAGCACCGCGGCTGCCAGGCAGCAGTGCCAGACAGTGCACGTCATGGGGAATACCCAGTACGTCGCGCGCCGCGTTTTTATCCGGATCCAATGGCATCGCATCCGCCATGGTATGACCGATAAAACGGCACGGAACATTAAATCTGTCGTAAAACGCTTTTTCGAAAGGCAGGAAAGCCAGCACCAGGTTGGTGGACCGCCCGATTTTGAAAACGCGTTTCTGTCGCCACGCCCAGACGGACGGACTGACGTAATGAATGGTTTTGATCCCCTGTTTTTTCAAATTCCCTTCGAGGGTAATGTTGAAATCAGGCGCATCGATACCGACAAACACATCAGGTTTGAGGTCGGTAAAACGGCGGGTGAGATCGGCACGAATATGAAGTAAGCGACGCAGACGCCCCAGCACCTCAACGATGCCCATCACGGCCAGCTCTTCCATCTCATACCAGGCTTCGCAACCTTCAGCCTGCATCAGCGGGCCAGCAACACCCACAAAGCGAGCATTAGGTACGCGAGCTTTTAGCGCGCGGATGAGACCAGCACCAAGAATATCGCCGGAGGTTTCTCCGGCGACCAGGGCTATCGTAAGCGGACGACTATCGACCATTAACGAATCAGACCCCTTGTTGAACGGTCAAAGAACTCCATGAACGCGTTCACTTCAGGGTGTTTGTTCGCCAGCTCGGCAATTTCCGGCTTCGCCTCTTCCAGCGTTTTCCCGCTACGGTACAGCAGTTTGTACGCGTTGCGGATGGCTGTAATCGCTTCGCGGCTAAAGCCACGGCGCTTGAGGCCTTCGATGTTCACGCCAAATGGCGTGGCATGGTTACCCTGCGCAATAACGTAAGGTGGAACGTCTTGCGCCACACCTGAGCAGCCGCCGACCATCACGTGTGCACCAATGATGCAGAACTGATGAACTGCGGTCATACCACCGATAATTGCGAAATCATCTACCGATACGTGCCCCGCCAGCGTTGCGTTGTTGGCGAGGATACAGCGGTCACCCACGGTACAGTCGTGCGCGATATGCGCATTAACCATAAACAGGTTGTCGCTGCCTACCTTCGTCAACCCACCGCCCTGTACTGTTCCACGATGAATGGTGACGCTTTCACGAATACGGTTACGATCGCCAATTTCCAGACGGGTGGCTTCACCAGCATATTTCAGATCCTGGTTAACTTCACCGATGGAAGCGAACTGATAGATCTCGTTATTACAGCCAATGGTCGTGTGACCATTCACCACAACGTGAGATTTCAGTACTGTACCCTCACCAATTTCGACATGGGGTCCAACAATACAGAACGGACCAACGTGGACGTTAGCACCAATGATGGCACCGGTTTCCACGATGGCAGTAGGATGAATAAAGGCAGATTTATCAATCACGTATCAGGACTCCCGGCTACGAGCACACATCATCGTCGCTTCGCAAACAACTTTGCCGTCAACCAGAGCTACGCCTTTAAAGCGAGTCAGGCCGCGACGCGTTTTTTCAAAAGTGACTTCCATGATCATCTGATCACCAGGCACAACTGGACGCTTAAAGCGCGCCTCATCGATACCTGCGAAGTAATAGAGTTCACCCGGCTCCAGTTTACCTACGCTTTTAAACGCCAGAATACCGGTTGCCTGTGCCATTGCTTCCAGGATCAACACACCCGGGAAGATAGGCTTACCAGGGAAGTGTCCCTGGAAGAAAGGCTCGTTAACGGAGACATTTTTCACTGCGCGCAGAAAACGACCTTCTTCAAAATCCAGCACACGGTCTACCAGCAAAAACGGGTAGCGGTGCGGCAGAAGTTCTAAAATCTCTTCAATATGCAGAGTATGAGTGTCAGTAGTCAAAATACTCTTCCTGTCAAATGTACTAAGTAGCAATAATAACACGGCCTGCCGGTTTATAAAAAAGCCGACAGGCCGGGAAAATTAGCGTTAAACGGATGAACGCTTAGTCTTGTTGATCGATTTTGCGCTCAATCGCTTTGAGACGCTTGCTCATATCATCAATATTCATCACCAGAGCAGCTGTTTTACGCCAGACCTTGTTCGGTTGCAGCGGAATGCCTGAGGAATAGACGCCAGGTTCAGTGATAGGACGCATAACCATGCCCATACCTGTCACCGTCACTTTGTCGCATATTTCCATATGGCCGTTGATCACGCTGGCACCGCCAATCATGCAGTAACGGCCAATTTTGAGGCTGCCTGCCATGATCACGCCGCCCGCAACTGCGGTATTGTCGCCAATCACAACGTTATGTGCAATCTGGCACTGGTTATCAATGATAACACCATTGCCAATAATGGTGTCGTCAAGCGCACCGCGGTCAATAGTGGTACAGGCACCGATCTCAACACGATCGCCGATAATCACGCGACCCAACTGTGGGATCTTAACCCAGTTACCCCGATCGTTGGCGTAACCGAAACCGTCAGAACCAATCACCGTGCTGGATTGAATGAGGCAATTTTCGCCAATCTCAACCTCGTGGTAGACAGATACATTGGCCCACAAGCGGGACCCTGCACCAATCTTCGTATTTTTACCAACAAAGCAGCCAGGACCAATCACCACGTTGTCACCCAGCACAACGCCGGATTCAATGACAGCGTTTGCGCCAACTGCAACGTTGTTACCCAGCTGAGCCGTCGGATCAATTGAGGCACTAGCCGCAATGTTCTGCGCCGGCTGCGGCGTGGTATCAAGAATTTGGGCCATGCGTGCATACGTCAGGTAGGGATTTTTCACTACCAGAGCAGCGCCAGTGGCAAACGGAAGATCGTCCTGCGTCAGAACAACGGCAGACGCCTGGCATTGAGCCAGGTGTTCACGGTACTTAGGGCTTACCATGAAAGTGATGTTGCCAGCTTTAGCAGATTGCATGGACGCAACAGCGGTGATGACGATATCGCCATCACCGTGTAATTCTGCATCCAACTGCTGAGCTAAATCAGCCAGTCGAATTGAAGGCATTACTTATTTAACCTGTTTCAGAACATCAGCGGTGATGTCTTTAACATCGCTGCTGTTGAAAGCAACGGCATTCGCATCAACAACCAGATCGATGCTCTGGTCGGCAGCAACAGCTTTAACTGCAGACTGAATGCGAGTAACCAGTTTACCGCGCTCTTCGTTAGAACGACGCTGACGATCCTGCTCGAAAGCCTGCGCTTTCTGGGAGAAGGTCTGACGCTGAGCCATCACGTCTTTTTCCAGCTTGCTGCGATCGCTTGCTTTCATGGTAGAACCATCGCGCTGCAGACGCTGCATTTTAGTCTGGAGGTCGCCTTCCATACGTTGCAGTTCGCTAGCACGGCCTTTGAATTCGTTTTCCAGCGTCGCAGAAACGCCCGTTTTCTGTGCAACTTGCTGGAACAAATTACCCATGTTGACGATTGCGATTTTGTCCGCTGCCTGAGCAGAAGTTGCCATCGCTAAACCGAGACCTGCAGCTAATAACCACTTTTTCACAATTAACTCCTTACCATCCCATTGGCACCTGAAGGTACCGTTCTTTGCGTGGCAAGGCGATCGTGTTACCGATCGCCAGTTGTCAGCGCTACACTGCCAACGCATTCCTTTGCAGCGAATTATTACCAGGTTTTACCAATGTTAAACTGGAATTGCTCCGCTTTGTCTCCATCGTATTTCTTAAACGGCTGGGCGTAAGAGAAGACCAACGGCCCCAGCGGTGACATCCATTGTAATGCGATACCTGCGGACATGCGAATGTTGCCCGGATCGCTGTAGTCTGGAACACCTGCCGCACGCATCTGGGCGGTATTCTCCCAGTTGGTATCCCACACCGTACCCGCATCCATAAAGAAGGAGGTACGGACAGAGTTCGCGTACTTGTCGCTGATGAACGGCGTAGGCGTGATGAACTCAAGGCTCGCCACGGCCATGGCGTTACCGCCGACTGCATCATCAGAGCTACATACTTGTTTCGGATCACGGCTTGCGCAGTTATCTTCGTCATTACCGCCGTAGTAGACCGCTTTCGGACCAATGTTGTTGGACTGGAAGCCACGAACGGTGCTGGAACCGCCCGCATAGAAGTTCTCATAGAACGGCAACTCTTTACTGCCAATCCCGTCACCGTAACCCCAACGAGTACGACCCAGGACAACCCACTTGTGGTCATCATCAATTGGGAAGTAAGACGCCGTGTCCAGCGTCAACTTGTAGAACTCGTTATCAGAGCCAGGAATGGTCACTTTACCGTTCAGGTTGACGCGAGAACCTTCCGTAGGGAAGTAGCCACGGTCAAGGCGGTTATAGGTCCAGCCGTAGTTGAAGGTGAAGTCATCCGCCGCGAAACCGTTGTCATCGCTGGACGTACTTGCCGACTGACCAATGGAATCCAGATAACGCCACATTGCCACCTGCGGCTGCATGTTGGACAGGTCGTTATGCACATAACCTAAGCCCGCACGCAGGGTGTTGTATTCGTTCACAGGGAAGCCGAGCGTACCGTCTACACCGTAACTCTTGTTGGTATAGGAGGACAGATCCGCGTCGTCTGCTTTAAAGTCGTTATAGAAGATACGACCCCCCAGGCTCACACCGTCAACGGTGAAGTATGGGTTTGTGACAGAAAACTCAGAGTAGGTCTGGTAGTCGTTTTTGGTACCGTTGATACCAACAGAGTACCCCGTCCCCAGCCAGTTATCCTGCTGAACACCGACCTGGAAGCTCACACCGCTTTCAGTACCGTAGCCCACACCGAAGTTGAAGCTACCGGTGTTACGCTCTTTTACTTTATAGACGACATCAACCTGATCCGGGCTGCCTGGTACACGCTGGGTATCAGTATCAACCGTCTCGAAGTAACCCAGACGATTCAGACGCTCTTTACCCTGGTCAACCAGGTCGCTACCCAACCACGCCCCTTCCATCTGGCGCATTTCGCGGCGCAGAACGGAATCTTTAGAAGTATCGTTACCTTCGAAGCGGATCTTACGCACGTAGAAACGGTTACCCGCATCAACGTTCACGTGCAACTTAACGGTTTTCTCTGCGTCGTTGATTTCCGGCTGAGTTTGTACGCGCGGATAGGCGTAACCATAGCGGCCGAGCAGCTTTTTAATACTGTCTTCCATTTTGGTGACTTTAGAACCGCTATACAGATCGCCCGGCTGAATTTTGGTCAGCGACTCGATCTCAGCAGAATGCCCCGCCAGGTTTCCACTTACTTCAACGCCAGAAAGCTTGTACTGATCGCCTTCTGTGATGTTAACCGTAATGTAGATCCCTTTCTTGTCCGGAGTCAGACTGACCTGAGTTGAATCAATGTTGAAACGGGCATAACCGCGATCCAGATAATAGCTGCGCAGGGTTTCAAGGTCGCCTGCCAGTTTCTGTTTCTGGTATTTACGATCGCCCACCACGTTCCACCACGGCACTTCGTCACGCAGCTGGAACGTTGAGATCAGCTCGTCGGTGCTGAACGCGTGGTTACCCACAATGTTGATCTGTTGGATCTTCGCAGAAACACCTTCCTGGAAGACCAGTTTCAGGTCAACACGGTTACGCGGTAGCGGCGTCACTACCGCTTTCACGCTGGCGCTGTATTTACCGACGCTGTAATAGAAGTCTTCCAGACCTTTTTCAATGTCTGCAAGGGTTGTGCGGTCCAGGGACTCCCCCACACGAACACCGGATGCTTCAAGGTTTTGCTTGAGCATGTCATCTTTCACCGACTTGTTGCCGGAGAAGGTGATACTGGCGATCGTTGGACGTTCTTTTACCTGTACCAGCAGCGTATCACCATCGCGCAGAACGCGAACGTCCTCAAAGTTGCCAGTGGCAAACAGAGCACGGATGGTGTTACTGATATCTTCATCATTAACCGTATCGCCGGGGCGCACAGGCATACTGAGGAGGGCCGCACCAACGGCGACACGCTGGAGGCCTTCGAAATGAATATCTTTCACTACGAACCCGTCAGCACCGTATACGGTGGCGCTGCTAAACAGCAGCGACGCTATGAGCAACTTTTTCATCGCCATCGTTATTATGCGTTCTTCCTAACACTCTCTTACAACCGAGAGAAATCATTGAAAAGTGCAAGCCCCATTAACAGCACCAGCAAAATCGAGCCAATGCGATAACTAAAGTCTTGAACTCGCTCGGATACCGGTCCGCCTTTTAGCTTTTCAATGGCTAAAAACAGCAGATGGCCCCCGTCTAATACGGGAAGCGGGAACAGGTTGATTATCCCGAGGTTCACGCTAATGAGCGCGAGAAACATGAGATAGTAAATCACCCCGAACTCCGCTGACATCCCAGCCCCCTGAGCAATCGAAATAGGCCCACTGAGGTTGTTCAGTTTCACATCACCGGTTATCAATTTCCCCAACATGTTTACCGTCAGCTTCATCAGTTGCCATGTTTTATCCGTGGCTTCAAGGATGGCGCTGAACGGCCCATACTGGCGTATTGTCTTGTACTCATCTGGCAGTGGTATCACTTTCGGCACAACGCCTGCAAACCCTTCTGCCTTTCCGCTGCTCGATTTGGTATCCGGAATCAGCGTCAGTGAGAGCGGACTCCCCTGTCTTTCCACTTCCAGCGCGAGCGATGTACCCGGATTATCGCGTACCAGAGTAACAAAGGTCATCCATTGTGTTAATGGTTGACCATCGACTTTAACGATCCTGTCGCCCGCTTGCAAACCCGCTTTACTCGCTGCGGAGTTAGCCTGTACTTCGGCTAATACCGGTTCGATTTGCGCGCTGCGCGGCCGAATCCCCAGAGCGGAAACGGGATCTTCTTTGTCGGGTTCGAAACTCCAGTGGCGTAAATCCAGCACTTTTTCCTGCCGCTGGTCTGATCCAAAAGGCGACACGCTGACAGTCGTCTTCTCATCACCAATTTTCGCAACCAGCTGCAATCGCACGGCATCCCAATCAGGGGTTTCGATGCCATCAATCGCTTTAAGTTCCATCCCAGGTGCAATTTGCCCACTCGCTGCGATAGAGCCAGGGGCAATTTCACCGACAACCGGACGCACGCCAGGGACACCGATGATAAACACCAGCCAGTAAGCGAAGATAGCAAAGATGAAATTGGCTACCGGACCGGCAGCAATGATGGCAGCACGTTGCCCAACGGTTTTGTTGTTAAACGCGCTGTGTCTCAGTTCTGGCGCAACAGGCTCGACGCGCTCGTCGAGCATTTTAACGTAGCCACCCAGCGGAATAAGGGCGATGACAAACTCGGTGCCATGGCGATCGGTACGCTTCCAGAGCGATTTACCAAACCCGATGGAAAATCTCTCCACCCGCACGCCACAGCGTCGAGCAACCCAGAAATGGCCAAATTCATGCACGGTAATCAGTACACCCAGTGCAACAATGAACGCCGCCAGATTCCAGAGAATGCTCAGCATAAAACCTTCCGTTAAATCGTCCCGAATACCAGTAAAAGCAAGCAAGCAAACACTGGAACAGCCGCCGTCAGGCTGTCAATACGATCCAGTATCCCGCCATGGCCTGGAATCAAGTGACCACTGTCTTTAATCCCTGCTTCACGCTTGAACATACTTTCGGTGAGATCACCCAGCACCGAGGCCAGCGCAGCGAAAATTGAGCACACCAGCAATGTTGACGGTGCAACCTCCAGATTCGCCCAGAGGCCATAACCCCAGGAGATGATCGCCGCCGTAAACAGGCCGCCGATGAATCCTTGCCAGGTTTTACCCGGGGAAACCTTCGGCGCCAGTTTATGTTTGCCGAACAGTTTACCAAACATATAGGCTCCAGAGTCAGCCCCCCAGACGAGAATCATCACATAAAGCAGCCAGAGGGCACCGCTATAGTGGTTTTCGTCATAGTGCCAGGCGCGCAGCGCGACCATACCCCAGAAAAATGGAACAATTGTGAGCAGACCAAAAATAAGGCGCAACACTTTAGAATTTCGCCACAGCGCCGCAGAGCCTGGATAAAAAAGCACCAATACAAGCGCAGCAACCCACCATGCCAGCGATATCCATAAGGATCCGGCAACCAGCGGTTGGTGAATATCGTGATGATATTCAGGCAACGTGAACAGCATCAGGGCCAGGATAAAGCCACAAAGCACCGCCAGCCATACCCGCTGTGTGCGCGAGGTAAAGCCGCTAAACTGTCCCCATTCCCAGGCGGCAAGCATGCACACCACCAGCGTAACAATCGCGAATCCCACTGGGGGCAGTAAAAACAGCGCCGCAATGACAATGGGTATTAATACAAAAGCGGAAATCAGGCGATACTTCAGCAAAAGCTACCCCCATCAGGCTTTGTCGCCACCAGGCTCGGTGCCGCCGAAACGACGCTCTCGATTGGCAAAGGCATGCAGCGCACCTTCAAAGTCTTGTTCATCAAAATCGGGCCAAAGAACATCAGTAAAGTAAAGTTCGGCGTAGGCGATTTGCCAAAGCAAAAAGTTACTTATGCGGTGTTCTCCCCCTGTCCTTATTACCAAATCCACAGGCGCCAGTTCATTCATGCAGATTTGCCGACTGAGCGCCTCTTCATCAATTTGGTCGGGTCTCAACAGCCCTTCCTGAACCTGCTCGGCAAGATGCCGAACGCCCTGAATAATATCCCAGCGTCCGCCGTAATTCGCCGCGATATTGAGCGTCAGGCCGGTATTATTTTCCGTCAGCGCTTCTGCTTTGCGAATCCGTTCCTGCAAACGTGAGTTAAAACGACTGGTTTCGCCAATAATACGCAGGCGGACGTTGTGGCGGTGCAGGCTTTTTACTTCGCTATCGAGCGCCCACACAAACAGTTCCATCAACGCAGTCACTTCCTGCGGTGGTCGATTCCAGTTCTCACTGCTAAAAGCATAGAGCGTTAACGCATCAATGCCGTTATTGGCGGCAAAAGAAACGGCGCGGCGAACGGACTTCGCCCCCGCTTTATGCCCAAAGGCTCGTATCTTCCCTTGTCTTTTCGCCCAGCGGCCGTTGCCATCCATGATGATTGCTACATGACGACAGCCATGCGCTGGCAAGTTTTCGCTCATTGGTTGATTCGCAGACAACATAACGCGTTTTTAGTCCCTGAAAAGGATTTAACGGTACACAGGAATACTGAAGCCTATACATAAAAAAGCCGTGTCAAACCACGGCTTACCTGACCACATAAAGTCAAATACCTGCGATCAGGTGGCGCAGACTATATCACTGAAGCACAACGCTAACAAATAGCACGACGACTAGTGGCTGCTTTATCACCAGCTTGCGAGACGTGTCACCAGTTTACGCGCAACAATGCGAGCCTCTGCATCGACCGCCAGCACCTCTTCCACGCTTTGTGGCTCGCGCAAATCCATCAATTCAAGCACTGAAAGATTCATTGCTGCGATATCAGTAAAGCGGATCTGCTGATTCAGAAATGCCTCAACGGTCTCTTCATTCGCTGCATTCAGTGCCGTCGTCGCCGCCTGCCCTTGGTCAAAGGCCGTCATCGCGAGCTTAAGGCACGGGTAACGGTCGTAATCAGGCTCGCTAAAGGTCAGTGAACTCAGCTTGCAGAAATCGAGCGGTTTTGCCCCGGATATCACACGGTTTGGCCACGCCATGGCGTGAGCAATAGGCGTGCGCATATCCGGTTCGCCCAACTGAGCAAGCACGCTGCCATCCTGATAGCGCACCATAGAGTGAATCACCGATTGCGGGTGGATCAGCACTTCCATCTGTTTCGCTGACGCATTAAACAGCCAGCGCGCTTCAATGTATTCCAGACCTTTATTCATCATGGTGGCTGAATCAACGGAGATCTTACGACCCATCGACCAGTTCGGATGACGGCACGCCTGATCCGGCGTCATTGCGCTCAGTTCTGACAGTGGCGTTTCACGGAACGGGCCACCAGACCCGGTGAGCAGAATCGACACGACGCCATTCTGCTCCAGGTCAGCGTACCCCAGGTTCTGTTGAAAAGGTTGCGGCAAACTCTGAAAAATGGCGTTGTGTTCACTATCAACCGGTAAAAGACGTGCTCCGCGCTGCTTGACCGCCTCCATAAACAGGCGTCCGCAGGTCACCAGCGACTCTTTATTCGCCAGCAGAACATCTTTACCGGCATCAATAGCGGCAAGCGTCGGCAGAAGCCCAGCCGCCCCAACGATAGCGGCCATCACCTGATCGACCTCATCCAGCGCCGCCATCTCGCATGCCGCCTGCTGACCGCTGAGCACCTCGGTGCGGCTGCCCTTTTCCTGCAGCTGCGCTTTCACCTGGCGAGCACTCTCTTCGTCATCCATCACCGCAAAGCGGGGCGTAAACTCCAGACACTGCTCCACCATGCGCTGCACGTTTTTACCGGCCACAAGGGCGGTCACGGTGTAGCTTTCAGGATTATGGCGAACCACGTCAAGAGTGCTGCAACCGATAGAGCCGGTTGAGCCAAGGAGTGTTAAATGCTTCATGAGATGCCCGGAAAAAAGTTAGACCAGATAAAAGCAAAACGCCGCCAGTAAGACACAACGTCCCCTGAACGGCGTTTATCAGTGTACGACAGAAATCAGAACTGCATCAGTTCCGCTTCTTTATCTGCCAGCGCCGCATCAATTTTCTTGATAGCCGCGTCGGTCATCTTCTGCACGTCATCCTGGGAACGACGGTCATCATCTTCGCTGATCTCTTTTTCTTTCAGCAGCGCTTTTACTTTATCGTTCGCGTCGCGACGTACGTTACGTACGGAAACACGACCTTGCTCAGCTTCACCGCGCACCACTTTGATCAGGTCTTTACGACGTTCTTCGGTCAGCGCAGGCAGCGGAACGCGGATGTCAGCACCCGCAGAGCTTGGGTTCAGACCGAGGTCAGACGCCATGATCGCTTTCTCAATAGCCGGGCTCATTGAACGATCGAATACGTTGATTTTCAGCGTACGGGTATCTTCTACGGTAACGCTCGCCAGCTGACGCAGTGGAGTTGGCGTACCGTAGTATTCTACGATGATGCCATCCAGCAGGCTTGGAGAAGCACGGCCAGTACGGATTTTGCTGATTTGGTTTTTGAACGCTTCTACGCATTTATCCATGCGTACTTCAGCATCTTTTCTGATGTCGTTAATCACGTTACGGATCCTTGAAAACTTGTCTCAGGCAGACTAACCGCCAGCACAGCGCTACAGGTGTGCTAAGTATAGTCGCGTTTAATTCATGACAACGCCAAAGGCGCGTCCGGGTAAGATACCACTACAAAGTAAAGCGGAATCTTACCTGTATTTATCGCCGACGGAAATTATTCCGTGATCAAAGTGCCTTCTTTTTCGCCCATTACAACGCGGCGCAGTGCGCCCGGCTTGTTCATGTTGAAGACACGGATCGGCAGTTTGTGGTCACGAGCCAGCGTGAAGGCGGCAAGATCCATTACTTTCAGCTCTTTATCCAGCACTTCGCTGTAGCTCAGCTGATCGTACATGGTCGCAGACGGATCTTTTGCCGGATCGGCAGTAAACACGCCATCCACTTTGGTCGCTTTCAGCACCACATCGGCTTCGATTTCGATACCGCGCAGGCAGGCAGCGGAATCGGTGGTAAAGAACGGGTTACCCGTACCGGCGGAGAGGATCACCACGCGGTTGTTGCGCAGCAGGCTGATGGCTTCTGCCCAGCTGTAGTTATCGCACACGCCGTTCAGAGGAATAGCGGACATCAGGCGGGCGTTCACATAGGCGCGATGGAGCGCATCACGCATGGCCAGGCCATTCATCACGGTTGCCAGCATACCCATGTGGTCGCCCACAACGCGGTTCATCCCCGCTTTCGCCAGACCAGCACCACGGAAAAGGTTGCCACCGCCAATGACCACGCCAACCTGAATACCCAGTTCGACCAGTTCTTTGATTTCCTGTGCCATGCGGTCAAGGATGCTTGCGTCAATACCGAAGCCTTCCGTTCCCTGCAGCGCTTCGCCACTCAGCTTAAGCAGAATGCGTTTGTACACGGGTTTTGCATTGGTAGCCATGTTTCTTTCCTGAGACTGTCAACGATTAAGATGGGGTTAATTCTGGCGACATGTTATGCCGCAAACCAGCGCAGGGATACAGTAACCTGTCTGATTTTGTATGACGGGTGACAAAAAGAAGCCGCCCTCAGGCGGCTCCTTTTCAATCATTAAGACTGCTTGGACATTGCAGCAACTTCTGCTGCGAAGTCAGTCTCAACTTTCTCGATGCCTTCGCCCACTTCGAAGCGGATGAAGCCAGTTACGTCAGCGTTGTGCTCTTTCAGCAGCTGAGCAACAGACTTGCTTGGATCCATAACGAAAGGCTGGCCAGTCAGAGAAACTTCGCCGGTGAATTTCTTCATGCGGCCTTCAACCATTTTCTCTGCGATTTCTTTAGGCTTACCAGACTGCATCGCGATGTCCAGCTGAACCTGGTACTCTTTCTCTACCACTTCAGCAGACACGTCTTCTGGCTTAACGAATTCTGGCTTGCTTGCAGCGATGTGCATTGCCAGCTGTTTAACCAGCTCTTCATCAGCGCCTTTAGCCGCAACCAGAACACCGATACGTGCGCCGTGCTGGTAAGAACCCAGTACTTCGCCTTCCAGGGAAGATACGCGACGGATGTTGATGTTCTCACCGATTTTAGCAACCAGCGCAACACGTTCTTCTTCGAACTGTGCTTTCAGAACTTCAACGTCAGTGATTTTGCCAGCAACAGCTGCGTCCAGTACTTTGTTCGCAAATGCCTGGAAACCGCCATCTTTAGCAACGAAGTCAGTCTGGCAGTTAACTTCCAGAATGATACCGTAGGTGCCGTCGATTTTAGTGATGATCACGCCGTCAGCAGCAACGTTGCCTGCTTTCTTAGCTGCTTTGATCGCACCGGATTTACGCATGTTTTCGATTGCCAGCTCAATGTCGCCGTTCGCTTCAGTCAGCGCTTTTTTGCAATCCATCATGCCTGCGCCAGTACGCTCGCGCAGCTCTTTTACCAGGGATGCGGTAATTTCAGCCATTCTTAAATCCTCGGGAGATGTGAACTGCCCGGCCATAAGCCAAACAGTATAAATTGAAAAAAGGGGCCGATAATTGGCCCCTATTCATACACGGTACTAATAAGGGGTAAAACCTTATTATTCAGCTTCTACGAAGCTTTCTTCCGCCTGAGAAGCCAGATCCTGGGAACGGCCTTCACGAACGGTAGCAGCTACAGCGCTCAGGTACAGGCTAACAGCACGGATTGCGTCGTCGTTACCCGGGATAACGAAGTCAACACCGTCCGGATCGGAGTTGGTATCAACGATAGCGAATACCGGGATACCCAGGTTGTTAGCTTCTTTGATTGCGATGTGCTCGTGGTCTGCATCGATTACGAACAGCGCGTCTGGCAGGCCGCCCATATCTTTGATACCGCCCAGGCTGTTTTCCAGCTTGTCCAGTTCACGAGTACGCATCAGCGCTTCTTTCTTAGTCAGCTTATCGAAAGTACCGTCCTGAGACTGGGTTTCCAGATCTTTCAGGCGTTTGATGGACTGACGAACAGTTTTCCAGTTGGTCAGCATGCCGCCCAACCAGCGATGGTTCACGAAGAACTGGTCGCAGCTGTTAGCAGCATCTTTCACAGCTTCGCTTGCAGCGCGCTTAGTACCAACGAACAGAATCTTACCTTTACGGGAAGAGATCTTGTTCAGCTCAGCCAGGGCTTCGTTGAACATTGGTACAGTTTTCTCAAGGTTGATGATGTGAACTTTGTTACGTGCGCCGAAGATGAAAGGCTTCATTTTCGGGTTCCAGTAACGGGTCTGGTGACCAAAGTGAACACCAGCCTTGAGCATGTCGCGCATGGAAACAGTTGCCATGTTTAAAACCTCTATAGTAAAAGTTGGGGTTATGCCTCCACGTATCCCATATTACCGACCCCAAAGGGCACCCCGGAATATGTGCCGATACGTGTGTGTTGTTACACAAAGTGAGATTTGTCGCTTCCGTCCAGCCTGTGTATCTGAAATGGATCGGAAGTCCGGCGCGCTTTATACCACAAAACACGGCCAGAAACCAATAATTGTTGACGGTGTGTGCTGTTAATGATTCTCAATTTGGCAGTGGGTGCGCCAGACTGTTACCATTGACGACACTTGAACTAGTATTGTCGAAAAATCGACACCGATGGACAGATTACATGGCTATCTCTATTAAGACTCCTGAAGAAATTGAAAAGATGCGCGTCGCCGGTCGTCTGGCCGCTGAAGTGCTGGAAATGATCGAGCCGTTCGTGAAGCCGGGCGTCAGCACTGGCGAGCTGGATCGCATCTGTAATGACTACATCGTCAACGAGCAGCACGCGGTCTCCGCCTGCCTCGGCTACCACGGTTTTCCAAAATCCGTGTGCATCTCTATAAATGAAGTGGTTTGTCACGGTATTCCGGACGACGCAAAACTGCTGAAAGATGGCGACATCGTTAACATCGACGTGACCGTCATTAAAGACGAATACCACGGCGACACCTCTAAGATGTTCATCGTAGGCAAACCGACCATCCTCGGCGAGCGCCTGTGTAAAGTGACGCAAGAGAGCCTCTACCTGGCACTGAAGATGGTGAAACCAGGCATCCGTCTGCGCACTATCGGTGCGGCTATCCAGAAGTTCGTGGAAGCGGAAGGTTTCTCCGTGGTGCGCGAGTACTGCGGGCACGGCATTGGTCGCGTCTTCCACGAAGAGCCGCAGGTTCTGCACTACGATGCGGATGACGGCGGCGTGGTGCTGCAGAAAGGCATGACCTTCACCATTGAGCCAATGGTTAACTCTGGCGATTACCGCATCCGCACCATGAAAGACGGCTGGACGGTGAAAACCAAAGACAGAAGCTTGTCTGCACAGTACGAGCATACTATTGTGGTAACAGACAACGGCTGCGAAATTATGACGTTGCGCAAGGATGACACCATCCCGGCGATACTGACGAACATTGAGTGATAAAAGAGCCGGCGAATGCCGGCTTTTTTAATGGCGATAGCTTTTTCTTATGGGTGGCGCACGATGAGTAATCTTTTACCCGAACAGTATGCTAACACAGCCCTTCCCACCCTTCCCGACCAGCCCGACAACCCGGGCGTCTGGCCGCCGCATGAGCTGAAGTGTGCCGATATCAAAGCACATATGGATGTCTTCCAGCGCTGGCTCAGTAGCGCGTTTGACGCAGGTATTTCCGCCGAGCAGCTCATCGAAGCACGCACCGAGTTTATCGACCAACTGCTGCAACGCCTGTGGATCGATTACGGCTTCGGGCAGATTAGCGACGTCGCGCTGGTTGCCGTCGGGGGCTATGGTCGCGGTGAACTGCATCCGCTTTCCGATATCGACCTGCTGATCTTAAGCCGCAAAAAGCTGCCGGACGAACAGGCGCAAAAAATTGGCGAACTGCTGACCCTGCTCTGGGACGTGAAGCTGGAAGTGGGCCACAGCGTGCGCACCCTGGAAGAGTGTCTGCTGGAGGGGCTATCTGACCTGACCGTCGCCACCAACCTGATTGAAACCCGCCTGCTGATTGGTGACGTCGCGCTGTTCCTGGAGCTACAAAAACACATCTTTAGCGACGGTTTCTGGCCGTCAGAAAAGTTCTTCGCCGCGAAGGTCGAGGAGCAAAACCAGCGCCACCAGCGTTACCACGGCACCAGCTATAATCTTGAACCCGATATTAAAAGCAGCCCCGGCGGCCTGCGCGACATTCATACCCTGCAGTGGGTCGCCCGTCGCCACTTTGGCGCGACGTCAATGGATGAGATGGTCGGCTTCGGCTTCCTCACCGAGGCCGAGCGTAACGAGCTAAACGAGTGCCTGCACCTGCTGTGGCGCATCCGGTTTGCCCTGCATCTGGAAGTCACCCGCTACGATAACCGCCTACTGTTTGATCGCCAGCTCAGCGTGGCGCAGCGCCTGAATTACCAGGGCGAAGGCAACGAGCCGGTTGAGCACATGATGAAGGATTTCTTCCGCGTCACCCGCCGGGTGACCGAGCTGAACCAGATGCTGCTGCAGCTGTTCGACGAGGCCATTCTGGCCCTGACGGCAGACGAGAAACCGCGCCCGATTGATGATGAGTTCCAGCTGCGCGGGACGCTTATCGATCTGCGCGACGAAACGCTGTTCATCCGCGAGCCGGAAGCGATTCTGCGGATGTTCTATACCATGGTTCGCAACAGCACGATCACCGGGATCTACTCCACCACCCTGCGTCATCTGCGCCATGCGCGCCGTCATCTGACTCAGCCTTTGTGCTATATCCCGGAAGCGCGCGCCCTGTTCCTGAGCATGCTGCGCCATCCGGGTGCCGTCAGCCGCGGCCTGCTGCCGATGCACCGCCACAGCGTGCTGTGGGCGTATATGCCCCAGTGGTCGCATATTGTTGGTCAGATGCAGTTCGATCTTTTCCACGCTTACACCGTGGATGAACACACGATCCGCGTCATGCTTAAGCTGGAAAGCTTTGCGAAAGAAGAGACGCGATCCCGCCACCCGCTGTGCGTTGAACTGTGGCCACGCCTCTCCCATCCTGAACTGATCCTGATCGCCGCCCTGTTCCACGATATCGCCAAAGGTCGCGGCGGCGACCACTCGGTGCTGGGGGCGCAGGACGTGCTGAAATTTGCTGAGCTGCACGGGCTGAACTCACGCGAAACGCAGCTGGTGGCCTGGCTGGTCCGTCATCACCTGCTAATGTCGGTTACCGCACAGCGTCGTGACATTCAGGATCCTGAAGTCATTAAGCAATTCGCCGAAGAGGTGCAAACGGAAAACCGCCTGCGCTATCTGGTCTGCCTGACGGTGGCGGATATTTGCGCCACCAACGAAACCCTGTGGAACAGCTGGAAGCAGAGCCTGCTGCGCGAACTGTACTTCGCTACCGAAAAACAGCTGCGCCGTGGTATGCAAAACACCCCGGACATGCGCGAGCGCGTGCGTCACCATCAGCTGCAGGCGCTGGCGCTGCTGCGGATGGATAATATTGATGAAGAGGCGCTGCATCAGATCTGGGCGCGCTGTCGCGCCAACTACTTTGTGCGCCACAGCCCAAACCAGCTTGCCTGGCACGCGCGGCATCTGCTGAAGCACGATTTGTCGAAGCCGATGATCCTGCTCAGCCCGCAGGCCACGCGCGGGGGCACGGAGATCTTCATCTGGAGCCCGGACCGCCCCTATCTGTTTGCCGCCGTCTGCGCCGAACTGGACAGGCGTAATCTGAGCGTTCATGACGCGCAGATTTTCACCACCCGCGACGGCATGGCAATGGACACCTTTATTGTGCTGGAGCCGGACGGCAGCCCGCTGTCGTCGGACAGGCATGAAGGGATTCGTTTTGGTCTGGAGCAGGCCATTACCCAGCGCAGCTGGCAACCGCCGCAGCCGCGTCGCCAGCCTGCAAAATTGCGTCATTTTACCGTCGATACCGAGGTCAATTTCCTGCCGACCCACACCGACCGTAAATCGTTCCTGGAGCTGATCGCGCTCGACCAGCCAGGGCTGCTTGCTCGCGTCGGCCAGGTTTTTGCCGATCTGGGAATTTCGCTTCACGGGGCCCGAATTACAACCATTGGCGAGCGAGTAGAAGATTTATTTATAATCGCCACAGCGGACCGGCGTGCCCTTAATAATGACCTGCAGCTTGAAGTGCAACAACGGTTGACAGCAGCCCTCAATCCAAACGATAAAGGGTGACGTGTTTTTTAGTGAAATGGAAAGAGTAAACAATGCAGCAGTTACAGAACGTTATTGAGTCCGCTTTTGAGCGTCGCGCCGAGATCACCCCGGCAAATGTGGATACCGTGACCCGTGAAGCGGTAAACCAGGTTATTTCCCTGCTGGATTCCGGCGCATTACGCGTGGCAGAAAAAATCGACGGTCAGTGGGTCACTCATCAATGGCTGAAGAAAGCCGTGCTGCTCTCTTTCCGTATCAACGATAACCAGGTTATCGATGGAGCAGAAAGCCGCTACTTCGATAAAGTGCCAATGAAATTCGCTGACTACGACGAAGCGCGCTTCCAGAAAGAAGGCTTCCGCGTGGTACCACCTGCGGCAGTGCGTCAGGGCGCGTTCATCGCACGCAATACCGTGCTGATGCCATCTTACGTGAACATCGGTGCTTACGTTGACGAAGGCACCATGGTGGACACCTGGGCGACCGTCGGCTCTTGCGCGCAGATCGGTAAAAACGTTCACCTGTCCGGCGGCGTCGGCATCGGTGGCGTACTGGAGCCGCTGCAGGCTAACCCAACCATCATCGAAGACAACTGCTTCATCGGCGCACGCTCTGAAGTGGTTGAAGGCGTGATTGTGGAAGAAGGCTCCGTGATCTCCATGGGCGTTTACATCGGCCAGAGCACCCGTATTTATGACCGCGAAACCGGTGAAGTTCACTACGGTCGCGTTCCAGCGGGTTCTGTGGTGGTTTCCGGCAACCTGCCGTCTAAAGACGGTAAATACAGCCTGTACTGCGCGGTTATCGTGAAGAAAGTGGATGCGAAAACCCGCGGTAAAGTGGGCATCAACGAGTTGCTGCGCACCATCGATTAATCGGGTATAACAAAAAGCGGGGGCAACCCCGCTTTTTTTGTATCTGAGGGTGGCGAAAATAGATTTTTTCGTTAATTATTCAAAGGTTATGTTGAGATCAAGGGTACCGCTATGTACGATAATCTGAAAAGTCTGGGCATTACCAATCCTGATGAAATTGATCGTTACAGCCTCCGTCAGGAAGCCAATAACGATATTCTTAAAATCTATTTTCACAAGGACAAAGGTGAGTTTTTCGCCAAAAGCGTGAAGTTTAAATATCCACGCCAGCGCAAAACCGTGGTGGCTGACGGCATCGGTCAGGGTTACAAAGAAGTACAGGAAATCAGCCCTAACCTGCGCTATGTGATCGATGAACTCGATCAGATCTGCCAGCGCGACCGCACTGAAGTTGATCTCAAGCGTAAGATCCTTGACGATCTGCGTCACCTTGAAAGCGTTGTGACGAATAAGATCAGCGAGATTGAAGCAGATCTTGAGAAATTAACTCGCAACAAATAAGTTGGGTGCGGCCTGATGCCCTCACCCCGGCCCTCTCCCACAGGGAGAGGGTGAAAACCGTACACACCATCATCTCTGTTCGTCCAGCTGCAGCGCCACATACAGCAGCAGCCTGTCGTCAAAATTCCCCAGATCCAGTCCCGTCAGCTCCGAAATCCGGTTTAACCGATACTCCAGGGTATTTCGGTGAATAAACAGCGCCTTCGAGGTCGCCAGCGGCTGCACGTTGTGACGGAACCAGGCCTGCAATGTACGGCGCAGCAGGCCGTTGTTGTCCATGGCTTTCAGGCGCACTAATGGCCGCGCCAGCTCGTTGGCCTGCCAGCCGCCGCGCAGGCTGTCGAGCAGCACCGGCAGCATCAAATCCTGATAGAAATAACTGCGGCTTTCCGGCATACGCTGTTTACCCACCATCATGGTGGTGCGTGCGGTCCGCCAGGAGCGGGCGATACTGCCCGGCCCGGTGAAGTAGTTGCCCAGCGCGACGCGAAAACGCAGCTGGCCGTTCTCCTGCATGCGTGCAATCAGCTGATCCACACGGCGGCGATGGTCTTCTGCATCCCAGCGGCCAAACTGATTGAGCGCGGGTTTAAGCACCACCATTTCAGTCAGAGACACAATCGCCACCAGGTTATTGCGTTCCGGCGTCGCCAGCGCATTTTGCAGCTGCTGCAGCTCTGCCATGGCGCTGTCCACGCCAAGCTGGCCGCTATCGACCTCAATCACCGCCACCACGCGCGGCTGGTTCAGATCGATCCCCAACCGCTGCGCCCATTCGCTGAGTGCAGGCGTATGCTCATCCGCCTGTATAAGGTTCATGACCAGCTCTTCGCGCAGGCGGCTGTCCTGGGCGAGAAGGTGCATGAGGCGCGACTGCTCCAGCATCATCTCCGCCGTCATACAGACCAGCTCGCCGTATTTACGCAGCGACTCCGGCTCGCCGGTCAGACCGATTACCCCCACAATCTCACCTTCAAGGCGCAGCGGCAAATTGATGCCCTGACGTACGCCATGCAGGTGTTTCGCTACCGCATCGTCGATATCTACCACGCGGCCCTGGGAGAGCACCAGCAATGCACCTTCGTGCAATTCCCCAATACGCTCGCGATCGCCGCTGCCGATAATGCGCCCGCGAGCATCCATCACGTTGATATTGGTATCAATGATGCGCATGGTGCGCGCCACGATATCCTGCGCCATTTTGGTATCAAGATGCCAGCCAGCCATGTAACCCTCCTGTGAGCAGAGCTCAAGCATAGGGAAGTTCAGCGACGGCTGCATTGTGCGAATGCACAAAGAGAGAGGGAGAAGTATGGAGTTGTGGTAACAGTCACAGAAACGAGAAAGCCCCTGCGAACAGGGGCTTGAGAGGATTACTGCATCAGCAGATAAAGCGAGGTATCACCACGCTGGATATTCAGCGCCAACACGGAAGGCTTGCTGTCGAGAATTTTGCGCAGTTCAGCGATGTTTTTCACCGGCTGCTGGTTAGCGCCCATGATCACATCACCTTTTTTCAGGCCGATACGGGCTGCCGGTGAATTCGCTTTCACGTTGTTCACCACCACGCCTTTGTCTGCGCCTTTATTGCTCATCTCGGCACCTTCAATCCCGCTGAAGATGGTGCTGGAATCCACCTGATTCTGGCTGCTCTGCTGCAGCTCCAGGCTTACGTTAACCGGCTTACCGTCGCGCAGCAGGCCGAGGGTGACTTTGCTGCCAATCGGCATCGAGCCCACTTCTGCACGCAGGGCGGCAAAGCTGCTGATCGGCTTACCGTTCAGGGAGGTAATCACATCCCCCGCTTTAATGCCCGCCTTCGCTGCAGAGGAATTTGGCATCACCTGGCTGACGAATGCCCCACGCTGGGCGTCAACCTTCATCGCTTTCGCCAGCTCGGAGTTCAGCTCAGTCCCGAGGATACCCAGCTCACCGCGTTTCACCTGGCCATACTGGACCATCTGCGCGGTCAGGTTTTTCACCATGTTGCTTGGGATAGCAAAGCCGATCCCGATGTTACCACCGTCCGGTGCCAGAATGGCGGTGTTGATACCGATCAGTTCACCGTTCAGATTCACCAGCGCACCGCCGGAGTTACCGCGGTTGATCGCCGCATCCGTCTGGATAAAGTTTTCGTAGTTTTCCGCGTTCAGGCCGCTACGACCCAGCGCAGAGACGATACCTGAAGTCACAGTTTCGCCCAGGCCAAACGGGTTACCGATTGCCACGGTGTAGTCACCCACGCGCAGCGCGTCGGAATCGGCAAGCTTAATCGCCGTCAGGTTTTTCGGATCCTGAATCTGGATCAGCGCGATATCGGAGCGCGGATCTTTGCCCACGACTTTGGCATCGAACTTACGACCGTCGCTCAGCTGAACTTTAATGGTGCTGGCGTTATCCACAACGTGGTTGTTGGTTACTACGTAGCCTTTTGCGGCGTCAATGATGACACCCGAGCCAAGCGCCATGAATTTCTGCTGCTGGCCGCCGCCCTGGCTGTCATCTCCTGCCCCACCGCCCTGACAGAACGGGGAACTCTGGAATGGCGAACCGTCCTGGCAGAACGGCGAGTTGTCGCCGAAGAACTGCTGGAAGTTACGCGGCATACGCGGCGTATTGACGGTCGTGCTGCCCTCAACGTTAATACTCACCACCGATGGCATCACTTTTTCGAGCATCGGTGCCAGGCTTGGCATCTGCTGCGCGGTTGCTGCCGACGACGCGGTCTCGGCTGCAGTAGCAGTCAGAGGAGACAGCGCTAAACCTAAACTCAGAGCCAGTGCACTCATTGCTAATGTGGTTTTTTTCATGTTTCTCAATCTCGATTTACCAGATAACGCAAAATTGCTGTGTAACTCAGATTCGTTTTATACCGCTTAGTTCCGGGATTAAGTTTATGGAAAAAGTAAAAATTTATTGGTCGTCTTTACAAAACTCAGCGCTTATTCCACGGCCATGAGCTTGCGGTACTCATCCCAGGCATATAAATCTGTCATGCCGCTGATATAGTCCTGGATAAGGCGACAGCGATAATAATATTCCATCACTGGCCATTCCGGGGAGTGGCGTTCCAGCTTACCAATCGCTTCGACATACGCCAGACGATGACGGGTAGAAAGTTTCTGATAAAGCCGGGATTCGATAGGTATTCGCCGCACGCGCTCGTGTTCCACCAGCTCGCTGAATTCATCGACTGATAAGTGAAGCAACGGGGAATAAATTTCCAGTAATCCGCTGATCACCCGGTATCCCTGCAGCTCTAATTGCTCCACGTCCGGATGGCTGAACACATGGCGCATCGCCACATGTTTATAAAGCTCAAGGAGTTGACTGAAACTGCTGTCATCTTCCAGCAGCGCGTGATTGAATTCCCCGCTGAAAATCAGCGGCAAATTATCAATAAAGCGCGACGCCGCGTAAGGCACCAGCTTATTTAATGTATTGACCCGCAAATACATAAAGAACTGATCTTCGGTACTGCGGCTGAGGGAATTCGAGCGCGATTTTTCCCAGGCATTTTCGACGACCTGAGAAAACAGCGACCCTTTTTCATGTTTACCCCAGGCATCATAAAGATGCTGATAAAGCTCCTCGACGCTGAATATTCTTTTCTCAACGGCGTCTTCCAGGTCGGCCACGCAATAGGAAATGTCATCGGCGGCTTCCATAATCCACGTCAATGGGAAACGCCCCTTTGGCGTTAATGAAAGTTCTTTACGCAGCCGCTCAATATAGGCCTCTTCAGAGAGATAGTAGCCCGGCTTTTTCATCAGGTAGCTGTGCGTGGCAGGCGTTTCTCCCATCCACCAGGCCGGGCGCGTGTATTTGAGTATGCAGCCCACCTGCGCCCACGTCAGATTCATGCGCATCAGGGAGTGCACCAGGCGGATCCCCTGCGCGTTACCTTCAAAATGGCAGAGATCCTGACGGACTTTGCGACGCAGATCGTTAAGGCTCTCTTCACCCTCACGCAGGCGTAAATCCCTCACCACGCAGCGATCGTCGCTCAACGGCTGGCTTTTCGCGTCCAAAGGGAAAAGCCGCTGCTTAAACCAGTCGTTGATTGCCGCCTCGCCGAAATGCCCGAAGGGCGGGTTGCCGATGTCATGCATCAGGCAGGCCATCTCAACGATGCTTTCAAACGGCCCGGTCAGTTCATCCAGACCATAAGTTTCCAGCAGCCGCTGCTCTTTCAGGCGGCTCAAAATCTCTTTGGCAATGTAGCGCCCAACCTGCTGAACTTCCATAGAGTGGGTTAAGCGCGTGCGCACCGCGGCGTTACGCTCCAGCGGGAACACCTGGGTCTTTTGCTGCAAGCGCCGGATAGCGGGCGAGTTAATGATCCTCCCGCGATCGCTCTCGAAGATACGCAGGATCTCATGTTCGCTCTTTTCGCCCTGCGGCGAACGGAAACGTCGGTGCCAGTTAATTTTGGTGCGAAAATTGATTGGTGCCATGTGCTCCCCCGCGTGAGAATGCGTTTCCCCTTAACCGCATGATAGACTATGCATCTTAACAAGGCACATCGCGAGTAAATCTATGAAAATCGGCATTATTGGTGCAATGGAAGAAGAAGTTACGCTGCTGCGTGACAAAATTGAGAACCGTCAGACTCTCTCTCTGGGTGGTTGTGAGATCTACACCGGCCAGCTGAACGGTGTTGACGTGGCTCTGCTGAAATCTGGCATCGGTAAAGTTGCGGCTGCGCTGGGTGCGACCCTGCTGCTCGAACGCTGCAAGCCGGACGTGATCGTTAATACCGGCTCTGCGGGCGGTCTGGCGCCGACGCTGAAAGTGGGTGATATCGTCGTTTCCGACGAAGCACGTTACCACGATGCCGACGTGACCGCCTTCGGCTACGAATATGGTCAGCTTCCGGGTTGCCCGGCCGGGTTTAAAGCCGACGACAACCTGATTGCCGCGGCAGAAAGCTGCATCGCAGAACTGAACCTCAACGCGGTACGCGGCCTCATTGTCAGCGGTGATGCGTTCATTAACGGCTCCGTGAGCCTGGCGAAAATCCGCCATAACTTCCCGCAGGCGGTTGCCGTTGAGATGGAAGCAACCGCGATTGCTCATGTTTGCCATAACTTTAGCGTACCGTTTGTGGTGGTTCGCGCGATCTCTGACGTGGCAGACCAGCAGTCCCACATTAGCTTTGACGAGTTCCTTGTTGTGGCGGCAAAACAGTCCACCGTGATGGTGGAGCGTCTGGTGCAGAAACTGGCTCGTGGCTAAACATACCGTCAGGGCGCTGGCCGCCCTGCTTCTTCTCGCACCGGCATGGCTTTTCGCCATGCCGCGTGTGATTACTCTCTCCCCCGCGAATACCGAACTGGCCTTTGCTGCCGGGATCACCCCTGTGGGCGTGAGTAGCTTTTCGAATTATCCCCCCCAGGCCGCCAGCATTGAGCAGGTCGCGACCTGGCAAGGAATGAATCTCGAGCGCATTGTGGCGCTTAAGCCTGACCTCGTGCTGGCCTGGCGTGGCGGCAATGCCGAGCGGCAGGTCAACCAACTGACCTCACTGGGTATTAAGGTCATGTGGGTGGACGCAGTCAGTATTGAGCAAATCGCCCAGACGCTGCGCGATCTGGCCCCTTTTAGCCCCACGCCCAAAAAAGCCGAGGACGCTGCGAAACAGATGCTCAGCGACTATGCAGCGCTGAAATCCCGGTACAACACCCCCGCCAAAAAACGCATCTTTCTGCAATTTGGTAGCCAGCCGTTGTTCACCACCGGAAAAGGGTCGATTCAGAACCAGGTGCTGGAAATCTGCGGCGGCGAAAATATCTTTGCAGCCAGCCGGGTACCCTGGCCTCAGGTTAGCCGTGAACAGGTGCTTGCACGCCAGCCGCAGGCCATCGTCGTGGTCGGAAATGCGAGCGATATTCCTAAAGTTGAACACTTCTGGCAAAGCCAGCTTAAAATTCCGGTGATCCCGCTCAACGGTGACTGGTTTGAACGCGCCAGCCCGCGTATTATCCTCGCCGCAAAACAACTCTGTGCCGCGCTGGCAGAGAGTCACTAACATAGATAAATACTTTTCGAGGATTTAACGATGCTCGTGTATTGGCTGGATATTCTTGGCACAGCCGTTTTTGCTATCTCCGGCGTTTTACTCGCCGGAAAACTGCGCATGGATCCGTTTGGCGTGCTGGTGCTGGGCGTTGTGACCGCCGTGGGCGGCGGAACAATCCGTGATATGGCGCTGGCAAATGGCCCGGTGTTTTGGGTAAAAGATCCCACCGATCTGGTGGTAGCGATGGTCACCTGCATGTTGACCATTGTATTGGTTCGTCAGCCCCGCAGATTACCCAAATGGATATTACCGGTGCTGGATGCCGTCGGCCTCGCCGTGTTTGTCGGTATTGGCGTTAATAAGGCGTTTAATGCAGGTACCGGTCCGATGGTGGCGATCTGCATGGGTGTATTAACCGGCGTGGGCGGCGGGATCATTCGCGACATTCTGGCGCGTGAAGTGCCGATGATCCTGCGTACTGAAATTTACGCGACGGCCTGTATTGTAGGGGGAATTGTTCACGCCACCGCGTACTACACCTTTGCGGTCCCGCTGGAAAATGCCGCGATGCTGGGGATGGTCGTGACGCTGGTAATACGTTTAGCGGCGATACGCTGGCACCTGAAGCTGCCGACGTTTGCGCTGGATGAGAATGGCAGGTAAATGCAAAACGGTAACCGCAAGGTTACCGTTTTTAGCGTTTTGCCGGGGTGAGGGCATCATCCCGCACCCTCTTAAATACTGAACGACGAACCACACCCACAGGTGCTTGTTGCGTTCGGGTTGGTCACCACAAAGCGCGAACCTTCCAGACCTTCGGTGTAATCAACAGAACCACCGACCAGGTATTGCAGGCTCATCGGATCAACCACCAGCGCGACGCCCTGCTTCTCGATGGTCATGTCGCCCTCGTTCACCTGGTCGTCAAAGGTAAAACCATACTGGAAGCCGCTGCAGCCACCACCGGTAATATAAACACGGAGTTTCAGTTCCGGATTGTCTTCATCGGCAATCAGGACTTTTACTTTTTTGGCTGCTGCTTCGGTAAATTCGAGCGGTACAGCTACTACGTCATCACTCATCTTATGCTCCCATGAATACTGCATACTGCTATTGGGTAAAAATCACCCAATTCTTTTTTTCATTATCTAATACCCTGGTAATTCATTCAAGTATTCTGCGTTGAGGCCCGTTCAGCCTCCTGTTTCGCCAGGGTCCGTGCAAGAATGGTGGAGTATAGCGGTTTTCCACCCAGGAATTGGGCTAATAGTGTCGCGCCGAGACAGGTAATGATCATTGGCAAAATGAGCTGGTAATTGTCCGTCATCTCAAGCACCAGCACGATCCCGGTCAAGGGTGCACGCAGGGACGCGGCGAGCAGCGCCCCCATTCCGGCGACGGCAAATGTCCCGGCTTCAAGGTTATAGGCCGGGAAACCCACGGCCGCCGCCATGCCAAAAGCGGTTCCCAGCAGCGTGCCCAGCGCCAGCATCGGGGCAAAAATGCCGCCAGGTGCGCCGGAGGAGAAGCAGAGTACGGTAGTGATCACCCGCGAGATGAACATGAACAGCAAAAGACCAATGCTGAAATTTCCCGCCGCCGCAATGGGGATAAGGCCAAAGCCGCCACCTGCCGCGTTGGGTTCGATAAAGCCCAGAACCCCACACATGCCGCCGAGCAGCCCCCCCACCAGCACCCATTTGGTCGTGTTGCCGCCGTGGATCCGCTGGAACATGTCCTGAGCACGTAAAATAAGGCTGTTAAACAGCGGGCCAACTATGCCAAAAATCATGCCGAGGATCAGATACAGCCACAGCGTATTGACCGGCGCATTGGTGAGCTTCCCGACCTCGATGACCGCCCCTTCGCCATTGAAAAGGCGAAAGACGATACTCGACATGATCACCCCGGTAAACACCGCTTTTATCGAGATCAGGTTATAGCGAAACTGCGCGCGCATCTCTTCGATAATAAACAGGATCCCCGCCAGCGGGGCATTAAACGCGGCGGAAAGGCCTGCGGCGGCACCGGTTGCCAGCAGCGTATGGCGGGCTTCAGCACTGCGCATCCTGAACAGATCGCTGACCATACGGCCAACATTACCGCCCAGTTGTACGGTCGGCCCTTCGCGCCCGAGCACCATTCCCGCACCAAGCGTCCCCAACCCGCCGATAAACTTCACGGGAAGCACGCGCCACCAGCGGACCGGACGCAGCTCTTCGAGCGCCCCTTCTATTTCCGGGATCCCTGAACCGCCCGCTTCCGGGGCAAATTTCCGTACCAGAAAATAGCCCACCATGGCGAGCAGTGCAGATAAACCAAACGCCAGGATCCAGACCAGCCATTCGCGATCGGCGTAACCCGCAACGGTGCCAATACGCCAGTTAAGCACGCCATTGACGGCCTTTTCGAACGCGACGCCCACCAGCCCCGCCAGCGTTCCCACCACGGCAGCGCCCAGCAGAATCGCCAGCGGCGTCTTGTCGCGATTGAGCAGTCGTCGGATGCTGATACGGTGTCGCGCGCGCGCAAACTGTTGTTCTTCAAATGAGGGTGAGTCTGATTTCATTGCCTGTTCTTTTCGTCATACAAATCGCCGTCAGGATTTTACCAGAGACCGCCCCACCGTCTCCTGAAAATTACTTAACAAATCTTAAAGCATTGCCAGGGTAAAAATTTCATAACCATCCCCGAATCACTTAGAATAGTGTGCTTAATCATTTTATACGAACCAGGAACGACGCCATGAGCAAGTCTGAAAACCTCTACAGTGCAGCCCGCGAGCTTATTCCGGGTGGCGTGAACTCACCTGTGCGCGCCTTTACCGGCGTGGGCGGCACGCCGCTGTTTATCGAACGTGCTGACGGCGCGTATCTGTATGATGTCGATGGCAAAGCCTATATCGATTATGTCGGCTCCTGGGGCCCGATGGTGCTGGGGCACAACCACCCAGCCATTCGTAACGCGGTGATTGAAGCGGCTCAGCGCGGCCTGAGCTTTGGTGCACCAACCGAAATGGAAGTCAAAATGGCGGAGCTGGTGACCGAACTGGTGCCCACCATGGACATGGTACGTATGGTGAACTCCGGCACCGAAGCCACCATGAGCGCCATTCGTCTGGCGCGAGGTTTTACCGGTCGCGATAAAATCATCAAATTCGAAGGTTGCTACCACGGCCACGCCGACTGTCTACTGGTGAAAGCGGGCTCTGGCGCGCTGACGCTCGGCCAGCCAAACTCGCCGGGCGTACCGGCCGATTTCGCTAAGCATACCCTGACCTGTACCTACAACGATCTGGACACCGTTCGCGCGGCGTTCGAGCAGTATCCGCAGGAGATCGCCTGCATCATCGTTGAGCCGGTTGCGGGCAACATGAACTGCATCCCACCGCAACCTGACTTCCTGCCAGGCCTGCGCGCCCTGTGCGACGAGTTCGGCGCGCTGCTGATCATCGATGAAGTGATGACCGGCTTCCGCGTGGCGCTGGCGGGTGCTCAGTCTTACTACGGCGTTGAGCCAGACCTCACCTGCCTCGGCAAAATCATCGGCGGCGGCATGCCGGTCGGGGCATTCGGTGGTCGTAAAGACGTCATGGAAGCGCTGGCACCAACCGGCCCGGTTTACCAGGCGGGCACGCTCTCGGGCAACCCCATCGCGATGGCAGCGGGTTTCGCCTGCCTGACCGAAGTGGCTCAGCCGGGTATTCACGAAACCCTGACCGACCGTACCACGCAGCTGGCAAACGGTCTGCTGGAAGCGGCAGAAGAGGCCGGTATTCCTCTGGTGGTCAACCACGTGGGCGGGATGTTCGGGATTTTCTTCACCGAGGCGAAAACCGTGACCTGCTATCAGGACGTGGTGAAGTGCGACGTTGAACGCTTCAAGCGCTTCTTCCACCTGATGCTGGACGAAGGCGTGTACCTGGCACCGTCAGCGTTCGAAGCGGGCTTTATGTCCGTGGCGCACAGTGAAGAAGATATCAATAACACCATCGACGCGGCACGTAAGGTGTTTGCGAAGCTGTAAGGGCATTGCCGGGTGGCGCTCACGCTTACCCGGCCTACGATGCTCTCCCTCTCCCCGTGGGAGAGGGCCGCACCTGACTACCGGCTCTGCTTTCTCAACAGATAAATAAAGTACGGCGCACCGATAAAGGTCGACAGCAGACCCGCCGGGATCTGATACGGGAAAAGCACCATTCTTCCACACCAGTCCGCGAACACCAGCATCACCCCGCCCGTCAGAGCCGACATCACAATATGCGGCATCGTCCGGCGGAAGCCCATCATTCTGGCAATATGTGGCGCCATTAACCCCACAAAACTTAGCGGTCCAATCGTCATGGTTGCCGTCGCCGTCAGGCAGGCAGCCAGCAGCAGCAGCGCCACGCGCGCTGGCGTCAGCGCCATCCCCACCGCACGCGCGGTTTCACCGCCAAGCGGCAGGATGGTCATCCAGCGACGGCACAGCGGAACCACCGCCAGCAGTGCTATCATGACGATGCCTGACCAAATAACCTGACTGCCGGTGGCATTGTAGGTTGAGCCAGAAATCCATGTCAGGATCTTCGCCATACGCGGATCGCCGCTGGCCTGCAGCATCATCAGCAGCATCGTGAAGGCGGTGCTCAGCGCCATCCCGGCCAGCAGCATGCGGTGAGGTGAAAATCCGCCGCGACCGGCAGCAATCAGGATAATCATCAGCGTGACCGCCGCACCGATACTTCCGGCAGGCAGTAGCCAGCCAAACGCATTGCCCGGCACGAAGAACAGCATAAGGACCACGCCAAACGCCGCGCCAGAACTGATACCCAGGACTTCCGGGCTTGCCATCGGGTTGCCGGTGAGACGTTGAATAATGCACCCCGCGACCGCCAGCATCACGCCTGCGATCAGCGCAGCGAAGATACGTGGCCAGCGCCACTGCAGCAGTTCATTGAGTAAATCACCCGTTGCCCAGTGCCAGCCCGAGGCATCGCGTCCGAAGGAGAGCGCCGCGAACGAGGCAATGATCAGTACCGCCAGTCCCGCCAGGCTAAACCAGAGGACCGACTGCCGCTCGGCATAGACCTTATCACCCGCATCCATGGCGGGCGCGCTCATGCTGCGCAGGCGCGGCAGCAGCCACAGCAGCAGCGGCGCACCGACGAGTGCGGTCACCGACCCGGTAGACACTTCCATCCAGACTCGCGCCAGCCAGAGAATGATTTGATCGGAAAACCAGAGGATCAGCGCCCCAATCAGTGGCGCCAGCATCAGACGCGTCAGCAAACGACGCGCCCCAAGCATTTTCGCCAGTAGCGGCGCAAACAGGCCGATAAACCCGATGATGCCGACCGCGTTTACCAGCAAAGCACTTAGCACAATCGCCAGCGCCAGCGCGCCCAGACGCGCCAGCGACAGGGCAAGACCCAGGTTGCGCGCCACGCCGTCGTCCAGCCCCATTAGGGTCAGCGGACGTAGCAGCAGCAGCGTCAGCACCACGCCGCCAATCAACTGTGGCCACAGGCGCTGCACGATGCTCCAGTCGGTCTGGGTGAGCGTCCCGGTACTCCACATGAACATGCTTTGCAGCTGGTCGTGATGGAACAGCACCAGCAGCTGGTTGATCGCCCCGCAGTAAAGGCTGACCACCAGACCCGCGAGGATCAGGGTGACCGGTGAAAGACGTTTACCCCAGGCCACACCAAAGACCAGCGCGCCCACCACGCATGCCCCCGCGAGTGCTGCAAACTGCGAGGTTAACGCACCCGGTAGCGCCCACAGCGTGGTAATGGTGATCCCAAGCTGTGCGCCGGTTGCGACCCCCAGCGTGGTCGGTTCGGCCAGCGGGTTACGTAAAACCTGCTGGAAAAGCACGCCCACCAGCCCTAAACCGGCGCCGACTAAAAGGGAGATCGCCAGACGCGGCAGCAGGCTGTAGTGGAACAGCATTTGCTGAATATTATCGATATCCGGCGCGGCAAAGGCAGCGCCCCACTGTTCGCGCGGTAACGCGGTCGAGAGGTTGAACCAGGTTAACGCCAGCGCGACAAGGCAAAGCAGCGTCAGAAGAAGCGCCGGGAAACGGGCAATGCGAGTACTCATGCCTTGCCTCCCATCGCGTTGTCCAGCACGCGGGCAAAATGCATCGCCGACAGCGTCGCGCCGTAGAACCACACCGCCGGCGCGCGCAGGAAACGTTTCTCGCGTACGAACGGCATCGCCTGCCAGAGCGGGGTCGCCATCAGGGTTTGCATTTCGCGCTCGTTGCCGTGATCGAAGCACAGCACGTCCACATCGCGAAATGCCGCCAGGCGATCAATGCCAACGGCGGTACTGCCCCAGAAGGTCATCTCCCCTTCCCAGGCGTTGCGAATACCGAAGCTGTCGAGCACTTCCTGGAACAGGCAGTTATTACCGAAGACCAGCATATGTCGGGCATCCAGCAGCGTCACCATCAGTAAAGGACGGTCGCCCCGGTGAGCAAAGCGCGGCTTCAGGGAGTCAATCAGGGCATCAAATTCGTCGAGGTGTTTTTTGGCTTCCGCCTCGCGGTTAAGGAAATGAGCCATCTCGTTAATGGAGTTTTTTGCCATCGCGAGCGGTTTTTTACCGTCGCTGAAAGAGAATCCGCGCCCTGGCGCAATGCGCGCCATGGTCTCTTCTGACGGACCGTAGCCCGCTGACCAGAACAGGAACGACGGTTTCATCTGGGTAAGCAGTTCGAGGTTTGGCTCCGTTCGCAGGCCGATGTCGATGACCGAGTCCGGCAGCTTCGGCTCGTTCACCCAGAGGTTATAGTTAGGAATGTCCGCCACGCCATACGGCGTGACGCCGAGCGCCATCATCAGCTCGACCGGCAGCCATTCCAGCGCCACAATCCGATGTGGATCTATCCCGGCGGCACGGGCGGTATTCATTTTTAACAGCAGCGGTGACAGCGCCATCGCCATCAGCAGGCGACGGCGGCTCATTGAGATTGAATCCAGCATCAGTAGACGAAGCTCACCGGTGCAGCCCCGGCTGGGTGAGGCAAAATCCCCATCGGAATACCGTAAATGGTTTCCAGCGTTTCGCTTCGCATCAGCTCGGACGGCGTTCCCTGCGCAATCATTTCGCCACCGCGCAGCGCGACGAGATAATCACAGTAGCGCGCTGCCATGTTGATATCATGCAGTACCGCAATCACCGTCAGCCCACGCTGCTGGCTTAAACGATGCACCAGCGCCAGAACGTCAACCTGGTGGGCAATATCCAGCGCAGAGGTCGGTTCGTCGAGCAGCAGGCAACGGCTGTCCTGCGCCACCAGCATCGCAATCCACGCGCGCTGACGCTCACCGCCGGACAGGCTATCCACCAGACGGTGCGCCAGCGGCTTTAATCCTACCAGCGCAATCGCCTCTTCCACTTTCTCTCTGTCGGCCACGCCGAAGCGACCAAGCGCCCCGTGCCACGGATAACGACCAATCGCCACCAGCTCACGCACCGTCATCCCTTCTGCCTGCGGTAGCTGCTGCGGCAGATACGCCACCTTGCGGGCAAAGGCCTTGCTGTTCCAGCTTTCCAGCGGCTGACCGTCCAGCAGGATATCGCCTTCCGACGGCGGCTGATGGCGTCCAAGCATCTTAAGCAACGTGGATTTACCCGAGCCATTGTGACCAATCAGGCCAGTGACTTTACCGGCAGGGAATGTCAAAGAGAGCGGATGCAGCAGGGTGCGCCCGGGTACGCGAAAGGAGAGATTGCTGAGCGAAAAGGTGGTGTCGGATTGCGTTTGATTATCCTGCATATCAGCCAACTTAAATAAAAAGGGCACGGCGAACCGTGCCCGAAGAGAGATTAGAAGCGGAAGGTCGCGGTGGCAACAACCTGACGTCCAGCGCCCCAGTAGCATGCATATTCGCTGTAGCAGCTGGAAACGTACTCGCGGTCAAAGATGTTGTTCACGTTGACGCCGACTGAAGAGCCTGGCATTCCGAAGCGCGCCAGATCGTATTTCACCGTCGCATCTGCCAGCGCGTAACCCGCCACATTAAACGACTCGTAGGCTTTCGGCGAGGCGGCGGAGTAGTAGGACACGGTATTGCCGATATAACGGGTGCCCGCACCGACAGTCAGACCGCTCAGCGCCGTTTCGTGGAAAGTGTAATCCGCCCACAGAGAGGCCATGTTGCGTGGCACTTCTGCCGGGCGACGGCCTTCATACCAGGTATCGTGCGTATATTCCGCATCGGTGTAGCTGTAGGATGCCGTCACGTTCACGTTGGCAGACACGGCCGCTTTCGCTTCCAGTTCGAAGCCACGGGAACGGATTTCTCCTCCCTGCACGCTAAAGCCGCTGGTCGGGTTCGCAGGATCGGCGGTCAGGTTGTTATTCTTGGTCAGCTGGTACACCGCAGCAGTGACAACAACTGGCAGATCTTTCGGGACATACTTCACGCCCGCTTCGTACTGCTTGCCGCGAGCCGGATCGAACGGCTTACCGTCCTGGGTCGTCCCGGAAACCGGTTCGAAAGATTCGCTGTAGCTAAAGTACGGCGTGATACCGTTGTCGAACAGGTAGTTAATGCCCCCGCGCCAGGTGAATGCCTGGTCGTTAATTTCCGCGGTGGTTCCGCTAGCACGGTTCAGGGCTGACGTTTTTGCAAAGTCATAGCGTCCACCCATCGTGAGCACCCACTTATCCCACTCAGCCTGATCCTGAGCATACAGACCCGTTTGCTCCTGACGGTTAAGCATCTGATACAGGTAGTAAACATCGACGTTCGGATTACCGTACTCAGGCTTCGTCATGCTGATAGGATCAGCGGTGCCATAGTCAGCGTTAATGTCATTACGCATGCGGAGGTAATCGACACCCGTTAACAGGGTATGATCAACTGCGCCGGTCGCAAATTTGGACTGAAGCTGCGTATCAACCGTGAAAGAATTCAGATTTTCATCAGAACGGACATAGGCACGGCTGATCTGCCCCGGAGCGATATAGCCATTGCCGTAGACAGAGCGGTACAGGGTATTGATTTTGCTGTAGCGCAGATTTTGACGCACGGTGAAGGTGTCGTCGAATTGATGCGAGAAGCTATACCCCACCATCTTCTGACGACGGGAAATCTTGTTATCTTCCTCGCCTTCATTGAAGTCGGTCGGCAGTTTATGCGCGTTGCCGTTGGCGTCGTAGTAAGGCACAACGGTGCCTTCCCGCGGCAGCCAGCCGTAATAGCCCGCATCCGGATCGCTCTGGAAGTTGCTCAGGAAAGTAAAATCGGTTTTCTCATCAGGACGCCAGCTGAAGGAAGGCGCAATCGCGTAGCGGGTAGACTTCACCATCTCCTGCTGCGCATTTTCGCTGCGCCCCAGACCGGTGAGGCGATACGCCCATACGCCGTCATCGTCAATCGCATCGCTGAAGTCAAACCCGGTTTGCCACAGGTTATCCGTTCCCATTTTGAACTGGATTTCTTTCAACGGCTCCGTGGTTGGACGCTTGCTCACCATACTCACCACTCCGCCCGGATGGCTTTTACCATACAGCACGGACGTTGGGCCACGCAGCAGTTCAACGCGCTCAAGGAAATAGGGATCCATAGAGGCTTCAGAATAGTTATCACCCTGCAGCTTCATGCCATCCAGATACTGGTTGGTGTTTACGGTGCTGGAGGTGGTGAAACCACGAATAGAAACTACATCATAGGTCGTTGATGCGCCGCGCGTTGAAAATACGCTCGGCGTATAGGCCAGAGCCTGTTTAACCATACCCGGCTGTTTCATGTCCATTTCTTCACGGGTTACCACGGAAATGGACTGCGGGGTTTTCTCAATTGGAGTATCGGTTTTGGTCGCTGTCGCGGTCCGTTTTGCTGCAATTGTCGGCGCTGGCCCCCAGGCACTTTCCTGCGCAGCAGGTGCGGCAGTAACGGTGATGGTTTCTTCTTTTTTCGGGGTTTCGGCAGCCTGTGCGTAAGTAGACATGCCGGCAACCGCTGTGGCTACGACAACCGCGATTTTACGCAGCGACGTGTTAATTGGCTGAGCAGTATTGGAAAGCGCCATGTTTATCTCTGATGGAAAAGTGAATGATAACGTAAACGAGAATTATTATTATGACCGCAGAATAATATGCGAAACGCTGGTTGCATAGCAAGCAGTAAGCGGCCCTACAAGATTTAAGGGTTTAAGAATTAACCAGATGAAAACAGGGGGTTAATGGAGTTAGCGAAATGATCGCTAAAGCCCGCCGAAACGGGCGGAAAGGATTAACGGTAAAACACCTCGAACGTGGCGACGGAATCGACTTTGCCTGCTTTAACTTCCCCCGTTTTGACGTAGCGCGCCTTAAGGGGAATTTCGACGGGAACCTTGTCCTGGGTGCTGGTTATCGCCGTGTAATTTTGGTCAAACTGCAGCACCGTATCGTTCTTGTCGAGAATTTGGATGCCGATACCCGCAGCGGCGGCATCTCCTGCGGCAATGCCGAGGATATTACCGTTCGTCACCCCCGTCGAACCCGCGCTGGTGAACTGATAATCGACCTTTGTCCCCGCCGCGCAGTCGGTGATTTCAATCTTAAAACTGCCGTCGGTGAGAATGTCTGAGTATTGTCCGTTAAAATCCTGCACATTAACCGTTTTCAGGGGTACATAGATGTTACGGTCGACCAGATTACAGGTGTTGGTGGTGATATGAACGCTGGTGGGCGAAAAACGCATTTCACCAATCACGACTCCCCCTAACGTATCCTGAGCGGTTAACCGCGAGGTATCCAGATCCCCCTCCTGAATATCGCCAATGACGATGAGCTGCGCGGCGGCACGAAAAACGGATGTGTAATGAGAATAGCCGTGAATCGATCCAACGCTATGCCACGGGCGAGTCAGGTTTTCTTCAGTATAATCAGGAAATTGCTCGGAAGAAGAGGCCGCGCGGATCCCAATCCCCGGCACGTTCGTTTTATACACTCCCGGCAACACATCTTCGCGAGCATCCCCCTCCGTTAGCGTCAGATACCCTCGTCGAATCTGGGCGTCAGCGCCGCCGCAATCCACTCTGACTTCGCCGCTTTCCGCGTTGTTATCATAAATCACCGTCCCCACCGGCGTATCGGGATCGAGAACAATTGCGGGTGGGATTTGGAACGTAACCACCCCGTCCTTTCCCCCCTCGCCTGTGAAGGTGCAGTTAGCATACGCCGGATGCAGAAAAACGGTGGCGAGCAGCAGCGCAACCCCTGCGCAAAGGGAGTGTATCGTCATACGTTGGCTCATCGGGTTTCCTTATTCACCTGCACGTTACCGTTGCCTTAACCATGTCAGTCACGCCGTCGTCGGGCATGTCGATTTCCCCCTGACACTGTTGTTCAGCCTCTTCTCCCCACTGCACGCTGAACGTCGTTTTGTCATGAAGCCCCGTCAGATAGGCTTCTCCGCCATCTCCGACAATGGCGGTGGTGGTATCCAGCGCAACCACTGCGCCAAACGGAACAGGCTTGCCCGCAAAGAGCAGGGTCACCAGCGCGCGCCGTCCAACGCGTGCATCGAACGAGACCTTTATGGCTGCCCCTTTCGTCGGCACGAGATCCTGTGTTGCCGCGTCAATATCGATATCCTGCCGATCCTGGGTATTCACCGTGATGGTGTTGTGTCGATAGGCCGTCAGAGAGGGGACAATTGCATTGCCAAAAGCATCGGTATAAATGCCACGCCCGTTTTGCACCTTGACGTTTTCGCCCTTATTGATGTGCACAATGGCGAAGGCGTCACGCACCGGTTGTCCCAGCGTCACGCCATGCTCATGGGCAACAACCGAGCCCTGCGCGCTATAGTTCCACTGTCGGTTATCGCCACCGTAGCTGTACCCCATCCCGACTTCACCGGAAGCGCCACGGTAACGCCCGGACAGGCTGCCGCCGTAGCCGGTGTTCTGATTGGCATAGCTCTGCTGGAGGTTGTAGCTCAGCTTGTTGTCCTCCAGCGCGGTGCCGCCGAGCCCGACCTGATGCGAGACAAACCCACCGCTGGCGGTGTTCGCGCTGTAGGTTGCCCAGGTATCAGGCAGCCACTTTGAGAACGGAATGTTGACCGTCAACGCCATTTGCCGGTCGGTATCGGCATCCGGCGTGCGGGTCAGGTTGTAGCTTATCGACCAGGTGATATCGCGCCAGCTGGAGCTCAGCCCGGCGCTGACGCTACGCTCATGGCCGTCCATATCCCAGTAATCCTGCTGATAGCCGTTGAGATACGCCGAGCCCCAGTCTGAAATACGCTGAGAAAGGTTTAGCTGCATGCGGCTACGGCGATTGTTGGTTCTGCGGTAGGTATAAATGCCGTCATCGATCTCACTATCACGCCGATCGATAGCCTCCTGAAAGGTATAAAACCCCGAGGTGGAGTAGCGGTAGCTGGCAAGCGTGACGGTCGTATCCGTGTCGGGAATATCTTTTGAGTACTGAGCCCGCCACGATAAACCGCTGGCATCGTCACGCCCGTCATCAAACGCGGTACGAGCGGTCGTTAGATCGACAGATGCGGAGCCGAAGTGCCCCAGGTCGGCACCAATCCCCAGCAGCAGCGCATTATACAGTGACGCTCCCAGCGCGCCGGTATAGGCCGTCACACCGTAAGGCAGACCATAGATAGCCGTACCTTGCGCAAAGATAGGTTCATCTTCACCTTCGTTACCACGATAGCGCCCAGCGGCCAGCGAGTACTTAAAACCGCCTTCTCGCTGTAACACTGGCACCGAGGCGCTGGCCTGTATGAAGCTGTGCTCGCTGCCATCCGCCTCTTCGACGGTCACTTCCAGATCGGCGCCGGATGTCACCTGGCTCAAGTCGCGGATCTCAAAAGGCCCCGGCGAGACGTTTGTTTGATAGATGATGTAGCCGTTTTGCTTGATGGTGACTTTCGCGTCGCTATTAGCAATACCCCGCACAACAGGCGCAAAGCCTTGCTGGCTGACGGGCAGCATAGCGGTGTCCGTTTCCATCTTCACGCCGGTCATCTGGACGCTGTCAAAAAGCTCGCCATTGGTATAGGTCTGCCCCATCTCAAGCTGGCTTTTCAACGCTTTGATGTCACGCTGCAACGTGCTGGCGATAGCCTCCCAGCCGGAAGCGTCGCTCCAGGTGCTGTTATTGCGCAGTCGCCACGCCCCAAGGTTAATCCCCGACTCCAGACCGAGCCAGGTTGAAGAGGTATTGCCCGAGCTATAGTGCTGCTGAGAACCGCTGAGCTGATAGCTTGTCCAGGCGGCAGGTGCACCGTCATCCCAGAACTTCGGGTTAATCGCCCCGGCGGCGGCGCGATCGCGATAGACCTGTGGAATGACCAGCTTCAGGGTCTGGTTATCCTGATTGTAATCGTAGCGTGCATTTTCAATGAAATGAGAGATGTCCCGAACGTAAGCCTGGTCGTCCAGTTCTTTCAAATCCGGGATCGTGTCGACTTTCACGCCAAATTCACGCAGGTCCGCTTTGGTCAGTTCCGGCAGCAGATGCTGTTTATCGTCAGAAATCACATAGGTGAGCGTACGGATATCCAGCACGTCCCGATCCCACATAATCGTCGTGGGGTAGCTCCCCGCAAGTAACCCGTTATCATTGATGAAGTTTTTGAGCGTGGAGGTATTTTCGAGAGGGGTATCCAGTTCAAGGATCCGCAGGTTGAATTCGTCATCCGCATTTGCAGGCTGGATCGCGGCGAGCAGCGCCAGCGCGATCCCGGACAGTACCTGTTTGTGAAGTAAAGATGACGACATAACTTACCAACATGATCGATTCAAAGAGCCTGCTTGCGTTGAGGAGTCTGGGCGCCGAAATCATTAATAGCCGTCCAGGTCACCGCGCCATTTGCCGCTTTTGGTAGCGCGAAACTCTGCTTGCTAAACGGTGCAACCATCATTGAAATGGCACCCGGCGTGGTTTTGGTCTCTTTCACCGGTACACTTTTTCCGCCAACGGACAGTTCGCCAAAAGAGACGTAAAAAGGCGTAGGGTTGTTTGCGATTAGCGTGTCCCCCTGACGATGGAACGTGATCTTTTCATAGGCTCCCAGGGCATCAGCTTCCTTCAACTGAGCGGGACGCCAGAAAAGCTTCAGGCGCGTTTTCATAGCGAACTGCAGGGTATTCTTCTCTTTCAGGTCGGGAGACAGAGCAGAGACAGATTTCACATTCGCCAGAAACAGTGATTCGCGATCTGCCGGCAGGCTGTTTTTATCACCGGTAAAAATAACGTGTAACAGCGTCTGACGATTTTCCTGCAACTTATAGACTGGCGGCGTAATAATAAAGGGAGCCTTTGCATCATTGGGGTAACTGACCCAGCTTTGCACCAGATAACGCGTATGAGGATCTTTATTTTTAAGTGCGATTTGTACTTCAGATTTATTCGATGGATAAATGATTCGCGTACCACCGAGAACAACGCTTGCCTGCACTGAACAGCAAGAAATAATTAAACAGCCACATAACAATTTAAATAACGTCTTCATACAGCATTCCAGAAGGCAGCCGTTCAGGCTGCCAGTCATTGTTTAGCGATAGACAACCTCAAATGTGGCTGAGGAGGAGTAATGACCCGCGGTTGGCGCGGTATCACCGACCTGAATCACTTTCGCGGTGTAGTTAAAGACAGAAGCCGCTGCGCCGGTCGCATCGTTAGCCACGTCGGTGCCCGCATCCGGTACTGAACCGTCGAAGACCACATCGCCTTTAGAGCCATTATCATTGCTGACAATGATGCCAACGTTAGTGGCGTTGCCTGCGCCGGAGAGATCGTTCTTCAAACGCTTGTACGCAGCGTCTGTTGTTGTGCCGCTGAACTTGAGGTTCAGGTTGGCGACCAGCGGGTCACATTTTTTCACTTCAATATTAAACGCTTTAGACGTCCCGACCTGACCGTCGATGCCAAAATCTGAAGGATAAGTATCTGCGAATGTAACGGTGGAGGTATTGGTCCCCGTACCATCAACATCGATTTCGCAGGTATCCGCCACAATTTTTCCGGCGAAATTTACCGTACCTGAATCATTCGCCGCAAAGACCGGCAGCGACAACGCCGCCATAACGCTTCCGGCCAATAAAGAAGAAATAAATATCTTATCCATAACAACATCCTTATATATGCTTACAACGGAATCCATTCCTGGGAAAAATACTTTTCGCCAGAATGTTTTTTTAAATGAGGTATCACTTCCCCCCGGAAGACCATTAATAAGAACATCCCATGAGGAAAGTGAAACTCACGAACTTAATTACATCAGATTAATCTTTATCGTGTCCAGCAGACTGGCGAATGAAATAGTTTAAAGTAACACCAACATACTGATTGCAATAAGAAAACTCATGCATTAATAATTCTTAATTAGAATTTTACTAAAATTAAAATAAGAACAAATGTAAACACAAAAAAAAAGCCGCTTATCACTAAGCGGCTTTTTATTCAGGAAACTAATCAGTTTCCGCCAAACATGTCCTTGATCCAGCCCGCTACACCATCACTGTCCTTCTTCTCATTCTGCTGCTGCGGCTGTTGTTGCTGCGGCTGCTGAGGTTGAGAAGACTGATCGAACGGATTGCCCGTCGGCTGTTCTGGCTGGCTCTGCTGGCACAGCGAGTCTGGATTGGTTGTCCAGACCGGCAGCGTGCGCATACCGCCACCGCAGATAAAGTTACCGGATCCATCAACGCCCATATCAACGATATCTTCCGGCGCAACAAGGTTCAGCGGCACCGGGGACTGATTCGCCAGATAGCGCTGGTAAATCGACATCGCCCCGCTCGCCCCGTACAGTTTGGTCGGCTGGTTGTTGTCGCGGCCTACCCAGGTGATCACCACTTCACGGCCATCAATACCGGCAAACCAGGTATCGACGTTGTTGTTAGTGGTACCTGTTTTACCCGCCAGATGCAGACCCGGGTATTTCGCTCCCAGCTGACGCCCGGTACCACGCTGCACAACCTGCTGCATGGTCCACAGCGTCATATATGCCGCCTGCGCCGGAACAGCACGCTCCGCCTGCGGGAAGCTTTGATAGAGCACAGAACCGTCTTCGGCAATGACCGAGCGCAGCGCAGAAAGCTGTGCACGGTTACCGCCGCTGGCGATGGTCTGGAACGCCTGCGCCACTTCGATTGGCGTCAGGTTAAGCGCCCCCAGAATCATCGCCGGGACCGGATGCAGCTGATCTTTCGGCACGCCCAGCTTCTGCCAGGTATCGGTGATAGCAGGCAGGCCCAGCGCCATACCAAGGTTAACGGTTGGTACGTTCATGGAACGCGTTAACGCATCCACCAACATTACCTGACCGCTGAACTGTTTATCATCGTTCTGCGGAGACCACACCTGACCGTTTGGCTGACGCAGGGAGATCGGTGCATCGGCGATCCAGGTATTCAGACGATACTGGTTCGGCTGGCTCAGCGCGGTAAGGTAGGTCGCCGGTTTTGCCAGAGAACCAATTGAACGACGCGCCTGCATTGCACGGTTATAACCCGCAAACTGCGGCTCAGCGCCGCCCACCATGGCGCGAACTTCACCGGTGTTACGGTCAACCACCACCATCGCGGTTTCCAGATCGCTCAGCTTGCGCTGTTTCTTCAGCGCTGGAATGCCCTCAACGGCCGCTTTTTCTGCCGCGTCCTGCGCCACGGAGTCGAAGGTGGTAAAGATCTTCACGCCGGAGAGATCTTTCACCTTATCACCGAGCTTAGACTGCAGCTCCTGACGCACCATCTGCATAAACGCAGGCTGCGGGGAGATCACGCCGCCGCGCGGCTGAACGCCGAGTGGACGCGCGCTCAGCATGTCGTACAGTTCCTGATCGATCACCTGCTGTTGTTGCAGCAGACGCAGCACCAGGTTACGACGCTCCAGCGCCAGTTTCGGGTTACGCCACGGGTTATAGATGGACGCCCCTTTCACCATGCCCACCAGCAGCGCCTGCTGGTCAAGGCTCAGCTCTTCCACCGGACGGCCAAAGTAGTACAGACTCGCCAGCGGGAAGCCGCGGATTTCGTTATCACCGCTCTGACCGAGGTACACCTCGTTCATGTACAGCTCAAGGATACGATCCTTGCTGTAACGGGCATCCATCAGCACCGCCATATACGCTTCGTTGGCTTTACGCCAGTAGGAGCGTTCGCTGGAGAGGAACAGGTTCTTCACCAGCTGCTGGGTCAGGGTACTTGCCCCCTGCACGGTACGTCCGGCGGTCAGGTTCGCCAGCACCGCACGACCAATCGAGTAAAGGCTAATACCGTCGTGCTCGTAGAAGTGACGGTCTTCGGTTGCCAGCAGGGTATCCACCAGCAGGTCCGGGAAGCCGTTACGCGCCACGAACAGACGTTGCTCGCCGTTGGCCGACGAAAGCATGGTGATCAAACGCGGATCGAGACGGAAGAAACCGAACTGGCGGTCGTTATCCATGTTCTCGATCGTTTCCAGGCGATCGCCGTCGAAGGTCAGACGCGCGCGCACCTGCCCTTCTTTGCTGTCCGGGAAGTCGAACGGACGACGGATCATCTCAATGCTCTTCGCCTGCACCGTAAACTCGCCTGGGCGGGTCATTTTCGTGACCTGACGATACTGTGTCGCCTGCAGCAGTTTGACCATCTCGTTCTTGCTGATGGACATATCCGGCTCAAGGTTCACCATACGGCCATAGACTGCCGCAGGTAACTGCCAGACTTTCCCGTCAATACGGCTGCGGATCTTCTGATCCAGATACACGCCGTAGATCGCGATCAGCACCACAAAAACAATAAACAGCTTCAGCAGCAGCCAGAACCAGCCGCGCTTACCACGAGGCTTCCGCCCTTTGCCTTTCCCTTTACGTGGCATTGGCTCATCATCCTCATAATCGTCTTCGTAGTCATCGTCATACTCCTCATCTCTGAGGCGACGACGGCTCACCTTTTCTTTCGCCGGACGCGTTGGCTTTCCCTTACGTCCTATTGGCTCGCGGTCATTCCCCGCCATGCTTTTTCTCCGCAACATTCAGGCGCAAAGGCCAGATTTTCTTATCTTTCACAGGTCTATGAAAGAAGAAATCTCTCAAAATTGGTTTTCTCCCTCTCCCTGTGGGAGAGGGCCGGGGTGAGGGCATCAGGCCGCACAATTCAGGCCGCACTCCCCTCTTTCACCTTACTCACGAATACTTCTTCGTCCGCCTCGTCGGCGCCGTATTTGCCGGGTCGTCCGGCCAGACGTGTTTGGGATACCGCCCCTTCATCTCTTTTTGCACTTCACGGTAGCTTCCCGCCCAAAACGCCCCCAGGTCACGAGTGATCTGCAACGGGCGATGCGCCGGGGACAGCAGTTCGAGCACCAGAGAAACGCGCCCTTCCGCGATGGACGGCGTGGTAGCCTCCCCAAACATCTCCTGCATCCTTACCGCCAGCGCCGGAGGATTATCCTCGTTATAGCGAATGGCAATCCGGCTTCCGGTCGGCACAGTGTAATGCCCAGGCAGTTCACTATCCAGACGTTGACGTAATGACCAGTCCAGTAAATTCTGTAACGCGGCCTTAACATCGAGCGCTTTCAGCGCTCTGAGCGAATGTACGCCGCTCATTTGCGGCAGCAGCCAATCTTCCAGGGAAGCCAGCAGCGTCTCATCATCAACCGTCGGCCAGCCATACTCCGGCAGCCAGCGTGCGGCACAGTGCAGCCGAATACGGTACTGCTCGGCCTCTGGCGTCCAGTTCAATACGCTCAGCCCTTTTTCGCGAATGCCGTTCAGCATGGCCTGATGGAGCTCTTCTTCCGACGGCTTCGCCAGCGGCTTTGTACCTAACGTCAGCTTACCGATCTGGCTACGACGAAACGCCTTAAGCGTGCCCTGGTTATCATCCCACTCAATGATATCGGATTGCTGGAGCAATTGCGGGCAACAGCGCGTCAGGGCGTCAATATCAACGGCAATTGCCTGTAAAATACGCGCGTCCGGGGAATGGCTGCCCTGCAGTAATAGCGGTGCAATCAGCCATTCATGGCGCGTCAGGGCGTCATCGCTGTCCAGCATCGCCCCCATGCCGTTTGCCAGCTGATAACGTCCGTCCAGCCCGCGACGGCGGGCGATCCGGTCCGGGAAGGCCTGTGTCAGCAGGAAGCCAATACTCGCGCTGTCAGGCGAACCACCGCGGCTGTTCAGACGTTTGCACAGCTGCTGCGCCCGCTGCTGCCAGTTCCCCTGATTGCGCGAAAACGCCTGCCCCAGATCGCTGCTGCCACCGCGAGGCGGCTCCTCAAGAATAGCCGCCAGTTTTGCCGCCGTGGCAATTTCATCATCCCCTTGCGCGGCCACCAGCATCGCGGCCAGACGCGGCTCGTTGCCCAGTGTCGCCATTTTCTGGCCGCGCGCCGTCAGGCGCTCGCCTTCGAGCGCACCAAGCTGCGTCAGCAGGTTGCGCGCAGCGGTGAGGTTTACGACAGGCGGAGGATTAAGCCAGGTGAGCTGTTCAGGGTTCGGGCAGCCCCACAGCAACAGGTCCAGGACCAGGCCAGATAAATCACTTTGTAAAATTTCCGGCGTGCTTTGCTGCGCCGCGCGTTCCGCCTGCTCTGTGCCCGTCAAATGCAGGCAGATGCCCGGCTCAAGACGCCCCGCACGGCCCGCACGCTGCACCATCGATGCCTGGCTGATGCGCTGCGTAAGCAGTTTGGTTAGCCCGGTGCGCGGGTCAAAACTTGCCACCCTCTCCTGCGCGCTATCCACCACCAGACGAATGCCTTCAATGGTCAAACTGGTTTCAGCAATGTTGGTTGCCAGTACCACCTTGCGCTGCCCCGCCGGGGCCGGAAGAATGGCTTTACGCTGATCCTGTAGCGACAACGCGCCGTAGAGCGGGCAAAGCAGCACATCGGCGCCTACGCGGGAGGAAAGCTGCTCCTGCACGCGCTGGATTTCACCGACGCCCGGTAAAAACAGCAGCAGCGAACCGGGTTCCTGGCGCAGCAGTTCTGCCGTCGCAATAGCGACGGCCTCATCAAAACGCTGATGGGCGGGAAGCGCCTGATAGCGACGTTCAACCGGGAACGCCCGTCCTTCTGAGGAGATAACCGGGGCATAAGGTAAAGCCTGCTGCAGGCGCTCGTTATCGAGTGTCGCCGACATAATCAGCAGCCGAAGATCGTCGCGCAGCCCCTGCTGCACGTCCAGCAGCAGCGCCAGCGCTAAATCCGCCTGCAGGCTGCGCTCGTGGAATTCATCCAGAATCACCAGCCCGATCCCCGTCAGCTCAGGATCGTTTTGCAGCATACGGGTGAGGATACCCTCGGTCACCACTTCAAGACGCGTAGCGGGGCCGACGCAGGTTTCTGCACGCATCCGGTAACCTACCGTCTCGCCCGGTTTTTCATTAAGCAGTTCGGCCAGGCGCTGCGCCACGTTACGCGCCGCCAGCCTGCGCGGCTCCAGCAGGATTATTTTCCCGCGAATATTCCCCTCTTTGAGGATTTGCAGCGGCAACCAGGTGGATTTACCCGCCCCCGTTGGGGCATTCAGAAAAACCTGCGGGGCATCGTTTAGGGTAGCGAGAAGCTCAGGAAGGACGGCGGCGACCGGCAATGAGGACACTAACAGCTCCAGAGGGTTAACATTAGACGGCGTACATTGTAGCATCGGCGCAAATCATTACCGAGTCCTCCGTATGTCTGAGTCGAAACGACTGTTTTTCGCCATTGAACTTCCCGCCACGCTTCAGCGGCAAATCGTCCGCTGGCGCGCGGAACATTTCCCTTCGGAGGCGGGTCGTCCTGTTGCGGCGGCGAATATGCACCTGACGCTGGCCTTTCTGGGTGAGGTAAGCGCGGATAAACAGCGCGCGTTAGCCGCGATGGCCGGACGCATTTCCCAGCCGGGGTTTACGCTGCACCTCGACGATGCCGGTCAGTGGCTACGCTCACGCGTGGTCTGGCTGGGCACGCGCCGGCCGCCGCGCGGATTGTTACAGCTGGCAAATATGCTGCGCGCCCAGGCAGCACGCAGCGGCTGTTACCAAAGCCCGCAGCCGTTTCATCCACATATCACGTTGCTGCGCGATGCCGGTCAGGCCGTTGCCATTCCAGCACCGGGCTTTCACTGGGCCTTTCCGGTGACCGAATTTGCGCTTTATGAATCTGTCTTTGCACAAGGACGCACCCGCTACACGCCGCTACAGCGCTGGACGTTGGGTGACGCACTAAGGAAATCCGATGAAGTTTAGTCCTGCTCTACAGCACGCCACGCTGATCCAGCGCTACAAACGCTTTCTCGCCGACGTGATCACACCCGAAGGTGAACAGCTCACCCTGCACTGCCCCAACACCGGTGCGATGACCGGTTGTGCGACGCCGGGTGACAGGGTCTGGTATTCCACATCAGAAAATACTAAACGCAAGTATCCCCATACCTGGGAAATGACCGAAACCCAAAATGGGGCATTTATTTGCGTTAATACCCTGCGCGCAAATCAACTGGTTAAGGAAGCGCTGACCCATGGCACAATTCCTGAACTGGTAGGATATGGCACGCAAAAAAGCGAAGTGAAATATGGCGATGAAAGCAGCAGAATTGACTTCATGTTACAGGCGGAAGACAGGCCTGAGTGCTATATTGAAGTGAAATCAGTGACGTTAGCGGAACAGGAAAATGGCTACTTTCCGGATGCGGTAACGCTACGTGGCCAGAAGCATCTGCGAGAGCTAATGAGTGTAGCGGCGGCGGGCAAACGCGCCGTGTTGCTGTTTGCGGTTTTGCATTCAGCCATTGAACGATTCTCCCCCGCCCGCCATATCGATCCTAAATACGCGCAATTGTTGAATGAGGCACAAAAGCAGGGGGTGGAGGTTTTCGCTTATAAAGCGGAACTTTCTGCCGATAATATGACTCTGAGATCCTCTCTTCCCATTGTCTTATAAGGGAATAGACGATTGACTATTATGTGTTCTGGCCGCGTGCGCAAATACGCTTTTCCTCACAGGCTTGTCAAGTGTTACGTTTAGATAATTGCCATACGGAAAAGCATCTGCTATTTATAGCGACCTGATTTTTCCCCCAACACGGGGATCGATAGTGCGTGTTAAGGAGAAGCAACATGCAAGAAGGGCAAAACCGTAAAACATCGTCCCTGAGTATTCTCGCCATCGCTGGGGTGGAGCCGTATCAAGAGAAACCGGGCGAAGAGTATATGAACGAAGCCCAGCTGTCGCACTTCAGGCGTATTCTTGAAGCATGGCGTAATCAACTCAGGGATGAAGTCGATCGCACCGTTACACATATGCAGGATGAAGCTGCAAACTTCCCGGATCCGGTAGACCGTGCCGCTCAGGAAGAAGAGTTCAGCCTCGAACTGCGTAACCGTGACCGCGAACGCAAACTGATCAAAAAGATCGAGAAAACGCTGAAAAAAGTCGAAGACGAAGATTTTGGCTACTGCGAATCCTGCGGTGTTGAAATCGGCATTCGTCGCCTGGAAGCGCGTCCAACCGCCGATCTGTGTATCGACTGTAAAACGCTGGCCGAAATCCGCGAAAAACAGATGGCTGGCTAATGCCACCCCTCTAACTACTGCAAAGGCGGGAGTCTCTCCCGCCTTGTTACTGTTGATATGTCTGAATCACACTATATTGGGCGCTTCGCGCCATCTCCTTCCGGTGAATTACACTTCGGCTCATTAATTGCCGCGCTCGGCAGCTACCTGCAAGCTCGTGCCCGCCAGGGCAAATGGCTCGTCCGCATTGAAGATATTGATCCTCCGCGTGAAGTTCCCGGTGCAGCAGAAACGATTCTGCGTCAGCTGGAACATTACGGTCTTCACTGGGACGACGATGTATTGTGGCAGTCACAACGTCATGATGCCTATCGGGAACGTCTGGCGTGGCTCTATGAACAAGGGCTGTCCTATTACTGCACCTGCACCCGCGCGCGTATTCAAAGCGTGGGTGGCGTCTATGACGGCCACTGCCGCACGTTGAACAACGGTCCTGAAAATGCCGCCGTGCGTATACGGCAGCGTTCCCCGGTGACGCACTTTACCGATTTACTCTCCGGCGAAATCTACGCCAACAAACGTCTTGCCTGTGAAGATTTCATCATCCATCGCCGCGACGGCCTGTTCGCCTATAACCTGGCGGTGGTGGTGGACGATCATTTCCAGGGCGTGACGGAAATTGTGCGCGGGGCGGATCTGGTTGAGCCGACGGTGCGGCAAATATCGCTTTATCATCAGTTTGGCTGGACAGCGCCGGATTACATCCACCTGCCGCTGGCGGTCAATGCGCGGGGCGTTAAGCTCTCCAAGCAGAACCACGCGCCCGCCCTGCCAGGCGGCGATCCGCGTCCTGTTTTGATCGACGCGCTGCGGTTTCTCAACCAAAATGTAACCAACGAATGGCAGGATTTGCGTATAGACGAACTGCTGGATCTGGCCGTCGCCCACTGGACGCTCGAGGCCGTGCCAAAAATCCAGCATTCTCAAATGCGTTGCGCTGAGCTATGATTAGCCGCTTTTTTCATAACAAAACACACTACGAGGTGTACTATTTTTACCCGAGTCGCTAATTTTTGCCGTAAAGTGCTAAGCCGCGAAGAGAGCATGGCTAACGACGCTATTGCGCAAAACCGCATGTCGGTTATTCCGCGTGAGCAGCACACTATTTCCCGCAAAGATATCAGTGAAAATGCCCTCAAGGTGCTCTATCGTCTGAATAAAGCAGGCTACGAGGCCTATCTCGTTGGCGGTGGGGTGCGGGATTTACTGCTGGGCAAAAAACCAAAAGATTTCGACGTGACGACCAGCGCCACGCCAGAACAGGTGCGCAAATTATTCCGTAACTGCCGTCTTGTTGGCCGCCGTTTCCGCCTTGCGCACGTCATGTTTGGTCCAGAAATCATCGAAGTGGCGACGTTCCGTGGCCATCACGAAGCGGGCGTATCGGATCGCACGACGTCCCAGCAGGGTCAGAACGGCATGCTGCTGCGTGATAACATCTTCGGTTCCATCGAAGAAGATGCCCAGCGCCGCGATTTCACCATCAACAGCCTTTACTACAGCGTGGCGGATTTCACCGTACGGGATTACGTTGGCGGTATGCAGGACCTGAAAGAAGGCCTGATTCGCCTGATCGGCACGCCGGAAACCCGTTACCGCGAAGACCCCGTGCGTATGCTGCGTGCCGTGCGTTTTGCGGCCAAATTAAACATGCGCATCAGCCCTGAGACCGGTGAGCCGATCCCGCGTCTGGCAACGCTGATTAACGACGTGCCGCCAGCGCGTCTGTTTGAAGAGGCGCTGAAGCTGTTGCAGGCGGGTTACGGGTATGAAACCTACAATCTGCTGCGCGAATACAGCCTGTTCCAGCCCCTCTTCCCAACCATCACGCGCTGCTTTACTGAGAACGGTGACAGCCCGATGGAACGCATCATTGCGCAGGTGCTGAAGAATACCGACACCCGCATCCAGAATGACATGCGTGTGAACCCGGCATTCCTGTTTGCCGCAATGTTCTGGTATCCCCTGCTGGAAGCAGCACAGCGAATTGCGCAGGAAAGCGGTCTGGCCTATTACGATGCCTTTGCGCTGGCGGCAAACGACGTGCTGGATGAAGCCTGTCGTACGCTCGCGATCCCAAAACGTATCACCACGCTGGTGCGTGACATCTGGCAACTTCAGCTGCGCATGTCCCGTCGCCAGGGCAAACGCGCCTGGAAGCTGATGGAGCATCCTAAATTCCGCGCCGCGTTCGACCTGCTGGCACTGCGCGCTGAAATTGAAAAGAACCAGGAGCTGCAGCGTCTGGCGCAGTGGTGGGGCGAATTCCAGGTCTCTGCACCACCCGAGCAAAAAGGGATGCTGACCAATCTGGATGAAGAGCCAGAACCGCGTCGTCGCCACCGTCGCCCGCGCAAACGCGCACCGCGTCGCGAAGGCTCAGCGTGACCCTCGCCTACATCGCCATCGGCAGTAATCTGGCCTCTCCGCTGGAGCAGGTTAACGCTGCCGTTCAGGCGCTCGGGGAGATCCCGCAAAGCCAGATTATTGCGGTCTCCTCTTTTTATCGCACGCCGCCGCTGGGCCCGCAGGATCAGCCTGATTATCTGAACGCCGCCGTCGTGCTCGACACGGCTCTGGATGCCGAAACGCTGCTGGATAATACCCAGCGTATTGAGCTACAACAGGGTCGCGTACGCAAAGCCGAACGCTGGGGGCCGCGCACGCTCGACCTCGACCTGATGCTGTTTGGCAACGAGATAATCAATACCGAACGCCTCACCGTTCCGCATTACGACATGAAAAACCGCGGTTTTATGCTCTGGCCGCTGTTTGAAGTTGCCCCCGACCTTATCTTCCCCGACGGCCTCTCTCTGAAGGCCGTGCTGGAAAGCCTCCGCGCGGAAAAACCCGCCTGCTGGTAAACCTGTTTCATTGCTGATTAACCATTAAATAATTATGGTTAATCGGTTACCTAAAATCATTGTTACCTCCAATGTTACTGTTAGAATGCGCAAAGATTCGCTTTTGGGCTATCAGGAAACAGTATGAAACCAACCACCATCTCCTTACTGCAGAAATGCAAACAGGAAAAAAAACGCTTCGCCACCATCACCGCGTATGACTACAGCTTCGCCAAACTCTTTGCCGAAGAGGGTATCAACGTCATGCTGGTCGGAGATTCGTTAGGGATGACGGTACAAGGACATGATTCCACCCTGCCGGTCACGGTTGAGGATATCGCTTACCATACCCGCGCCGTGCGCCGTGGTGCCCCAGCCTGCCTGCTGCTTTCCGATCTGCCGTTTATGGCCTACGCCACGCCAGAGCAGGCCTTTGAAAATGCGGCAGTCGTGATGCGCGCCGGGGCCAATATGGTCAAAATCGAAGGCGGCGCCTGGCTGGTGGATACGGTGAAGATGCTCACTGAACGCGCCGTGCCGGTGTGCGGCCATTTGGGCCTGACGCCGCAGTCCGTCAACATCTTTGGCGGGTATAAGGTGCAGGGCCGCGGTGACGCTGCCCAGACGCTGTTTGATGATGCCCTGGCGCTGGAAGCCGCAGGCGCGCAGCTGCTGGTGCTGGAGTGCGTTCCGGTTGAACTGGCGAAACGCATCACCGACGCGCTGTCGATTCCGGTGATTGGCATTGGTGCTGGCAACGTGACCAACGGCCAGATTCTGGTGATGCACGACGCCTTTGGCATCACCGGCGGGCATATCCCGAAGTTTGCCAAAAATTTCCTCACTGAAGCGGGCGACATGCGCGCCGCGGTCAGGCAGTATATTGCCGACGTTGAATCCGGTGTTTACCCGGGTGAAGAACACAGTTTCCATTAAGGAGTCTCGTTGTGCTAATCATTGAAACCCTGCCGCTGCTTCGTCAGCATATCCGTCGCGCGCGTCAGGAAGGTAAACGTATCGCACTGGTCCCGACCATGGGCAACCTGCATGACGGCCATATGAAGCTGGTCGACGAAGCGAAAGCGCGGGCAGATATCGTAGTGGTCAGTATCTTCGTTAACCCCATGCAGTTTGACCGAGCCGACGATCTGGCACGCTATCCTCGCACCCTGCAGGAAGATTGCGAGAAGCTCAAAAAACGCCATGCGGATATTGTCTTCTCTCCGGCGCCGTCGGACGTGTATCCGCAGGGTACGGAAGAAGCAACTTACGTTGACGTACCGGGCATTTCCACCATGCTGGAAGGCGCGAGCCGTCCGGGTCATTTCCGCGGCGTGTCGACCATCGTCAGCAAGCTCTTTAACCTGGTGCAGCCAGACGTTGCCTGCTTCGGTGAGAAAGATTTCCAGCAGCTGGCGCTGATCCGCAAGATGGTGGCGGATATGGGTTACGATATTGAGATCGTCGGCGTACCGATTGTGCGTGCGAAAGACGGCCTGGCGCTCAGCTCCCGCAACGGCTACCTGACCGCTGACCAGCGCAAAATCGCGCCGGGCTTAAGCAAGGTGATGAACACCATGGCGGAACAGCTGCTGGCGAAAGAGCTAAATGCAGAAGAAATCGTCGCCCTTGCAGAGCAGACCCTGAACGACAAAGGCTTCCGCGCTGACGATATTCAAATCCGCGATGCTGATACCCTGCTTGAACTGACAGAGACCAGTAAACGCGCGGTGATTCTGGTGGCGGCATGGCTCGGTCAGGCTCGCCTAATCGACAATAAAGTGGTTGAGCTGGTGTAGTTCTTCACCCTTGATAATTAAAGGTAAACGTAATGATTCGCAAAATGCTGCAAGGTAAACTTCACCGTGTGAAAGTCACCCAGGCCGATCTGCACTATGAAGGCTCCTGCGCGATCGATCAGGATTTTCTCGACGCTGCGGGCATCCTTGAAAACGAAGCGATTGATATCTGGAATGTGAACAACGGCAAACGTTTCTCAACCTACGCGATTGCTGCCGAGCGCGGGTCTAAAATCATTTCCGTGAACGGTGCTGCCGCACATTGCGCGGACGTGGGCGACATCGTCATTATCGCCAGCTTTGTCATGATGTCTGACGAAGAAGCGCGTCGCTGGCAGCCGAAGGTGGCTTATTTCGACGGCGACAACGATATGAAACGCACCGCGAAGGCGATTCCGGTTCAGGTGGCCTGATATTTATATAATATGGCCCATTCCCGAATATTATTCATATGAATGGGTCATTTAAAATCATTCAAAAATTAAATACTTTATATCATTTATATAAACAATCCAGCCTGGCACATACACCCCATTGATTATTAATAGCTTTAAATATTCTAAATTATTCATTTAGATTTAATAACGAAGCAGCCTCTATTTTTCATAAAAAATATCAATATAATCCTTTTCGAAATTTAATTTCAAACAATGGCTTTACTGGCATTTATTATTTAAACAACGAATATGGATATTGAAATGATTTCTAAAAAATATGGTTTGGCAATTGCAATGGCAAGCATTCTGGCTGCGGGTTCAGCGGTAGCAGCAGATCCTGACACGGGTACTATTACTTTCCACGGCATGGTTTCTAACAATACTTGCCAGGTCTCCCTTGACCAGAAAATCGATCAGGACGGTAACGATTTTGACGTGACTCTGGATACTGTATTTGTACGCGATTTCACAAATTCACTGGGTACCACCAGCACCCTGGGTGAAAAGAAATTCTCCCTTTCACTGACTGGTTGTGATACTGCGACTGCGAAGAAAGCATCTGCACAGTTCTCTTCATGGGCGGGTTCCTCTTCAACCGAAGGCGGCCTGCTGGTTCCACCAAGCAATGCTCAGGGTTCAGCTAAGAACGTTAACCTGGTGCTGTCAAACGACGGTAACTCCGCAACCGACCAGATCAAAGTTGACCAGACCAATAACACCCAGAAAGCGGATATCGACGCAGCTACCGGCGCAGGTAACCTGTACTACCGCGTAGCATACACCCAGGCTCAGGGTTGGGATGCAGCCGCTAACCCAGTATCTGCGGGTACTGTGCAGGCACAGGTTGCCTTCACCATGATTTACGAATAAGAGATTCGTAAATTTTAAATCTAAGCAATCCTTCATTGTAAATGAAGGATTGCTTGTATAATTCCAAAAGGAAGTGGAAAAATGTCTAATTCAGTATTCATTAAAGGCTTTAAAGCCGCATTGCTCGTTACTGCTTTTTTGTCCGCATCGAATGCAAATGCGGATATTGTTATTTCCGGCACGCGTATCGTATATCCGCAATCATCAAAAGATGTCGTTGTTAATCTCGATAACCATGGGACTAAACCCCTTTTGGTTCAAACATGGCTTGATGACGGCCGCGATGGTGTAAACCCGCAAGAGCTGAAACTCCCTTTTATCATTACCCCCCCGGTATCGCGCATTGACCCGAAAAAAGGCCAATCTGTACGCATTACTTACATGGGTACCCCTTTACCACAGGATCGTGAATCGCTTTTCTGGTTCAACGTCCTGGAAATTCCGCCAAAATCAAAAGCTGCGGGCAAAGAGAACCTTAACCAGCTTCAACTGGCATTCAGAACACGTATTAAATTCTTTTTCCGCCCTGATGGATTAAAAGGCACGGCAGGTGAAGCAGCCGAACATTTGACCTGGACGCAGAAGAAAGAAGGGAATGAGGTTAAGCTTGTTGCTCACAATAATTCACCTTATAACGTCGCCGTTTCGACGGTAACTATTAAAACCAGCCAAAAAACATACGACGTTGTTCACCAGGCCGTTCAGCCGTTCAGCGATGCCGCTATGGTAGTGAAAGGTTTATCTTCAGCAGTAAATGGCAGTGTAGAGTTTGACACCATTAATGACTATGGTGGCACAGACCATCACAAGGTTGAGCTTAAATAAATTGAGCCCCCTTTCATTCATATAATAATTGATAGCATTAACTCTGCAGAGAGTATTCTCTCTGCACTGATTAAGTGGATGTGCCATGTTATTTAAACGTTCTCTTTTATGCCTTGCTATAAGCGCAACATTTCCTTTCTATGTTTGTGCAGAAAGCACTACGTCTGCAAATGACCAGCCTGAAAATGAAGAAGCAATTGAGTTTAACGATCAGTTTCTTTTAAGTGGCAGCACAAATATTGATATCAATCGTTTTGCACATGGCAACCCGGTCTTGCCGGGTACGTATCGCACAAAGATAAACCTGAACGGTAAACTCAAATCTACTGTCGAGGTTACGTTTAAAGATAACGGGACACCGCGTGCGACACCTTGCATAACAAAACTGCTGTTGGCACAAGCTGGCATCGACACCAGCGCGCTAACTGAAGAATCGGAAGATGATGCGACGTGCATCGATATTAAAAAAACCTTCCCCGGTGCAACGGTAAGCTATGACAGCGGTAAACAGGCTATGGATCTCAATTTCCCGCAGATCTATGTCCTGAAACGGCCGGCAGGTTATGTCGATCCTTCTCTTTGGGAAGATGGTATTCCTGCCGCCCTGCTCTCTTATGACATGAACGCGTGGCATAGCGAGAGCAACGGCAGCACATCGGAAAGCGCGTATATGGGTTTACGCTACGGGCTCAACATGGGTCCATGGCGCCTGCGTTCACGCGGAAACCTCAACTGGGACAAAGATAACGGCACAAAGTATTCCAGCCAGGATATCTATTTGCAGCGGGATGTTACCCCGCTCAGTGCTCAGTTCGTGATCGGAGATTCTTATACCCGTGGTGAAGCATTTGACTCGTTAAGTCTGCGCGGTACGCGTATGTACAGTGATGACCGTATGCTGCCGATGGGTTCAACAGGCTATGCGCCGGTGATCCGAGGCGTAGCAAACAGCAACGCAAAAGTCAGCGTAACGCAGAGCGGTAATAAGATTTATGAAACAACCGTACCGCCAGGCTCATTTGAGATAAATGACCTTAGCACGACAGGTTATGGTAATGATTTACTGGTAACCATTGAAGAAGCGGACGGTAGCAAGCGCTCCTTTACCGTTCCTTTCTCATCCGTCACCCAAATGCTCCGTCCAGGTGCTACTCGTTGGGATGTTGGATTAGGGGAATTAAATGATGATTCCCTGATTGATACGCCTAAAGTCGGTTATGGCACACTTTACTATGGCCTGAATAACACCTTTACGGGCTATATTGGCGCGCAGTATAGCGACATGGATTTTTACGCCGGTATTTTAGGCCTGGCCATGAATACTTGGATCGGTGCTTTTGCGCTTGATGCCACGCAATCCCATGCAGATATTGAGGGTCTTGATACGCTTAGCGGTCAAAGTTATCGCCTGACCTACAGTAAAATGATTGAGGCTACGGATACGTCCTTTAACGTTGCGGCCTACCGTTTCTCGACGGAAGATTACCTCAGTCTTAACGACGCGGCGCAGCTCCAGGACAGCATTAAGCGACAGAAATACTCGAACCGCAGCTATGATTCAAACGAAGCGCTGTATGCTGACTATCAGCGAACCAAAAATCAGGTGCAAATTAGTCTTAACCAGCCGCTAACCTCGGGAGAAAATAATTTTGGATCCCTGTATGTCAGCGGCACCTGGGAGGATTACTGGAACGCCACAGGATCGACCTCCAACTATAACATTGGCTATAACAATAGTTTCACCTATGGCAGTTACAGTCTGTCATTACAACGAACCTATGACCAGTATGGTAAAAAAGACGACAGCGTTTATTTAAGCATGAGCATTCCATTAAACGTGTTTTCACATAACAACGCGGGTACACGTTCAGGTGGCTTTAATAACATTAATATGGGTATACGTTCCGATCTTAAAGGTGGCACTAACTTTAACACCTCTGCGGGTGGAAACACTGAAGATAATAAAGTGAGTTACTCCGTCAGCGCCTCATCAAATAGCGGTAATTATGGCGACCTGAATCAGATAAGTGGTTATGGTTCACTTAATAGCGCCTACGGCCCTCTTGGACTATCGGCTTCATTCGGTGACGACAACAGCAAGCAATATTCCGCTTCCTATAACGGGGGAATGGTATTGCATTCAGGAGGCATTGCCTTTGCACCTGGCAGCATTGGCGACAGCGATGCGCTGGCGCTGGTAAAAGCCAGCGGCGCGAAAGGCGCGGGTATTGGCTTCGGCAGTAGTGAAATTGGTGATTCTGGTTATGGTATTTTGCCTTATATGTCAGCTTATCGTGAAAACAGGGTGTATCTGGATATCACCACGCTTGAAAATGACGTCGAAATAACAAATACCAGTGAAATTACCGTTCCTCGCAGCGGTTCCGTCGTGCTAGTTAACTTTGAAACGAACGAAGGTCGTTCACTTATTTTAGAACTCCAGCGCACGGATAAAGGATTTATTCCTCTGGGTGCCGATGTGTTAAACGAGAAGAATGAATCTGTCGGGACCGTCGGGCAGGCAGGGCAAGCCTATGTCCGAGGCGTCGAAGATCAGGGAGTTCTACACGTGGTCTGGGGAAATAGTAAGGACAGTAAATGTGACGTCCACTATCAGGTTTTACCAAATGCTCAAAAAGTAGGACTTACAACGGTACTTAATAACCAACAGTGCCAAATGTAATTATTCAGGAAAATAGATGAGAGTGAGTATGAAAAAAAATCTTTTTAGCCTGTCCATCGTTGCCACAACGATGCTGGCGTTATCAGGTTCAGCGCTTGCTGAAGGCACTAATTTGGATGTTAACTTCACCGCCAATATCCGCGAAACCACCTGTGATATGAAACTGGTTGGCGGTACAGGTTCAGATACACAGCAAACGCTGACCATTGGTAACAATGGCCAGGTGCGTATTGATGATGTCAAAGCCGGTACGGCAAATGCCAATTTCAAAATCGTGATAGTTGAATGTCCAGCATTCCTGACATCATTGAAGACAACGGTAAAAGGAACAGCATCGGGCATTTTACCAACCGGGCTTACTAACCAGATTACCGGACCCAATGGCGGTTCTGACTATGCTGCCGTTGAAATCGCCCGAGAGTCTACACCAACAGCGCCATTTACCATCAACTCAACCACAGATACTCAACGTCTGGTCTGGACTCCTACAGAAATCGAGAATAAGGAGGTTCCTTTGGTGGCCACATTACGTGAAACCAAAGCGAACAGCATGACAATTGGCGATTTTCAAGCCGTAGCAACCTTTGAATTCAGCTACGAGTGATTGGTGCAGGAAAACGGAGCAACCTTATGAAAATGAAATCAACTTTTATCGCCCTGTCCGTTTCTGCACTTCTGTTCTCTGGAATGGCAAGTGCAGAAATTACAGGCACCAGCAGTGTCGAATTAACAATTAAAACAAAAATAGTATCGGGTACGTGTACAGCAAAAGTGCTTAACGGTGCAGGTACAGCATCCACTGAAATTGCATTTGGCGACGTGTACAAATCCGAACTGGTGAATAAAACCCGCGTCGAGCCATTAAAAATTGCCTTTACAAACTGTTCTGGGGTAACGAAGGCGAAGGTTTCCGCGGCGAGTGGCGCAGGTGGGGGATGCTCAGGTCCTAAGATGGACGGAGATTCTTATTCCGCAGGGTTAGCGACGGGTTTCGAAATTTGGTCAGGGTCTGTCGATACTGGCGTAATGCTGAGCTGCAAAAGACCTCCGGCGGCACAGGAAGTCACCATTGCTGACGGTTCAGCGGAATTCCCGATGAACTCACGCATTGTGATTGCGAAAGACAGAACCATTGCCGACGTTGGCACAGGTGCCGTTACCGCGCCGGTAACCTTTACTGTTTCCTACCAATAACGCCAGGAACCATCATGCAACAATCACCGTTTACTTTACGCCAGCCCGGTCTTGTGTTGCTTATCGGTCTGGCTGGTAGCACTCTGCCTGGCGTAAGCCAGGCAGGTTCGGGTGTGGATATCAACCTGACAGCAAATATTGTTAATAACACTTGCCAGTTAAGCGTTGAAAATGGCGGTGAGATTTATCTGCCTACCGTTTTAAAAGACTGGTTTTATAACAATGATAAGAGCGATCGTTTATCGCCAACCGATGATGAAGCAGGAACGCCTTTTACGATTCACGTAGATAACTGCTACGCGAGCGGTGGCGAAAGTGCAAGTATTAACCAACTTAAATTTAGTTTTGCACCGCAGAATGGTTTCTGGAGTAATCAAAACCAGGTATTTAAAAACGATGCCACAGCCGGCGCGGCTGAAAATGTGGGTATCGTTATTTTTTCTAAAAAGTACAAAACTAACGTGTTGAAAAGTGATGGGACGTCCAACGTTATTTACGATGTCAGTGGAAGTAGCGGGAGCTATATAAAGGATTATGGATTTTACGCGCGTTACCAGAACGTTGGAACGATCACCAGCGGTGTGGTCATGAGTAGTGTTCTGGTTAATGTCAGTTACGAATAAAGGGATTTAACGTGAAAAAAAATCTTTTCATATTAACGACGATGCTGCTGGTTATTTCCGGCGCATCACATGCCGCATTAGAATGTAAATTCAACAGCAATGATACGCTGCTCATTATGTCTCCGGGTATACAGCCGGTCATTACTCCCCTACCTGTTGGCACGGTAACGACACCCGTGCAGATCAGCAACACCATCATTATGGAGACGACGCCGTCATTGTCATCAAGTTGTGAAGTAGGTAACGACGGTGAAAACGTTTATCAGATGACTAACAATGCCATGCTGGAAGGTGAGATTGACGGCAAAGCCACGTTTCGGACAAACGTCCCGGGGATTGTCTACACGCTGGCGTTTTACCCTGATGGCAACGGTGTAACGGCCTGGTTCCCCCCTAATGCAAACGAATTTTACCTCACTGGCAACGATCATGATAACGAAGATGCCGTAGATGGAAAAACCTGGCATGTTCGCATGGAGTTCTGGCAAACAAACGGATTTAACGGTATTCCTACTGACGAGAACTTTTTGACCGCGAGCAGCGGTCCTATCGGGCAAATCATTCTTGGCAAGCCGGATGGGACGACAACAGAAGATCACCCACGCCCTCTGGTAAATATGTCCCAGATGTCGTTTAGTATTCCGTTGAATCGACCAACCTGCGTATTACGCGCACCAGCGACAGTCGATCTGGGTGACTGGTATCCTGGAGAAATCGAAAACAATAATACCCCCAAAGTCGAGTTTCATATTTCGGGAACATGTGTAAATACCACACTGGTTGAGTACACTCTCTCATCCACCCATACAACCGCAGATAAAAAATATTTTACCAATGCCGTTGAGGGTAATAGTGGTGTCACTGCGGCAGGTGGTGTCGGCGTACAGATTTTCGATAATTATAGTGATAACTATCCAGTCCCTGCCGACAGTTCCAAACGCGTCATTGCTGCTGGAGCAATAGTTGGCGATCCCGTAAATATTGTAGACAGATCAATCTGGGCCAGGCTGGTCAGGATTGGCAGCGATCCGGTAACCGTCGGTGGTTTTGGCACCACCGTGACCTTTCAGGTTACCTACCAATAACCTACCCCTGCGGCTGATTGCTGATCAGCCGCGACATCGTCTCCAGCGAATCCGTTCTTAATATATACAGGCGCTTCAGCAAGAACGGGTTATCTCCCGGCTTCACCTTCCCTTTCACCGTTGTTACCGCCAGATGAAAACCGGCATCGTTCGCCGCCTTTATCGCTTTATTGTCGTAGCCGCCAAACGGATACGAAAGGTAAAGCACACGCGGGTTGAACTGCGCCAGCGCACGCCGCGAGCGTTCAAAATCAAACAGGATCACGTGATAGCTGCGGCTCAGTAAGATAGGGTGTTTATCCCCATCAACGCGATGCAGGAAGTGCGTGTGGGACTGAATATCGAACACATCCTGAATGCCCTTAATCTCATGAACGCTCATAAACTGCAGCGATTTCGGGTCCCACTTCTGCGCATGGCCTTTAATACGTGACGATATGATAAACGCCGTCGCGTTAAAGCCGTATTCTTTCAGAATGGGATACGCATAGCGGCTGACCGATTTCAGGCCATCATCAAAGGTGATCACCACCGCCTTCGCGGGCAGGTTCATCTTGTTACGCACGTACCCTTCCAGCTGGTACATCGTCAGGGTGGTATAGCCTTGATCGCGCAGCCAGGCCATCTGGTTGTTGAACGCGCGCACGCTGGTGGTCGTGGAGGTATGACGAAAACGCGTGTTCTCTTCATCACGCAAAATATGATGGTAAGTCAGGACCGGAAGGCCGTTATCTTCCTGTGCATCCAGACTACTGACCCACGCCAGACGGTTGCCGATGCGGATCTGGAACCAGATCTGGTTAAGGCGGTCTTTCAACTTACTGAGGATGGGATACCGGAGGTTGGGGCTCATGGTACCGAAGGGCGCGCTCCCGCTATTGGGGGCGTTATACACCGGCGTGTCTTTCCAGGTGATCAGGTTCTGATTGCTGAGCGGCTTGTTCAAATCGCCAAGGCTGTCCTCAACGCGCTGTTTGCCCTGCACCTCTTCAAGATGCCCTTTATCAATAAACCCCGTGCCAAAACCAAAACGAAATTCGTAATAGTCAGCAGATGTCGGCACCACGGCAAGAATTTGTCCGGCCCTGACGTTTCCCACGTTGATCACATTACTTCCCACCTGAGCCCAGATGGCTGCATCTTCGGTGGTTTGCATATAGCGGGCCGGAAGCCCTTGCTGGCTAATCAGACTGGCAGAAGTGCCGCCGGAAACCAGCAGCAGCAGGAAAATAACGCGCATTAACATGGGATATAAATCGATACGGGAAATCATTCGCCATTGTAACAAATGCGACATCAATACCAACGTTTAATGCTTATACAGATCGTGAAGCAGAACGAAAGGCGGGTTTTTCTGCTGCTGATGCCACAGGCTGCTGACGCCGGGAACGTGCATATTAACGAGGGTATTGCGAAATTCGGCGCTGCTCAGGCTCTCACGCAGCGGGTACATCGCTTCCAGCAGCGCATAGTTGATGCCGGAAATGACTTCGCAGTTTTCGTGCTTGTGGCTTAACAGGGCGGCGGAACGATAAGGCGCCGCGCCGGATTTATCGGTCAGAAAGATCACGCCATCGCCCGTGTCGGTTTCATGCAGCGCATCGCACATCATGCGGCTGAGCATATTGGTGCTTAACCCACGCTAGTAATTTACCGCCCGGCATTGTGCCAGCGGACCAAATTTAGCTTCAAGCTTATCCAGCATATCCTGCGCGTGTTCATCGTGGCAGGTGATAACCCATCCCAGCATGCGTCTCTCCTTAGCAGGCGAGTAGTTTAGCGTAGGGAAGGTTTGCTTACGGTGATAACTGTCAAAGAAAAATGCCCGGCAAACAGAATGTCGCCGGGCAGAAGGTTAGCTGCGCAGACCGCGTCCGCGCTGGATCAGATACCAGCACAGCAGGTAGAAGGCGATGATGAACACCACCAGCACCGCCACCGTGGTAAACAGCGGCACATCGGTAATGCCGAGGAAGCCAAAGCGGAAGCCGCTGATCATGTAGACAATCGGGTTCAGGTGCGACAGCGCCTGCCAGAATGGTGGCAGCAGCGTCAGGGAGTAGAACACCCCACCCAGATAGGTCAGCGGCGTCAGCACGAAGGTCGGGATCAGGCTGATGTCGTCGAACGTTTTGGCAAACACCGCGTTCAGCAGGCCCGCCAGCGAGAACAGGATCGCGGTCAGCAGGAGCGTCAGCGCGACAAACAGCCACGAGTGCACCTGGAACGGCACAAAGAACAGCGAAATGGCCGTCACCAGGATCCCCACGCACAGCCCGCGCGCCACGCCGCCGCCCACGTAGCCAGCAATAATGACGTGCGTTGGCACTGGTGCCACCAGCAGCTCTTCAATGTTGCGCTGGAACTTAGCGCTAAAGAATGAGGATGCCACGTTGGCATAGGCGTTGGTGATCACCGCCATCATGATCAGCCCCGGCACGATAAACTGCATATAGGTAAAGCCGTGCATCTCACCAATCCGGGAACCGATCAGGTTGCCGAAAATGATGAAATAGAGCGTCATGGTGATGACTGGCGGCACCAGGGTTTGCACCCAGATTCGCATAAAGCGGTTGATCTCTTTCGCCCAGATACTTTTCAGCGCGACCCAGTAAAGATGCGTCATGCCTTGTCTCCTTGTTTTTCATGCACCAGAGAGACAAACAGCTCTTCCAGTCGGTTCGCTTTGTTACGCATACTCAATACCTGAATGCCCTGCGCGCTCAACTGTGAGAAGACGCTGTTGATGCCCTGCTCGCGCAGCACTTCCACTTCCAGCGTCGAGGTATCCACCAGACGGTAGTTATACCCTTCGAGCTTCGGCAGCGCGCTTTTCGCCGCCAGATCGAGAATAAAGGTTTCGGATTTCAGCTTAGAGAGCAGATCCTTCATCGACGTGTTTTCCACCAGCTCACCGTGCTGAATAATGCCGATGTTGCGGCACAGCATCTCAGCTTCTTCGAGATAGTGGGTGGTCAGAATAATGGTGGTGCCTTTATCGTTCAGATCCTTCAGGAAGCCCCACATGGAACGGCGCAGTTCAATATCCACGCCCGCAGTCGGTTCATCGAGGATAAGCAGCTTTGGCTCGTGCATCAGTGCGCGGGCAATCATCAGGCGGCGCTTCATCCCGCCGGACAACATGCGCGCACGTTCGTTACGCTTTTCCCACAAATCGAGCTGTTTTAGGTACTTTTCGCTACGCTCAATCGCCTCTTTAAACTCAACGCCGTAATAACCCGCCTGCTGAACGACAATCTGCTGTACCGTCTCGAACGGGTTGAAGTTGAACTCCTGCGGCACCAGCCCCAGTTGGCGCTTGGCGTTGACCACATCTTTCTGCAGATCGTAGCCAAAGACGCTCACGCGACCTGAGGTTTTGTTCACCAGCGAACTGATAATGCCGATAGTGGTGGATTTCCCCGCCCCGTTCGGTCCAAGAAGCGCATAGAAATCCCCCGCCTCTACTTTGAGATCTATCCCGCGCAGCGCCTGAACGCCGCCCGGATAGGTTTTTTTAAGCTGCTCAAGCTCCAGTGCAATTGCCATGAATTAAACTTACCTTCAGTTCTTACACACCTTGTGTGGTTTCATTAAAAGTCGGGTTACCCTATAGTAGCGCAACGCAATTACCAGGTTACAGGCCGTTAACGTCCATGAATAACATAGATACACTCATCAGCAACAATGCACTATGGTCAAAGATGCTGGTTGAAGAAGACCCCGGATTTTTCGGGAAGCTGGCGCAAGCGCAAAACCCACGCTTTCTATGGATTGGATGTTCCGACAGCCGCGTCCCGGCAGAACGCCTGACCGGTCTCGAACCTGGCGAACTTTTTGTTCACCGCAACGTAGCCAACCTTGTTATTCATACCGATCTCAACTGCCTTTCTGTCGTTCAGTATGCCGTTGACGTGCTGGAAGTTGAGCACATCATTATTTGCGGCCACTACGGCTGCGGCGGCGTACAGGCGGCGGTTGAAAATACAGAGCTGGGGTTAATCGATAACTGGCTGCTGCACATCCGCGATATCTGGTTCAAACATAGCTCACTGTTGGGTGAAATGCCGCAGGAGCGTCGACTTGATACCCTTTGCGAGCTGAACGTGATGGAGCAGGTCTATAACCTGGGCCACTCAACGATTATGCAGTCCGCGTGGAAACGTGGGCAGAAGGTTTCCATCCACGGCTGGGCGTACGGCATTCACGATGGCCTGCTGCGCAATCTGGAAGTGACCGCCACCAACCGCGAAACGCTGGAGCAGCGTTACCGTTCGGGCATTGCCAACCTCAAGCTTAAGCATGTGAACCATAAATAACGCGGAGATTTTCTCCCTCTCCCCTGTGGGAGAGGGACGGGGTGAGGGCAACAAACCGCAATTACTCGTCCAGAATCACGACTTTTCCGACATACGGCAGATGGCGATAACGCTGCGCGTAGTCAATGCCGTAACCGACGACGAATTCGTCCGGAATCGAGAAGCCAACGAACTCCACCGGCACCTGTACTTCACGACGATCTGGCTTATCCAGCAGCGTACAAATCGCCAGCGATTTAGGCTGACGCAGGCTCAGGATCTCGCGCACTTTAGAGAGCGTGTTACCGGAGTCAATAATGTCCTCAACGATCAACACATCTTTGCCACGAATATCTTCATCCAGATCTTTCAGGATTTTCACATCACGGGTTGTGGACATGCCGCTGCCGTAGCTGGAGGCGGTCATAAAATCGACCTCATGGGACACCTGCACTTCACGGCACAGGTCTGCCATGAACATGAAAGAGCCACGTAAAAGACCGACCAGCACCATTTCGCTGCCGCTGTCCTTGTAATGTTCGGTGATTTGACGACCCAGTTCGGCGATACGCGCTTTGATCTCGGCTTCCGGGATCATCACTTCAACAGTATGTTTCATATTACTAACCATATGATTTTAATGAAAATCTCTCAATGCAGGTGAATCTATTTCCGGCATCGATACGCAAGCCCGCCATTATACCAGCAAATGGATAACCCTGGCGTATGAGTTACAAAAAGCAAATATTGTGATTCCGATCACACTTGTTAATACCTATAATTAGTTGCTAGCAAATTATTAACAAAAACTGACGAGTACACTTTCTATGGCTGAAACAAACTCTAAACAGCCGCGTCTACTGGTGACATTAACAGCCGCGTTCGCAGCCTTCTGCGCGCTGTATCTGTTAATCGGTGGCGTCTGGCTGGTCGCTTTAGGCGGCTCCTGGTACTACCCGATTGCGGGTCTGGTTATGGTTGCCGTAACCGTCCTGCTCTTGCGTAGAAAACAATCCGCACTGTGGCTGTATGCCGCACTCCTCCTTGCCACCATGATCTGGGGCGTCTGGGAAGTCGGGTTCGACTTCTGGGCACTGACGCCGCGCAGCGACATCCTGGTCTTCTTTGGTATCTGGCTGATCCTGCCGTTCGTCTGGCGTCGCCTGATTGTGCCTTCAAGCGGTGCTGTGGCGGGCCTGGTTGTTGCCCTGCTGATTACCGGCGGCATTCTGACCTGGGCCGGTTTTAATGACCCACAGGAGATCAACGGTACGCTGAACGCGGAATCCACACCTGCGGCTGCTATCTCGCAGGTCGCTGACGGTGACTGGCCTGCGTATGGTCGTAACCAGGAAGGTCAACGCTACTCTCCGCTGAAGCAGATCAACGCGGACAACGTGAAGAACCTGAAGGAAGCCTGGGTATTCCGTACCGGTGACCTGAAGATGCCGAACGATCCGGGTGAACTGACCAACGAAGTCACCCCGATCAAAGTGGGCAACATGCTCTACCTGTGTACGGCGCACCAGCGTCTGTTCGCGCTCGACGCGGCCACCGGTAAAGAGAAATGGCACTTCGATCCACAGCTGAACTCTAATCCTTCGTTCCAGCACGTTACCTGCCGTGGCGTCTCTTACCACGAAGCGCGTGCCGATAATGCCAGCCCGGAAGTCATCGCCGACTGCCCGCGTCGCATTATGCTGCCGGTGAACGATGGCCGTCTGTTCGCGATTAACGCCGAAACGGGCAAGCTGTGCGAAACCTTTGCCAACAAAGGTATCCTGAACCTGCAGACCAACATGCCGGACACCACGCCGGGTCTGTATGAGCCAACGTCACCACCAATCATCACCGATAAAACCATCGTGATTGCCGGTTCGGTAACGGATAACTTCTCTACGCGTGAAACCTCCGGCGTCATCCGCGGTTTTGACGTAAACACCGGTAAACTGCTGTGGGCCTTCGACCCGGGTGCGAAAGATCCCAACGCGATCCCGTCGGACGAGCACACCTTTACCTTTAACTCGCCAAACTCCTGGGCCCCGGCGGCGTATGACGCGAAGCTGGACCTGGTCTACCTGCCGATGGGCGTCACCACGCCAGATATCTGGGGCGGTAACCGCACGCCGGAGCAGGAACGTTACGCGAGCGCTATCGTGGCGCTGAACGCAACGACCGGTAAACTGGCGTGGAGCTATCAGACCGTTCACCACGATCTGTGGGATATGGATATGCCGTCCCAGCCGACGCTGGCAGACATTACCGTCGATGGTAAAACCGTTCCGGTGATTTACGCTCCGGCCAAGACGGGCAACATCTTCGTCCTGGATCGCAGCAACGGTAAGCTGGTTGTGCCTGCACCGGAAAAACCGGTTCCGCAGGGCGCCGCAAAAGGAGACTACGTCAGCAAAACCCAGCCGTTCTCTGACCTGAGCTTCCGTCCGAAGAAAGACCTCAGCGGTGCAGACATGTGGGGTGCCACCATGTTTGACCAGCTGGTGTGCCGCGTGATGTTCCATCAGCTGCGCTACGAAGGCATCTTCACGCCTCCGTCTGAGCAGGGCACGCTGGTCTTCCCAGGTAACCTGGGGATGTTCGAGTGGGGCGGGATCTCCGTCGACCCGAACCGTCAGGTGGCGATTGCCAACCCAATGGCGCTGCCGTTCGTTTCCCGTCTGATCCCGCGCGGTCCGGGCAACCCAATGGAGCAGCCGAAAGACGCGAAAGGCAGCGGTACCGAAGCCGGTATTCAGCCGCAGTACGGCGTACCGTTTGGCGTAACGCTGAACCCGTTCCTGTCTCCGTTTGGTCTGCCGTGTAAACAGCCTGCCTGGGGTTATATCTCCGGTCTGGATCTGAAAACCAACCAGATCGTATGGAAAAAACGTATTGGTACGCCACAGGACAGCATGCCGTTCCCAATGCCGGTTCCGGTGCCGTTCAATATGGGTATGCCGATGCTGGGTGGCCCAATTTCCACCGCCGGTAACGTGCTGTTCATCGCGGCAACTGCAGATAACTACCTGCGCGCGTACAACATGACCAACGGTGAGAAACTGTGGCAAGGTCGTCTGCCTGCCGGTGGACAGGCCACGCCGATGACCTATGAAGTGAATGGCAAGCAGTACGTTGTCATCTCTGCAGGTGGCCACGGTTCGTTTGGCACGAAGATGGGCGACTATATTGTCGCGTATGCGTTGCCGGACGAAAACAAGTAACTGAAAAAGCCGGGTGGCGGCTACGCCTTACCCGGCCTACGGAAAGATGCAAAACGGCAACCTCGGTTGCCGTTTTTGTGTTTGTTCCCTCTCCCCGTGGGAGAGGGCCAGGGTGAGGGCATCAGGCCGCACTGTTTTAAACGGTAAAACCGAGCATCATCCCCGTATCTTCATGCTCCAGCAGATGGCAGTGCGCCATATAGGCAAACTCCTTCGGCGCATCGTGGTCAAACTTCACCAGCACCTCGCTGACGCCGCCTTCTACCCTCACCGTATCTTTCCAGCCCGCGCGGTGCGCATCCGGCGCTTTGCCGTTTTCTGAGAGAATGCGGAACTGGGTGCCGTGGATGTGGAACGGATGCAGCATCATGTCCCCTTCGCCCGAAATCACCCAGCGCTCAAACTGACCCTTTGTCGCAGCAAACATCGGCGTGTTCATGTCGAACGCTTTGCCGTTGATCATATTGGCGTTATGGAAATCAAAGCCGTGGTCGCCGTGATTCATGTTCCCCATGCTGCCCATTTTGCCGTGGTCCATATTCATATGACCCATCATCTGCCCGTGGTGCATCCCCGCCATCGCCTGATCGCCATATTTCGCCATCAGCGCCTGCATGCCCATCATGTCGAGCATCGGGCTCATGGAGAGCTGCAGCTTGCGCTGCGTAAGCCCGTCAAGCGACGGGAGCGCTGGCAGGGTGGTTAACGTATCCGGCAACGTGCCGGAAGCGGTCACCAGTAAAGGCTGAATACGCAGCACCGGATGCGGCTTATCAAATGGCGCAACCGCCATCCCCATCTGGCTGACTGGCAGGGTTACGAGGTCAAACGCCTTGCCGTCGCTGATGTCCACCAGCACCTCGAAGCGCTCGCCCATCAGCATCGGCAACTCGTTCACTTTTACCGGTTCCGGCAGGAGTCCACCGTCGCTTGCCACTACATAAAGCGGGCGTTTATCGCTGGCGGCGAAGTTCAGCGAACGGGCGTTACAGCCGTTAAGCAGACGTAAACGCAGCCAGCCTTTCGGCGCGGCATGCTGAGGGTAGATCGCGCCGTTGGTCAGCAGCGTGTCGCCAAACCAGCCCACCGCCGCACTCATCACGTCCAGCTGGTAGTCAATTTGCCCGTCAGCATTGAATTTCTTGTCCTGCACAATCACCGGAACGTCGTCGATGCCCCACTGTTTCGGCAGGCGTAGCAGGCGGCTTTCGTCGTCTTCAATCAGCACCAGCCCCGCCAGCCCCATCGCCACCTGATGGCCCGTTTTGCCGTGCTGATGCGGGTGGAACCAGCAGGTCGCCGCACGTTGGTCAGGTGTAAAGGTCACGCTGCGTTTGCCACCAGCCTTGATAACGCCCTGCGGTCCCCCGTCCACTTCGCCCGGCACTTCCAGCCCGTGCCAGTGCAGCGTGGTCTCTTCCGACAGCGTGTTATGGATATCAACGGTGACGGTTTTTCCTTTGCGTAACTGGAGCGCCGGGCCGAGGAGATTTCCGTTATAGCCCCAGGTTGTGGCGGTATTCGCACCAAAGGTCGTTTTGCCCGATTGCACCACAAGCTGGATACGACTGCGGGCATCCGCAGTCAGCAATTCAGGAATGGGTAAGGCGGGTCTGTCAGCCGCGAAAACGGCGCGACTCCAGAGTGGTAATGCGCTGGCAGCCCCCAGCGCAGCGGAATATTTTAAAAAATCACGACGTTGCATGTTCATTTCCTTATTTCCAGCCGGCGATCTTTTGAGCATAAACCCTCCCCTTACCGGAAGGTCAAGTAAAGCGGCAATAATAAAGGTCGTCGGCCTGGCATCAAGTATGCTAACGTTAATTTTCCGTGATGCAGTGGTAGAAGCAATGAAGACGTTTTTCAGAACAATTTTGTTCAGTGGCCTGATGGCGATGTGTGCGAACAGTTACGCGCTGAGTGAAAACGAAGCAGAAGATATGGCCGATCTCACGGCGGTGTTTGTGTTTCTGAAAAACGATTGTGGTTACCAGAATTTACCCAACGGGCAGATTCGTCGCGCACTGGTCTTTTTTGCCCAGCAGAACCAATGGGATCTCAGCAACTACGACAGCTTCGACATGAAGGCGCTCGGTGAAGACAGCTACCGCGATTTGAGCGGTATCGGTATTCCCACTGCTAAAAAATGCAAAGCGCTGGCTCGTGATTCACTCAGCCTGCTCGCCTACGTGAAGTAACCTTCCCGACGCCCCTTGTTGACTCGCTAACCGCTTCACGGCGGTGATGTGTTGCGCCCCTTCTGCTGATTGTCAGGATGTAAACGATGGAGAGGACAGCCCATGACCGAGAAAACGGTATGGCAAGAAACGCTGCACGATCAGTTTGGTCAGTACTTTGCCGTTGATAACGTGCTTTATCACGAGAAGACCGATCATCAGGATCTGATCATCTTCGAGAACGCTGCCTTTGGCCGCGTCATGGCGCTGGACGGCGTGGTGCAAACCACCGAGCGCGATGAGTTTATTTATCATGAGATGATGACCCACGTTCCGCTGCTGGCCCACGGCCACGCAAAGCACGTTCTGATTATTGGCGGCGGCGACGGCGCTATGCTGCGTGAAGTGTCCCGCCATCAGTCCGTCGAAACCATCACGATGGTGGAAATTGACGCGGGTGTGGTTTCGTTCTGCCGTCAGTACCTGCCCAACCATAATGCCGGCAGCTACGACGATCCGCGCTTTAATCTGGTTATCGACGACGGCGTCAATTTTGTTAACCAGACCACGCAAACGTTTGATGTGATTATCTCTGACTGCACCGATCCGATCGGCCCTGGCGCGTCGCTGTTTACCTCCTCGTTCTATGAAGGCTGCAAGCGCTGCCTGAACCCAGGCGGTATCTTCGTCGCGCAAAACGGCGTCTGCTTCCTGCAGCAGGATGAAGCCCTCGACAGCCACCGCAAGCTGAGCACCTACTTTAGCGATGTCAGCTTCTACCAGGCCGCGATCCCGACCTATTACGGCGGGATCATGACCTTTGCGTGGGCGACCGACAACGAGGTGCTGCGTCATCTCTCTACCGAAATCATTCAGGCGCGCTTCCACCAGGCGGGTCTTAAATGTCGCTATTACAACCCGGCCGTCCATACCGCGGCGTTTGCCTTGCCACAATATCTGCAAGACGCACTGTCCTCAAAGGGGGTGAGCTAATTGAAAAAGCTGAAACTGCATGGCTTTAACAACCTGACCAAAAGCCTGAGTTTTTGTATTTACGATATCTGCTACGTCAAAACTGCAGAAGAACGCGATGGCTACATCGCCTATATCGATGAACTCTACAACGCTAACCGCCTGACGGAGATCCTGTCAGAAACCTGCTCAATCATTGGCGCCAATATCCTGAACATCGCGCGTCAGGATTATGAACCTCAGGGCGCGAGCGTCACCATTCTGGTGAGCGAAGAGCCGGTAGACCCGAAGCTTATCGACAAAACCGAGCATCCGGGCCCGCTGCCGGAAGTGGTCGTCGCGCATCTCGATAAGAGCCACATCTGCGTACACACTTATCCGGAAAGCCACCCTGAAGGCGGGCTATGCACCTTCCGCGCCGATATCGAAGTGTCGACCTGCGGCGTGATCTCACCGCTAAACGCACTGAACTATTTAATCCACCAGCTGGAATCGGACATCGTCACGATTGATTATCGCGTGCGTGGTTTTACCCGTGATATCAACGGTATGAAGCACTTTATCGACCATGAGATCAACTCTATTCAGAACTTTATGTCTGAAGACATGAAATCGCTGTACGACATGATGGACGTGAACGTATATCAGGAGAACATCTTCCATACCAAGATGTTACTTAAGGAGTTCGACCTTAAGCACTACATGTTCCATACCAAACCGGAAGATTTGAGCGAAGAAGAGCGTAAGGCGATTACTGACCTGCTCTGGAAAGAGATGCGCGAGATCTACTACGGCCGCAATATTCCGGCCGTGTAAGAGCAAGCCGGAGCAGGGATGCTCCGGTCTGTTATTTCTGTTTCATAAAGTCGCGGTACGCATTTACCACCTGAAGGAAATCCTCGACGCCGCACATCGACAGGCTCTCTTCATCGTAGTAGCTCATCCCCTCTTCCATCTCGTCACCTGAAAACTCGAGCTGGTTGGCGCGCACCATCACCTCTTCGCCATTCATCCACAGGGTGTATTCATGCCCGGCGCGCTGCCAGGAGCGCTCACTGCCTTTTACCGTCTTCGCCGCCTCTTCCACTTCATCAAGAAGTGCGAGATTCTCCTTCACCTCTTCGTTAAACCAGTGTCCAACGGCTTCGTGGCCCATCGACATACGCACTTTCACCACTCCGGTGATGTCGCGCAGAAATTCGTAATCCATAGTGTTTTCCTCTGCAAAGCCATTAGGGTAATTATCGCAGCAGCGAGGAAGAAAAAAAGCGGGAGAGGCGGGAGGAATGAAAATAAAAAGGTGAGAGCAAGACCCTGCGGCCTGATGCCCTCACCCCGTCCCTCTCCCACGGGAGAGGGTGCAAACACTAAAAACCGTCTCTATGAGACGGTTTTGCTGTTTATACTGCCGTCTGGAAGATCACCCCGTCGGCCTTCTCGGTGTACTGAGAGAGCTGGTCGAAGTTCAGATAGCGATAGGTATCCACCGCCGTCTTATCTACCTGAGCCACAAAGGTCTGGTACTCTTCCGGCGTTGGCAGTTTGCCAATCAGCGCCGCAACCGCCGCCAGCTCCGCAGAGGCCAGGAAGACGTTCGCACCAGTACCTAAACGGTTCGGGAAGTTACGGGTAGAGGTGGAAACCACCGTCGCACCGTCAGCCACGCGCGCCTGGTTACCCATACAGAGGGAACAGCCAGGGATTTCAATACGCGCACCGCTCTTACCAAACACGCTGTAGTAACCCTCTTCGGTCAGCTGCGCCGCGTCCATACGGGTTGGCGGTGCCACCCACAGACGGGTCGGCAGCTGGCCTTTATGGGTATCCAGCAGCTTACCGGCAGCGCGGAAGTGACCGATGTTGGTCATGCAGGAACCGATGAACACTTCGTCGATTTTCTCGCCCTGAACTTCAGAGAGCGGACGCGCATCATCCGGATCGTTCGGTGCACAGAGGATCGGCTCTTTAATATCCGCCAGATCGATGTCGATCACCGCTGCGTACTCTGCGTCAGCATCGGCTTCCAGCAGCTGTGGATCCGCCAGCCATTTTTCCATGCCCTGAATACGACGCTCCAGGGTACGACGGTCGCCGTAGCCTTCCGCAATCATCCACTTCAGCAGCACGATGTTGGAAGTCAGGTACTCTTCGATTGGCGCCTGGTTCAGCTTGATGGTACAGCCCGCAGCAGAACGCTCGGCGGAGGCATCGGTCAGCTCGAACGCCTGCTCCACTTTAAGATCCGGCAGACCTTCAATTTCCAGAATGCGGCCAGAGAAGATGTTTTTCTTCCCTTTCTTCTCAACGGTCAGCAGGCCCTGTTTAATCGCATACAGCGGGATCGCGTGAACCAGGTCGCGCAGGGTGATACCCGGCTGCATTTTACCTTTGAAGCGCACCAGCACCGATTCCGGCATATCCAGCGGCATCACGCCGGTCGCAGCAGCAAACGCCACCAGACCAGAGCCCGCCGGGAAGGAGATACCGATTGGGAAACGGGTGTGAGAGTCACCGCCAGTACCCACGGTATCCGGCAGCAGCATGCGGTTCAGCCAGGAGTGGATGACGCCGTCGCCCGGACGCAGAGAGACGCCGCCGCGGTTCATGATGAAGTCTGGCAGCGTGTGGTGCGTGGTCACGTCAACCGGCTTCGGATACGCCGCGGTGTGGCAGAAGGACTGCATCACCAGATCGGAAGAGAAGCCCAGGCACGCCAGGTCTTTCAGTTCGTCACGGGTCATTGGACCGGTGGTGTCCTGAGAGCCCACGGAGGTCATCTTAGGCTCGCAGTACGCGCCCGGACGAACACCCGCTACGCCGCACGCACGGCCCACCATTTTCTGCGCCAGAGAGTAACCACGGCTGCTCTCCGCCACATCTTTCGCCTGACGGAACACGTCACTGTGCGGCAGACCCAGCGCTTCACGCGCTTTGGTGGTCAGGCCACGACCGATAATCAGCGGGATACGGCCACCTGCACGCACTTCGTCGATCAGCACGTCGGTTTTCAGCTCGAAGCTTGCCAGCAGTTCGTTGGTTTCGTGGTTGCGCACTTCGCCCTTGAACGGGTAAACGTCAATCACATCGCCCATGTTCAGGTTGGACACATCCACTTCAATCGGCAGTGCGCCCGCATCTTCCATGGTGTTGAAGAAGATCGGCGCAATTTTGCCACCCAGGCACAGGCCACCGCCGCGCTTGTTAGGCACGTGAGGGATATCGTCGCCCATAAACCACAGCACGGAGTTGGTTGCGGATTTACGAGAAGAGCCGGTACCCACAACGTCACCCACGTAAGCCAGCGGAAAACCTTTCTCCTGCAGGGCTTCGATCTGTTTGATCGGGCCGACGCTGCCCGGCTGATCCGGCTCAATGCCTTCACGGGCGTTTTTCAGCATCGCCAGGGCATGCAGAGGGATATCCGGGCGAGACCACGCGTCCGGTGCCGGAGACAGGTCATCGGTGTTGGTTTCACCGGTCACTTTAAAGACGGTAACGGTGATTTTTTCTGCCAGAGCAGGACGGTTCAGGAACCATTCGGCATCCGCCCAGGACTGCATCACCTGCTTCGCATAGACGTTGCCCGCTTTGGCTTTTTCTTCTACATCGTAGAAGTTATCGAACATCAGCAGCGTGGAAGAGAGCGCTTTAGCGGCAATCGGTGCCAGCTTGTCGTTATCCAGCGCGTCAATCAGCGGATGAATGTTGTAACCACCCTGCATGGTGCCGAGCAGTTCAATGGCTTTTTCAGGAGTAACCAGTGGGGAGGTGGCTTCGCCTTTGGCGATAGCAGCAAGGAATCCGGCTTTTACGTAGGCAGCTTCATCTACGCCAGGCGGTACGCGGTTGATCAACAGATCTAACAGGAATTCTTCTTCGCCCTTAGGCGGGTTCTTCAGCAGCTCGACGAGCGCGGCCATTTGGGTTGCATCTAAAGGTTTGGGTACAATTCCCTCGGCGGCACGTTCTGCTACGTGCTTACGGTATTCTTCTAGCACGACGGTTCTCCTCGCTCTCATTGTCATATGCGGCGGGCGTTCTCTTCACGCTCCTGTGAGACAGCAGTTTGTAGGGTAAATGCCCGATACCGCGTCGGGCAGCATAGCAGGATTTCTGCACAGTGTTAATCCGTTTACAAAAAAGCAACATTAAAAAATTTGCTGAATCGTTAAGCATGGTGTAGCGGGGAGACGAGACGAATTTTGGGTACAAAAAAACCGCCTGGTAGCGGTTTATTTGTTGCCTTGCGGTGGTAGCACACCGTGTTGGCAGATTTGCGGCAATGCACTCGTCATGAATAATGCGCCTGAGTATGTAGATCCGCAAGCACATATTTTGTGTTTACGAGCCGACATCCAGTTTCGAATGAAAAAGGATGAAACTGCATTTCACCTCTTTTCAGTCCATTTCGGCTGTAATACTGTTGCGCCCGGCCTGCTTCGCTGGTGTAGCAACCAGTCACCGGGCCCGGAAGCAGTTCCGTAACCTACGCGGCAATGTACTCATTTGCCTGGTTCTGCCTTTCCCGGTGAAGAATGAACCCGCGTAGCCTGTACAGGAACGCACGCAATGGAGATGCGAATCACTGCGCTGATCGTTGTGACCGGTTTACTGCTAACCGCGCTGCACGGTGGCTGGAACATATCCGACATCACGGTGCTGTTTGTCGTCAACCTCGGCAACTAGCTGCTGGCCGCTCGCAAGAGCGGCCTTCTGAATTCCCGGCGCCTTTTCCCGCATCGCATATAATTGTGTAATAAATGCACACACTCTTTATCCGGACGCTTCGCTGGTTTCCCAAGAAAAGTCAAAACTGTCATACACGGGTGAATAATACTCGCGGCAACAAGAACGCCTCACGGCACAGCGCTTGTCTCGTTGGAGTCATTTTATGAAGTTGCCCTTTAAGCCACACCTGCTTGTCCTTCTCTGCAGTGCCGGGCTGTTTGCCGCCTCAGGCGTTATGTTTGTCAAAAGCCGGGCAACGGAGCCCGTTGCACCAGCCCCCGTCGCACAACAACCGGCAGCACCTGCCGCAGCCCAGCCCGCCCCTGTCGTCGCACCCACGTACACGGCCGCGCAGATCGATCAGTGGGTTGCCCCAGTTGCGCTCTACCCGGATGCCCTGCTGTCGCAAATTTTAATGGCCTCGACCTACCCGTCAAACGTTATCCAGGCGGCACAGTGGTCAAAAGATAATCCCAAAATGCAGGGCGATGCCGCCATTCAGGCCGTTGCTGGTCAGCCGTGGGATCCGAGCGTAAAGTCGCTGGTGGCGTTTCCTCAGTTGATGTCGCTGATGGGTGAAAATCCGCCCTGGGTCCAAAATCTGGGCGATGCCTTCCTCGCCCAACCGAAAGACGTAATGGATTCCGTTCAACGCCTGCGCTTGCTGGCGCAACAAACCGGTGCATTGCAATCAACGCCACAGCAAACGGTCACGACCGTGACGAAACCTGCCCCTGCAAAAACCACCACCAGCGAGTCAACAAACGCCACCACCACAAGCCCGACGGTGATCAAAATTGAATCCGCCGATCCGCAGGTGGTTTACGTTCCGACCTATAACCCCAATACGGTTTACGGTACCTGGCCAAACGCGGCCTACCCGCCCACCTATTTACCGCCCTCACCCGGGGAGCAATTTACCGACAGTCTGGTCAAGGGTCTCGGCTTCAGTCTGGGGGTGGCCACAACCTATGCCATCTTCAGCAATATCGACTGGGATGACGACGATGACTGGGACCACCACCATCACGATGATGACTGGGATAATCATGGCGGCTATAACCGCAACGGCGATAACAACATCAATATCAACGTTGATAACTTCAATAAAATCAGCGGACAGCGGCTGACGGACGCCAACCGCACCTGGCAGCACAACCCGGCCTATCGTGAAGGGGTGCCGTACCCGACCAACCAGCTCAATACCCGTTTCCACTCCACGAAAGCGGCGACAGGGCTCAGTGCGACGCAGCAAAAACCGGTCAATCGAGACAGCCAGCGTCAGGCCGCATTGAGCCAAATGGAAAAATCGACAGGAAAAACGTTCCCTCAGGCAACGCGCCCGACAACCCGAGATGCACAGCGTCAGGCTTCCAGCCAACAGCTGAAGCAGATTTCACAGCGCAATAACTACCGCGGCTACGACACCAAACCGCACATCGCGAAGCGAACTGAGAACAACCGTGCGGCCACACAACGACAGGAAAAACGGGTTTCGCAACCCTCACAGCAGCGCACGACCCAGCAGAGAAATGTTCAGCAGCGAACCAGCCAGCATCGCGCAAATGCGCTGAGCGGCAACGACAGCCGGTCCGGCAACTGGCAAGCCCAGCAGCGTCGGGGCGAGCAGAGCAGGCAAGTCGCTGCCCGCCATCAGCAGCCCCGTCAGGCCTCAGCCGGACGCGCAGAACACCGTGAATTCCGTCACCGTTAAGGGAGCCGACATGAAAAGTAAACTTCTTTGTGGAATGGCGTTATTCATGCTTTCGGCCACCGCGATGGCACAGCAATCATTCAGCACGCCAGGCCAGGCAACCGACGCGCTGGTGAGCGCCATCAGTAAGCATGATGAACGTGCAATGAGCGACCTGCTTGGGGAGAACTGGCGCGACTTCCTGCCGCCTGAAGGGGTCGACCCGGATGCCGTCGATCGTTTCCTGAGAGACTGGAAAGTTCGCCATGATACCGCCATCGAGGGCGATGTGGCGCATCTGGTTGTTGGAGAGAGCGACTGGCAGTTGCCGATCCCGGTGATGAAAACCGCTACCGGCTGGCAGTTTGACATTAAAGCAGGCGCCGAAGCGATCCTCACGCGCGAGATTGGGCGTAACGAACTCGGTGCCATCGAGGCGCTGCATGCCTATGTCGATGCTCAGCAGAGCTATTTTGGGTTGAATCAGAAGTATGCGCAGAAAATTGTCAGTTCTGAGGGGAAAAAGGACGGTCTGTACTGGCCCGTCTCGCCAGGCGAAGCGCCAAGCCCGCTGGGTCCGGCCTTCAGTCCGAAAGAGCCAGGAGCAGGCTATCACGGCTATCGTTTTCGCATTTTGCCGTATAATAACGGTTTCGCAATGATCGCCTGGCCAGTCACTTACGGTCAGACGGGGGTGATGAGCTTCACCATCAATCAGGACGACAAGGTGTACCAGAGCGATCTCGGCAGTGATTCCGCGAAGAAAGCAAATGCCCTGACCGCATACCCTCTGGATAAAACCTGGCAACCCGTCGCCCCGTAATGCAGGCAGGCCGGGTAAGGCGACGTCGCCACCCGGCTGTTTTCCTACAGAATATTGGCGACCGATTTCGCCAGCTGCGCTTCCAGAACCGGCTTCGCCTCTTCGAACTTCAGGTTCACCTTGTTGGCGTTAGACACCACGCGGGTCTGATACTTCGCACGATCGCCCTGCTCGGTGCTGGTCTGCAGTTTCACGCCAGAGGTACCCTGACGCAGGGCAGCGATATTATCGGTTGTGACTTTTGCTTTGCTGCGCTCAGAGATCTGCAGGTCAGTCACCATGGTGTAGTTTACATCTTCCACCATGGCGTCTGCCGCCATGCCGATCAGGCCCGCCGCCAGACCCACGCCCAGCGCTGCGCCGGAAGAGTTACTGTTATAAGCGGTGATCCCGGCACCCAGTGCAGCGCCCACAGCCGCACCTTCGTACCCGGTTTTCAGGTAGCCCTGAGCTTCACGCAGGTCCATTTTGTCGGCTTTCAGGACGTTTGCCTGCACCCAGTAGTATGCGCCGTCAGGGGAGCTGGTCACTTTATAGCCCTTGGCAATCAGGTCGTTCGCCAGCAGGGTCTGCAGGTTGCTCATGTCTTTATCGGAGGTGTTTTTAACCTGAATGTAGACCGTTTTCTCGTTGGATGGCTCAAGCCAGACGGTTTCACTCATCTGGGTTTTCACTTCCAGGTTGCGTTTCTTCACCGCCGTCGTTACCGCACCGCACCCTGTCAGCGTCAGCGCTGCCGCCACTAAGCCAATTACCGCAACTTTCTTCAAAGACATGTATTTTCCTTTTTTCGTGTAATAAAAGAGTCCAGAACCCCTAAACCGCGTGGCCAGTAGCCACACAATGGTGAAAAAAGTATCGGCAGATGAAGGGAAATTTTTAGCGGAAGTATCAACAGGATGACTACTAAATCAGGTAGTTACAGGCAAAAAAAAACGCCTCCGGAGAGGCGTTTATCAAGCGCAGAGAAACTTATTTCTTCTTCGCTTTCGCGTTTGGCAGGTCCGTAATGCTACCTTCGAACACTTCTGCCGCCAGGCCCACGGACTCGTGCAGAGTCGGGTGCGCGTGGATGGTCAGCGCGATGTCTTCCGCGTCGCAACCCATTTCGATAGCCAGACCGATTTCACCCAGCAGCTCGCCGCCGTTGGTGCCGACAATCGCACCACCGATCACGCGGTGAGTCTCTTTGTCGAAGATCAGTTTGGTCACGCCATCTGCGCAATCGGAAGCAATAGCACGGCCAGAAGCAGCCCACGGGAAGGTGGCGGTTTCGTAGCTGATGCCTTTCTCTTTCGCTTCTTTCTCGGTCAGACCCACCCAGGCAACTTCTGGCTCGGTGTACGCGATAGATGGGATCACTTTCGGATCGAAGTAGTGTTTCATGCCAGCGATAACTTCAGCGGCAACGTGACCTTCGTGAACACCTTTGTGCGCCAGCATTGGCTGACCGACGATGTCGCCGATAGCAAAGATGTGCGGCACGTTGGTGCGCAGCTGCTTATCAACGCGGATAAAGCCACGGTCGTCCACTTCCACGCCAGCTGCGCCAGCATTGAGGTTTTTACCGTTCGGCACGCGGCCGATCGCCACCAGCACGGCGTCGTAACGCTGCGCTTCTGCAGGGGCTTTTTTGCCTTCCATGGAAACGTAAATGCCGTCTTCTTTCGCTTCAACGGCAGTCACTTTGGTTTCCAGCATCAGGTTGAATTTCTTGCTGATGCGTTTGGTGAAGACTTTAACGATGTCTTTGTCGGCTGCCGGGATAACCTGGTCGAACATTTCAACCACGTCGATCTCTGAACCCAGCGCATGGTACACGGTACCCATTTCCAGACCGATGATACCGCCGCCCATGACCAGCAGACGCTTAGGAACGGTTTTCAGCTCCAGGGCATCGGTGGAATCCCACACGCGTGGATCTTCATGCGGAATGAATGGCAGTTCGATTGGGCGAGAGCCTGCCGCGATGATCGCGTTGTCGAAGTTGATCACGGTTTTGCCGTTTTCGCCTTCCACTTCCAGGGTGTTCGCACCGGTGAATTTACCCAGACCGTTTACCACTTTCACTTTACGGCCTTTGGCCATACCCGCCAGACCGCCGGTCAGCTGAGTGATAACTTTCTCTTTCCAGGTACGAATTTTGTCGATATCGGTTTTCGGCTCGCCGAAGACGATACCGTGTTCAGCCAGCGCTTTGGCTTCTTCGATAACTTTCGCTACGTGCAGCAGCGCTTTAGAAGGGATACAGCCGACGTTCAGACAAACACCGCCGAGGGTGCTGTAACGTTCTACGATGACGGTTTCCAGACCTAAATCCGCGGCGCGGAATGCTGCGGAGTAACCTGCCGGGCCTGCCCCAAGTACTACGACCTGAGTTTTGATTTCTGTGCTCATCATGACCTCTTAATTTATACCCGTCGTCCACCGGGTCGTTCTATCCGCCCGCAGTTTACAAAATTGTTAACAATTTTGAAACAACAAACGGCTCACGAATTGTCGCTTTCGCCAATAACCTCACAAACACCGTGAGATTATCAGAAAAAAGCCGGCCGACTGGCCGGCTTTTCGATTACATCACCAGGCGGCGAATGTCGCTCAGGGTGTTGTTGATGATGGTGATGAAGCGCGCACCATCAGCACCGTCGATCACGCGGTGGTCGAAGGACAGAGAGATTGGCATCATCAGACGCGGCACGAACTCTTTGCCATTCCACACCGGCTCCATCGCGGACTTGGACACACCGAGGATAGCCACTTCCGGCGCGTTCACAATCGGCGCGAAGTGGGTGGTACCCAGGCCGCCGATGCTGGAGATAGTGAAGCAGCCGCCCTGCATTTCGCCGGCAGTCAGCTTACCATCACGCGCTTTCTTGGAGATGGTGGTCAGTTCACGGGACAGCTCGGTAATGCTCTTCTTGTTCACGTCTTTGAAGACCGGAACAACCAGACCATTTGGCGTATCAACCGCAACACCGATGTTGATGTATTTCTTCAGCGTCAGCTTCTGACCGTCTTCGGACAGGGAGCTGTTGAAGCGTGGCATCTGCTCAAGGGCAGCGGCAACAGCTTTCATGATGAAGACCACTGGGGTGAATTTCACGTCCAGCTTACGCTTCTCAGCTTCGGCGTTCTGCTGTTTACGGAACGCTTCCAGATCGGTGATATCGGTCTTATCGAAGTGCGTAACGTGCGGGATCATCACCCAGTTACGGCTCAGGTTAGCACCAGAGATTTTCTGGATGCGGCCCAGCTCCACTTCTTCGATTTCGCCGAACTTGCTGAAGTCCACTTTTGGCCATGGCAGCATGCCCGGGATACCGCCACCGGCGGCTGCAGCAGGTGCAGCTTCGGCGCGTTTCACCGCGTCTTTCACGTAGGTCTGAACGTCTTCGCGCAGGATACGACCCTTACGGCCGGTCCCTTTCACTTTCGCCAGGTTCACACCGAATTCGCGCGCCAGGCGACGAATCAGCGGGGTAGCGTGGACGTAAGCGTCGTTTTCAGCGAACTCAGATTTGCCTTCCGCTTTTGCAGCAGGTTTAGCCGCCTGAGCCGGTGCAGCAGCAGGTGCCGGTGCAGCCGCGGCAGCCGGAGCTGCGGCAGGCGCAGCGCCTTCCACTTCGAAGACCATGATCAGAGAGCCGGTAGACACTTTGTCGCCGGTGCTGATTTTGATCTCTTTAACGGTACCCGCGAACGGCGCTGGGACTTCCATAGAAGCCTTGTCGCCTTCAACGGTGATCAGTGACTGTTCAGCGGCAACTTTGTCGCCCACTTTCACCATCACTTCGGTTACTTCAACTTCGTCACCGCCGATGTCCGGTACGTTAACGTCTTTCGCGCCGCCAGCAGCTGCTGGTGCAGCGGCCGGAGCCGGAGCAGCGGCCTGTGCTGGCGCAGCAGCAGGTGCAGCACCCGCCACTTCGAAGATCATGATCAGCGACCCGGTAGACACTTTGTCACCGGTGTTGATCTTGATCTCTTTAACGGTACCGGCGAACGGAGCGGGCACTTCCATAGAGGCTTTGTCGCCTTCTACGGTGATCAGTGACTGCTCGGCCGCAACGGTGTCGCCCACTTTCACCAGGATTTCAGTGACTTCTACTTCGTCACCGCCGATGTCAGGCACGTTCACTTCTTTCGCGCTCGCGGCAGCTGCTGGAGCAGCGGCGGCCGGAGCGGCTTTCTTCTCTTCCTGCGCAGGTGCAGCAGCTGCTGCACCGTCGGCGGAATCGAAAATCATGATCAGTTTGCCAGTCTCGGTTTTATCGCCAACAGAGACTTTGATCTCTTTAACGATGCCAGCCTGAGGAGACGGGACTTCCATAGAGGCTTTATCGCCTTCTACGGTGATCAGCGACTGTTCAGCTTCAACTTTGTCGCCTACTTTGACCAGGATCTCGGTGATTTCAACTTCATCAGCCCCGATGTCCGGTACATTGATTTCGATAGCCATTATTCTTTTACCTCTTACGCCAGACGCGGGTTAACTTTTTCTGCATCGATGTTGAATTTGGTGATTGCGTCCGCAACCACTTTCTTATCGATTTCGCCACGTTTAGCCAGTTCGCCCAGTGCTGCTACAACCACGTAAGAAGCATCAACTTCGAAGTGGTGGCGCAGGTTTTCGCGGCTGTCAGAACGACCGAAGCCGTCAGTACCCAGAACGCGATAATCATCAGCTGGAACGTAAGTACGAACCTGCTCTGCGAACAGTTTCATATAGTCAGTAGACGCCACCGCTGGTGCATCGTTCATCACCTGAGCGATGTACGGAACGCGTGGAGTTTCCATTGGGTGCAGCATGTTCCAGCGCTCACAATCCTGGCCATCACGCGCCAGCTCAGTGAAGGAGGTCACAGAGTACACGTCGGAACCCACACCGTAGTCTTTCGCCAGGATCTGTGCTGCTTCACGTACGTGACGCAGGATAGAACCGGAGCCCAGCAGCTGAACTTTACCTTTGCTACCTTCGAGGGTTTCGAGTTTGTAGATACCTTTACGGATACCTTCCTCGGCACCTGCTGGCATTGCCGGCATGTGGTAGTTTTCGTTCAGGGTGGTGATGTAGTAGTAAATGTTCTCTTGCGCTTCACCGTACATGCGGGTCAGACCGTCATGCATGATGACTGCCACTTCGTACGCGTAAGACGGGTCGTAAGAGATACAGTTAGGGATAGTCAGAGACTGAATGTGGCTGTGGCCATCTTCGTGCTGCAGACCTTCACCGTTCAGAGTCGTACGACCGGAGGTACCGCCTACCAGGAAGCCGCGAGCCTGCTGGTCGCCAGCCTGCCAGCACAGGTCACCGATACGCTGGAACCCGAACATGGAGTAGTAAATGTAGAACGGGATCATCGGCAGGTTGTTGGTGCTGTAAGAGGTCGCAGCAGCCAGCCAGGATGCGCCTGCGCCCAGCTCGTTGATACCTTCCTGCAGGATCTGACCTTTCTCGTCTTCTTTGTAGTATGCAACCTGCTCACGGTCCTGCGGGGTGTACTGCTGGCCGTTCGGGCTGTAGATACCGATCTGACGGAACAGACCTTCCATACCGAAAGTACGCGCTTCGTCAGCGATGATTGGAACCAGACGATCTTTGATCGACTTGTTCTTCAGCATCACGTTCAGGGCACGAACGAAAGCGATAGTGGTAGAGATCTCTTTGTTCTGCTCTTCCAGCAGCTGAGAGAAGTCTTCCAGCGCTGGCAGTTCCAGCTTCTCGGTGAAGTTAGGCTGGCGAGCTGGCAGGTAGCCTTTCAGCGCCTGACGACGTTCGTGCAGGTACTTGTGCTCTTCAGACCCTTCCGGGAAGGTGATGTAAGACAGGTTTTCTACCTGCTCATCGGTCACAGGAACGTTGAAACGGTCGCGGATATAACGCACGCCGTCCATGTTCATTTTCTTAACCTGGTGAGCGATGTTTTTACCTTCTGCGGTATCACCCATGCCGTAACCTTTGATGGTATGGGCCAGGATTACAGTCGCTTTACCTTTGGTTTCCTGCGCTTTTTTCAGTGCAGCGTAGACTTTCTTCGGATCGTGACCACCGCGGTTCAGGGCCCAGATCTGCTCATCAGTCCAGTCTGCAACCAGTGCTGCGGTTTCAGGGTATTTGCCGAAGAAGTGCTCACGAACGTAGGCACCGTCTTTGGATTTGAAGGTCTGGTAGTCACCGTCAACGGTTTCGTTCATCAGCTGGATCAGTTTACCGCTGGTGTCTTTACGCAGCAGCTCATCCCAGCGACCGCCCCACATGACTTTGATCACGTTCCAGCCAGCACCTGCGAAGATGCCTTCCAGTTCGTTGATGATCTTGCCGTTACCGGTTACCGGACCATCCAGACGCTGCAGGTTACAGTTGATGATGAAGCACAGGTTGTCCAGCTTCTCACGGGTTGCGATGGTGATCGCACCTTTAGATTCTGGCTCATCCATTTCGCCGTCGCCCAGGAAGGCGTAAACGGTCTGCTCGGAGGTGTCTTTCAGACCACGGTGTTCCAGGTATTTCAGGAATTTAGCCTGGTAGATCGCACCGATTGGGCCCAGACCCATAGATACGGTCGGGAACTGCCAGAATTCAGGCATCAGTTTAGGGTGCGGGTAAGAAGACAGACCTTTACCGTGAACTTCCTGACGGAAGTTGTTCATCTGCTCTTCAGTCAGACGACCTTCCAGGAATGCACGTGCATAGATGCCCGGAGAGATGTGGCCCTGGAAGTACACCAGATCGCCGCCGTCTTTCTCGTTCGCTGCACGGAAGAAGTGGTTGAAGCACACTTCGTAAACGGTGGCAGAAGACTGGAAGGACGCCATGTGGCCACCCAGCTCCAGGTCTTTCTTGGATGCGCGCAGAACGGTCATGATGGCGTTCCAGCGGATTGCAGAACGGATACGACGTTCCAGATCCAGATTGCCCGGGTATTCCGGTTCGTCTTCGACGGCAATCGTGTTTACGTAGTTGCTAGCCCCTGCACCTGAAGCAACCTTCACACCGCCTTTGCGGGCTTCAGAAAGCAGCTGATCAATCAGATACTGAGCGCGCTCAACACCTTCTTCACGGATGACCGATTCGATCGCCTGTAGCCAGTCGCGAGTTTCGATCGGATCCACGTCATTTTGGAGACGTTCTGACATGGGGGTATTCCTTATCTATCTAATACGTTGATTTGTCTGGAACCTGTCCCATTGTGCTCTTGGGCAAGAACACAATAAGACAGGTTCTGCGTTTAGTTGCCGCGCTCTAAAAGTACCTGGCGCTTAATCCTTTCGTTGCTGTATGCGGCGTAATGAACGTTCGCGACGCGATTGTTCACGGCTGCGGTCCAGCAAGATTTCCTCAATGAAAGCCAGATGGCGGTGCGACGCTTCACGCGCCTGCTCCGGTTCCCCGGCCATTATCGCCTCGAATACTCGGGTGCGATGGTTGCTTACCAGTGGGAGCATCTCCCGACGGGCATACAACAATTCAAAATTCTGACGAACGTTCTGGGCCAGCATCGGCTCCATGCAGCGTAGCAGATGGAGGAGCACCACGTTGTGGGCCGCTTCGGTGACGGCGATTTGATACTGGACAACGGCGCTGGACTCGGCGTCTAAATCGCCGGACTGCTGTGCCCGTTCAATGGCCTGATGCAGTTCGCGGATACGCACGCGATCTTCATCAGTGCTGCGAAGGGCGGCGTAATAGGCCGCAATACCTTCAAGCGCGTGACGGGTCTCAAGCAGATCAAACTGGGATTCTGGGTGGTCAGAGAGAAGTTCTACCAGCGGATCGCTGAAGCTCTGCCACAGGCTGTTTTGCACAAAGGTTCCGCCGCCCTGGCGACGAAGCAGCAAGCCCTTTGCTTCGAGACGTTGAATCGCCTCACGCAGAGAGGGACGTGAAACGTCGAACTGTTTTGCCAGCTCGCGTTCTGGCGGAAGTTTCTCACCCGGGCGCAGAGTCCCTTCGAGGATTAAAAACTCCAGCTGCTGCTCAATCACATCAGATAGTTTTGGTTGGCGAATTTTGCTGTAGGCCATATTCCCTGTCTTACGCCTTTTTGCCCGGAGTCAATTGGTCTTACCAATTTCAAGTTCGTATCGCTAAAGTAACAAAGTATTCACCTTCTGTCCATATTGGTTTTGATTGAAATCAGTAAACCCTGCACATTTTAACAACCTTACAGAAATAACGTTTCAGAAATGTAACTTTGCACAAATGAGTTGATTACTCCCAAAGAGGCAGTTTTAACCTTAATGAAACGAGGGTTTTTGCAATCTGAAGCGATTCAACAAGGCAAATAACGAAAATTCGCCCACTTCTGGCGCATTTCTATTCTATAGGTTGGGTTAGGAAGACTGAGCGGGCCGATTTACAAATGCTTTCTTTTTATTCAAGTCGTCATCAGCCCTTCATAAAGCAGGTGCATTCACAGGCGCTTACCACTATTCTTGCGCTTACGGAAGTCATCTCCGCTTTTTTCGGTCTCGTTAACCGTAAAGAAATAAATACAGAATATGGATTTTCATAATTACACACGCACAGCGTGAACATAACAACCACACACGAGGTTTCAAATGGAAGCTCAACAGCACGGCGATCAGCTAAAGCGCGGGCTTAAGAACCGCCACATACAGCTCATTGCACTGGGTGGTGCTATCGGTACTGGCCTGTTTCTCGGCAGCGCGTCCGTTATCCAGTCAGCCGGTCCGGGCATTATTTTGGGGTATGCAATCGCAGGCTTTATTGCCTTTCTGATTATGCGTCAGTTGGGTGAGATGGTCGTTGAAGAGCCGGTTGCAGGCTCGTTCAGCCACTTTGCCTACAAATACTGGGGCAGCTTTGCCGGTTTCGCCTCTGGCTGGAACTACTGGGTGCTGTACGTCCTGGTTGCCATGGCTGAGCTTACCGCCGTCGGGAAATACATTCAGTTCTGGTATCCGGAGATCCCAACCTGGGCCTCCGCAGCGGCTTTCTTCGTCATTATTAACGCCATTAACCTGACCAACGTAAAAGTGTTCGGTGAAATGGAGTTCTGGTTTGCCATTATTAAGGTGATTGCCGTAGTGGCGATGATCATCTTCGGCGGCTGGCTGCTGTTCAGCGGCAATGGCGGCCCGCAGGCGACAGTGCGCAACCTCTGGGAACAGGGTGGCTTCCTGCCTCACGGCATGACCGGCCTGGTAATGATGATGGCTATCATTATGTTCTCCTTTGGCGGTCTTGAGCTGGTGGGCATCACCGCCGCGGAAGCCGACAACCCGGAGCAGAGCATTCCAAAAGCCACCAACCAGGTTATCTACCGCATCCTGATCTTCTATGTGGGCTCGCTGGCCGTGCTGCTTTCCCTGCTGCCGTGGACCCGCGTAACCGCTGACACCAGCCCGTTTGTGCTGATCTTCCACGAGCTGGGCGATACCTTTGTGGCAAACGCACTCAACGTGGTTGTTCTGACCGCGGCGCTGTCTGTTTATAACAGCTGCGTCTACTGCAACAGCCGCATGCTGTTCGGTCTGGCTCAGCAGGGCAACGCCCCGAAAGCGCTGCTCAACGTTGATAAGCGCGGCGTGCCGGTGAACACCATTATTGTGTCTGCAGTTGTCACGGCGCTGTGCGTGCTGATCAACTACCTGGCGCCGGAGTCAGCCTTCGGCCTGCTGATGGCGCTGGTGGTCTCTGCTCTGGTGATTAACTGGGCGATGATCAGCCTGGCGCACATCAAGTTCCGCCGCGCCAAGCAGCAGCAAGGCGTCACCACGCGCTTCCCTGCCCTGCTTTACCCGCTGGGTAACTGGGTGTGCCTGGTGTTTATGGCGGCCGTGCTGGTGATCATGCTGATCACCCCGGGGATGGCGATTTCCGTTTACCTGATCCCGGTCTGGATTGCGATCCTCGGCGTGGGCTACCTGGTGAAACAGAAGAACCAGAAAGCCGTGAAAGCGCACTAAGCCTCTCTGCGCTGTACCCGTTTTTTGCGGGTACAGCGTGTTGTTACCTTCCTCACAAATTCAGGCCTTCAGCCGTTTCATCCATATCACCGCCTTTATCCTGCAACGCATATATTCATGAGCCAGCGAATAATTCTCTCCATACCGTAAACCGGAGAGCTGTCGATGGATAACAACAAACTGTCAGTAAAAGAAAAGATCGGCTATGGGATGGGCGACGCGGGATGCAACATCATCTTCGGCGCCATCATGTTGTTTGTTAACTATTTTTATACGGATATTTTTGGCCTGGCGCCTGCGCTGGTCGGCGTACTGCTGCTGTCCGTCCGCGTGATTGACGCCGTAACGGACCCGATCATGGGGGCGATTGCCGACCGTACCCGCAGTAAATATGGCCGATTTCGTCCATGGCTGCTGTGGATCGCCTTCCCCTACGCGCTGTTCAGCATCCTGATGTTCACCACGCCAGACTGGAGCTATAACAGCAAAGTTATCTATGCGTTTGTCACCTACTTCCTGCTCTCTTTGACCTACACGGCAATCAATATTCCTTACTGCTCGCTGGGTGGCGTGATCACTAACGATCCGAAAGAGCGCGTCGCCTGCCAGTCGTATCGTTTTGTGATGGTCGGTATCGCCACGCTGCTGCTCTCATTAACGCTGCTGCCGATGGCCGACTGGTTTGGCGGGGACAACAAGGCCAAGGGCTACCAGATGGCAATGACCGTCCTGGCCCTGATTGGGACCTGTATGTTCCTGTTCAGCTTCTCTACCGTGCGCGAGCGCGTGCGCCCGGCGGTGCAAACCAACGATGAGCTGAAAAACGATCTGAAAGACGTGTGGAAGAACGACCAGTGGGTACGCATTCTACTCCTGACCCTGTGCAACGTCTGCCCGGGCTTTATCCGCATGGCGGCCACCATGTATTACGTCACCTGGGTGATGGGCCAGAGCACCCACTTCGCCACGCTGTTTATTAGCCTTGGCGTCGTGGGCATGATGCTCGGCAGCGTGCTGGCTAAAGTGCTGACCGACCGCTGGTGTAAGCTGAAGGTCTTCTTCTGGACCAACATCGTGCTGGCGATTTTCTCCTGCGCCTTCTACTTCTTTGACCCGAAAGCCACCGTCACCATCGTGGTGCTCTACTTCCTGCTGAACATCCTGCACCAGATCCCGTCACCGCTGCACTGGTCGCTGATGGCCGACGTGGACGACTACGGCGAGTGGAAGACCGGGAAACGCATTACCGGGATCAGCTTCTCCGGCAACATCTTCTTCCTGAAGCTGGGGCTGGCGATTGCCGGAGCGATGGTCGGCTTCCTGCTCTCCTGGTACGGTTATGACTCGGGCGCAAAAGCGCAGAGCGCGGACGCCATTAACGGGATCGTGCTGCTCTTTACCGTCATTCCCGGCATTGGATACTTAATTACCGCGGGCGTAGTACGCCTGCTGAAGGTAGACCGTGAAACGATGAAACGCATTCAGGAAGACCTGGAAAAACGTCGCACCAATTACCGTGAACTGAGCGACTATCAGGAACTGAAAGCCGCAGAGACAAAATAAGGAGATCCAAATGCATCAGTGGCCAAACCCGTTTATCGAACAACGTGCCGACCCGTACATTTTACGCCATGAGGGGCAGTACTATTTTATCGCCTCCGTGCCGCAGTACGACAGGCTGGCGATCCGCCGCGCAGCGTCGCTGGAAGGCTTACGTAAAGCTGAAGAAGTTGTGGTCTGGCGCAAACCCGAGACCGGCCCGATGAGCCAGTTGATCTGGGCGCCGGAACTGCACCACATTGACGGCAAGTGGTACATCTACTTTGCCGCGACGCACACCCAGGCGCTCGACGAACTTGGGATGTTCCAGCACCGGATGTTTGCGCTGGAGTGTGCCGACGGCGATCCGCTCACCGGTACGTGGACGGAAAAAGGTCAGATAAAAACGCAGTTCGACACCTTCGCGCTGGACGCCACCACCTTTGTTCATCAGGGAAAACGCTGGTATCTGTGGGCGCAAAAAGCGCCGGACATCTCCGGGAACTCCAATCTTTATCTGTGCGAAATGGAAAACCCCTGGACAGTGAAAGGCGAGCCACTGATGCTCAGCAAGCCGGAGTATGACTGGGAGCGTCGCGGGTTTTGGGTCAACGAAGGTCCGGCGGTGCTGGTTCACGACGATAAGCTGTTTATCAGCTATTCCGCCAGCGCCACCGACGAGAACTACTGCATGGGGCTACTGTGGATAGACCTGAATGCCGATCCGAAAAACCCGGCAAACTGGCAAAAATCCTCGCGCCCGGTGTTCGTCACCAGTTACGAAAACCGCCAGTACGGTCCGGGACACAACAGCTTTACGCTAACGCCGGAAGGGGAAGATGTGCTGGTGTATCACGCGCGTAATTACACTGAAATTGAGGGCGACCCGCTGTACGATCCGAACCGCCATACTCGCCTGAAGCTTGTCCGCTGGGACGAAAACGGGATGCCTGATTTCGGCATCCCGCCCGCGGATACGCTTTAGTCTTTGCGGCGCGCTGGCTTACACCAGCGTGCCGTAGATAGTCAGCAACGCCACGACCACAACCACCACGAACGACGTTTTCTTCGCCATGGAGACAGCGGCTTTCGGCGTTTCAATCTTGTCGGTGTGCGGCTCACGCGCCAGCGAGAACTGCGCCAGACGCGTTAACACCTGGTACTGCGACGTATGGCGGTCGGCAAGCGAGGCGAACCATGCAGGCAGCGCTTTTTCACCGTGACCAATTAACGCGTACACCACGCCCACCAGACGAACCGGGAGCCAGTCGAGCACGTGCAGGATGGCATCAATGCCTGACAGCAAGCGTTCATGCGGCGTCAGGTAACGGGCCAGCCAGGTCTGCCAGGCGCGCAGGAATGCATACCCCATCAGCAGTACCGGCCCCCACGGACCGCCCACCACGAACCAGAACAGCGGTGCCAGATAGTAGCGGAAGTTGATCCACAGCAGCGCATTTTGCAGCTCGCGCAGAAACTCGCGCTCGTCGCAGTCCGGCGGCACGCCGTGGATCATCGTCAGCTCGCTCGCCATGGCTCCGCGCGCATGGGCATCGTCACGGGAGGCGGCTTTAAGATAAGCGTGATAGTGCATACGCACTTTGCCCGCACCAATGCACAGCACCCCAAGCAGGATCCACACCACCAGCAGCGGCACGTTGAAAAACAGCCCGTACAGCGAGCGCAGGAGGAGGAAGGTAATAAGCATGACGCCCGCCATCATCAACAGCGTACGCAGCATGGAAAAATGTTTGATCCGGCGGAAAATCACCTCCAGCCGGTGATCCAGATGCCAGTGCTCGCCAAGTTTAAACAGGCGTTCAGCAATCATTACCAGCAGCATGGTAAACAACGTCATGGTATCTCCTTATTCTGACGACGCGGCGAGCATGGTGCGAAACCGGGACCAGTCAAAAGCCGGACCGGGATCGGTTTTTCTCACCGGGGCGATATCACTGTGTCCGGTAATATTTTCAGCGATTGCCGGATAGAGCCCGATAAGCGTTCGGGTCACGGCCGCTAGCTGTTGATACTGTGAATCGGTGTAGGGCGTGGTATCCGTGCCTTCCAGTTCGATCCCAATGGAGAAATCATTGCACCGTTCGCGCCCGTGATACATCGACACCCCAGCATGCCAGGCGCGCTTATCAAAAGGAACATATTGAACCACTTCTCCGTCGCGACGGATCAGACAATGTGCCGATACGCGCAGATGAGCAATTTCAGCAAAAAAGGGATGAGCATCGGGATCAATCGTTCCCGTGAATAACGCATCGATCCACGGACCGCCAAACTCACCCGGCGGAAGACTAATATTATGAACCACCAGCAGTGTGGGCTTTTCATCCTCCGGGCGGCAATCGTGGTGCGGCGAGGGCACGTGCCGCGCATCCACCAGCCATCCGTCTTCTAACAACATGCTGGAACTCCTTCTGTATGGTGCAATGACTCGGTTCAGAGTAGCATGTTTCAATATTATGATTCGTTACCAATTTGGAGTTTTATCATGCCGCCTCGCCGCTACAACCCCGACCACCGACGTGAAGCGCTTCTGGAACGTATTAACATGGATATCCCGGCAAGCGTTGCCCATGCGTTGAAAGAAGACCTGGGCGGTGACGTCAGCGCCGAAAACGATATTACCGCACAGTTGTTGCCAAAAGAGACACGCTCCCACGCGGTCATCATCACGCGTGAAGACGGCGTTTTTTGCGGCAAGCGTTGGGTTGAAGAGGTCTTTACCCAGCTGGCAGGTGATGATGTGCAGGTAACCTGGCACGTGGAAGACGGCGACACCGTCACGGCGAACCAGCCGCTATTTGAGCTCGATGGCCCGTCCCGCGTGCTGCTCACCGGCGAACGCACCGCGCTGAACTTCGTCCAGACCTTGTCCGGGGTAGCAAGCGAAGTACGTCGCTACGTTGACCTGCTGGCCGGTACCCGCACGCAGCTGCTGGATACCCGTAAAACCCTGCCGGGCCTGCGTACCGCGCTGAAATACGCGGTGCTGTGCGGCGGCGGCGCAAACCATCGTCTGGGGTTGTCAGATGCCTTCCTGATTAAAGAGAACCACATTATTGCCTCTGGCTCCGTGCGCCAGGCGGTGGAAAAAGCCTTCTGGCTCCACCCGGACGTGCCGGTTGAAGTGGAAGTGGAAAATCTGGAAGAGCTTGAGCAGGCGATTAAGGCCGGGGCTGACATCATCATGCTGGATAACTTTGAAACCGAGCAGATGCGTGAGGCGGTAAAACTGACGAACGGACAAGCGCAGCTTGAGGTATCCGGCAACGTGACGTTCGATACCCTCCGTGAATTCGCGGAAACCGGCGTTGATTTTATCTCCGTAGGTGCCCTCACCAAGCATGTGCGGGCTCTCGATCTCTCCATGCGCTTTAAGTAATCCCGTTATCCCCCTTCACGCGAAGGGGGAAATACAGCCTTCATCGCAAATCTTTTGCCCTTCCCTGTAACGCTACGTTAAATCCCTGAAAGCCCATTCACGTTTCCTTTTTTGCCCCTCGTTTCTGCGCCCTCTCACTGCCAGAGTAGCGGCACTTAACCTAAGGAGCAGACATGAACAGACAAAAAGGATTCACGCTCATTGAGCTAATGGTGGTGATTGGCATTATTGCCATCCTGAGCGCCATCGGCATACCCGCGTACCAGAACTACCTGCGAAAAGCCGCACTCACCGATATGCTGCAAACGTTTGTCCCTTATCGCACGGCTATCGAGCTTTGCGCGCTGGACCACGGTGGCGTGGAGGGTTGTGATGCGGGAACGAACGGCATCCCCTCTCCGACGACGACACGTTATGTTTCAGCGATGAGCGTGGCGAAAGGCGTCGTGTCGTTAACGGGGCAGGAGAGCCTGAACGGGCTGGAGGTTCTCATGACGCCGCTCTGGAGCGACGGCAATGGCATGACGGGCTGGACACGTGACTGCAAGATCGACTCTGACAGCGCGCTCAAGCAGGCCTGTGAAGACGTTTTCCGCTTCGACACTCACTAACGGGAGCGGATGATGAATACCGAGCAACTCGTCGCACTATGCCTGCGTCATCACGCCGTGCTACTGACCAGCGATACCGACACGATCAGCATTGCCGTAGCGGGAAATCCCGGCAATGAACTGATGGAAGCATTGCGTTTCGCGACGCAAAAACGGATTGATATCGAATGCTGGAGCGTTGAACGCATGGAAAAGCACCGGCAGATGGCATCACAATCTCATCTCCCCGTCGTATCAGCACCGCACTCCGCGGTAGATATCCTCAACCACACGCTGCAGCAGGCGATAAGCCAACGCGCATCCGACATTCATATTGAACCGATGGAGCACGCCTGCCAGATCCGTTTACGCATCGACGGCGTGCTTTGCCCGCAGCCACCGCTTTCCGCGGCGCTGGCGACCATGCTCATCGCTCGCTTAAAGGTGTTGGGCAATCTGGATATTGCGGAGCGCCGTTTGCCTCAGGATGGTCAGTTTACGGTTGAGGTAGCCAACGAGCCGGTCTCCTTCCGTATCTCTACGCTCCCCTGTAGCGGTGGTGAGAAAATTGTGCTGCGCCTGCTGCATCAGGTTCAACAGGCGCTGGAACCCGCTAAGCTGGGAATGAATGCCGAACAGCTGGCCTGCTTTAACGAGGCCCTTCATCGTCCGCAAGGCTTGATCCTGGTGACGGGCCCCACCGGCAGCGGGAAAACCGTATCGCTTTACAGCGCGTTGCAGGCGCGTAACACTCAGGACGTCAACATCTGCAGCGTGGAAGATCCGATTGAGATACCGCTTGCCGGGTTGAACCAGACGCAGATTAATCCCCGAGCAGGATTAACCTTCCAGAGTGTGCTGCGGGCGCTGCTTCGTCAGGATCCCGACATCATCATGGTGGGCGAAATCCGTGACGGCGACACCGCAGAGATCGCCATCAAGGCCGCGCAAACCGGGCATCTGGTGCTGTCTACGCTCCATACCAATTCAACAGCGGAGACGCTTATTCGTCTTCAACAAATGGGAGTCGCCCGGTGGATGCTCTCCTCAGCGCTTTCGCTGGTGATTGCCCAGCGGCTGGTTCGCCGCCTGTGTCCCCACTGTCGCCATGAAGCCAGCGGCCGTGAAGAATTACCTCGCGCTCTTTGGCCCAGGCCGCTTCCGCGCTGGCAACCTACAGGCTGCGATCGCTGTTATCACGGTTTTTATGGCCGCGTGGCGATTTTTGAAGTGCTGTCCATCGACAGCACGCTTCGGCAGGCGATTGCCAGCGGAGCAAGCATAGAGGTGATAGAGGGCAGCGCCCGTCAGGCGGGAATGACATCGCTGTTTGAGCATGGCTGTATGGCTGTAGAAGAAGGGCTCACCACGATCGAAGAGGTCGTCCGCGTCATGGGAATGCCCGATGGCTGTTAATCAACTCTGGCGATGGCGGGCGCTTACTGCGGAGGGTGAAATCCGCACGGGCACGCTTTGGGCTATCAGTCGAGAAGCTGCTTGCAGCAGCTTAGAACAACGGCGTCTTCATCCGCTGGCGCTCAATCGGTCATTGCTGCGTCCTCGATGGCAGCGTCTTCACTGCTACGATATCTTTCGCCAGCTCGCGACGCTGCTGCAGGCTGGCCTGACGTTGTCTCACAGCCTGCAAATGCTGGCGGAACAGCATCCGTTAAAGCATTGGCAGGCTCTGCTTCACAGCCTTGCTGACGATCTCAGTGGAGGCTGTTCCTTTTCTGCGTCAATGAATAAATGGCCGGAGGTGTTTAGCCCGCTTTATGTCTCCATGGTAAAGACAGGCGAGCTAACGGGGAAGCTGGAGGAGTGCTGTCGCCAGCTCGCACAGCAACAAAAAGCCCAGGAGCAGCTCGGTGCAAAAGTCAAAAAGGCGCTGCGCTATCCCACGATCATTCTGACCCTTGCAGCGCTGGTGGTGCTGGCGATGGTGACGCTGGTGCTGCCCGAGTTCGCCGCAATCTATAAAACGTTTAATACTCCCCTGCCCTGGCTCACGCAGGCGGTCATGGGGTTAGCCGCCGCTATTCAGGGGCACATTGTCACGCTTTTTGCCCTGCTTCTTATTTTGGTTGTTGCCGCCTGTAAGCTACGACGGCATTCGCGCTGGCAGCGCATGCTGCTGCATCTGCCCGTGATGGGCGTACTGGCGCGTGGGCAAAAATTGGGGCAGATATTTACCGTACTGTCATTAACCCAGCAAGCCGGGATCGCCTTTTTGCAGGGGCTGGAAAGTGTGGAAGAGACGGTTGAAAGCGGGTACTGGCAAACCAAAATGCGGGAGGTACGCGAACATATCGAGCAAGGAATGCCCGTGTGGTCAGCCTTTCAGCAGGCATCTGTCTTTACACCGCTGTGCATACAGCTGATTCGAACCGGTGAAATCGCGGGTGCGCTTGATGTGATGCTGGCGAACCTTGCCCGCCACCATACGGAACAGACATTTCAACAAGCAGACAATCTGGCTGCGCTTCTGGAGCCGCTGCTGTTGATTGTGACAGGGTTGATTATCGGCACGCTGGTGGTCGCAATGTATCTGCCGATATTCCATCTGGGGGATGCCATGAGTGCGGGATAGTACAGAAGAGTGCTGGCGCACGGACATGCGCCAGCCAGCGGTATTACAGGCTATTGAAAACGCGGTTTTCCTGTTCCTGAACGCGAATAAACGTTGTGCGTTTCGTCAGCTCTTTCAGGCGGGATGCTCCCACGTAGGTACAGGCCGAGCGCAGGCCGCCGAGGATATCGCGCGCGGTATATTCAACCGGGCCGCGCAATGGCAGCTTCACGGTTTTGCCTTCCGCCGCACGGTATTTTGCCACGCCACCGACGTGACGGGTCATCGCGGATTCAGAGCTCATACCGTAGAACAGCATGAATTTCTCGCCATCTTCTTCAACGACGGTACCACCACTCTCTTCATGACCTGCCAGCATACCGCCGAGCATCACGAAGTCCGCACCGCCGCCAAAGGCTTTCGCAACATCACCCGGCATGGTGCAACCACCATCGCTGATGATCTGACCGCCCAGGCCGTGCGCGGCGTCAGCGCATTCAATCACGGCAGACAGCTGCGGATAACCGACACCGGTTTTCACGCGCGTAGTACATACGGAACCCGGACCAATGCCTACTTTTACAATATCTGCACCGGAGAGGATCAGTTCTTCACACATTTCACCGGTCACCACGTTGCCCGCAATGATGGTCTTAGTCGGCCAGGCTTCACGCGCTTTGCTGACAAACTGGACGAAGTGTTCGGAATAACCATTCGCCACATCAATGCACACAAAGTTAAGCGCCGGGTTAGCGTTCAGGATATGTTTGGTTTTTTCGAAATCCGCGTCTGAGGTGCCGGTAGAGACCATCACATGCTTCACCACATCCGCGGATGCAGAGGCGACAAACGCATTCCACTCTTCGGTACTGTAGTGTTTGTGAACCGCGGTAAGAATATCGAACTGTGCCAGGGCCGTTGCCATCTCAAAGGTACCGACCGTATCCATATTGGCAGCGATAATCGGCACGCCAGACCAGGTCTGACCGGAATGTTTAAAGGTGAATTGACGTTCGAGTTCAACGTCTGAGCGACTTTTCAGTGTAGAGCGTTTAGGGCGGATAAGAACGTCTTTAAAACCTAACTTCAGATCTTCTTCAATACGCATGTGCGGATTCCTGGGGTTAGAGGCAAATATGTTAAAAGCACAACTCCAGTGACGTTATCATACGCACTAATACCTGCTCCGCAAGACTGCGAAATTCTCTTTTTTTACGCTACAATCCTATAAATTTACCTGATAAAAAGCAGGTAACGAGAGCTAAACACTCGCGGTAGAAAGTTTGAATTTCAACCAATTGATTTTAATAATGAATAATTCCCAGGATTCGATTTAATGGGGTATATCGTCGCATTAACCGGCGGCATCGGTAGTGGAAAAAGTACCGTTGCGGACGCGTTTTCTCGTCTGGGTATCACGATTATTGATGCCGATATCATTGCCCGTCAGGTGGTAGAGCCAAATACACCCGCACTCAAGGCCATCAAGGCACACTTTGGCCCCGTCATCCTCAATGCGGATGGCACGCTCAATCGCCGCCAGCTTCGTGAATGCATTTTTTCTGATTCTGCAGAAAAAGCCTGGCTTAATGCCCTGCTGCATCCCATTATCCACCAGGAAACCCAGCGTCAGATTGCCGCAGCACGTTCGCCTTATGTGCTCTGGGTCGTTCCACTGTTGGTAGAAAATCAGCTGCAACATAAAGCCGATCGGGTATTGGTGATAGATGTCTCCCCCGAAACGCAAATCCTACGAACCGTGGCGCGGGATCGGGTCTCACGTGAACATGCTGAACACATTCTTGCCGCACAGGCCACGCGCGCTCAGCGCCTTGCCGTTGCGGATGATGTTATTGATAATAACGGCGCACCAGATGCGATTGCATCGGATGTTGCCCGTCTGCACGCGCAGTATCTGACGTTCGCCGCGCAGGCCGTTGCACAGGAAAAACCATAATGTCGACCCACATCCTTTTTGAGCACCCACTTAACGAAAAAATGCGTACCTGGCTGCGCATCGAATTTCTCATTCAACAGCTTTCGCATCATCTGCCTGTTAACGATCATGCCACCGCCCTGCATTTCTTCCGCAACGTTGGCGATCTGCTGGATGTGATTGAACGCGGCGATGTCCGCACAGAATTGCTCAAAGAGCTGGAGCGCCAGCAGCGTAAATTACAGGCATGGACAGAAGTGCCAGGCGTAGACCAGAGCCGTATCGACGCGCTCCGCCAGGAGTTGAAAAGCAGCAGTGCCATTTTGATGGCCGCACCGCGCGTCGGGCAGTTTTTGCGTGAAGATCGCCTGATCGCTCTGGTGCGCCAGCGTCTCAGCATCCCTGGCGGTTGCTGCAGCTTCGACCTGCCGACCCTGCACATGTGGCTTCATATGCCGCAGGCACAGCGTGACGCTCAGGTGAACAGCTGGCTGGCAAGCCTGGAGCCAATGAATCAAACGCTCTCGCTGATCCTCGATCTTATCCGTAACTCAGCCCCGTTCCGCAAGCAAACCAGCCTGAACGGTTTCTACCAGGATAACGGGGATGATGCCGATCTGTTACGCCTGAATTTATCGCTGGGTGAGCAGCTTTACCCGCAAATTTCGGGGCATAAGAGTCGTTTTGCGATTCGCTTTATGCCGCTGGACAGTGAAAATGGCACCGTGCCGGAACGCCTCGATTTTGAACTGGCCTGTTGTTAAGGAGTGCCGATGTCTGACGTAACCACCGTAAACTGCCCGACCTGTGGCAAAACCGTTGTCTGGGGCGAAGTGAGCCCATTTCGCCCATTCTGTTGCAAGCGCTGCCAGCTCATTGACCTGGGCGAATGGGCCGCGGAAGAGAAACGCATTCCAAGCGAAGGCGATCTCTCTGACAGTGATGACTGGAGCGAAGAGCAGCGATAGCCTTTAATGCCTGCTGGCGCTTCGCTTAGCAGGCCTACAGGTTGCCCGTCAGGCGGGATATGACGGGCGCATTTGCCGGAGGAAATTTGTCGGCATCACTTGCCTTAAGCTCAACCCAGTTACCCGGCTGTCCCTCTTTCCCCCAGGGCTCGCCTTCCCAGCTTTCCACCAGCCAGAACCACAGCGTGATGTGCCTATCCGGGAACTGGTATTCGAGCTTATCAAACAGCGTTGCGCCAAGCGGGGTGATCCCCACCTCTTCCTGAAGCTCCCGAACCAGCGCCTGTTCCGGCGTTTCACCCGACTCGATTTTTCCGCCAGGAAACTCCCACTTGTTCGCCATATGGGCGTCGGCAGCGCGCTGGGTGATGAAAATTTGGTTTTGCGGGTTGCGAATAATCCCGACGGCAATTTGCAGTGTTTTCATATTGTGACTTCCATAAAAAAGGCGCAGTAATCTGCGCCTTTTCGGGTTGTTAACGTCTTAGCTCAGACGGCCGTGGCACGCCTTGTACTTTTTACCGGAACCACATGGGCACGGATCGTTACGGCCCACTTTACGATCGCCAGTCTGCGCTGCGATCGCCGCTGCGGCTTCGCTTTCGTCAGTCTGGTGACTCAGCTGTTGCATCTGTGCCAGACGCTCAGCTTCTTCACGACGCTGCTGCTCCATCGCTTCTACTTCTTCCGGCATACGCACCTGAACTTTGCTCAGGGTGCTGATGACTTCATACTTCAGCGATTCCAGCATAGCAGCAAACATGGAGAAGGATTCACGCTTGTACTCCTGCTTCGGATCTTTCTGCGCATAGCCGCGCAGGTGGATACCCTGGCGCAGGTAGTCCATCGCCGCCAGGTGCTCTTTCCACAGGGAGTCGAGCGTCTGCAGCATCACGCCTTTTTCGAAGTGACGCATCATCTCTTCGCCAACGACCTCTTCCTTACGCTTGTACACGTCCAGAGCAGTTTCGAAGATACGTTCACGCAGCGTCTCTTCGTGCAGCTCAGGCTCTTTGTCCAGCCACTCTTTGATTGGCAGTTCAAGGTCGAAATCATTTTTCAGACGTTCCTGCAGACCTTCGATATCCCACATTTCCTCCAGAGACTGCGGAGGAATATGCGCATCGATCGTCGCTTTGAACACGTCTTCACGGATACTGTTGATGGTTTCACTCACGTCGGACACGTCCAGCAGTTCGTTACGCTGGGTATAGATTGCACGACGCTGATCGTTGGCAACATCATCATATTCCAGCAGCTGCTTACGAATATCGAAGTTACGGCTTTCCACTTTACGCTGTGCGTTAGCAATCGCTTTGGTGACCCATGGGTGCTCAATCGCTTCGCCAGGCTTCATACCCAGTTTACGCATCATGCCGGACACGCGGTCGGAGGCAAAAATACGCATCAGCGCATCTTCCATAGACAGGTAGAAGCGAGAAGAACCGGCATCACCCTGACGGCCCGCACGGCCACGCAGCTGGTTATCGATACGACGAGATTCGTGACGCTCGGTACCAATGATGTGCAGACCACCCGATGCCAGCACGGCATCGTGACGCACCTGCCAGTCGGCTTTGATCTGCGCAATTTGTTCTGGTGTTGGGTTTTCCAGCTCCGCCACTTCGGCCTGCCAGCTACCGCCGAGCATAATATCCGTACCACGACCCGCCATGTTGGTGGCGATGGTCACGGCTCCCGGATAACCCGCCTGCGCAACGATATCTGCTTCTTTGGCGTGGAATTTGGCGTTAAGAACGTTGTGCTTAATGCCCGCTTTAGTCAGCTCGTTGGAAACCACTTCGGATTTCTCAATGGAGATGGTCCCCACCAGCACCGGCTGGCCCGCCGCGGTACGATCGCGAATATCTTCGATGATCGCCTGAATTTTTTCCGCTTCGGTCATGTACACCAGATCCGGCATATCCTTACGGATCATCGGACGGTTGGTAGGAACAACCACGGTATCCAGCTTGTAGATAGAGCTGAATTCAAACGCTTCGGTATCTGCAGTACCGGTCATCCCTGCCAGCTTCTCGTACAGACGGAAGTAGTTCTGGAAGGTAATAGACGCCAGCGTCTGGTTTTCGTTTTGAATATCAACGCCTTCTTTCGCTTCAACCGCCTGGTGCAGACCGTCAGACCAGCGACGCCCTTGCATAGTACGGCCGGTATGTTCATCAACGATGATCACTTCACCGTCTTTAACGATGTAATCAACATCGCGAGTGAACAGCGCGTGCGCGCGCAGTGCGGCCGTCACGTGGTGCATCAACATGATGTTAGTTGGAGAGTAAAGAGACTCACCCTCTTCCATAATGCCCTGAGCCACCAGCAGTTCTTCAATCTGAACCAGACCACGTTCGGTCAGGTTAACCTGGCGCGCTTTTTCATCAACAGAGAAGTGACCTTCACCCTGGAAGGTATCGGAGTCTTCTTTCTCCTGACGCAGCAGGTGCGGAATGATTTTGTCGACTTTACGGTACATTTCAGAGCTGTCTTCGGCCGGGCCGGAGATGATCAGCGGGGTACGCGCTTCATCGATCAGGATGGAATCCACCTCATCCACCAGCGCATAGTGCAGCTTGCGCTGTACGCGCTCTTCAGGGCTGAACGCCATGTTGTCGCGCAGGTAGTCGAAGCCGTATTCGTTGTTGGTGCCGTAGGTGATGTCTGCGTTATAGGCTTCACGCTTGGCGGGTGCAGGCAGACCGGACATGTTGATGCCCACGGTCAAGCCTAAGAATTCAAACAGCGGACGGTTGTTTTCGGCGTCACGCTGTGCCAGATAGTCGTTGACGGTGACGACGTGAACGCCTTTACCGGTCAGTGCGTTCAGGTAAGCGGGCAGCGTCGCGGTCAGGGTTTTACCTTCACCGGTACGCATTTCCGCGATGCAGCGCTCGTTGAGCACCATACCACCCAGCAGCTGCACGTCGAAGTGACGCATACCGAAAACGCGTTTACTCGCTTCACGCACGACAGCGAACGCTTCCGGGATCAGGCTTTCCAGGGTTTCGCCTTTTTCCAGACGCGCGCGGAACTCCGCCGTTTTCGCCTTCAGCTCGTCATCTGACAGCTTTTCCATCGCCGGTTCCATACCGTTGATGACGGCAACAGCTTTACGCATACGGCGCAGGGTACGATCGTTACGACTACCAAAAACTTTGGTTAATAATTTGATTAACATAATAAATTCTCAAACGCCCCAGATGGGCAGATAAATTAAGGTATTGAAATAAGGTTAATTTAGCTGAGGCGTTGCGGTCCGGCACGGATGCCGTGAACCTGGCTTATCCATGTCGAGACAGAAAATGTGGCAGGCGGAATGAATGCGAATTGCGCCGTCTGACGAACCATGACCGGCGGCTGGCTGTCCTGCGTGAGCAGCGCGTTGAGCGTGTCCAGCAGAGCAAGGTGCTGAGCCTGAACCGGCAGCGTCTCTTCAGCAACAGGCATGGTCTGCGGTGCCATCGCGAAGGACAGATGGCGGATAACCGTGCGGATAGCGTGTTGATGCCAGTAATCAACCGAGAAGTTTGGGCGGCGATTCGCTTCAAGCAGTGCGAGGCTGGTAAAATTAACCCGCGTGGTGAGATCGTGCTTGGTGGTGGAGGTTTTTGTCGGTGTTGCCGCTTCAGCACTGTTGCTGAGCGCAGGCAAGCCGAGGCTCGCCGCGACCATCCCCAATAAGAGATGCGGCCAGAAGTAACGTCTGCCAAATTGTCGCCAGCGCGTCAGTATTCCGCTCACCTGCTCCACCCAATAAGCCAGCCTTGCAGAGACTGAGTTCAGTTATTCTTTTTAGCGCCCAGATATTACCACTAAAGCCAATGCGCAGCAGCAGGAATGACGTAATGCAGCAGGGAAAAACGGTCAAGAATGCAGCTAACGCAAAGATTTTCTACGCCAGACGGGCGTGAGGATAAACCGGGGATAACAAAGAAGTGTAAAAATAAAAACGACTGGCCTTCCTGGTCGGAGAGAGTACCAGGTTAACCAGTCGATTTTTTACGAACGGTATAGACCGTTACGCCAGAACCATGTTTGGTGCTTTGAAGGCCAGCGGCAGTTCAGCTTCGTCTTCAAAGGTCACATATTCCCAGGCTTCCTGTTTTGCCAGGACGGCCTGCAACAATTTGTTGTTCAGCGCATGACCGGATTTAAACGCGGTAAATGCACCAATGATGTTGTGACCACACATAAACAGGTCGCCGATCGCATCCAGCATTTTGTGACGAACGAATTCATCTTCAAAACGCAGGCCGTCTTCGTTCAGTACGCGATAATCGTCAACAACGATGGCACAATCGAAGCTACCGCCCAGGCACAGGCCGCGGGACTGCAGATATTCGATATCACGCATAAAGCCGAACGTACGAGCACGGCTGATCTGACGCATAAACGCATCAGCAGAGAAGTTCATAGCATAGCGCTGGGTGCTGGAGTCAATCGCCGGATGGTTAAAGTCGATGGTAAAGTCCAACGAGAAACCATTGTACGGTTTGAATTCAGCCCACTTGTCGCCATCTTCGACACGAACGGTCTCTTTGATGCGAACAAATTTCTTCGCGCAGTTCAGTTCTTCGATGCCGGCATCCAGCAACAGATAGACGAACGGTGCAGCACTACCATCCATGATCGGGATTTCTGGTGCATCGACTTCAACAATAATGTTGTCGATACCCAGACCCGCCAGGGCGGCGTTCAGGTGCTCTACGGTAGAAATCCGCACGTCATGCTCGTTCACCAGGCAAGTACAGAGCATTGTATCACGCACAGATTTGGCATCGGCCGGAAAATCTACCGGTGGATTCAAGTCGGTGCGACGATAGATGACCCCGGTATTGGCCGGCGCAGGGCGCAGCGTCAGGGTGACTTTCTTGCCGGTATGTAAACCGACACCAGTCGCCTGAACGATACGTTTAAGTGTCCTTTGTTTGATCATCGTATAATCTCGCCAAATTAACTATCCAACCGAGAGTGTATATCACTAACGGTGGGCCAGTTTAGCACAAAGAGCGAAAATCCCCAAATTCCAGCCAATTCCTAGTCAGCTTGCTTACGCAGGAACGCCGGGATATCCAGATAATCTGGCTCTTTTGCCGTTTGTGGAGTCGGGTCGTTTACCACTTTCGCGGCCGGTTTCTGCTCCTGAGTCAGTGGAGACATACCGTGCTGCTGGTAACGATCCATCACCGGCTGCTGAGTCTGTTTGTTGGTGACCAGCGTGATCTCAGGACGCTTGTCCATACCGATCCCGGTGGCAACAACAGTAACGCGCAGTTCGTCGTTCATTTCAGGGTCAAGGGAGGTACCGATTACCACAGTAGCGTTGTCAGAGGCGAACGCACGGATGGTGTTACCCACGGTTTCGAACTCATCCAAACGCAGGTCAAAGCCAGCGGTAATGTTGACCAGCACGCCGCGCGCACCAGACAGATCGATATCTTCCAGCAGTGGAGAAGAGATAGCCATTTCAGCCGCTTCTTCTGCACGGTCTTCACCGCTCGCCACGCCAGAGCCCATCATCGCGTAGCCCATTTCGGACATCACGGTACGAACGTCTGCAAAGTCAACGTTCATCAGACCAGGGCGGGTAATCAGTTCAGCGATACCCTGAACCGCGCCTTTCAGCACGTCGTTTGCTGCGCCAAAGGCGTCCAGCAGGGAAATACCGCGACCCAGAACTTTCAGCAGTTTGTCGTTCGGGATGGTAATCAGAGAGTCCACATGTTTGGACAGCTCGGTGATACCCTGCTCCGCGAAGGCCATACGCTTCTTGCCTTCGAAGTTGAAAGGCTTGGTCACGACAGCAACGGTCAGGATACCTAAATCTTTTGCCACTTCAGCCACGACAGGTGCTGCACCGGTACCGGTACCGCCGCCCATGCCCGCTGCGATGAAGACCATATCCGCACCTTCCAGTGCAGCACGCAGGGCTTCACGATCTTCTTCAGCCGCGTTGCGACCGACTTCCGGGTTAGCCCCAGCGCCCAGCCCTTTGGTGATGCCACCGCCGATCTGGATAGTCTGGCCAACTGCCGTCTTACGCAGTGCCTGCGCATCGGTGTTAACTGCAAAGAATTCAACACCTTCAATGCGTTCACGCACCATATGCTCTACGGCGTTACCGCCGCCGCCACCGACGCCGATGACTTTAATCACCGCGTCGTTGGTCAGTTCCATAGGTTCAAACATAATCTCTCTCTCCGTTGTGCCTGTCGCCCGAGACCGCTAATTCTCTCCGGTCTCTTAAAAAAATTAAAACTCTTTTCGCAACCAGGTGTTAAGTCGTTTGACCCACGACCCCACCGAGACGCGTTTTTCCACTTCTGCCTCACCACTCAAATGGGATTCTTTCCCGTAGTGCAGCAGGCCCACGGCCGTTGAATAATACGGCTCCTGAGCGTAATCCGTTAAACCGGTGATATTCAGCGGCGCACCAATACGCACCTGCGTATGGAACACGCGCTGAGCGCAGGCCGCAAGACCTTCAATTTGCGCTGCCCCGCCGGTTAATACAATCCCCGCCGCAAGATGATGCTTAACACCCTGCTGACGAAGCTGTTCCTGTAACTGCAAAATCTCTTCGTTGACCAGGTTGAGCAGCTCGGTATAGCGCGGCTCAATTACCTCTGCCAGCGTCTGGCGCTGCAGGCTGCGCGGTGGACGACCACCTACGCTCGGCACTTCAACGCTCTCATCTTTGCCCACGATAGAACCCAGTGCGCAACCGTGGCGGACTTTAATTGCCTCTGCATCGCTCGGTGGCGTACCAAAGGCGTAGGCAATATCGCTGGTCACAACGTTCCCTGCGTAAGGGATCACTTTGGTGTGGCGCAACGCGCCGCCGGTATAGACAGCCATGTCCATTGTACCACCACCAATATCGACCACACAGACGCCCAGTTCACGTTCATCTTCGGTCAGCACGGAATAACTCGCGGCCAGACCGGCGAAAATAAGTTGGTCAACTTTCAGTCCACAACGTTCAACGGCTTTAACGATGTTCTTCGCCATATCGTTGTGACATGTGATCAGGTGCACTTTTGCCTGCATACGTACGCCGGAAAGACCCACCGGATTCTTAATCCCTTCCTGGTAGTCGATCGCATATTCCTGCGGGATCACGTGCAGTACGCGATGCTCATCGCGCACGCGCACGGACTTCGCCGTATGCACAACATTCTCTACATCTTCCTGCGTCACTTCTTCTTCTGAAATCGGCACCATACCGATTTCGTTCTGGCAGCTGATGTGCTTGCCAGAAAGGGCCAGATAGACAGAAGAAATCTGGCAATCTGCCATTAATTCAGCCTGATCGATGGCGCGCTGAACGCATTTCACCACCGACTCAAGGTCGTTTACCCCACCTTTATCCATACCACGGGATGGGCAACTCCCCACGCCAATGATATTGACCATACCGTCGGGCAGAACTTCCCCTACTAAAGCGGCAACCTTCGCGGTGCCAATCTCCAGTCCAACTACCAGTTTTCTGTCCGTCGCCTTGATCATTGTTGTTCTGCCTGTACCTGTGCCTGATTCTGTTGCTGATTAGGTTCCTCGACCGGAGCCGGCTCCCAACCGACTGCTGCGCCTGAGTCATAGCGCAAATCAACGTAGCTTATCCGTTTGCCGTCCGTCTGCGCCTGCTGCTGTAAAACCGGGTAAAGTTCTACAAATCGCGCCAGACGTTTCATTGTGTCGCCGCGGCCAAGGTTGAGCTTGATCCCGTTCGTTAACGTCAGTTGCCAGGAGCGGCGCGCCGTCATTGCGGCATCTTTTAACGTAAAGCGATCCTTAGCCAGCACCTGCCCCATCTCGCGGAAACCTTGTAACACTTCGTTTTCGCTGCCTTCAGGGCCATACAACATCGGTAAATTTTGCTTGTTGACGCGATCGCTTGGGACGCTGAAGGAATTTCCGTCTACGTCTACCATGTGCTGATCATTCCAACGCGCAATGGGCACATATTCAACCAGATGAATCTTCAATTCATCAGGCCATTGCTTTCTTACACTCGCCTGTTTTATCCACGGCAGACGTTCAATCTGGCTCTGGATAATATTGACGTCCTGGGTCATAAAGGTGCCAGGTGAGCCCAGGGCCAGAATAGACTGGCGAATATCATCGTTACGCGTGTAGTGACGCTCGCCGGTCACCACCAGCTTAGAGAGCGGTAAACGCTGCGCATCTTCCATCCAGCCCAGCACCATCCAGCCGCTGATAAACACGGTGCACAGCACCCCGAGCAGGAAGATAATTCCTGCAAGACGCGTTCCATTACTCCGGCGTGAAGACGTATATTCTTCCTCTTCATCGCGGTTGCGCGTGTTCAATGCAGCCTGAGACATATCAGCCCGCCTGGTCCAGAATACGTACGACTAACTGTGAGAAGCTCATCCCCGCCTGACGCGCTGCCATCGGTACAAGGCTATGGCTCGTCATACCGGGTGAGGTGTTGGCTTCCAGCAGGTAAAATTGCCCGTCACCGTCGAGCATGACATCAATGCGTCCCCAGCCGCGGCAGCCTAAAACATTCCAGGCTTTGAGCACCAGAGACTGTAATTCGGCTTCACGTTCTGCTTCAAGACCACTTGGACAGAAATATTGCGTCTCATCAGAGAGATACTTCGCCTCATAATCATAGAAGACTCCGGCGGGTTGGATGCGAATTGACGGTAAAATTTCTTCGCCAAGCATCGCAACAGTAAATTCCGGCCCGCTGAGCCATTTTTCAATCAGAACTTCTTCATCATGTTGAAATGCCAATGTTAAAGCGGCAGATAAATCCTCAGCTTTATCAACTTTAGACATCCCGACGCTCGACCCTTCACGGCTCGGCTTAACAATAACCGGTAAGCCCAGCGCGGCAATGCGTGTATTAACGCTGTCCGAGAGGCCCAATTCAAATTCAGTACGCGTCAGAGCAACCCATGGCGCAACGGGGAGACCCGCGCCCTGCCACAGCAGTTTGCTGCGCAGTTTATCCATGGAAATGGCGGACGCCATCACGCCGCTGCCGGTGTACGGCAGGCCGATTAACTCCAGCAGCCCTTGCAATGTACCGTCTTCACCGCCACGACCGTGCAGCGCAATGAAAACTTTATCGAAGCCCATCGCTTTCAGCTGGGTCACATCAATCTCTTTCGGATCGACCGGATGCGCATCGACGCCACCTTCACGCAGGCCCGCCAGAACGGCAGTGCCAGAATTCAGGGACACTTCGCGCTCGGCGGAGGTGCCGCCAAACAGGACAGCAATCTTATCAGCCATGACACTCGTCCTCCGGAGTTTGCGGCTTCAGTTTGATTTCAGCTAAGGTACGGGCGATTTTGCCGATATTTCCCGCACCCTGAATCAGAATCAAATCATTGCCCGTCAATACCGGTGCCAGAATCTCAGCCACCTGAGCGGGTTCAGAAACCAAAATAGGGTCCACTTTACCGCGTCCACGAATGGTACGACACAAAGAACGGCTGTCTGCCCCCGGAATCGGAGTTTCGCCCGCTGAATAAACATCCAGCATCAGCAGCGTATCCACCTGCGACAGCACGTTGGCGAAATCGTCATACAGATCGCGGGTACGGGTGTAGCGGTGGGGCTGGAAAATCATCACCAGATTTTTGTCCGGCCAGCCCGCACGAGCCGCTTTGATCGTGGCGTCCACTTCCGTTGGGTGGTGACCGTAATCGTCTACCAGCATCGCGGAACCCGGTTTACCGTTCACTGCGTCCAGCGGGAATTCACCCAGGAAGTCGAAGCGACGGCCTGTACCCTGGAAGCTTTCCAGCGCGCGCAGGATCGCATCATCATCAATGCCTTCCTCCGTCGCTACCGCAACTGCCGCCGCCGCATTCAGGGCGTTGTGGCGACCTGGCGCATTCAACGTCACGTGCAGCAGTTCTTTGTCCTGACGCGCCAGGGTGAAATGCCCCTGCGCACCAATCTGTTTGTACTCTTCCACACGAACATCAGCATCTTCGCTGAAGCCATAAGTGGTGATCTGACGCCCGACGCGCGGCAGCAGCTCGCGGATCACCGGATCGTCAACGCACATTACCGCACGGCCATAGAACGGCAGGTTGTGCAGGAAGTTAATAAACGTCTGCTTTAAGTTTTCGAAGTCGCCCTGGTAAGTATCCATATGGTCAGCTTCGATATTGGTGACAATCGCCACCATCGGCTGCAGGTGCAGGAACGACGCATCGCTCTCATCCGCTTCCGCAATCAGGTAACGGCTGTGGCCCAGACGCGCATGGACGCCTGCCGCTTTCACCAGGCCACCGTTAACGAACGTCGGGTCCAGACCCGCTTCCGCATAAATGCTGGATACCATAGCCGTGGTTGTGGTTTTACCGTGCGTGCCCGCAACGGCGATACCGTGACGAAAACGCATCAGTTCCGCCAGCATCTCAGCGCGGCGGATCACCGGAATACGCGCTTCATGTGCGGCAACGATTTCCGGGTTGTCAGAGGAGATGGCGCTCGACACCACCACCACGCTCGCATCGCGCACGTTTTCCGGGCGATGGTTGAAATAGATAGTCGCCCCAAGCGACGCCAGCTGCTGCGTGACAGGGTTTGGCGCCAGGTCAGACCCGCTGATCTGATAACCTTCGTTAGCTAACACTTCGGCAATACCGCCCATGCCAGCACCACCGATGCCAACAAAGTGAATGTGCCGGACGCGACGCATCTCGGGCACGATAGAACGCAGTTTTGCCAGTTGTTGTGTATTCATTCTCTAAACGCCATCGACTACTTAAAAATTCGTGCCGCGCTTCACGCGCTGCGAGGGTTAAGCCTGGGCTGCCAGGCTCACTTCTTTTGCCACTCGTTCCGTTGCATCCGGGATAGCCGCCGCGCGCGCGCGCTGTGCCATTTCCAGCAATGCGTCTCTGTTCCAGCCCGCCAGAGTGGTGGCGACCGCATCGGCGGTAAATTGTGGCTGCTCAAAAATCTTCGCGGCACCGGCTTTCTCTAGCGGCAGCGCATTCCAGTACTGCTGTCGGTCTTTGTGCTGGAACGGCACAAACAGCGCTGGCAGACCCGCGGCAGCGATTTCGCTCACCGTTAATGCGCCAGAACGACAGACCACGACATCGGCCCAGGCATAAGCTGCGGCCATATCGTCAATAAATTCCGTTACGTTGTGCTGCGGTTGCCCCGCTTCGGCGTAAGCCTGCTCAACGGTCTGCTGAGCACCTTTACCGCTCTGATGCCAGATGGTCACGGCATCGCCCAGCTTTGCGGCCACCTGCGGCATCGTCTGGTTCAGGATGCGTGCCCCCTGAGAACCACCGACGACCAGCACGCGTACCGGACCTTCACGACCATTGAGGCGAGCGTCAGGCAGCGGCAGCGCCAGCACATCGACGCGCACCGGGTTTCCGACGACGTCTGCTTTCGGGAATGCGCCGGGGAATGCCTGCATCACTTTGGTGGCAATTTTCGCCAGCCACTTGTTGGTCAGACCGGCGATACCGTTCTGCTCATGCAGCACAACCGGGATGCCCAGGGACCACGCCGCCAGCCCACCAGGACCAGACACGTACCCGCCCATTCCCAGCACCACATCAGGCTTAAACTGCTTCATGATGGTGCGGGCCTGACGCCAGGCGTTAAAAATACGCACCGGTGCCAGCAGCATTGCCTTGAGACCTTTGCCTCGCAGGCCAGAAATACGTATAAAGTCGATCTCAATACCGTGTTTCGGTACCAGATCGGCCTCCATGCGGTCTGCGGTTCCCAGCCAGCGTACCTGCCAGCCCTGATCCATTAAATGGTGCGCAACCGCCAGCCCCGGAAACACGTGTCCGCCGGTACCGCCTGCCATCACCATTAACCGCTTCGGTTGATTCATCGTGAACCTCGTGTAAACGCCTGGGCTTTCTCCAGACGCGTCTCATAATCTATGCGCAACAAAAACATGATGGCCGTCGACATGATCAACAGACTCGAACCACCATAACTGATCAGCGGCAACGTCAGGCCCTTAGTCGGCAGCATACCCGCTGCGGCCCCGACGTTAACCAATGCCTGGAAGCTAAACCAGATACCAATTGAACAGGCTAAGAAACCTGAGAAGCGGTGATCGATCTCCAGCGCTTTTCGGCCAATCGACATGGCGCGGAAAGCGACGAAGAATACCATTAATAGCGCTAATACCACACCGATATAACCCAGTTCTTCCCCAATAATGGAGAAGATGAAGTCGGTGTGTGCCTCCGGCAAATACTCCAGTTTTTGCACCGAGTTGCCCAGGCCTTGCCCCCAGACTTCACCGCGGCCAAACGCCATCAGCGACTGCGTCAGCTGATAACCGCTGCCGAACGGGTCTTCCCACGGGTTCCAGAACGAGGTCACGCGGCGGATACGGTAAGGCTCGGCGAGGATCAGCAGCACAACCGCCGAAATCCCCATCCCGATGATGGCGATGAACTGCCACAGCTTTGCACCCGCCAGGAACAGCATCGCCAGCGTGGTGACAAACAGTACCACCACGGTACCAAGGTCAGGCTGCGCCAGCAGCAGGATCGCTAGCACCAGAATTACGCCCATCGGCTTTAAGAAGCCGCGAAGGTTATTACGAACTTCATCAACCTTACGCACCAGGTAGTTCGCCAGGTAGCAGAACAGGGACAGCTTGGTAAATTCCGCAGGCTGAATACGCAGTGGACCAAAGGCGATCCAGCGCGATGCCCCGTTAACGGAGCTCCCGACAACAAGTACGATCAGCAGCATGATAATGGACGCAATCAGCATGGCTGTACTGTGCCGCTGCCAGAACGACATCGGCAGACGTAAGGTCACCAGCGCCAGGCAGAACGCCAGAATGATGTACAGCCCGTCACGCTTGGCAAACAGGAAGGGATCGTTAGCCAGACGCTGCCCGACCGGCATAGAGGCCGAGGTCACCATGATAAAGCCGATCGCCGCCAGCCCCAGCGTAAGCCAGAAGAGCATGCGGTCATACATGATCAGGCTATCGGAATCCTTATCCCGGGAAGCCATCACCCAGCCTTTCAGTGCCGCAAACAGCCACACCAGAATTCCAAATCCTGGCAGGCGCGGCATTTTCAGGCGAGGGAGAGATAAACGCATCAGCCTAACTCCTTCGCCAGGCGGGTAAAGACATCACCACGCTGTTCGAAATTCTTGAATTGATCGAGGCTGGCGCAAGCCGGAGAGAGCAGCACCATGTCGCCTGGCTTCACGCGCGGCGCGATCAGGCGCAGCGCCTGTTCCATGGTCTCAGTTTGCTCGGCGATCTCCGGGCGCAGTTCAGCCAGCTCGCTGCCGTCACGACCAAAGCAGTACAGGCGGATGTTATCTCCGGAGAGATACTGTTTCAGAGAGGAGAAATCTGCAGATTTTCCATCACCACCCAGCAGCAAATGCAGCGTACCCTCAACGTGAAGACCGTTCAGCGCGGCCTCCGTGCTTCCCACGTTGGTGGCTTTGGAGTCGTTAATCCAGCGCACGCCGTTATGTTCCAGTGCTAACTGGAAGCGGTGCGCCAGACCGGTAAATGTGGTCAACGCTTTCAGGCTGGAAGAACGAGGCAGGCCAACGGCATCCGCCAGCGCCAGTGCTGCCAGCGCGTTGGTGTAGTTATGCTGACCGCAAAGCGTCATCTCTTTCACGTTCAGCACTTTTTCGCCCTTCACGCGCAGCCAGGTTTCACCCTGCTGACGGTTCAGGTGGTAATCACCCATGGTGATCCCAAAGCTGATGCAGCGGTCATCTGCACCGCGCACCGGCATGGTCAACGCGTCGTCGGCATTAACCACGCAGACTTTCGCATTTTCATAAACGCGCAGCTTAGCCGCGCGGTACTGCTGCAAACCAAAGGGATACCGGTCCATATGATCTTCAGTCACGTTGAGGATCGTCGCGGCAGCCGCGTGCAGGCTGGAGGTGGTTTCAAGCTGGAAGCTGGAAAGTTCCAGCACGTACAGCTCACAGCCTTTATCCAGCAGCATCAGGGCTGGCAGGCCAATATTGCCGCCAACACCGACGTTCTTACCCGCCGCTTTTGCCATCTCGCCGACAAGCGTAGTGACCGTGCTTTTACCATTTGAGCCGGTAATGGCGATAATCGGAGCCTGCGCTTCTCGACAGAACAGTTCGATGTCCCCGACAATCTCTACGCCCGCATCGGATGCGGCGCTGAGTGATGGGTGCGCCAGCGCCATACCCGGACTGGCAACAATCAGATCGGCGGCCAGCAGCCAGTCATCATTCAGACCACCAAGGTGGCGTTCAACCTGTTCCGGCAGCTTGTCCAGACCCGGCGGAGAGACACGCGTATCCATCACGCGTGGCGTGACGCCGCGCGCAAGGAAAAAGTCCACGCAGGAAAGGCCCGTGAGGCCCAACCCGATGATAACGACTTTTTTACCCTGGTAATCTGCCATGATTAACGTACCTTCAGCGTTGCCAGGCCAATCAGCACCAGCATCAGCGAAATAATCCAGAAGCGCACAATCACGCGCGGTTCCGGCCAGCCTTTCAGTTCATAGTGGTGGTGAATCGGCGCCATACGGAAGATACGCTGACCGCGCAGCTTGAAGGAACCGACCTGCAAAATCACCGACAGGGTTTCAACCACAAACACACCGCCCATGATCACCAGCAGAAACTCCTGGCGCAGCAGTACGGCGATAATGCCGAGCGCACCGCCCAAAGCCAGAGAACCAACGTCACCCATAAAGACCTGCGCCGGATAGGTGTTGAACCACAGGAAGCCCAGCCCCGCGCCGACAATCGCCGTACAGACGATCACCAGTTCACCCGCGTGGCGCAGGTAAGGGATATGCAGATAGTTGGCAAAGTTCATGTTACCGGTCGCCCAGGCCACCAGCGCAAAACCGCCCGCCACGAAGACGGTCGGCATAATCGCCAGGCCATCCAGACCATCAGTCAGGTTCACCGCGTTACCGGTGCCGACAATCACGAAGTACGCAAGCAGGATATAGAACAGCCCCAACTGCGGCATCACGTCTTTAAAGAACGGCACGACCAGCTCGGTAGCTGGCGTGTCTTTGCCTGCCAGATACAGCGCAAAGGCCACGCCCAGCGCGATGACCGACATCCAGAAATACTTCCAGCGGGCGATCAGGCCCTTGGTGTCTTTGCGTACCACTTTGCGATAGTCATCGACGAAGCCAATGATCCCGTAACCCACCAGAACCGTCAGTACACACCACACATACGGGTTGGACGGATACGCCCACAGCAGCACGGAAACAACGATCGCGGTCAGGATCATGATCCCGCCCATCGTTGGGGTGCCGCGTTTGCTGAAGTGAGATTCCGGACCGTCGTTACGCACAACCTGGCCGAAAGAGAGCTTTTGCAGACGGGCAATCATGCGCGGGCCCATCCACAACGAGATGAACAGCGCAGTCAGCAGGCTGACAATGGCGCGAAACGTCAGATAGGAAAAGACGTTAAAGCCTGAGTAATATTTGACCAAATGTTCGGCCAGCCAAACTAACATGTCCCGTTCTCCTGTAATGCGTGCACAACCTCTTCCATGGCGGCACTACGTGAACCTTTCACTAACACTGTCACAATTTGTTTTTCTGTAATTAATGCTTTAAGGCGCTCAATCAACGCCGCTTTTTCGGCAAAGTGTTCACCTACACCGCTGGCATGGCTAATTGCCTGGCTCAGTTTTCCTGCGCTCAGCACGCAATCAATGCCCGCCGCTTTCGCCGCGTCACCGACCTGGGTATGACAGGCTTCGCTTTCATCACCCAGCTCGGCCATATCGCCAACCACCATCACGCGGTAGCCCGGCATTTCTGACAACACCTGCACCGCCGCCGTCATCGAGCCAACGTTCGCGTTGTAGGAGTCATCCAGCAACAGTTTGTTTTCCGAAAGCTGAATCGGGAACAGACGCCCCGGCACGGCTTTCAGATTCGCCAGCCCAGCTTTGATCGCATCATGCGACGCGCCAACCGCCATGGACAACGCCGCCGCCGCAAGCGCATTGGCGATGTTATGACGACCCGGCAGAGGCAGCAGCACATCCACGCCACCCGTTGGGGTGTTGAGGGTGAACTCCGTGCCATGGGACGTTACATGGATATTGGTCGCCGTAAAGTCACTGTTGGCGGCATTCGGTGAGAAGCGCCAGGTCTTACGGGAACCAATAATGCTTTGCCAGTTCAGCCAGTCATTGTTGTCGGCATTCATAATGGCAATACCGTCAACCGGCAGGCCGGTGTAGATCTCGCCTTTGGCTTTCGCCACGCCTTCCAGCGACCCGAAACCTTCCAGATGCGCGGCTGCCAGGTTATTCACCAGCGCCGCCTCCGGACGAGTCAGGCTCACAGTCCAGGCGATTTCGCCCTGGTGGTTTGCCCCTAACTCGATCACCGCAAATTCATGTTCTTTGGTCAGGCGGAGTAATGTCATCGGCACGCCGATGTCATTATTTAGGTTGCCCGCAGTATAAAGTGTGTTTCCGCACTGGCCGAGAATCGCCGCCGTCATCTCTTTTACGGACGTTTTTCCGGACGACCCCGTCAGCGCAACAACGCGAGCCGGAACCTGCTGACGGACCCATGCCGCCAGTTCACCGAATGCCAGACGGGTATCGTTCACCACTAGCTGCGGCAAATCGATATCCAGCCTGCGGCTGACCAGCAGCGCACCTGCGCCGTGCTCTTTGGCCTGCTGTGCAAAATCATGCGCATCAAAACGCTCGCCTTTCAGCGCCACAAACAGACAACCCGCGGTCACTTTGCGGGTATCCGTGGTCACAGCGTCAATGGTCAGATCCTGACCCAGCAATTCGCCGTGCAGTACCGCAGCGGCCTGGCTTAGCGTGAGGCTAATCATGCCACGACTCCCAGCAGACGAGCTGCCGTTACACGGTCCGAGTAATCCAGACGACGATTGCCGACAATCTGATAATCTTCATGGCCTTTCCCGGCCAGCAGAACCACGTCGTTTTCCTTAGCCTGCATGATGGCGTTGGTCACCGCTTCCGCGCGGCCTTCCACCACGCGAGCACGACCCGCATCCAGCATGCCCGCCAGAATGTCGTTAATGATGGCGCGCGGCTCTTCGGTACGCGGGTTGTCATCGGTCACTACCGCAATATCCGCAAACTGCTCGGCAATAGCGCCCATCAGCGGGCGTTTGCCCTTGTCGCGATCGCCACCGCAGCCAAACACGCACCAGAGCTTACCGGCACAGTGCAGGCGAGCCGCTTCCAGCGCTTTTCCCAACGCATCCGGCGTATGGGCGTAGTCGACCACAACCGTCGGTTTACCCGGCGCGCTGAACACTTCCATACGGCCGCAAACAGGCTGCAGCCGCTCAGCGGTTTTCAGCAGGTCAGCCATTGGATAGCCGAGCGCCAGCAGTGTGGCTAGCGCCAGCAGCAGGTTGCTGACGTTAAATGCGCCCATCAGGCGGCTTTCAATTTCGCCTTCACCCCAGGAAGAGGCAAAGCGGATTGTCGCCCCGCTGTCGTGGTAATTCACCTCAACGGCCTTCAGCCAGCGGCCGTGGCAGTTCGGATTGATATGGTCTTCCATCGACACCGCAACCGCATCCGGCAGCTTCGCCAGCCAGCGGCGACCGACTTCATCGTCGGCATTGATGATGGCCTGACCGTGATGGTGGGTGGAATAGAGCAGCCATTTCGCGGCTTCGTAGTGCTCCATATCACCGTGGTAATCAAGATGATCGCGGCTCAGGTTGGTAAACACCGAAGCCGCAAATTTCAGCGCGGCCACGCGGTGCTGTACCAAACCGTGTGAAGAGACTTCCATCGCAGCAAAGGTTGCACCCTGCTCTGCCAGCCCGGCAAGCACATGCTGTACATCAACTGCCGAGCCGGTGGTATTTTCCGTCGGGCTCACTTTACCCAGCAGGCCATTACCCACGGTCCCCATGACGGCACCGGTTTCACCCAGCAGTTGCGCCCATTGCGCCATCAGCTGCGTGGTGGTGGTTTTACCGTTGGTGCCCGTCACGCCAACCAGACGTAACTGGTCGGAAGGTTCGTGATAGAAACGCCCTGCCAGCGCAGAAAGACGCTCATTTAACTGGCTGAGATAGATAACCGGCACACCGTGCATTTCACGGATTTCACCGTCGGTTGCCTCATCTTTGGCCTCAGCAATAATGGCAGCAACACCTTGCGCAATCGCCTGCGGGATATAACGACGCCCGTCCGCCTGATGACCGACCACCGCCACAAAAAGATCGCCGGAAGCAGCCACACGGCTGTCCAGTACCATCTCTCGCAGTGCTCGCTCCGGTGCATTTGGCACCCACGGAGCGAGAAGGTCGCGCAAATTACGATCTGCCACCTGTACCCTCGCCTTGATTAATTACAAATTCACTTTTGTCGCCCGTCGCCAGCGCATCCGGTTCAATGTTCATGGTGCGCAATACGCCGCCCATGATGGCCCCGAACACAGGCGCGGAGACGGCGCCGCCGTAGTATTTACCCGCCTGTGGATCGTTAATGACGACCACCAGCGCAAAACGCGGATTGCTTGCAGGCGCTACGCCTGCGGTATAGGCAATGTATTTGTTGATGTAGCGGCCGTCTGGCCCCACTTTTTTCGCTGTACCGGTTTTAATGGCGATGCGATAGCCTTTAATCGCCGCCTTCACACCACCGCCGCCGGGCAGCGCCACGCTTTCCATCATATGAACAACAGTACGGACGGTCGATTCCGGGAAAATACGCTCACCGGGAACCGGTGGATCAACTTTGGTAATCGACAGCGGGCGATAAACACCATAGCTGCCGATCGTTGCGTAGACTCGCGCTAACTGTAACGGTGTCACCATTAGCCCGTAGCCGAAAGAGAAGGTGGCCCTCTCTATGTCAGACCACCGTTGTTTTTGAGGATATAAGCCACTGCGTTCTCCGACCAACCCCAAATTGGTCGCCTTTCCAAGCCCAAAACGTGAGTAAGTCTCTACTAACGCTGAGGACGGCATCGCTAACGCCAGCTTTGAAACACCGACGTTACTCGACTTCTGTAATACCCCGGTCAGGGTCAATTCGCTGTAGCGCGCCACGTCTTTGATTTCGTGACCGTTAATGCGGTAAGGAATAGTATTCAGTACGGTGTTTTCATTGACGATGCCGCGCTGAAGTGCCGTCATGACCACCATCGGCTTGACGGTTGAACCCGGTTCGAACACGTCGGTGATGGTACGGTTACGCATAACATCCTTCTGCGTACCGGTAAGATTGTTAGGGTTGTAGGACGGGCTATTGGCCATCGCCAGCACTTCACCCGTGCTGACATCAACTAACACGGCACTGCCCGATTCCGCTTTGTTAAAGGCCACGGCATTGTTCAGCTCGCGGTAAACCAGCGCCTGTAGCCGCTCATCGATACTAAGTGCAAGGTTGTGTGCGGCCTGGCTGTCGGTTGAAGAAATATCCTCGATCACGCGACCATAGCGGTCTTTGCGCACAATGCGCTCGCCGGGCTGACCGGTGAGCCATTTATCAAAGCTTTTTTCAACGCCTTCAATCCCCTGGCTATCAACGTTAGTAAAGCCAATGAGGTGAGCAGTCACTTCGCCGGATGGATAGTACCGGCGGGATTCTTCACGCAGATGGATCCCCGGCAGCTTCAATTTTTTGATGTAATCCGCCATGTCAGGGTTCACCTGACGCGCCAGATAGATAAAGCGCCCTCTCGGGTTCGTATTCACACGTGAAGCTAACTGGTCCAGCGGCATCTTCAGCGCGTCCGCAAGGGCCTTCCAGCGGTTATCAAGCGTGATCCCACCTGCATCATGCAGCTCTTTCGGATCGGCCCAGATTGCCTTCACCGGGACGCTCACCGCCAGAGGGCGACCGGAGCGATCGGTGATCATCCCGCGAGACGTCGACACTTCCTGCACGCGAAGAGAGCGCATATCACCCTGACGCACCAGCATGTCAGGGGCGATGATTTGCAACCACGCCACGCGTCCCAGCAGGAAACCCAGCGCCAGTAAAATGCAGCCGCAAAGCAACGCAAAACGCCAACTGACAAAGTTGGCCTGTTCTTCCTGACGTTTTGGTTTTAGCGTTTTTGCCGCTGCTTTCATGCGTCGCGTTTTCCCTTATTTTTGTACTACGATATTTTCCTGCGATGGATCAACATGCTGCAGCTGCAGCTTTTCCGTTGCGATCCGTTCAACCCGGCTGTGATCGCCGAGCGCGTTTTCTTCAAGGATCAGATTTCGCCATTCAATATCCAGCGCATCGCGTTCCAGCACCAGCTGCTCGCGTTGCGCAGTCAATAAACGTGTATGGTGGGCTGTTGTCACCACCGTTACGGCCGTCACAATGATGCAAATGAACAAGCAGAGTGGCAGCTTCCCAAACCGCAAAAGATCGTCGCCGATCACGCCAGGCAAGGCATGGCGCTCGTTGCTTCCTAACGATCCCTTAACTTTGCTTAGGGTCTCTGTCACTCTGCCGATCATGCGTTCGTCCTCTCTGCAACTCGCAGCACTGAACTACGGGCACGTGGATTCTCTGCCACCTCTTCTTCGCCCGGCATCAACTTGCCTAATGCTCGCAACTGACGGCCACCCAGCTTCCTGAGTTGTTCTTCCGTCATCGGCAGCCCCGCTGGCACCTGAGGACCGCGGCTCTGTTCACGCATAAAGCGCTTCACAATGCGGTCTTCCAGCGAATGGAAGCTGATGATGGATAACCGCCCACCCGGGGCCAGCACGTCGAGCGAGCTTTTTAGCGCCAGCTCTATTTCCTCCAGTTCACTGTTTACCCAGATACGAACCGCCTGGAAGGTACGGGTCGCGGGATGTTTGTGCTTATCCTTCACCGGTGTTGCAGCTGCAATCACCTCGGCCAACTCTTTGGTACGCGTCATCGGCTCAATGCGGTTTCGTTCAACGATGGCGCGCGCGATACGTTTACCAAAACGCTCTTCGCCGAAGGTTTTGATGACCCAGGCGATATCCGCTTCGTCAGCAGTTTGTAACCACTCTGAGGCAGACTGGCCACGCGTCGGATCCATGCGCATGTCCAGTGGACCGTCGCGCATGAAGGAGAATCCGCGCTCTGCATCATCAAGCTGAGGTGAAGAGACGCCAAGATCGAGAAGAATTCCGTCGATCTTGCCCGTCAGGCCGCGCTCAGCTACGTAATCCGCCAGCGCAGAAAAAGGTCCATGCACGATGGAAAAGCGTGGGTCATCGATGGTTTGCGCAACGGCAATCGCCTGCGGATCGCGATCGATTGCCAGCAGACGTCCTTCCGCTCCTAGCTGGGAGAGGATCAGACGCGAGTGGCCACCGCGACCAAAAGTGCCATCAATGTAGATGCCGTCTGGACGAATATTCAGACCGTTAACGGCCTCATCCAGCAACACCGTTGTATGTTTATAATTTTCCATCATATTTATAGAGACAAGTCCTGCAGCCGTTCCGACAATGTTGCGGAATCGGACTGCTCAGCGTCGATATCTTCCTTGACCTGTTGATACCAGGTCGTTTCGTCCCACAGTTCAAACTTATTGAACTGCCCGACCAGCATCACTTCTTTTGTCAGACCCGCATGTTGCCGCAACACAGGCGCAATCAGTAGTCGTCCTGCGTTGTCCATCTGACACTCACTGGCATGTCCCAATAACAACCGCTGTACGCGGCGCTCTTGCGGATTCATGCTCGACAGTCGCGACAGCTTTTGCTCAATAATTTCCCATTCGGGTAAAGGGTAAAGCAGCAGGCAGGGGGAGTTGATGTCAATGGTGCAAACCATTTGACCTGAAGCGTTCTCAATCAGCTGGTCGCGGTATCGGGTTGGTACCGATAAGCGCCCTTTGCTGTCGAGATTGACTAACGTAGCTCCACGGAACATGCCAGCCTCACCCCTCCTCACCACTTTAACCCACAAATTCCCACCTAAAGGAGTTTACGGAGCGATGGAAAAGCTTGTCAAGCCAGGACTCTCTCTATACGGACCCGAAAGCCCTCTATTTACAGAGATAAACAGACCTGGTTAATAACTGCACAACTGGCGAGGCAAAATTAACGTTATGAATATTTGTAAGAAAAAAACCGAATATGCACACTAGCGTTAAAGCTCACTCAATATCATCGCAAGGAAATATAAAGTGTCAGTTTGCGACGCGGGCAGCATTTTAAGACATATTGCCAGGGGATAACAGCGCCAGATTCATCGCGGCATCCTGAGCGTTCAACGCCGGGCAGGCTAGCCAGAAGGGAGAGAGAAAAAACGTTTGAATATTCATCACCCGAAGCAGGTTTGTAACAAAACAATACAAAATTAGCCTTTTAAAAACGTATCAGTATTCTTTTAAAGGCAATTTAAACGCTCAAACGAATTAAGAAAAATAGCAGGCTATGATTCCTAAGGAATTATCCTAATTTTAATGCGGGAATTAAGGTAACCATTAATTCTGTAAAAGGGGGGGCTGTTTTCACGCCCCCAGGAAATGATTAATGACGGCTTAAAATGCCACGACGATAAAGATTACGTTTGATGCGGGTAAGGCCAGGCTTCGGTTTGCGGGGCTCATCCAGGCTCGCCAGCACAATCTCCAGCACGCGTTCAGCCACGTCGCGGTGGCGCTGAGCCACGGCCAGTACCGGGCACTGCAGGAAATCGAGCAGTTCGTTATCACCAAACGTTGCGATGGCCAGATCCGATGGCAACTTCCCGTCACGACGCAGCGTCACATCCATCACCCCCTGCAGCAGCGCAAATGAGGTCGTGAACAACGCCTGAGGCATCGGATGCGTTTCGAGCCATTTTTCGAACAATTGTGCGGCGGCTTCGCGTTCATAGCTGTTGGCATAGAGATAGTGAACCTCGCGCGGATCCTCTTTCCAGGCGGTCCTGAAACCTTGCTCACGCAAGAAGCTCACCGAAAGCTCTGGCAACGCGCCAAGATACAGCACGGTTTCGGCCGGGAAGGTTCTTAGCTCGGCCGCCAGCATTTCCGCATCATCCTGATCGGCGCCGACGACGCTGGTGAAATGCTCCCGGTCAAGGGCACGGTCGAGTGCGACAATCGGGAACGGATCGTTTGCCCAGCGCTGGTAAAAAGGATGCTCTGGCGGTAATGAGGTTGAAACGATGATGGCATCCACCTGGCGCTGGAGCAGATGCTCAATACAGCGCATCTCGTTGTCGGGCTGGTCTTCAGAACAGGCAATCAGTAATTGATAGCCACGCTGGCGTGCCTGACGTTCGAGATAGTTGGCGATACGGGTGTAGCTGGTATTTTCCAGGTCTGGGATCACCAGACCAATCGAGCGGGTGCGTCCAGCGCGGAGACCGGCTGCGACAGCATTCGGATGGTAGTTATGCTCACGAACCACCGCCATGACTTTTTCAACGGTCTTATCGCTGACACGATACTGCTTTGCCTTACCGTTAATCACATAGCTGGCCGTAGTTCGTGACACGCCGGCTAACCGGGCGATTTCATCCAGTTTCACAATTGCCCCTTAAAAAAAGAAAAGAGTCCATGGCCCTGTCAAGGTTATGGTTAAATCTTTTAACATCTAAACGCAGAAAAGCCTTCGCGGCAACCGCTTTTATCTGCGTTGTCGGCTGATTACACAAAAAAAAGCCCGGCTTTGGTGACCGGGCAGAAAGAGGCGAACCTTTTTGACAGCTAACGCATGATTTTATCGCCGCGCGAAAGGCCAACCACGCCAGAGCGCGCAACTTCTACAATTTTTGCCACATCCCGCACGGAGGCCAGGAAAGCATCCAGCTTATCACTCGTCCCCGCCAGCTGAACCGTATAAATAGAAGGCGTGACGTCAATAATCTGCCCACGGAAAATATCCGTATTGCGTTTGACCTCTTCACGTCCGTAGCCGCTGGCCTGAATTTTTACCAGCATCACCTCACGCTCAACATAAGCGCCCTGCCCCAGCTCGCTCACGCGCAGCACATCAACCAGCTTATGTAGCTGTTTCTCAATCTGCTCAAGCACCTTGGCGTCGCCGACGGTCTGGATCGTCATGCGCGACAGCGTGGGATCGTCCGTCGGCGCAACGGTCAAACTTTCGATGTTGTAACCGCGCTGAGCGAATAGCCCGATGACGCGTGACAGTGCGCCAGACTCGTTTTCCAGTAATACAGATAATATCCGGCGCATATCAGGTTCTCTCCGTTTTACTTAACCACATTTCGTCCATACCACCACCGCGAATATGCATCGGGTAAACGTGTTCGGTGCCATCCACAATGACATCCATGAACACGAGGCGGTTGTTTTTCACGTGCTCAAGCGCTTCACCGAGTTTCGTTTCCAGCTCTGCCGGATCGGTCACTCGCATGCCAATATGCCCATAGGCTTCCGCCAGACGGACAAAGTCCGGAAGCGATTTCATATAGGATTGAGAGTGGCGGCCGGAATAGATCATATCCTGCCACTGCTTCACCATCCCGAGATAGCCGTTGTTCAGGTTCAGCACCAGAACCGGCAACTCATATTGCAGCGCAGTCGACAGCTCCTGAATATTCATCTGAATGCTGCCATCACCGGTCACACAGACCACGGTTTCATCTGGCAGTGCCAGCTTCACTCCCAGCGCGGCTGGCAAACCGAAGCCCATCGTGCCTAAGCCCCCGGAGTTGATCCAGTGGCGCGGCTTATCAAACGGATAATAGAGTGCAGCAAACATCTGATGCTGGCCGACGTCAGACGTCACATACGCCTCGCCTTTGGTCAGACGCCAGATCGTTTCGATCACCGCCTGCGGCTTAATTTGCTCACTTTGCGTGTCGTACTTCAGACACTGACGCCCACGCCATTGTTCGATCTTCTGCCACCAGTCGCGGATCTCATCCAACGGCTGCGAGACCGTTTCCTGCGCCAACAGATCCAGCATTTGCTCCAGAACCTGACGCGCATCCCCGACGATCGGCACATCTGCCGGGACCGTTTTCGAAATAGAGGTGGGATCGATATCAATGTGCAACACGGTCGCATTCGGACAGTATTTCGCCAGGTTATTGGTGGTGCGATCGTCAAACCGAACGCCAACAGCAAAGATCACATCCGAGTTATGCATCGTCATGTTGGCTTCATAGGTACCATGCATACCCAGCATCCCCAACGCCTGACGGTGCGTTGCCGGGAATGCCCCCAGCCCCATCAGCGACGATGCGACAGGAAGATTCAGCTTTTCAATCAACTCACGCAGCTGCGTTTCACAGGCGGAGTTAACGGCCCCCCCACCCACATAGACCACCGGTTTTTTCGCTGCCACAAGCGTCTGCAGCGCGCGCTTAATTTGGCCTTTGTGCCCTTGCGTCGTTGGGTTGTAGGAGCGCATGCTCACCGATTCCGGCCAGACATAAGGCAGCTTATTCGCCGGGTTCAGAATATCTTTTGGCAGATCGACCACTACCGGGCCTGGACGCCCGCTTGCTGCCAGCCAGAAGGCTTTTTTCAGCACGCCGGGAATGTCTTCGGTTTGCTTCACCAGGAAGCTGTGCTTCACCACGGGGCGTGAAATCCCCACCATGTCGCATTCCTGAAAAGCATCGTAGCCAATCAAGGAGGTCGCAACCTGACCGGAAAGAATGACCAGCGGTATGGAGTCCATATACGCTGTCGCGATACCGGTAATGGCGTTGGTCGCACCAGGCCCAGACGTGACTAATACCACACCCACTTCACCCGTCGCACGGGCCAGCCCGTCAGCCATATGTACTGCCGCCTGCTCGTGACGAACCAGAACATGGTCAATGCCGCCTACCGTATGAAGCGCATCATAAATATCGAGGACTGCGCCTCCCGGGTAGCCAAACACTTGCTTCACGCCCTGATCGATCAGCGATCGAACGACCATTTCCGCGCCAGACAACATTTCCATGCTTTGCCTCCAGGCTTTTTGTTATAGACAGAAAGCAGAATTCATTTCCGCCCCGTCTTACGATAGGGATTAACCTATCTTATATAATGCAGAGTGATCGTTACCTTAACCGCTCGTTATAAGGCAGGCAATTGGCAAACAAGGCGGGGGAAAGGCCTTCCGGAGCAGAAAAGAGAGCCCGTCAGGAAGGTTATGGTGAATTCATCTGTAATCAGAGGTTGGGATAATGAATCATCGCTTAAAAGTGAGATGATTCAGGAAATCATCTATTTTTGACGGTATGAGAACAGCCAGAAAAAAATCATTCAGAACAAAATATCATTAACATTAAAAATATCAGGATAAACCGCATGCATTAATGCGATTTATCCTGACGCGCTTATCGACGGCAGACGCTGATAAGCAACTCTTCCATCCACTGATGTCCTTTATCCCGGCCAGCTGCTTCATGCCATGAAAGGTAACAAGTACGGCTATTAAGCTTGAGCGGTAATGGCAAAATTTGCAGATTAAGCTGTTCAGAGAACTCTTCCGCCAGCCAACGCGGGGCAATAGCGACCAGGTGCGTCTGGGATACGACGTTTAATACGCTGACCATTGCCATGCCCTGATAAGCAACGCTCGCTTGTTTATCCGCAGTGTCATACCACGGCAGGCTAAATGAAGCATACCTGTCGAGGGCGACAACGGCATGTTGCTCATTATAGACATCGTTTTCACGCAGCGGAGAATTCATTCTCGGGTGTTTTTTACTGGCGACCAGGACCATTTCATCTTTAAATAACGGTACGCAGGAAAACTCCGGGCGACGGAACTCTTCGTATCCTAAGACAAACTCCGTTTCCTGATAACGAAGCTGGTGCTCAGTGTTCTGATTTAATGAAGACTTAAAAACCAGATGAATATTTGGCGCAATTGTTTCAACTTTATTATATATGATTGAGGTCAAATAATTGTCTAGCGGGCTGCAAACGCATAAATGGAATACTCGCTCGCTGCTTAAGGGTTCAAAGCCTGAACCAGGCAGTTCATTTTGTACCAGTTGCAGCGCCTGACGAATAGAGCCAAACAGTTGAAATGCGCGGGAAGTGGGTTGGATCCCTCTCCCGTAACGTACAAATAATTCGTCGTTAAACATCAACTTAAGTCTGGCCACCGCATTACTTACCGCTGGTTGAGACATGCCAAGGGATTGAGCTGCTCGCGTGATATTCTGCTCCTGCATTACCGCGTCAAAAACGGTTAACAGATTGAGATCCACAGTGCGTAACTGAGGTTTAACCCCGTCATAAACCTGAGGTTGATTAATATTATTTAATGGCATTCCTGACTCCACTGTCACGCTAAATTCCCTCTGCCAGAGCATTGTAATAAGTTCGAAAAATATGATTTACCATGCATATACGACCAGCGAAAGAGAATTATTAAAAATTCGGAAAATATAAAGGCAAACTCATCAATAGAGGGCAGATGCATCTCATTGACGCAGGGATAAAAATCAACGTGAATTGATATCAATTACATTAGGATTGGCATGAAACCATAGTTCATATGAATAAACAATCACCCCTCAGGTTAATAATAACTTAAGTTTCATTAAACTATTAACGCCAGCATCGATAAGTTAGTTAACAAACTTTTATCAATACGCCCAACGCATTCGCGTCCGAATCATTCACCACGCACATAAATTAATGAAATAACACATATTTCAATCCCTGGAGCGATGACAAACAAAGTATGTTTAATTGATACTAAATATATTGAAATCATTCCGGTGACAAATTTCAAGTCCAAAAATAGACAATTAAAGAGGTCACAAACGAGAAAGCCAGCACAATTAGCTAAATGCAATAATCAGTGCGATCGTGCCAGCAGGGGTAAATTTGTCACCAAGGGTTGACATGAACAGTCGTATCCAGTACCACTAAAAGCATATTGAATTTAACGGAGCACGATTCATGACACGCATCATTCGTTTCACCGGTCTACTACTACTAAACGCATCCACTGTGCGCGGTAGACTGGCGGGCGAAATTCAGCGTTGAATCGTCACCAGTAAGACTAAAAACCCGCGCCACTGCGCGGGTTTTTTTATGCTCGTAGCAAGGCGCCCTAAGACTGACAAGGACCTAACCCATGAGCCAGCAAGTCATTATTTTCGATACCACTTTACGTGACGGTGAACAGGCATTACAGGCGAGCCTGAGTGTTAAAGAGAAACTGCAGATTGCGCTGGCTCTCGAACGTATGGGCGTCGACGTGATGGAAGTGGGTTTCCCCGTCTCTTCACCGGGTGATTTTGAATCTGTACAAACCATTGCGCGCACCATTAAAAACAGCCGCGTATGTGGCCTGGCACGCTGCGTAGAGAAAGACATTGACGTTGCTGCCGAGTCGCTGAAAGTGGCTGAAGCCTTCCGTATCCACACCTTTATTGCGACCTCGCCGATGCACATCGCAACCAAATTGCGCAGCACGCTGGATGAGGTTATCGAACGTGCGGTGTATATGGTCAAGCGCGCACGTAACTATACGGATGACGTTGAATTCTCCTGTGAAGATGCGGGCCGTACGCCAATTGAGGATTTGGCGCGCGTCGTCGAAGCCGCGATCGATGCGGGCGCAAAAACCATCAACATCCCGGACACCGTCGGCTACACCATGCCGTTTGAGTTCTCCAACATCATCACCGGCCTGTATGACCGCGTACCAAATATTGATAAAGCGATTATCTCAGTTCACACCCATGATGATTTGGGCCTGGCCGTGGGGAATGCCATCGCGGCCGTTCACGCCGGTGCGCGTCAGGTAGAAGGCGCGATGAACGGTATCGGTGAACGTGCAGGTAACTGTTCGCTGGAAGAAGTGATCATGGCGATCAAGGTGCGCAAAGACATTATGAATGTGAATACGCGCATTAATCACAATGAAATCTGGCGCACCAGCCAGACCGTCAGCCAGATCTGCAACATGCCGATTCCGGCCAACAAAGCGATTGTCGGCACCGGAGCCTTCGCGCACTCCTCTGGTATTCACCAGGATGGCGTGCTGAAGAACCGTGAAAACTACGAAATCATGACCCCGGAATCCATCGGCCTGAACCAGGTGCAGCTGAACCTGACCTCTCGCTCTGGCCGTGCAGCGGTTAAGCATCGCATGGAAGAGATGGGTTATCAGGACAGCGATTACAACATGGATCAGCTGTACGACGCATTCCTGAAGCTGGCCGACAAAAAAGGTCAGGTGTTCGACTATGACCTGGAAGCGCTGGCTTTTATTAACAAGCAGCAGGAAGAGCCTGAGCACTTCCGTCTGGATTACTTCAACGTGCAGTCCGGCTCCAGCGACATCGCCACCGCCTCGGTCAAACTGGCCTGCGGTGATGAAATTAAAGCCGAGGCCGCTAACGGTAACGGCCCCGTCGATGCCATCTACCAAGCGATTAACCGCGTCACCGAGTACGACGTTGAGCTGGTGAAATATGACCTGACGGCTAAAGGGCACGGTAAAGACGCGCTGGGTCAGGTGGACATCGTGGTGAATTACAACGGCCGACGCTTCCACGGCGTGGGCCTGGCGACCGATATCGTTGAATCCTCCGCGAAAGCGATGGTGCATGTTCTGAACAACATCTGGCGCGCCGCCGAAGTCGAAAAAGAGTTGCAACGCAAAGCTCAGAATAAAGAGAACAACAAGGAAACCGTGTAATGTCGAAGAATTACCATATTGCTGTGTTACCGGGCGACGGTATTGGTCCGGAAGTGATGGCACAGGCGCTGAAAGTACTGGAAGCCGTTCGCGCGCGTTTTGCGATGAAAATTACCACCAGCCACTACGACGTGGGCGGTATTGCGATTGATAACCACGGTACGCCACTGCCGAAAGCGACCGTGGAAGGCTGCGAAAATGCCGATGCCGTGCTGTTTGGTTCCGTCGGTGGCCCGAAATGGGAACACCTGCCGCCCGCAGAGCAGCCAGAGCGCGGCGCGCTGCTGCCGCTGCGTAAACATTTCAAGCTGTTCAGCAACCTGCGTCCGGCGAAGCTGTATCAGGGTCTGGAAGAGTTCTGCCCGCTGCGCGCGGATATCGCCGCCAACGGTTTCGACATTCTGTGCGTGCGTGAACTGACCGGCGGGATCTATTTCGGTCAGCCTAAAGGACGCGAAGGCAGCGGACAACACGAGAAAGCGTTCGACACCGAGGTGTATCACCGTTTCGAAATCGAACGTATCGCCCATATCGCGTTTGAGTCGGCGCGCAAACGCCGCCATAAAGTGACCTCCATTGACAAAGCGAACGTGCTGCAGTCTTCCATTTTGTGGCGCGAGATCGTCAGCGAAGTCGCTAAGCAGTACCCGGACGTCGCGCTGTCGCACATGTACATCGACAACGCGACCATGCAGCTGATTAAGGATCCGTCCCAGTTTGACGTGCTGCTGTGCTCCAACCTGTTCGGCGATATCCTCTCTGACGAGTGCGCGATGATCACCGGCTCCATGGGGATGCTGCCATCCGCAAGCCTGAATGAAGAAGGCTTTGGCCTGTACGAGCCTGCGGGCGGCTCCGCACCGGATATCGCAGGCAAAAACATTGCCAACCCGATTGCGCAGATCCTCTCCCTGGCCCTGCTGTTGCGCTACAGTCTGGATGCAGGCGATGCAGCAACCGCAATTGAAAACGCCATTAACCGGGCGTTAGAAGAAGGCGTCCGTACCGGTGATTTGGCACGCGGTACGGCAGCAGTCAGTACCGATGAAATGGGCGACATTATTGCCCGCTATGTCGCTGAAGGGGTGTAATCATGGCTAAGACGTTATATGAAAAGTTGTTTGATGCGCACGTTGTCTACGAGGCGCCAAACGAAACCCCGCTGCTGTACATTGACCGCCACCTGGTGCACGAAGTGACCTCACCTCAGGCATTTGACGGCCTGCGCGCGCACAAGCGCCCGGTACGTCAGCCGGGTAAAACCTTCGCGACGATGGATCACAACGTGTCCACCCAGACCAAAGACATTAATGCCTCGGGTGAGATGGCCCGCATTCAGATGCAGGAGCTCATTAAGAACTGCAACGAGTTTGGCGTTGAGCTGTACGACCTGAACCATCCCTATCAGGGCATCGTCCACGTGATGGGGCCAGAGCAGGGTATCACCCTGCCAGGCATGACCATTGTGTGCGGCGACTCCCATACCGCGACCCACGGCGCGTTTGGCGCGCTGGCGTTCGGGATTGGTACTTCCGAGGTGGAACATGTTCTGGCAACGCAGACCCTGAAGCAGGGTCGCGCCAAAACCATGAAGATTGAGGTAAAAGGTAAAGCCGCGCCGGGCATCACCGCGAAAGACATCGTGCTGGCGATCATCGGCAAAACCGGCAGCGCGGGCGGTACCGGCCACGTTGTTGAGTTCTGCGGAGAAGCCATTCAGGCGCTGAGCATGGAAGGGCGTATGACCCTGTGCAATATGGCCATTGAAATGGGCGCCAAAGCCGGTCTGGTTGCGCCGGACGAAACCACATTCAACTACGTCAAGGGCCGTCTGCATGCGCCAAAAGAGCAGAATTATGTCGATGCCGTCGAATACTGGAAAACCCTGAAAACCGACGACGGTGCGAGCTTTGATACCGTTGTCACGCTGCAGGCAGAAGAGATTGCGCCGCAGGTGACCTGGGGCACCAACCCGGGTCAGGTGATTTCCGTCAACGACAGCATCCCCGATCCGGCGTCTTTCGCCGATCCGGTCGAGCGCGCCAGTGCGGAAAAAGCGCTGGCCTATATGGGGCTGAAACCTGGCGTTCCGTTGACCGACGTAACCATTGATAAAGTCTTTATCGGTTCCTGCACCAACTCCCGTATCGAAGATTTGCGTGCCGCCGCCGAGATTGCCAAAGGCCGCAAAGTGGCACCAGGCGTGCAGGCGCTGGTGGTTCCAGGCTCCGGTCCGGTGAAGGCACAGGCGGAAGCAGAAGGTCTGGATAAGATCTTCATTGAAGCAGGCTTCGAATGGCGTCTGCCTGGCTGCTCCATGTGTCTGGCGATGAACAACGACCGCCTGAATCCGGGCGAGCGCTGCGCATCCACCAGCAACCGTAACTTTGAAGGCCGACAGGGCCGAGGTGGGCGCACCCATCTGGTCAGCCCGGCAATGGCCGCCGCTGCAGCAGTTACCGGTCATTTCGCCGATATTCGCAGCCTCAAATAAGGAGACAATCATGGCAGAGAAATTTACCCAACATACGGGCCGGGTTGTCCCGCTGGACGCCGCTAACGTCGATACTGATGCGATCATTCCTAAGCAGTTTTTACAGAAAGTAACGCGTACCGGTTTTGGTGCGCACCTGTTTAACGACTGGCGTTTTCTGGACGACAAAGGTGAAGTGTCTAACCCGGAATTCGTCCTGAACTTTCCGGAATACAAAGGCGCCTCCATTTTGCTGGCGCGGGAAAACTTTGGCTGCGGATCGTCGCGCGAACACGCGCCATGGGCATTGACCGACTACGGCTTTAAGGTGGTTATCGCCCCGAGCTTCGCGGATATCTTCTACGGCAACAGCTTCAACAACCAGCTGCTGCCGGTCACGCTGAGCGATGAACAGGTCGATGAGCTGTTTGCGCTGGTGCAGGCAAATCCGGGCATATCGTTTGAAGTGGATCTGGAAGCGGAAGTGGTGAAAGCCGGGGATAAGACCTACAGCTTCAGCATTGATGCGTTCCGCCGTCACTGCATGCTGAACGGTCTCGACAGCATTGGTTTAACTCTCCAGCACGAAGACGCTATCTCAGCGTACGAGAAAAAACAGCCTGCGTTTATGGGCTAAAGGCAATGGCCCGCAGGGCGCGGGCCATTGATAAGGGTGCGTTGAGGCTCAACCACTCTGGAGAGGCGGGGAAACTTCCCCGCCAATACCGCTAACGTTTTGCTTCGTAAGCCAACACTGCCGCCAGCTCTGTTTTCTCCTGTCTGAAGTGCAGCTCGCACAGTGAGTCGCGCACCATCCAGGTGAAGATCAACAGCGTCGTACAGATCAGAAACAAACCTAACAGCAGAGTACGTTTTGGCATTCCAGCCTCCTTATTGCTTTTCGGCAATGAAGAGACTAACCTCGCAATGATGGTTGTGAAGTTTGTCTCCCCATCAGTTTTTTTGATGTGGGACTCTCCACTGTTTGCCTCTTGCGAAAGCCTGAGGCAAACAGCCTCAAGCACCCGCCACGCACTCTATTCTCCTTCCAGGTACCTGTCAGAAAGTCGTTTCATTTCGTGAAGCCGCCTTCCAGAATCAGACATCCTTAACCCGGCAGGTCAGCCCAAGCGTAACCACCGAAATCGCGGCAATCATCCAGTAAACTGAGCCATGCCCGTAACTTTGCGCCAGCGCCCCCTGAATCACCCCCGCCAGGATCACTCCGGTCGAAATACTGTTGGTAAAAAGCGTGGTCGCCGACCCGGCGCGGCCCGGCATTAAATCCTGGAACCAGAGCATGCCGATCCCGGCAACAATCCCAATAAACACGGCGTTAAACAGCTGCAGCGCCAGCAACGCTTCACGTGAATGGAAAAGAATCAGCCCCGCGTAGAACAGCACCCCGGCCGCCACGGCGACAATCATCATCCGACGCTTTCCGAAGCGCTTAACGTAGTATCCCGCCAGAATCATTGCCGGAATCTCCAGCCCGGCGGCGGTCCCCATGAGGATCCCCGCGAGCTTGTCCGGTAAACCCAAATCGCTGCTGATCCACAGCGGCATATCAATGATATACATGGTGTTGCAGGTCCACATCAGCGTGGAGGCAATAAACAGCATGCGGACGTTTTTGTCCTGCCAGCCGCTCACCTGGGTGACAGGTGTATCCGTCGTCTGTTCGACACGCGCCACAGACGGAAGCGCGAAGGCAATCAATGCCAGACTGATGACAAAAATCCCGGCGGCAATGGAGAACATGGTGGTGAAGCCGTAGTTCAATGCCAGCATGAAGGCCAGCGGCGGTCCGATGACCCACGCCAGCGAGAGCTGCGCGCGCATCACCGAGCTGAACATCACCACTTCCCGCGCCGAGCTATCGGCGTATTCGCGGGCCAGCGCGAACAGCTGCGGCATGGCAGTGTTCGCCAGTGACGCCAGCAGCACGCCGCAGGTAATGAGGGTCAAATAATGACGGTTAAAGGCAAACAGCAGCGCGTTGCCTACGGCCATCACACAGCAAAAGAGGATCAGCTTGCGCCTGTCACCCTGACTGTCGGATCGTTTTGCCAGCCACAGGCTGACCAGGATCCCGGCAATGGCGTTGACGGTATAAAACAGCCCCACCCAAAACGGCTGCGCCCCCACCTCGCGGCTGAGAAACAGGCTCAGCGTCGGTGCCTGAAGTGCCCCCGCCACGCCCATCATAAAGGCGACCAGCATAAAAGCGGCATACACGCCGTTCAGGCGTCGCCCCATCGTCATCAACCACAGCATGCGCAAGTCCTTGTGAAAGCAAATCGAAATTGGGTGAAATAGTAAACGAAAAAAGCCAGCAAAAACATTTTGCTGGCGGGTGATTAGCACCAATACTCAGTCACACATGATCGAGGCGAGTTAGCGAGAAGAGGTCGGTTTCGTAACGTCCCACTGCATCAATTCTTCTAACGTTTTCAGCCGTTGCTCTGCGCACTGGCGGGCCAGCCAGGACAATCCTTTTGTCGCTGAAAAGTACTGCTGATAAAACTGACGTGCGGTAGACCTCTTCATAATTTACCTCCTCACTTCATCGGGAAGGATTATTGTCCTAATATAGGGATTAATAAATTGCTGGTTTTTTGTCAGGAGTTCCCCTTTTATGCCTTCTGGTCGTCTGCAACAACAATTTATCCGCCTCTGGCAATGCTGCGAGGGGCAATCGCAGGAGACCACGCTGAACGAGCTGGCTGACCTGCTCAACTGTTCGCGCCGACACATGCGCACGCTGCTCAACACCATGCAGCAGCAGGGCTGGCTAAACTGGGAAGCCGAAGCGGGACGCGGCAAGCGCTCGCGCCTGACGTTCCTCTATACCGGCCTGGCGCTGCAGCAGCAGCGGGCGGAAGATCTTCTGGAGCAGGACCGCATCGAGCAGCTGGTACAGCTGGTGGGCGACAAAGCCGCCGTGCGCCAGATGCTGGTTTCCCATCTGGGGCGCAGCTTTCGTCAGGGCCGCCATATTCTGCGGGTGCTTTACTACCGTCCAATGAAAAATCTATTGCCCGGCACGGCGTTACGGCGATCTGAAACCCATATGGCCCGGCAAATCTTCAGCGGGCTGACGCGGATAAATGAGGAAAACGGGGAACTGGAAGCCGATATCGCGCACCACTGGCAGCAACTCTCTTCACTCCACTGGCGCTTCTTTTTACGCCCCGGCATCCATTTTCATCATGGCCGCGAGCTGGAAATGAGCGACGTCATCTCTTCTCTGGAACGCGCCCGCAAGCTCCCCCTCTACTCACATATTTCGCGCGTCCACTCCCCTACGGCGTGGACGCTGGATATTGAACTGTCGCAGCAGGATAAGTGGCTCCCCTGGCTGCTGGGCTATGTGCCGTCGATGATTTTGCCCGGCGAGTGGGAATCGCTGAATAATTTCGCCAGCCAGCCAATTGGTACCGGCCCTTATGCCGTCTCCCGAAACAACAGCAACCAGCTGAAGATCCGCGCCTTTGATGACTATTTTGGCTATCGGGCGCTGATCGACGAAGTGAACGTGTGGGTATTACCGGATCTCAACGAAGACCTGAGCTGCGGGCTAACGCTGGAAGGGCCGACGACAGGCGAAAAGGCCGTCGAGAGCCGCCTTGAAGAGGGCTGTTATTATCTGCTGTTTGACCGCCGCACCCATCGCGGCGCAAATCCTCAGGTGCGTGAGTGGATCAGCCACATTCTGGCCCCCGCGAATCTGATTTATCATGCCGACGTTCAGTATCAGGCCTGGTGGTTCCCGGCCTACGGCCTGCTTCCACGCTGGCACCACGCTCGTCCAGCGCGTAGCGAAAAGCCTGCAGGGCTGGAGTCCATCACCCTGACCTACTACCGCGAGCATGTGGAGCATCGTTTTATCGCAAGAATCATGGCCCGACTGCTGGCGGCCGAAGGGGTAACGCTGGAGGTCAAAGAAGTTGACTATGACGAATGGCACCAGGGAGATATCACCAGTGATATCTGGCTGAACAGCGCCAACTTCACCCTGCCGCTCGATTTCTCGCTCTTCTCGCACCTGTATGAAGTCCCGCTGATCCAGCACTGCATCGATCGAGACTGGCAGCAGGACGCCGCCTTGTGGCGCGCGGGCGAGATGAATTTAGCCACGTGGTGCCAGGCGTTACTTGCCGAACAGGCGATCGTGCCGCTGATCCACCACTGGCTGATGATCCAGGGACAGCGCAGCATGCGCGGCCTGCGGATGAATACCCTGGGCTGGTTTGATTTTAAATCCGCCTGGTTTGCACCGCCGGAGCCATAACGCTTTCGTAATATTCACCAAATCATTACAATAGCGCCGTTCTCAACGGGGTGCTGCATCACTGATGTGCGCTGAGATAATACCCGTCGAACCTGATCCGGATAACGCCGGCGAAGGGATTTGAGGCTGTCGCTCAAAATCCTTTGCCACTCAACTTTGAGGTGCAAAGTGTTAAAAAAAGTTCTCCCCCTGCTGGCGCTGTTTGCGCTGCCTGCTTTTGCGAAGCCCGTCCTGACGGTCTACACCTATGACTCCTTCTCTGCCGACTGGGGCCCTGGCCCGGTAGTCAAAAAAGCCTTTGAAGCCGACTGCAACTGCGAGCTGAAGTTCGTGGCGCTGGAAGATGGCGTGTCGCTGCTCAACCGTCTGCGCATGGAAGGGAAAAACAGTAAGGCCGACGTGGTGCTCGGGCTGGATAACAACCTGCTGGACGCCGCCTCGCAAACCAAACTGTTTGCCAAAAGCGGCGTCGCGGCAGATGCCGTTAACGTGCCGGGCGGCTGGAAAAACGACACCTTTGTGCCGTTCGATTACGGCTACTTTGCTTTTGTTTACGACAAAAATAAGCTGAAAAACCCGCCGACGAGCCTGAAAGAGCTGGTGGAAAGTGACCAGAAATGGCGCGTGATTTATGAAGATCCGCGCACCAGCACGCCGGGCCTGGGCCTGCTGCTGTGGATGCAAAAAGTCTACGGGGATAACGCGCCGGAAGCGTGGCAGAAACTGGCCGCCAAAACCGTCACCGTGACCAAAGGCTGGAGCGAAGCCTATGGCCTGTTCCTGAAAGGCGAAAGCGATCTGGTGCTGAGCTACACCACCTCTCCGGCCTACCACATTATCGCCGAGAAGAAAGATAACTATGCTGCCGCTGATTTTGCTGAAGGGCACTATCTGCAGGTGGAAGTCGCCGCGCGTACCGCCGCCAGCAAGCAGCCGGAGCTGGCAGAGAAGTTCCTGAAGTTCATGGTTTCACCGGCGTTCCAGAATGCGATTCCCGCAGGCAACTGGATGTATCCGGTCACTAACGTTGCGCTGCCAGCAGGTTTCGATCGGTTGACCAAACCAACAACCTCGCTGGAATTTACGCCGCAGCAGGTCGCCGCGCAGCGTGCCGCATGGGTAAGTGAATGGCAACGCGCCGTCAGCCGTTGATTCCCGGCTGGTTAATCCCCGGTCTGCTCGCCGCCCTGCTGATGGTGGCGGTCAGCCTGGGGGCATTCCTTGCACTGTGGTTTAACGCGCCGGAGAGTGACCTGCTCGCCCTCTGGCACGACAGCTACCTCTGGCACGTGATCCGGTTCTCCTTCTGGCAGGCGTTTCTTTCTGCCCTGCTCTCGGTGATCCCGGCCATTTTTCTTGCGCGAGCACTGTATCGGCGGCGTTTTCCCGGCAGGCAGGCGCTGCTGCGCCTATGCGCCATGACGCTGATCCTGCCGGTGCTGGTAGCCGTATTTGGCATCCTGAGCGTGTACGGCCGCCAGGGCTGGCTGGCCTCGCTCTTTGCGTTGTCAGGGCTAGAGTGGACCTTCTCCCCCTACGGGCTGAAGGGTATTCTGCTCGCGCACGTCTTTTTCAATATGCCGATGGCGACGCGCCTCTTTTTACAGGCGCTGGAAAACATACCCGGCGAACAGCGCCAGATTGCCGCCCAGCTAGGTATGCGCGGCGCGTCTTTCTTCCGCTTCGTGGAATGGCCGTGGCTGCGCCGCCAGATCCCACCCGTGGCGGCATTAATCTTCATGCTCTGCTTCGCCAGCTTTGCCACCGTGCTGTCACTCGGCGGCGGGCCGCAGGCCACCACCATCGAGCTGGCGATCTACCAGGCGCTGAGTTACGACTACGATCCGGGCCGCGCCGCGCTGCTGGCGATGGTGCAGATGATTTGCTGCCTCGCGCTGGTGCTGCTCAGCCAGCGGCTGAGTAAAGCCCTTCCTCCCGGCAGTAATCAGATAGCAGGCTGGCGCGATCCGCAGGATAGCCTGCACAGCCGCGTCATCGATTTTATCCTGATTGCGTTGGCGCTCCTGCTATTGCTGCCGCCGCTTCTGGCCGTTATCGTTGACGGACTGAACCTCAATCTTGTGTCCGTGTTGCAACAGCCCGTGCTCTGGCAGGCAACCTGGACCTCGGTACGCATAGCGCTGGCTGCCGGGCTGTTGTGCGTCATACTGACCATGATGCTGCTGTGGAGCAGCCGCGAACTCTACGCGCGTCAGGCCCGTAAGGCCGGGCAAATGCTGGAGCTGACGGGTATGTTGATTCTGGCGATGCCGGGCATCGTGCTCGCGACGGGCTTCTTCCTGCTGTTCAACAGCACCATCGGCCTGCCGGAAAGCGCCGACGGCATTGTGATTTTCACCAACGCACTGATGGCTATTCCTTACGCGCTCAAAGTGCTGGAAAACCCGATGCGCGACGTGAACAGCCGCTACGGTTTGCTGTGTCAGTCGCTGGGCATGCAGGGCTGGCAGCGGCTGAAAGTGGTGGAACTCCGCGCCCTGAAACGTCCGCTCGCCCAGGCGCTGGCCTTTGCCTGCGTACTGTCGATTGGGGATTTTGGCGTGGTGGCGCTCTTCGGTAATGAAGACTTCCGCACCCTGCCGTTCTGGCTTTACCAGCAAATTGGCTCCTACCGCAGCCAGGATGGGGCCGTCACGGCACTCTTACTGCTGCTGCTGTGCTTTGCGTTATTCACCGTTATCGAAAAACTTCCGGGGCGCGATGTTAGAACTGACTGATGTAACCTGGCTTTATCAGCATCTGCCGATGCGCTTCACGCTCTCCGTGCGTCAGGGGGAGATGATCGCCGTACTTGGCCCAAGCGGCGCGGGGAAAAGTACGCTGCTTAATTTGATTGCCGGTTTTCTGCAACCGGCGAGCGGATCGATAGTGATTGAAAACCGGGACCATACCCGAACCCCGCCGGCAAAGCGTCCGGTCTCAATGCTGTTTCAGGAAAACAATCTCTTTAACCATCTGACGGTGCGACAAAACATCGCGCTGGGGATGCATCCGGGACTCAAGCTGACCGACGCCCAGCGCCAAAAGCTGGAGAGTATTGCCGCGCAAATGGGGATCACCGAGTTCATCGACAGGCTGCCGGGTGAGCTTTCCGGCGGCCAGCGTCAGCGCGTGGCGCTGGCACGCTGTCTGGTGCGCGCGCAGCCGGTGCTGCTGCTGGATGAACCCTTCTCTGCGCTCGATCCTGCGCTGCGTCAGGAGATGCTCGCCCTGGTGCAGGACGTCTGCCAGCGCCAGCAGCTGACGATGCTGATGGTGTCGCACAGTATTGAGGATGCCGCGCGGATTGCGCCGCGATCGGTGGTCATTGCCGAAGGGCGTATTTTGTGGGATGGGAAAACAGAAGAACTGCTGAGTGGTAAAGCGGGGGCGTCTTCACTTTTGGGTATTCGTGCGGTCTGATGCCCTCACCCTGGCCCTCTCCCACCGGGAGAGGGAAAACACCTTAACGGCTCACCACTTTTAATAAAATCTCGCCATACACCGGCATCAGCGGGTGGCGGATCAGCGCCACCAGCGCCACGACAGCCACACCCAGCGTCAGCGGGGCCAGCCAGAGCAGGCGAGTGCGCGGGAGATAACGCGTCAGGCGATCGACGTTGGCTTTCGCGCTGCGCCATAGCCGCCAGCAGAGCCAGACCGCCAGCCACAGCAGTACCGCCGTGCCCAGCAGCAGCCACTTAAACTCGCCGCTTTGCATTCCGTCAGGAATATCAATTGCCGCTCCGGCCAGGATGCCGGGCAGGAAGTAAAACGGCGGCCAGAAGACACAGCCGATAATGTTCGGCACCACGAATTTCGCAACGGGCAGATCCAGCATCCCCGCCACCATTGGCACCAGCGGACGCGTTGGCCCGACAAAGCGGCCGACGAGGATGGTGAACATGCTGTGCTGATGCAGCGCGTGCTCGGTTTTATCCAGCAGCGCCTTGTTCTTTTTCATAAATGACCAACGGTGCAGCGGCTTTTTAAAGCGCCAGCCCAGCCAGAAGGAGATCCAGTCGCCCAGCAAACAGCCGACGATACCGGCCATCCATGCCTGCCAGAAATTAACCTCACCGCTGCCGATAAGTGCGCCAAGCCCCGCCATCATCACGGTGCCGGGCAGGATCAGCCCAACCAGCGCCAGCGATTCCAGAAACGCCACCAGCGCCACGGCGATGAGCGAGTACATAACGGACTGGGTAATAAAGTGTTCCAGCAATGCCTGCATAACTATTCCGGTCAGAAAACGAATCAGCGATTCTGCTTAGCGCCCCGCACCGCGTCAAGGCATCAATTGTCTGAATAGTTTACAAGATGCTCCTGAAGTTCACCTGAATGTTTACCGTTTATTCACATCCCGCACGGAATTCGCTCGGGCTGGCCCCGGTGCATTTTTTAAATACGCGAGAGAAATAGAGCTGATCTTCGAAGCCCACGTTGCGCCCCACGGTGGCAATAGGCATTCGGGTGGTGCTGAGTAGCAGCTTCGCCTGGCTGATGCGCTGATCTTCGCGCCAGCTCAGCACGCTCACGCCAAGCTGCTGGCGGAACAGATGCGACAGGCGCGAAGGCGACAGGCAAACGTGCTGGGCGACGCTGGCAATATCAAACTGGCTGTCGGCCAGATGATCGCTGATGTACTGGCAGGCGTCGCGGACGCGGTTATCCAGCGGCGGGTTAAGCGATTCATTGATCGCTTCCATCCGGCGCAGCAGCACCTGTTCAAGCAGGTTAATCGCCAGCAGTTCGGCGTAGCGTCCGCCCGCCTGTCCCGCCTCAATAATCTGGGCAAACAGCTCGCGAAACTGCGACAGATGCGCCTCATCCGGGCGATAAAAGCCGGTATGCGCAAAAATGGCGGGCCACGAAAGCCACTCCTGCCAGTAGGCGCGCGGGCGGAAGTAGACCCACTGGTGATACCACTCTTTGGCATCCGGGTGGCGGCCGTAGTGGTGGATCTCCCCAGGCGGGAACAGCAGCATATCGCCGGGGCGGCAGATAAACTGCTGATCGCCGTTTTTGATGACCCCTTCACCGCGCACGGTGAGGTTCAAAATATACCCTTTCATTCCGAGCGGTCGGTCGACATAGAAATCGAGATAGCCCTCAGCCTCAATGGGCGTCAACCCTGCCACCAGGTGAGCATTAAACGAGTAGCCCGGCAGCAGGGGATCATTTTGCGGTTCAGCCATAATTTCAATACTCCCAACGGTCCTGAAGGAAACCAATTGTCCATATCGTTAAAAGCAGTATAAAAATGGCCCGCAAAAAGATCCAAAAAGCATTATGTCTCTTTTACGTCCGCCATGTTTCAGCCTTTCTCTCTGATTTCTCCGCCAGTATGAGCAGATAAGCAGTAACAAAAGTGTCTATAAGCGCGGCAGAAATGTCCACATTGAATATTTGCACGGCGTCACACTTTCAATCGTAACAGCAATTTAGTCCATAAGATTAGCGGATCCTGCCTGACGATTTTCGCCCCCAGTCTCTAATGTTCTTCCATACCTGTTTTTTGATGGAGCAACACCATGGCAATTGCGATTGGCCTCGATTTTGGCAGCGATTCGGTTCGCGCGCTGGCAGTGGACTGTACGTCCGGCCAGGAGATAGCAACCAGCGTTGAGTGGTACCCGCGCTGGCAAGAGGGGCGCTACTGCGATGCGCCAAACAACCAGTTCCGCCACCACCCGCGTGACTATATCGAGTCGATGGAAGCGGCGATCAAAACCGTCCTGGCTGAACTGACGGACGCCCAGCGGGCGGAGATTGTCGGGATTGGCGTCGATAGCACCGGCTCAACGCCTGCCCCGGTGGATGCCGAAGGCCGCGTGCTGGCGCTGCGCCCGGAGTTCGCCGACAACCCGAACGCCATGTTCGTGCTGTGGAAAGACCACACCGCCGTGGAGGAGGCTGAAGCCATCACCCGTCTGTGCCATCAGCCAGGCAAAACCGACTACTCGCGCTACATCGGCGGGATTTATTCCAGTGAATGGTTCTGGGCCAAGATCCTCCACGTTACCCGCGCCGACGCCTCCGTTGCGCAGGCAGCCGCCTCGTGGATTGAGCTGTGCGACTGGGTGCCTGCCCTGCTCTCCGGCACCACGCGTCCACAGGATATCCGCCGCGGCCGCTGCAGCGCCGGGCATAAATCGTTATGGCATGAAAGCTGGGGCGGCCTGCCTCCAGCCGCGTTCTTCGATGAGCTTGACCCGATTATCAACAAGAGCCTGACATATCCGCTGTTTACCGACACCTTTACCGCCGATATTCCGGTCGGCACGCTCTGCGAAGAGTGGGCGAAACGTCTGGGCCTGCCGCAGAACGTGGCGATCTCCGGCGGCGCCTTTGACTGCCATATGGGCGCCGTAGGCGCAGGTGCACAGCCCAATACGCTGGTGAAAGTCATCGGCACGTCCACCTGCGACATTCTGACGGCGGATAAAGCCACCGTCGGCGACCGCGCGGTGAAGGGCATCTGCGGCCAGGTTGACGGCAGCGTGGTGCCGGACTTTATCGGCCTCGAAGCCGGTCAGTCCGCGTTTGGCGATATCTACGCCTGGTTTGGCCGCGTGCTGGGCTGGCCGCTGGACCAGCTGGCGGCGGCGCATCCTGAACTGAAAACCCAGATAGCCGACAGCAAAAAGCAGCTTCTGCCGCAGCTCACCGAAGCCTGGGCGAAAAATCCCTCGCTCGATCACCTCCCGGTGGTGCTGGACTGGTTTAACGGTCGTCGCACGCCGTTCGCCAACCAGCGTCTGAAAGGGGTGATAACCGATCTCAACCTGGCAACCGACGCGCCTGCGCTGTTCGGCGGCCTGATTGCCGCAACGGCCTTCGGTGCCCGCGCCATTATGGAGTGCTTCACCGAGCAGGGCATCGACGTGAACAACGTGATGGCGCTGGGCGGCATCGCCCGTAAAAACCCGGTGATCATGCAGGCCTGCTGCGACGTGCTGAACCGTCCGCTGCAGATTGTAGCCTCCGATCAGTGCTGTGCCCTGGGCGCGGCGATTTTTGCCGCCGTGGCCGCAGGCGTCCATGCCGACATCCCGACCGCGCAGCAGCATATGGCGAGTGCCGTCGAAAACACCCTTCAGCCGCGTGCCCAGCAGGCGCAACGCTTCGAACAGCTTTATCAGCGCTACCAGCAATGGGCAAAAAGCGCCGAACTTCACTATCTCCCTGTCGCCGCCCCGGCTAAAAGCACCGCGGACACTACGGTAACCCTGACACATTAAGGACACGATGATGACCATTTTTAATAACTATGAAGTGTGGTTTGTGATTGGCAGCCAGCATCTGTACGGACCGGAAGCGCTGCAGCAGGTGACGAAACACGCGGAGCACGTGGTTAACGCGCTGAACGCGGAAGCTAAACTGCCGTGCAAACTGGTGCTGAAACCGCTGGGCACCACGCCGGACGAAATCACTCACATCTGCCGCGACGCCAACTACGACGATAAATGCGCCGGTCTGGTGGTGTGGCTGCACACCTTCTCGCCAGCAAAAATGTGGATCAACGGTCTGTCTATCCTCAATAAACCGCTGCTGCAGTTCCATACCCAGTTCAACGCCTCCCTGCCGTGGGACAGCATCGACATGGACTTTATGAACCTGAACCAGACCGCGCACGGCGGCCGCGAGTTTGGCTTCATCGGCGCGCGTATGCGTCAGCAGCACGCGGTGGTCACCGGCCACTGGCAGGATGGCAAGGCGCAACAACGTATCGGCTCCTGGATGCGTCAGGCGGTCTCAAAGCAGGACACCCGCCACCTGAAAGTGGTGCGTTTTGGTGACAACATGCGTGAAGTTGCGGTCACCGACGGCGATAAAGTCGCCGCGCAGATCAAGTTCGGCTTCTCCGTGAATACCTGGGCCGTGGGCGACCTGGTGCAGGTGGTGAATGAAATCAGCGATGGCGACGTAAGCGCGCTGGTGGACGAGTACGAAAGCAGCTACCGCCTGACACCTGCGGCACAAATCAACGGCGACAAGCGCCAGAACGTGCTGGACGCGGCGCGCATCGAGCTGGGCATGAAGCGCTTCCTGGAACAGGGCGGCTTCCACGCTTTTACCACCACCTTTGAAGACCTCCACGGTCTGAAACAGCTGCCGGGTCTGGCGGTACAACGTCTGATGCAGCAGGGCTACGGCTTTGCGGGCGAAGGCGACTGGAAAACTGCCGCTCTGCTTCGCATCATGAAGGTGATGTCGACCGGTCTGCAGGGCGGCACCTCCTTTATGGAGGACTACACCTATCACTTCGAGAACGGCAACGACCTGGTGCTCGGCTCCCACATGCTGGAAGTGTGTCCGACAATCGCCGTCGAAGAGAAACCGATCCTCGACGTACAGTATCTCGGCATCGGTGGTAAAGCCGATCCGGCGCGTCTGATCTTCAACACCCGCACCGGCCCGGCCATCAACGCCAGCCTGATCGACCTCGGCGATCGTTTCCGCCTGCTGGTGAACTGCGTCGATGCGGTTGAAACCCCACATTCTCTGCCGAAACTGCCGGTCGCCAACGCCCTGTGGAAAGCACAGCCTGACCTGCCAACCGCCTCAGAGGCCTGGATCCTGGCCGGCGGCGCGCACCATACGGTGTTCAGCCACGCGCTGGATCTGAACGATATGCGTCAGTTCGCGGAACTGCACGATATCGAACTGACCGTCATTGATAACGATACCCGCCTGCCCGCCTTCAAGGACGCGCTGCGCTGGAACGAAGTCTATTACGGTTCAAAACGCTAAGCCCTGAATGCCCGGTGGCACTGAGTTTACCGGGCCTACGGTTCCGTAGGCCGGATAAGCGAAGCGCCATCCGGCAGGAGACAATAATGTTAGACGATCTCAAACGTCAGGTGCTCGAAGCCAACCTGGCGCTGCCGAAACATAACCTGGTGACCCTGACCTGGGGCAACGTTAGCGCCGTTGACCGGGAAAAAGGCGTGTTCGTGATCAAGCCTTCCGGCGTGGATTACGCGGTAATGACCGCAGAAGACATGGTGGTGGTCAGCATCGAAACGGGTGAAGTGGTGGAAGGCAGCAAAAAGCCCTCCTCCGACACGCCCACCCACCGCCTGCTGTATCAGGCATTCCCGACCATCGGCGGCATTGTGCATACCCATTCGCGCCATGCAACCATCTGGGCGCAGGCGGGCCAGTCCATCCCGGCGACCGGCACCACCCACGCGGACTACTTCTACGGCACCATTCCCTGCACGCGTCTGATGACCGATGCGGAGATTAACGGTGAGTACGAGTGGGAAACGGGGAACGTGATTGTTGAAACCTTCGAAAAACAGGGGATCGACGCGGCGCAAATGCCCGGCGTGCTGGTGCACTCCCACGGCCCGTTTGCCTGGGGTAAAAACGCGGAAGACGCGGTGCATAACGCCATCGTGCTCGAAGAGGTCGCCTATATGGGGATCTTCTGTCGCCAGCTGGCACCGCAGCTCCCGGATATGCAGCAAACCCTTCTGGACAAGCATTATATGCGCAAGCACGGCGCGAAAGCGTATTACGGGCAGTAGCTTGTAGGCCGGATAAGCGCAGCGCCATCCGGCAAAACAGACACTGTATAAAACCCCAGCAAACCCACCTCAACCAGGCTATAATCAGGCCTGGTTTTGTTTTCTGGGATAACGGCGTGGCGCAGGCGCAAGAAGGCTTTTTACTGACCCGACACTGGCGGGATACCCCTCAGGGCACCGAGGTCGCGTTCTGGCTGGCAACCGACAACGGTCCGCTGCACGTTACGCTGCCGCCGCAGGAATCCGTGGCCTTTATTCCTGAAGCCCACGTCGAGAAGGTAAAGCAGCTGCTGCGCGGTGAAAACGGCTGGCGCATCACTCCGCTTGAGTTGAAGGATTTCCACCGCCAGCCGGTTTACGGCCTTTACTGCCGCGCCCATCGTCAATTAATGCGCTACGAAAAGCTGCTCCGCGAAGCGGGCGTGACGCTCTACGAAGCGGATATTCGCCCACCGGAACGCTTTCTGATGGAGCGGTTTATTACCGCCCCCGTCTGGGTTGATGGCATCGAACAAAACGGCAGCGTCGTGAATGCTCGCCTGAAACCTAACCCACATTATCGCCCGCCGCTGAGGTGGGTCTCCCTGGATATCGAAACCACCCGTCACGGCGAGCTTTACTGCATTGGCCTGGAAGGCTGCGGCGATCGGGTTGTCTATATGCTCGGGCCTCCGAATGGCGATGCGTCCGCGCTGGATTTCCGGCTTGAGTACGTCAACAGCCGCCCGCAGCTGCTGGAGAAGCTTAACCAGTGGTTTGCCGACTATGATCCCGATGTTCTGATCGGCTGGAACGTGGTGCAGTTTGACCTGCGCGTGCTGCAAAAACACGCCGAGCGCTACCGCATCCCGCTGATGCTGGGGCGCGGAAACAGCGAGCTGGAATGGCGCGAGCACGGTTTTAAGAACGGTGTTTTCTTTGCACAGGCTAACGGTCGCCTGATTATTGACGGCATCGAGGCGCTTAAGTCCGCCTTCTGGAACTTCTCTTCATTCTCCCTTGAAGCGGTCGCGCAGGAGTTGCTTGGCGAAGGCAAATCCATCGACAACCCCTGGGACCGAATGGACGAGATCGACCGGCGCTTTAACGAAGATAAACCGGCGCTCGCCACCTATAACCTGAAAGACTGCGAACTGGTGACGCAGATTTTCCACAAAACCGAGATCATGCCGTTCCTGCTGGAGCGCGCGACGGTGAACGGACTCGCGGCGGACAGACACGGCGGCTCCGTGGCCGCCTTTAGCCACCTCTATTTTCCGCGAATGCACCGGGCAGGGTACGTTGCCCCCAACCTCGGGGACGTGCCGCCGCAGGCCAGTCCCGGCGGGTACGTGATGGACTCCCGGCCAGGATTGTATGACTCGGTGCTGGTGCTGGATTACAAAAGCCTCTACCCGTCGATTATCCGCACCTTCCTGATCGATCCCGTCGGGCTGGTTGAGGGCATGGCGCAGCCGGACGATGAACGCAGCACCGAAGGCTTCCTCGGCGCACGCTTCTCGCGGGAAAAACACTGTCTGCCTGAAATCGTGGGCAACATCTGGCACGGCCGCGATGAGGCCAAGCGCCACGGCAATAAGCCCCTTTCTCAGGCGCTGAAAATCATCATGAACGCCTTTTACGGCGTGCTGGGCACCAGCGCCTGCCGCTTCTTCGACCCGCGGCTGGCCTCCTCCATCACAATGCGCGGACACGAGATTATGCGCCAGACCAAAGCGCTGATTGAGTCCCGGGGCTATGACGTTATTTACGGCGACACGGACTCCACCTTTGTGTGGCTTAAGGGCACGCATTCAGAAGACGACGCCGCCCGCATCGGTAAAGCGCTTGTGGCCTTCGTGAACGACTGGTGGCAGAAACATTTGCAAAAAGAGCGGTTAACCAGCGCGCTGGAGCTGGAGTTTGAAACCCATTTTGCCCGCTTTTTAATGCCCACCATTCGCGGCACCGATCAGGGCAGCAAGAAGCGCTACGCCGGGCTGATTCAGGAGGGCGACGCGCAGCGGATGGTCTTTAAAGGGCTGGAGACGGTGCGCACCGACTGGACGCCGCTGGCGCAGCAGTTCCAGCAGACGCTCTACCTGCGGGTGTTCCGCAATGAGCCGTATCAGGACTACATCCGCGAAACCATCGCCAGCCTGATGGCGGGCGAACTTGACGCGCAGCTGGTGTATCGCAAGCGCCTGCGCCGCCCGCTGGCGGAGTACCAGCGTAATGTGCCGCCCCATGTGCGCGCCGCGCGACTGGCGGATGAAGAGAACGTGCGGCGGGGCCGCGCGCCGCAGTATCAAAACCGTGGCACAATCAAATATGTCTGGACCACCAGCGGCCCGGAACCGGTTGATTACCAGCAATCGCCGCTCGATTACGATCATTATCTGACGCGCCAGCTTCAGCCGGTCGCGGAGGGAATTTTGCCCTTCATCAACGATGATTTTGCTACACTAGTGACAGGGCAACTTGGCCTATTTTGACGCGTGACGAAATGGCTGCCATCCAGTACCATAGCGCCCTTTCCATTCCCGGACCCATTTTTCGATGACCGTCTTTTTGACGGTGGTTGAACTATTGCCTGCAATTAAAGATTAGAGCCGAACAACTATGCCTTTTACACTTGGTCAACGCTGGATCAGCGATACAGAAAGCGAACTTGGATTGGGAACCGTCGTTGCCGTCGATGCGCGCATGGTTACCCTCCTCTTCCCTGCCACCGGTGAAAACCGTCTGTACGCTCGCAATGACTCCCCTGTTACCCGCGTGATGTTCAATCCGGGCGACACCGTGACCAGCCATGACGGCTGGCAGCTCAAGATTGAAGACGTAAAAGAAGAGAATGGACTGCTCGCCTACATTGGTACCCGTCTTGATACGGATGAGGCCAATGTCATCCTGCGTGAAGTGCTGCTCGACAGCAAACTGGTGTTCAGTAAGCCGCAGGACCGCCTGTTTGCCGGGCAAATTGACCGTATGGATCGCTTCTCTCTGCGCTATCGCGCGCGTAAGTTCCAGAGCGAACAGTACCGCATGCCGTGGAGCGGCCTGCGCGGCCAGCGCACCAGCCTGATCCCTCACCAGCTGAACATCGCCCATGACGTGGGCCGTCGCCACGCGCCTCGCGTGCTGCTGGCCGACGAAGTGGGCCTGGGTAAAACCATCGAAGCGGGCATGATCCTGCACCAACAGCTGCTTTCCGGCGCTGCCGAGCGCGTGCTGATTGTGGTGCCAGAAACCCTGCAGCACCAGTGGCTGGTTGAGATGCTGCGCCGCTTCAACCTGCGCTTCTCCCTGTTCGACGACGAACGTTATGCCGAAGCGCAGCACGACGCCGACAACCCGTTTGAAACCGAACAGCTGGTCATCTGTTCGCTGGACTTCGTGCGCCGCAGCAAGCAGCGCCTGGAGCACCTGTGCGACGCCGAGTGGGACATTATGGTGGTCGACGAAGCGCACCACCTGGTCTGGAGCGAAGATGCGCCGAGCCGCGAATATATGGCTATCGAGCAGCTTGCCGAGCGCGTGCCTGGCGTTCTGCTGCTGACCGCAACGCCGGAGCAGCTGGGTCTTGAGAGTCACTTCGCCCGTCTGCGCCTGCTCGATCCAAACCGTTTTCACGATTTCGAGCAGTTTGTCGAAGAGCAGAAGAACTACCGCCCAGTTGCCGATGCCGTCGCCCTGCTGCTGGCGGGCAATCGCCTCTCTAACGATGAGCTGAACACCCTGAGCGATCTGATTGGCGAGCAGGATATCGAGCCGCTTCTGCAGGCTGCCAACAGTGACAGCGACAACGCGGAATCCGCACGCAAAGAGCTGATCGACATGCTGATGGATCGCCACGGCACCAGCCGCGTGCTGTTCCGCAACACCCGCAACGGCGTCAAAGGTTTCCCGAAACGCGAACTGCATACGATTAAACTGCCGCTGCCGACGCAGTATCAGACGGCAATTAAAGTCTCCGGCATTATGGGCGCCCGCAAAACCCAGGAAGAGCGCGCCCGCGACATGCTTTATCCGGAACAAATCTACCAGGAATTTGAAGGTGATACCGGCACCTGGTGGAACTTTGACCCGCGCGTGGAGTGGCTGATGGGCTATCTGACCGCCCACCGCTCCCAGAAGGTGCTGGTGATCTGCGCCAAAGCGGCCACCGCGCTGCAGCTGGAGCAGGTCCTGCGCGAGCGTGAAGGTATTCGCGCTGCCGTGTTCCACGAAGGCATGTCCATCGTCGAGCGCGACCGTGCGGCAGCGTGGTTCGGGGAAGAGGACAGCGGTGCGCAGGTGCTGCTGTGCTCGGAGATCGGCTCTGAAGGCCGTAACTTCCAGTTCGCCAGCAACCTAGTGATGTTCGATCTGCCGTTTAACCCGGATCTGCTGGAGCAGCGTATCGGGCGTCTGGATCGTATCGGTCAGGCACATGATATTCAGATCCACGTTCCTTACCTGGAAAAAACCGCGCAGTCCGTGCTGGTACGCTGGTTCCACGAAGGTCTGGATGCGTTTGAACATACCTGCCCGACGGGCCGCACGATTTACGATCAGGTACATGGCGATCTGATCGGCTACCTGGCCGCGCCGGAAAACGCGGAAGGGTTTGATGAGCTGATCAAGTCCTGTCGTGAGAAGCACGATGCGCTGAAAGCGCAGCTGGAGCAAGGCCGCGACCGCCTGCTGGAGATCCATTCCAACGGCGGCGAAAAAGCGCAGGCGCTGGCGGAAAGCATCGAAGAGCAGGATGACGACACCAGTTTAATCAGCTTCTCCATGAACCTGTTCGACATCGTCGGGATCAACCAGGACGATCGCGGCGAGAACATGATCGTCCTCACGCCGTCGGATCATATGCTGGTTCCGGATTTCCCGGGTCTGCCGGAGGATGGCTGCACGATCACCTTCGAACGTGATGTGGCGCTGTCTCGCGAAGACGCCCAGTTCATTACCTGGGAGCACCCGCTGATCCGCAACGGCCTGGATCTGATCCTCTCCGGCGATACCGGCAGCAGCACCATCTCCCTGTTGAAAAACAAGGCGCTGCCAGTGGGCACCCTGCTGGTTGAACTGATCTACGTTGTGGAAGCGCAGGCGCCAAAACAGCTGCAGCTCACCCGCTTCCTGCCGCCGACGCCGGTGCGTCTGCTGCTGGATAAAAACGGTACTAACCTGGCCGCGCAGGTCGAATTCGAGAGCTTCAACCGTCAGCTGAGCGCGGCTAACCGTCACACCGGCAGCAAGCTGGTCAACGCCGTTCAGCAGGACGTGCACGCCATTCTGCAACTGGGTGAAACCCAGGTTGAAAAAGCGGCTCGTGAATTGATTGATGCGGCACGCAGCGAAGCCGACGAGAAGCTCTCAGCAGAGCTTTCTCGACTGGAAGCGTTAAAAGCGGTTAACCCGAACATTCGTGACGATGAACTGGCGGCGATTGAAAGCAATCGTCAGCAGGTGCTGGAGAGCCTGGATCAGGCAAGCTGGCGCCTTGACGCCCTGCGTCTCATCGTTGTGACGCATCAGTAAACGGAGCGCAAGATGGTGATGGAGCCCTACAATCCCCCTCAGGATCCCTGGCTGGTCATCCTTTATCAGGATGAGCACATTATGGTGGTCAACAAGCCAAGCGGCCTGTTGTCCGTGCCGGGGCGTCTGGACGAGCACAAAGACAGCGTGATGACGCGTATTCAGCGCGATTATCCGCAGGCGGAGTCCGTCCATCGCCTCGACATGGCCACCAGCGGCGTGATTGTGGTGGCTCTGCATAAAGAAGCGGAACGCGAGCTGAAACGCCAGTTCCGCGAGCGCGAACCGAAAAAGCAGTACGTCGCGCGCGTCTGGGGCCATCCGGCGACGGCGGAAGGTCTGGTGGATCTACCGCTGATCTGCGACTGGCCGAACCGGCCAAAGCAGAAGGTGTGCTATGAAACCGGCAAGGCGGCGCAAACCGAGTATGAAGTGCTGGAGTACGCGCCAGATAACACCGCGCGCGTCCTGCTTAAGCCGATTACCGGGCGCTCTCACCAGCTGCGCGTGCATATGCTCGCCCTGGGCCACCCGATTCTGGGAGACCGGTTTTACGCGCCGCCAGAAGCGCTGGCGCTGGCTCCGCGCCTGCTGCTGCATGCGCAGACCCTCACCATTACCCATCCGGTTTTTGGCAATGCGATGACCTTTAAGGCTCCCGTGGACTTCTAAAAAAAATGGCCCGATATCATCGGGCCATTTTTTATTTAAAACCTTTTTGCTCTTTTATCAGCTCGTAGGCTTTCTGAATTTCCTGCGCTTTCTGCTTCGCCATCTCCATCATCTCTGGCGGTAAACCTTTCGCGACCAGCTTGTCCGGATGATGCTCGCTCATGAGCTTACGATAGGCACGCTTGATCGTGGTCTGATCGTCAGAAGGCTTTACGCCAAGCACGTTGCAGGCATCTTCCAGCGTCGGGCCACGCTGCGTCTGCTGCCAGCCGCCGCCGGAAGATTGCTGCTGGTAACCCCCGCCAAACTGCGCGCCACCCTGCATCATGCGCAGGAACTGGTCGAACTGCATGCGGGAGATCCCCAGTTCTTCAGCAATGACGTATAAAACGTCCCGCTCGTTGGGATGAAGGGAGCCATCGGCGAAGGCCGCCTGAATTTGGATCTCCAGAAACATCCGAATTAAATCAAAACGTCCGAAGCAGATGCTGCGGAACTGACGCATTTTTTCACGCAGCGGATAGTTATCCGCTTTACCGATACGAAACGCATTTTGCGCCGCCACGCGAGATTCACCGTGCAGATTCATGCGATCCATGAATACGCTGGCAATCTGAATATCGGCTTCGGTGACGCGCCCTTTTGATTTGGTTAAATGCCCCATCACCTCAAAGGTGGTGGAGAAAAAGAGCGACTGACGCTCGCGCTGGTTGGCGAACCAGGCCATTTTGCGGCTGCGTGCCTTATCAAACATATGGCCGATAATAAGGCCCAGTACCACGCCCCAAAAGCCAGCGCCCATGATTAATGCGAACGCAACGCCGATGATTTTACCCCAATACTGCATATACTCCCCGAATAGTCATGTTCCTGGTTCGACGCAACGCCATCATTACAGTGGTCGCGCCACGGTCAATTGAGGGACATCGCCTATAATTTGCATTATCATACTCGTCATTCGATAGCGAGCCTAACACTCTGGCACGCAAACGGGCAGGATTAACGCTGGTACTGCGCTGATGAGTAAGATAGTCTCTGAGCGTTTGTAAGCCGTAGCCACTGATGACGGAACAATAAAATACAACGTATGAAAAAACGTATCCCCACCCTCCTGGCCACAATGATTGGCGCCGCTCTGTACAGCCAACAGGGGCTGGCAGCCGATCTCGCCTCGCAATGTATGCTTGGCGTCCCAAGTTACGATCGTCCACTGGTTGAGGGCGATACGAATGACTTGCCGGTTACCATCAATGCCGACAATGCAAAAGGTAATTATCCTGACAATGCCACCTTTACGGGCAATGTCGATATTAACCAGGGCAATAGCCGTCTGCAGGCAGATGAAGTGCAATTGCATCAGAAGCAACCAGAAGGTGCGGCTGCGCCAGTACGTACGGTGGATGCGCTGGGTAATGTGCACTATGACGACAACCAGGTCATCCTGAAAGGTCCGAAAGCCTGGTCAAATCTGAATACAAAAGATACCAACGTCTGGGAAGGTGATTACCAGATGGTGGGTCGTCAGGGGCGCGGTAAAGCTGACCTGATGAAACAGCGCGGTGAAAACCGTTATACGATTCTGGAAAACGGTTCCTTCACCTCCTGTCTGCCGGGCTCGAATACCTGGAGCGTGGTGGGCAGTGAAGTTATTCACGATCGTGAAGAACAGGTCGCGGAGATCTGGAACGCCCGCTTTAAGCTCGGCCCGGTCCCTGTTTTCTACAGCCCTTACCTGCAGCTTCCCGTAGGCGACAAACGACGTTCCGGTTTCCTGATCCCGAATGCCAAATACAGCACCTCGAACTACTTTGAGTTCTACCTGCCGTATTACTGGAATATCGCGCCAAACATGGATGCGACGATCACGCCGCACTATATCCATAAGCGCGGTAACATCATGTGGGAAAACGAGTTCCGCTATCTGACCAAAGCGGGTGCCGGTTTGATGGAGTTTGATTATCTGCCATCGGACAAAGTCTTCCAGGACGAGCACCCAAGCGAAGGTGATAAACACCGTTGGATGTATTACTGGCAGCATGCCGGGGTGATGGATCAGGTCTGGCGCTTCAACGTCGACTATACCAAAGTTAGCGATCCGTATTATTTCAACGACTTTGACTCAAAATACGGTTCCAGTACGGACGGCTACGCCACGCAGAAATTCAGCGTGGGCTACGCCATTGAGAACTTTAACGCCACGGTGTCGACCAAGCAGTTCCAGGTCTTTAACACCCAAACGGCCAGTACCTATGGTGCTGAACCGCAGCTGGACGTCAACTGGTATCAGAACGATGTCGGGCCTTTCGACACCCGCGTCTACGCCCAGGCGGTGCACTTCGTCAACACCAACTCGGATATGCCAGAGGCTACGCGTCTTCACCTCGAACCAACCATTAACTTACCTTTGTCGAACGACTGGGCAAGCCTGAACACCGAAGCCAAACTGATGGCGACGCATTACCAGCAGAAAAATGTCGACTGGTACAACAATCGCTATGGCACCGATCTTGACGAATCGGTAAACCGAACGCTTCCTCAGTTCAAGATGGACGGGAAGCTGATTTTCGAACGTGATATGGGCCTGCTGTCTGATGGGTATACCCAGACGCTTGAACCGCGTATGCAGTATCTCTACGTCCCTTATCGCGATCAGAGCAAAATTCAGAACTACGACTCCTCTTTCCTGCAGTCTGACTACAGCGGCCTGTTCCGCGACCGTACCTATGGCGGTCTCGACCGTATAGCGTCCGCTAACCAGTTAACGACCGGCGTCACAACGCGCGTTTATGATGAATCTGCCGTTGAACGTTTTAACGTTTCTGTTGGTCAAATCTACTATTTCACCGAGTCTCGTACCGGTGATGACGACATTAACTGGGAGAAAGACAACAAAACGGGTTCACTGGTGTGGGCAGGTGATACCTACTGGCGCATGACCGATCGTTGGGGTCTGCGCGGTGGTGTTCAGTACGATACTCGACTGGATAACATCGCAACGGGCAGTGCTGCCATTGAATACCGTCGTGATGAAGACCGTATGGTGCAGTTGACGTACCGTTATGCCAGCCCGGAATATATTCAGGCGACATTGCCGAACTACGCCAATGCTGACCAGTACAAAGACGGGATTTCGCAGGTGGGTGGCGCCGCGAGCTGGCCAATCGCCGATCGTTGGTCAATCGTCGGAGCCTACTACTATGACACGAATGCCCAAAAACCCGCTGACCAGATGCTAGGTCTGCAATATAACTCCTGCTGTTACGCGCTGCGTGTCGGCTACGAACGCAAACTTAACGGCTGGGATACTCAAAACAGTCAGGGCAAATACGATAACGTGATTGGCTTTAATGTCGAGCTGCGCGGCCTGAGTTCCAACTACGGTCTGGGCACGCAGCAGATGCTGCGCTCGAACATTCTGCCTTACCGCAGTTCCTTGTAATGTGCTTGATTTGCAACATAATCCGCTTTGCGGTTAATTGAAATGGAAAAAGTATGAAGAACTGGAAAACGCTGCTGCTCGGTGTCGCCATGGTTGCGAATACTAGCTTCGCGGCACCCCAGGTTGTTGATAAAGTCGCCGCTGTGGTTAACAACGGCGTCGTGCTTGAAAGTGACGTTGACGGTTTAATGCAGTCTGTAAAGCTCAATTCGGGCCAGGCAGGTCAGCAGCTTCCGGATGACGCAACGCTGCGCCACCAGATCCTGGAACGTCTGATCATGGATCAGATCGTCCTGCAGATGGGTCAAAAAATGGGTGTGAAGGTCTCTGACGAGCAGCTCGATCAGGCGATCACGAACATTGCGAAACAGAACAACATGACCCTGGACCAGATGCGCAGCCGTCTGGCCTACGATGGCATCAGCTACGCCACTTACCGTAATCAGATCCGTAAAGAGATGCTGATTTCAGAAGTGCGTAACAACGAAGTGCGTCGCCGCGTCACCATCCTGCCTCAGGAAGTGGACGCGCTGGCTAAGCAGGTGGGTAACCAGAACGATGCCAGCACCGAACTGAACCTGAGCCACATTTTGATCCCACTGCCGGAAAACCCAACCTCCGATCAGGCGGCTGAAGCGGAAAGCCAGGCGCGTTCTATCGTTGAGCAGGCGCGTAACGGCGGTGACTTTGGCAAGCTGGCCATCACCTATTCCGCTGACCAGCAGGCGCTGAAAGGCGGCCAGATGGGCTGGGGCCGTATTCAGGAACTGCCATCCCTCTTTGCCCAGGCGCTGAGCACGGCGAAGAAAGGGGACATCGTCGGTCCAATCCGTTCAGGTGTAGGCTTCCACATTCTGAAAGTGAACGATCTGCGCGGTCAGAGCCAGAGCATTTCCGTCACGGAAGTTCACGCTCGCCACATTCTGCTGAAACCGTCTCCGATCATGACTGACGATCAGGCGCGTGCGAAGCTGGAACAGATTGCAGCTGACATCAAGAGCGGCAAAACCTCCTTTGCGAATGCGGCAAAAGAGTTCTCTCAGGATCCAGGCTCTGCTAACCAGGGTGGCGATCTGGGCTGGGCTGCGGCCGATATCTACGATCCGGCTTTCCGCGACGCGTTGACGAGAATGAGCAAAGGTCAGCTGAGCGCACCTGTGCACTCTTCCTTCGGCTGGCATCTGATTGAACTGATGGATACCCGCAACGTCGATAAAACCGATGCGGCCCAGAAAGACAGAGCCTACCGTATGCTGTTCAACCGCAAATTCTCTGAAGAAGCGGCAACCTGGATGCAGGAACAACGCGCCAGCGCTTACGTGAAAGTGCTGAGCAACTGATGAAACAGCATCGTGTTGTGATCACGCCCGGCGAGCCCGCCGGGATTGGGCCTGACCTCGTCGTCCAGCTCGCCCAGCGCAGCTGGCCGGTGGAACTGGTTGTCTGCGCAGATGCAACACTGTTACAAGACCGGGCAACATTGCTCGGTCTGCCTTTAACGCTCCTCCCTTATGTTGAAGGCCAGCAGCCCGTACCGCAGCAAGCGGGCACCCTCACGCTTCTGTCGGTTCCTCTTCGCACCCCTGTCGTCCCCGGTCAACTCAGCACTGAAAACGGGCGCTACGTTGTCGAGACGCTGGCGCGCGCCTGCGACGGCTGCCTGAACGGCGAGTTCGCGGCGCTGATCACCGGTCCGGTGCATAAAGGCGTTATCAACGACGCGGGGATCCCCTTTACCGGACACACCGAGTTCTTTGAAGAACGTTCGCACAGTCCGAAAGTGGTGATGATGCTGGCGACGGAAGAGATGCGTGTCGCGCTGGTGACAACCCATCTGCCCATCAAAGCCATTCCTGATGCCATCACCCCTGAACTCCTGCGCGAGATCATCGGGATTTTGCATCACGATCTGCAGACGAAATTCGGCATCCCGCAGCCGCACGTGCTGGTTTGTGGCCTGAATCCGCATGCGGGCGAAGGCGGACACATGGGCACCGAAGAGATCGACACCATCATTCCGGTGCTCAACGAAATGCGGGAAAAAGGGATGAATCTCAGCGGGCCACTGCCTGCGGACACCCTTTTCCAGCCCAAATACCTGGATAATGCCGACGCCGTGCTCGCGATGTACCACGATCAGGGCCTCCCCGTGCTAAAATACCAGGGCTTTGGCCGCGGCGTGAATATCACCCTCGGTTTACCCTTTATTCGAACGTCCGTTGACCACGGTACTGCGCTGGATCTGGCAGGCCAGGGGAAAGCGGATGTCGGCAGTTTTATTACGGCGCTTAATCTCGCCATCAAAATGATTGTTAATACTCAATGACTAATCGAGTCCATCAGGGCCACTTAGCCCGTAAACGTTTCGGGCAAAACTTCCTTAACGATCAGTTCGTGATCGAAAGCATTGTCTCGGCTATTAATCCGCAAAAAGGTCAGGCGATGGTCGAAATCGGCCCGGGCCTTGCCGCACTGACCGAGCCAGTAGGCGAACGCCTTGACGAACTCACGGTTATCGAGCTGGACCGCGATCTGGCCGCACGCCTGCAAACGCACCCGTTCCTCGGGCCGAAGTTGACCATTTATCAGCAGGATGCCATGACCATGAACTTTGGCGAACTGTCAGAGAAAATGGGCCAGCCGCTGCGCGTGTTCGGTAACCTGCCGTACAACATTTCCACCCCGCTGATGTTCCACCTGTTTAGCTATACTGATGCCATTGCCGACATGCACTTCATGTTGCAAAAAGAGGTTGTTAACCGTCTGGTTGCAGGCCCGAACAGTAAAGCGTATGGTCGTTTAAGCGTGATGGCACAATATTACTGCAACGTGATCCCGGTACTCGAAGTACCGCCGTCAGCGTTCACACCGCCACCGAAAGTAGACTCTGCGGTTGTGCGCCTTGTGCCGCACAAAACGAAACCGTACCCGGTAAAAGATCTGCGTGTACTGAGCCGCGTCACCACAGAGGCCTTTAACCAGCGTCGTAAAACGATCCGTAACAGCCTGAGCAACTCATTTACCGTTGAGGTGTTAGCCGAGCTGGGGATCGACCCGGCAATGCGAGCGGAAAACATTTCCGTAGAGCAGTACTGCAAGCTGGCTAATTACATCAGCGAAAATGCGCCGCCGAAGGAGAGTTAAGCCATGATTGATTCGCCCCGCGTATGTGTCCATGTACAAAGCGTCTATGTTGAATCGCAGTCCTCACCGGATGAAGAACGTTTTGTCTTTGCTTACACCGTGACCATCCGCAATCTGGGGCGGATGCCCGTGCAGCTGCGCGGGCGCTATTGGCTTATCACGAACGGCAATGGTCGTGAAATTGAAGTCCAGGGCGAAGGCGTGGTGGGTGAACAACCGCATATCGCTCCTGGCGAAGAATATCAGTACACCAGCGGCGCGGTGATCGAAACGCCAATGGGTACCATGCAAGGCCATTATGAAATGGTCGACGTCGATGGCAATGGCTTCCGCGTTGCCATTCCCGTATTCCGTCTCGCCGTTACAACATTCATTCATTAATCCAATGTCTACATATCTGATTGGCGACGTTCACGGTTGCTACGATGAACTGATCGCATTATTAAAGCAGGTCGACTTTACGCCAGGACAGGACATGCTGTGGCTGACGGGCGATTTAGTGGCGCGTGGCCCGGGCTCCCTTGAGGTTTTACGTTTCGTTAAATCACTGGGCGACAGCGTGCGCATGGTTCTGGGCAATCACGATCTGCATCTGCTGGCGGTATTCGCCGGGATCAGCCGCAATAAACCGAAAGATCGTATTACCCCCCTGCTTGAAGCACCGGACGCGGACGATCTGATCAACTGGCTGCGTCGTCAGCCGCTACTGCAGATCGATGAAGAGAAAAAGCTGGTCATGGCCCATGCCGGGATCACGCCACAATGGGATCTCGAGACGGCAAAAGCCTGCGCGCGCGATGTTGAGGCGGTGCTGGCAAGCGACTCGTATCCTTTCTTCCTCGATGCCATGTACGGCGATATGCCGAACCACTGGAGCGAGGATCTCAGCGGTCTGGCCCGTCTGCGTTTTATCACCAACGCCTTCACCCGCATGCGTTTCTGCTTCCCGAACGGACAGCTGGACATGTATTCCAAAGAGACGCCGGAAAGCGCGCCTGCACCGCTGAAACCGTGGTTTGCCATTCCGGGACCGGTGACAAGTGAGTACAGCGTCGTGTTTGGTCACTGGGCGGCTCTGGAAGGTAAAGGGACGCCGGAGGGGATCTACGGTCTTGATACCGGATGCTGCTGGGGTGGGGAGTTAACCTGCTTACGGTGGGAAGATAAAACGTACTTCGTACAGCCGTCCAACCGACAGCTGGACTTAGGAGAAGGTGAGGCTGTCGCCTCCTGATACGTTATTCCCTCTCCCGGCCGGGAGAGGGAAAATCACTTAACGACGTTCCAGAATTTCGAAGCAGTAGCTATGTGAGTTCTGTGCATCCGCGTCGTGGAATTCGCTGAAAACGGATTCCCACTCGTCCGGATCGTAATCCGGGAAATGGGTATCCCCTTCTACTTCCGCATCAATGTGGGTCAGATACAATTTCTGCGCTTTCGGCAGGAACTGCTCATACACGCGTCCGCCGCCGATCACCATGATCTCTTCAGCATCACCACAGGCGGCAATCGCTTCATCAACGGATTTCACCCACTGCACGCGATCGTCAGTGCCTGGCTGGCTACTGATCACAATATTCTTACGGCCCGGTAATGGACGACCAATCGACTCCCAGGTCAGGCGGCCCATCACTACCGGCTTGTTTAACGTCGTACGTTTAAACCATGCGAGATCGGCAGGCAGGTTCCACGGCATGGCATTTTCCATGCCGATAACGCGGTCCACCGCCAGCGCTGCAATCAGACTGATCATTGAAAATTTCCCGGATGCAAAAAATTGCCGCCACTATACGGAAAGCTTAATCTTTCGTCGACTGGCGGCAGGGTAAAGAAACAGAAATTTTTTAATATTGCTGGCAACTCCACTTCACGCGGACGGTTTACTTTCCGGTTCATCCTGAGGATCCCCGGTGTGCTTGCCCTCTTCCGTTCCTTGCCAGCCGTGACGCTGGGTAAGCGACAGGTGATTGCGGTCTTCGTTAATAATTTCAGTCAGCATCGCGCTGGTACGTTTAAACACGGCTGCCCGGTCTGAAGCCGTGCTGCTCGCCATCTCCACCATCTCCTCGACCATTCCGGTGTTAAAGCGGCGGAACAGATCGGCACGCTCGCGCGCCTCATACGCCCCCAGCCCCAGGCTTTCCAGCGCCATTCGCCCAGATTTAAGCGCACCTTCGAAGGTTTCACGCTCCGGCGCTACGACGCCAGCCTGTCGCAGCTGGATGTAGTGATCCACATCGCGCGCGCGGGAGATAATCGTCAGGTCAGGGAAATGCTCTTTGACCAGCTCAACCAGCTGCAGACTGGTTTGCGGATCGTCAATGGCGTTGATCAGCACCTCGGCTTTCGCAGCCCCGGCCGACTCCAGCAAATCGACGCGGGTAGCATCACCATAGAATACTTTCATATCGAATTTACGCAGGGTTTCTACGTGATCAGGATCGTGATCGAGAATGACCATTTTAACGCCGCTGGAGAGCAGCAAACGGCCGGTGATCTGCCCGAAGCGCCCGAATCCAGCGATAATCACTCGCGGCTGTTCTTCGTCAATCTCATCGGCTTCACGCCCCTGTTCGCTGTCCGATTTTTCCAGACGCGTCAGCAGCACCAGCAGGATAGGCGTGGCGGCCATCGATAATGCCACGGCCAGCGTTAACGCTTTGGCCCACTCGGGATCGAGCACCTTCGCCATCTGCGCTGCACCAAACACCACAAATGCGAATTCACTTCCCTGTCCCAGCAGCGCGGCAAACCAGCGACGTTGTTTACCTGGCACCTTCAGCGGACGGGCAACCAGCCACAGTACCGCCATTTTAATGACCAGGAAACCCACCAGCAGGATAACAATCCGCAGCGGATGCGTGGCCAGCGTGCCGAAGTCGACGGACATCCCGACGCCGATGAAAAACAGCCCCAGCAGCAAGCCTTTAAACGGCTCGATATCGCTTTCCAGCGCGTGGCGGTATTCGGAGCTTGCCAGCAGAACGCCTGCCAGGAAGGCGCCCATTGCCATAGACAGCCCGGCTTCTTCCAGCAGCAGACCGAAGCCAAACACCAGGAATAACGCAACGGCACTGAACACTTCGCGAAGGCCCGAGCGCGCAACAAAGCGCAGCAGTGGACGGGTGACGTATCGGCCAAGCAGGACCACCAGCATCAGAGCACCGACGACTTTCAGCGCCGAGAGTGCAAATGCGCCAAGCGTCGTTGATGCTCCGCTGGCAGCCAGCAGCGGGATCATCGCCACCAGCGGAATGGCGGCAATGTCCTGGAACAGCAGCACCGAGAACGCGCTGCGGCCCATCTGGGAGACCGTCAGGTTACGCTCATTCATCGCCTGCATGGCAATGGCCGTCGAGGAGAGCGCCAGCGTCATGCCGATCAGCCCGGCCACTTTCCAGTCCATCCCCAGCAGGATGCAGAACCCGCCCAGCAGCAGGCCACACGCCACCATCTGTAGCGCGCCGCCGCCAAACACGGAAGCACGCAATTTCCATAAGCGCTGCGGATCCAGCTCCAGACCAATCACAAACAGCATCAGCACCACGCCAATTTCAGCGAAATGCAGTATCGCTTCAGCATCGGTGACCAGACGAAGGCCCCAGGGTCCAATCACGCACCCGGCAATCAGATAGCCGAGCACGGATCCCAGCCCCAGTCGAACCGCCACAGGGACAATCAATGCCGCCGCGCCGAGATAAATCAGTGCCTGTATCAGCGTATGGCTATCCATTGTGCGTCTCCTGCCACTCAAGTAAGCGTTGTTTGTAGTGGCGAGCCTGTGCCTGCAAGGTTTCATCGTCGCAAATAAAGGTACAGTGCATCGCAAAAGGAGGCAGCCAGTTCAAACCACAATAGAGCGCGGTCGCCTGTAGCGGCTGCGCCAGCACATCAAAGCCGGGGAAGGAGCCGATATCAAAGTGGCTTTCACCGCCGCCGGTCGTCACGGCCCACATCAGGCTTTTCCCCTTCAGCGCATGGCCGTTATGACCATATGCCCAACCGTGAGAGAAGACTTTATCGATCCACAGCTTCAACAGCGGAGGCGTGCTGTACCACTGCATCGGATGCTGCCAGATAATCAGATCGGCACGAGAAAGCGCCTCCTGTTCGGCGGCGATATCGATATTAAAATCGGGATAGAGTTGATAGAGGGAACGTATCTCTACGTTATCAAGCGTCCTTACCTGCTCAAGCATCCGCTTATTCGCATGCGAGTGCTGCGGATAGGGATGGGCATAAATTATCAGAATCATTGATTAGCCTGTTGTTACTGCTTTCTTTTAACAAAAGAGTGTAGTCAGTAATTCAACAGGCTAATAGTGAATATTATTGACGGGCTTACGTCAGAATTCTGAATTAGTTATCCAGCTCACCCATGGATTTCACCTGGTCGCGGTTAATCTGCTCGGTCTGACCGGTTTCGGCGTTTTTGTACGACACCAGTCCGGTATCATCATCCACCTGCGGTTTGCCGTCAGTGACAATGGTGCGGCCATCGGTGGTTTTAACTGCCTGATTAGACGAACAGCCCGCAACGGTGAACATTGCAGTGGCAGCCAGAACGGAAGCGATCAGTAATTTATTTTGCATGGTGTTTTCCCCTGCTCTCAGTTGAATTTCGTTATCGACTTAACCATTTTAGGCTAACTGACTGAAAGCGGATGAAAAACCAGAAGGTTCTGAAGATGGGGAGAATGCCCGGCAACCGAACGGCACCGGGCATGTGAACTTACTTGCTAATCTGCGCGTGCATTTCCTGCACTGAAATCACCTTCTCGGTGGCATCCGCGTTCAGCGCCATGGCCGTTGCGAAACCGCCGTTCAGGGTGGTGTCGTAGTGCACTTTGTACTGCAGCGCGCTGCGGCGAATCAGCTTGGAATCTTCAATCGCCTGACGTCCTGCGGTGGTGTTGATGATGTAGGTGTATTCGCCATTCTTGATACGGTCCTGAATGTGCGGACGACCTTCATGCACCTTGTTCACCAGACGCGGGTTGATACCGGCTTCACCCAGCACAATCGCCGTACCGTGGGTTGCATCCAGCTCGAAGCCCTGTTTCAGCAGCTTGGCGGCCAGGTCAACCACGCGCTCTTTGTCGCCTTCGCGAACGGAGAGCAGCGCGCGGCCTGATTTTCTCATGGTGGAGCTACTGCCCAGCTGCGCCTTCGCGAACGCTTCTGCGAAGGTGCGGCCCACGCCCATCACTTCCCCGGTAGAGCGCATTTCTGGCCCTAACAGCGGGTCAACGCCAGGGAATTTGTTGAACGGCAGCACCACTTCTTTCACCGAGTAGTACGGTGGGATAATCTCTTTGGTCACACCCTGCTGCGCCAGCGTCTGGCCCGCCATCACGCGCGCCGCCACTTTCGCCAGCGGGACGCCGGTGGCTTTTGAGACGAACGGTACGGTACGTGCCGCACGCGGGTTCACTTCAATCAGGTAGACTTCGTTGTCTTTCACCGCGAACTGGACGTTCATCAGGCCGCGAACCTGCAGCTCGAAGGCCAGTTTCTGCACCTGCTGACGCATCACGTCCTGAATCTCCTGGCTCAGGGTGTACGCTGGCAGAGAACAAGCGGAGTCACCGGAGTGCACGCCCGCCTGCTCGATGTGCTCCATGATGCCGCCAATCAGCACCATTTCGCCGTCGCAGATGGCGTCAACGTCCACTTCCACCGCGTCGTCGAGGAAGCGGTCGAGCAGCACTGGCGCATCGTTGGAGACGCTTACCGCAGTCTGGAAGTAGCGGCGCAGGTCGGCTTCGTCGTAGACGATTTCCATCGCGCGGCCGCCCAGCACGTAGGAAGGACGCACCACCAGCGGGTAGCCAATCTCTTTCGCCTTCTCAACGGCCATTTCAATGGCGGTCACAGTGGCGTTCGCAGGCTGCTTCAGCTTCAGACGGTCAACCGCCTGCTGGAAACGCTCGCGGTCTTCCGCACGGTCAATCGCGTCCGGGCTGGTGCCGATAACCGGCACGCCTGCTGCTTCCAGCGCGCGCGCCAGCTTCAGCGGGGTCTGGCCGCCGTATTGCACGATAACGCCTTTTGGCTTCTCGATGCGCACGATTTCCAGCACGTCTTCCAGGGTCACCGGCTCGAAGTACAGGCGGTCAGAGGTGTCGTAGTCGGTCGATACGGTTTCCGGGTTACAGTTGACCATGATGGTCTCGTAACCGTCTTCACGCAGCGCCAGGGAGGCGTGCACGCAGCAGTAGTCGAACTCGATGCCCTGGCCGATACGGTTTGGACCGCCGCCCAGCACCATAATCTTGTCGCGGTCGACGGACGGGTTCGCTTCGCACTCGTCTTCATAGGTGGAGTACATGTAGGCGGTGTCAGTTGAGAACTCTGCCGCACAGGTGTCCACGCGCTTGTAGACCGGGTGCAGGTCGTACTGGTCGCGCAGCTTGCGGATTTCCGCTTCACGTACGCCCGCCAGCTTAGCCAGACGCGCATCGGCGAAGCCTTTACGCTTCAGCACGCGCAGGAAGTCAGCGTCCAGACCGGTGATGCCCAGCTCAGCGACCTGTTCTTCCAGACGCACCAGCTCTTCAATCTGCACCAGGAACCAGCGGTCGATGTTGGTCAGGTTGAACACGCCGTCGACGGAGAGGCCAGCACGGAAGGCATCGGCGATGTACCAGATACGCTCAGCGCCCGCGTCCTTCAGCTCGCGGCGGATTTTCGTCAGTGCTTCCGGGTCGTCCAGGCTCACTTTCGGGTCGAAGCCGGTCGCGCCCACTTCGAGGCCGCGCAGCGCTTTCTGCAGGGATTCCTGCTGCGTGCGGCCAATCGCCATCACTTCACCGACAGATTTCATCTGGGTGGTCAGACGGTCGTTCGCGCCCGCAAATTTCTCGAAGTTAAAGCGAGGAATTTTAGTCACAACGTAGTCGATGGACGGCTCGAAGGACGCAGGGGTGCGGCCACCGGTGATGTCGTTCATCAGCTCGTCGAGGGTATAACCCACCGCCAGCTTCGCCGCCACTTTCGCAATCGGGAAGCCGGTCGCTTTAGAGGCCAGCGCGGAGGAACGGGACACGCGCGGGTTCATTTCGATAACAATCAGACGGCCGGTTTTCGGGTTCACGGAGAACTGTACGTTAGAACCGCCGGTTTCCACGCCGATTTCACGCAGTACCGCCATCGAGGCGTTACGCATGATTTGATACTCTTTGTCGGTCAGGGTCTGGGCTGGCGCAACGGTGATGGAGTCACCGGTGTGGATACCCATCGCATCGAAGTTTTCGATGGAGCAGACGATGATGCAGTTGTCGTTTTTATCACGTACCACTTCCATCTCGTACTCTTTCCAGCCAATCAGCGATTCATCAATCAGCAGCTCTTTGGTTGGGGAGAGATCCAGACCGCGTTCGCAAATCTCTTCGAACTCTTCGCGGTTGTAGGCGATACCGCCGCCGGTACCGCCCATGGTGAACGATGGACGGATAATGCACGGATAGCCCACGTCAGCCGCGACGGCCAGCGCTTCTTCCATGTTGTGTGCGATACCGGAACGCGCGGTGTCGAGGCCGATTTTCTTCATCGCCACGTCGAAGCGGCGACGGTCTTCTGCTTTATCAATCGCGTCGGCGGTCGCACCAATCATGGTCACGCCGAACTCAGCCAGCACGCCCTGACGCTCCAGCTCCAGCGCGCAGTTCAGCGCCGTCTGGCCGCCCATGGTTGGCAGCACCGCGTCCGGACGCTCTTTCTCGATGATTTTACGCACCACTTCCCAGTGAATCGGCTCGATGTAGGTTGCATCAGCCATTTCCGGGTCGGTCATGATGGTCGCCGGGTTAGAGTTCACCAGGATAACGCGGTAACCCTCTTCACGCAGGGCTTTACACGCCTGCGCGCCGGAGTAGTCGAATTCGCAGGCCTGGCCGATGACGATCGGGCCAGCGCCAAGGATCAGGATGCTTTTTATGTCTGTACGTTTTGGCATTGTCTTCTCGGCTCCTGATTATTTAGCGGTCTTACGGTATTGCTCGATAAGTTCGATGAAGTGATCGAACAGCGGCGCGGCGTCGTGTGGGCCCGGGCTGGCTTCAGGGTGGCCCTGGAAGCTGAACGCTGGCTTATCGGTACGATGAATGCCCTGAAGGGTGCCATCGAACAGCGACTTATGGGTCACGCGCAGGTTAGCCGGCATCGAGGCTTCATCGACGGCAAAGCCGTGGTTCTGCGCGGTGATCATCACCGTGTTGTTATCGATGTCCTTCACCGGGTGGTTACCACCGTGGTGGCCGAACTTCATCTTAACGGTGTTAGCACCGCTCGCCAGCGCCAGCAGCTGATGGCCGAGGCAGATGCCGAATACCGGAATGTCTGTTTCCAGGAAGGACTTAATGGCGGCGATGGCGTAATCGCACGGCGCCGGGTCACCAGGACCGTTGGACAGGAAAATACCGTCCGGATTCATCTTCAGCACGTCTTCGGCAGACGTTTGTGCCGGAACCACCGTCAGGCGGCAGCCGCGGTCAACCAGCATGCGCAGGATGTTGCGCTTGGCGCCGAAATCGTAGGCCACCACGTGGAACGGCAGCTCGCTCTCTTTTTTCGCTTCCGGCAGGTCGCCTTCCAGCGTCCAGCTACCCTGCGTCCAGCTGTAGGCCTCAGCGGTAGTCACTTCTTTCGCCAGGTCCATGCCGTTCAGGCCCGGGAAGGCTTTCGCTTTTTCCAGCGCCAGCGTCGCATCGAGGTTGTCACCCGCGATGATGCAGCCGTTCTGTGCACCCTTCTCGCGCAGCAGACGCGTTAACTTACGGGTATCGATATCGGCAATCGCCACAATGTTATGGCGCTTCAGGTAAGAAGAGAGGTCTTCGGTATTGCGGAAGTTGCTGGCAATCAGCGGCAGGTCGCGGATGACCAGGCCTTGCGCATGTACCTGAGAAGATTCTTCGTCAGCAGCATTGGTGCCGACATTGCCGATATGAGGATAAGTAAGAGTAACGATTTGGCGAGAATAGGAAGGATCAGTGAGGATTTCTTGATAACCGGTCATTGAAGTATTGAAAACGACTTCCCCAACCGCCGAACCTGTTGCCCCTATGGCCCGACCGATAAACTGGGTTCCGTCTTCCAGAACCAATAGCGCTGACTTAATCAAAACACCCTCCAGAGAATATTCACTCACTTTATTTGCATATTAATTCACAACCACGTCATAAATCAATGCAAATGTGTTGCCAGCGGATTTTTGGCAAACGGCGGCATTCTGGGGATTTGGTGGGTAAAAGTCAACTCAAAACGGATATTTTGTTTATTCTTTTGCGAGCCTGGCGGCTGGAATGCGATTTAACGGGCAAAAAGATCAGGCAAATCATTCTGGAAAACGCTTGCGCGTTAAGTTTAATGGGAATTTCGTGCGCAGGACAATAAAAAGTGGACCATACGGTCAAAATTTACAATTACGCAACGCAAAAAAGAGAGAAGAGATATTGTTTTACAGCTTTAACAGGATAACACTCACAAAGATGATAAAATAAAAGGGCAATAAATTATTGCCCTATGCAATCAATACATTACGACTGCAATAACCACATCACGATGGGTAATAATGCTTACAAATTGTTGAGATCGAGTACATCTCGCATATCAAAAAGACCATTTCGCCTGCCTTTTAACCACAACGCGGAGCGCACTGCGCCATTTGCAAATGTCATTCGGCTAGATGCCTTATGCGTGATTTCTATGCGTTCGCCAATATCGGCGAACATCGCGGTATGTTCGCCGACGATATCGCCCGCTCGCACAGTTGCGAAGCCAATGGTTCCCGGAACGCGTTCGCCGGTATGACCTTCGCGAGAATAGACCGCGATGTCTTTTAACTCTTTATCCATTGCATAAGCAATCGCTTCGCCCATTGCCAGTGCCGTGCCTGATGGCGCGTCGACTTTATAGCGGTGATGCGCTTCAACAATTTCAATGTCGGTATAGTCGCCCATCACTTTCGCCGCCTTTTCCAGCAGCTTCAGCATCACGTTAACGCCTACGCTAAAGTTGGCAGCGAAGACGATCGCAATCTCGTTTGATGCCTCCTGAATGGCTTGTTTACCCGCCTCGTCAAAACCGGTCGTGCCGATCACCATCCCTTTGCCATGCTGACGGCAAAACGCCAGGTGATTCAATGTACCTTCAGGGCGCGTAAAATCGATGAACACGTCAAAGTCATCTTTTACCGCCTCCAGGCTGCTCTGCACGGTTACGCCCGTGTGGCCTGCGCCCGCCAGTTCACCCGCGTCGGAGCCAAGTAGTGATGAACCTTCACGCTCCAGCGCCGCGCCAAGTGCCACACCATCCATCTGTAGCGCCGCCTGAATCAGCTGGCGGCCCATACGTCCACCCGCGCCCGCAATAGCGACACGGATCTGTGCATCATGCATAGTTATTCTCTTACGTTAAAATGATGTAAACCGTTTTCAGATTAACCAGCCTTCGCTGAGGCTGCCAACTGAAAACACCGATAATTAGAATTTAACGTGAAACCGGCTTAAATATCAGTAAAAGACATGATTTTGTGGTCACGATAAAGTAACGGGTAAAAAAAAGGCCAGCACAGGAGGTGCTGGCCTTTCATCAGAAGAGGGATTATTCCACTTCGCGGGCATCAATTCGCAGTTCTTTCGGAACTTCAAACACGATGTTCTCTTCGCGCCCTTCCAGCGGAACCGCGTCGCCACCGCCCAGCTCCTGCAGACGGGTAATCACGTTCTGCACCAGGATATCCGGCGCGGAAGCGCCTGCGGTAACGCCAACGCAGGCCGCATTTTTGACCCACGCTTCCTGAATGTCCGTCGCATCGTCAATCAGAAACGCTGCTTTCCCCATCCGCTGCGCCAGTTCGGCCAGACGGTTAGAGTTAGAGGAGTTTTTGGAGCCGACGACCAGCACCACGTCCGCCTGTTCAGCCAGCGCACGCACTGCTTCCTGACGGTTAGTGGTGGCGTAGCAGATGTCATCCTTACGCGGCCCGACGATTTTCGGGAAGCGCTGGCGCAGGGCGTCAATCACGTCCGAGGTATCGTCTACGGAGAGCGTCGTCTGCGTCATAAACGACAGTCGCGCTTCGTTTTTCACGTTCAGCGTAAAGACATCTTCAGGCGACTCGACCAGATACATCCCCCCTTCCGGGTTACTGTACTGACCCATGGTGCCTTCAACTTCCGGATGACCGGCATGGCCAATCAGAATCGACTCTTCACCGCGACGGCTGGCGCGCGCCACTTCCATATGCACTTTTGTCACCAAAGGACAGGTGGCATCAAATACGGTCAGATCGCGGCTTTTCGCCTCGTTGCGTACCGCCTGAGAGACGCCGTGCGCGGAGAAGATCAGGATCGCACCGTCCGGCACTTCGCTGATCTGCTCAATAAAGATGGCGCCGCGCTCGCGCAGGCTGTCGACCACGTAGCGGTTGTGCACCACTTCGTGACGCACGTAAATCGGCGCGCCGTAAATCTCCAGCGCGTTTTCAACAATGCTGATAGCGCGGTCTACACCGGCGCAGAAGCCGCGCGGGTTAGCCAACAGGATCTGCATTTTACTCCTCCAGTGCCGGATCGATCTCCAGCACTTCGACATCAAAATGAACGGTACGCCCGGCAAGCGGATGGTTGAAATCGACGGTGATAGAATCGCCGTTGATTTCGCGGATCACGCCAGGCATTTCGCTGCCGTCCATAGCGGTAAAGAGCATAATCGCCCCGATTTCTGGCTCGCCCGCGTCCATGAACTCACGGCGCGAGAAATACTGGATCAGGTCCGGGCTTGGCACGCCAAATGCCGCATCCGGCTCCAGCGAAAACGCTTTTTTCTCGCCCTCTTTCAGACCCAGAAGCTGTTGCTCAAGACCTTCAGAAAGTGAGGTATCGCCAAGACGAAACAGGGCCGGTTTGCCGTTATTGCGGGTGGATTCAGCCGTTGAGCCATCATCCAGCTTCAGCGTGAAGTGAACGAGAACCGCGCTGTTGCTCTGTACGGATTTAGACATACACATTGCTCTTTAATGTTGTCTCGCCTGTGTGCCGGGTGGCGCTGCGCTTACCCGGCCTACAAGTGTCGGCATATTCGGTAGGCCGGGATCGCTACGCGTCACCCGGCTGGTTTTGTTACGCCTGCTCTTTCGCCGCCGGTTTCGGCAGGAAGCCTTCCAGCACGATTAACGCCGCACCGATACAAATTGCCGTATCGGCCAGGTTAAAGGTCGCGAAGTGCCAGTCGCCGACGTAGAAGTCGATCATATCGACCACAAAGCCGTGCCACAGGCGGTCAAACAGGTTACCCAGCGCGCCGCCAATGATCAGCGCGTAGGCGATGTTATTCAGCTTTTGCGTGGCCTTCGAGCGGTACATCAGCACCGCCAGGATCACACAGATACCGAGAGCGATACCCGCGAAGAACCAGCGCTGCCAGCCACCGCTGTCGGCAAGGAAACTGAACGCCGCGCCGTAGTTGCGGGCGTAGTGCAGGTTAAGCGACGGGAACAGCGGAACCGTATCCCCCAGAGAAAAATTCTGGAGGATCAGGAACTTGCTGCCCAGATCGATAATCAGCACCACCACAACCAGCCACAGCCAGCGCAGTCCTGTTGAACAGAGAGTTTTACTCATCAGGCAAACTTACGTTTTTCGCCGTCACCGGCGACGTTGCTTACACAGCGTCCGCAGATGTCTGCGTGTTCCGCCACCTGGCCAACATCGGTGGTGTAATGCCAGCAACGCGGGCATTTCTCACCGTCGGCTTTGCTCAGTGCGACTTTCAGGCCTTTGAGCAGTTCACTCTGCTGAGCATCAGCAGTAGCGTCGGCATAATCCGCAACTTTCGCACCGGAGGTCAACAGGACAAATCGTAATTCATCGCCCAGCGCGGTCAGTTTGGCCGCCAGCTCCGGTTCCGCGTACAGGGTCACTGCCGCTTCCAGAGAGCCACCGACTTTCTTGTCAGCACGCGCCTGCTCGATAACCTTATTCACTTCGCCGCGCACTTTCAGCAGCTCGTCCCAGAAGGCGTCGTTCATTGCTTCAGTGCTGGAGAGGTCGAACAGACCTTCGTACCACTCGCCCGTGAAGACATACTTCTCACGATCGCCCGGCAGGTAGCCCCAGATTTCATCCGCGGTGAAGGACATGATCGGTGCCATCCAGCGCACCAGCGCTTCTGCAATGTGGAACAGCGCGGTCTGGCAGCTACGACGCGCCACGCTGTCCGCTTTCGCGGTGTACTGGCGGTCTTTGATGATGTCGAGGTAGAACGAACCCATCTCAATGGAGCAGAAGCGCATCAGGCGCTGCACCACTTCGTGGAAGTCGTAAGACTCATAGGCTTTCAGGATATCGTCCTGCGCCGCTTTCGCGCAGCCTACCGCCCAGCGGTCCAGCACGACCATCTCTTCCGGTTTCACCATATCTTTCACCGGATCGAACCCGTTCAGGTTCGCCAGCAGGAAGCGCGCGGTGTTACGGATACGACGATAGCTGTCGGCAGCACGTTTCAGGATCTCGTCAGACACCGCCATTTCGCCGGTGTAATCGGTGGATGCCACCCACAGACGCAGAATGTCTGCGCCCAGTTTGTTCATCACATCCTGCGGAGAAACGGTGTTACCGATGGACTTGGACATCTTACGGCCCTGACCATCCACGGTGAAGCCGTGAGTCAGTACCTGGCGGTAAGGTGCTTTACCCTTCATGGCGGTGGAGATCATCAGGGATGACATGAACCAGCCGCGGTGTTGGTCAGAGCCTTCCAGATACATGTCCGCAGCGTGACCGGCAAACTCAGGACGCACATCAACCACGGAGGAGTGGGTAGACCCGGAGTCGAACCACACGTCCAGGGTATCCGGCACTTTCTCGTAGCTGTCTGCGTCAGCGCCCAGGATGTCGCGCGAGTCGAGATCCCACCACGCCTGAATGCCGTCAACTTCGACGCGCTTCGCCACTTCTTCCATCAGTTCCAGCGTGTTTGGGTGCAGCTCCTGCGTCTCTTTATGTACGAACAGAGACATCGGCACGCCCCAGGTACGCTGACGGGAGATACACCAGTCAGGACGGTTAGCCACCATGGATTCAATACGCGCCTGGCCCCAGTCAGGGATCCACTGCACGCCTTTGATCTCTTTCAGAGACTGCTCGCGCAGGCCTTTCTGATCCATACTGACGAACCACTGCGGGGTCGCACGGAAGATGATCGGCGACTTGTGGCGCCAGCAGCACGGATAGCTGTGCTGCATTTTTTCAACGTGCAGCAGCGCGCCGCTGGTGCGCAGCATGTCAACGATGATGTCGTTCGCTTTGAAGACGTTGATACCGTCCAGCGCCGGGTAGGTGCCTGGCAGGTAAGAGCCGTCCGGGCCAACCGGGTTAGCGATTTCCAGACCGTATTTCAGGCTGATGTTGTAGTCGTCAGGACCGTGGCCACCGGCGGTATGTACCGCACCGGTACCCGCTTCCAGCGTTACGTGGTCGCCCAGGATCGCCGGAACGTCGAAGTCCAGGAACGGGTGCTTGAAGCGCATCAACTCCAGCGCGTCGCCTTTCACGGTGCCCAGCACGGTGTAGTCGGCGATGTGCGCGCGTTTCAGCACGCTCTCAACCAAATCTTTCGCCAGGATAACCGCCTGACCGTCAACCTGCACCAGCGCGTATTCGAACTCACCGGAAAGGGAGATCGCGCGGTTGGCTGGCAGGGTCCACGGGGTGGTGGTCCAGATCACCAGAGAGATCGGACCGTTAACGGCGGAGACGCCAAATTTAGCCTTCACCGCATCCTGATCGACGGCATGGAACGCCACGTCGATAGATGGAGAGGTTTTGTCGTAATACTCCACTTCCGCTTCTGCCAGCGCAGAGCGGCAGTCCACGCACCAGTGCACCGGCTTCGCGCCTTTGTGCAGGTGTCCGTTACCGATGATTTTACCCAGCGCACGGATGATGTTGGCTTCAGTTTTGAAGTCCATGGTCAGGTACGGGTGCGACCAGTCGCCCAGCACGCCCAGACGGATGAAGTCAGCGCGCTGACCGTCAACCTGCGTAGCGGCATATTCGCGGCACTTCGCACGGAACTCGGCGGCGGTGAACTTCTCACCCGGCTTGCCAAACTCTTGCTCCACTTTAAGCTCGATTGGCAGACCGTGGCAGTCCCAGCCCGGAACGTAAGGCGAGTCATATCCCGTGAGGCCTTTGGACTTCACGATAATGTCTTTCAGAATCTTGTTAACCGAGTGACCAATATGAATGCTGCCATTCGCATATGGAGGGCCATCATGCAGAATGAAGGTTTTTTTGCCTTTTTTGGCTGCACGAATGATGCCGTACAGGTCATCATCGGTCCAACGCGCCAGCATTCCCGGTTCACGCTTGGCGAGATCGCCGCGCATCGGGAACCCTGTTTCCGGCAAATTCAGGGTTGATTTATAGTCACTCATCAGATTCTCGGTTCCGTATTTATCACGTAGGCAGTTAAGCCGGTTCTAAAGCCCAAAAAACTCGCGGGCCGTCAATTCATCTCGCGCAATTTGCGCTTTGAGTTCATCCAGCGAACCAAATCGCTGCTCGTTGCGTATCTTTTTACGCAGTATTACATCTATATGGCGACCATAAAGGTCCATTACAACGTCCAGCAGGTGCACTTCTAACTGTTGACGCACACCGGCAACGGTAGGACGCGTGCCGATATTGGCGACACCGTAAAATGGTTTATCGCCCAGTCCTGCCACTTCTACCGCATACACCCCTTTAACCGGGGAGACCTGACGACGCAGCGGTATATTCGCCGTCGGGAAACCTATCGTGCGGCCCAGCGCATCGCCATGGACCACGCGGCCAGAGATGGTGAACGGATGACCCAGCAAATTTTCTGCGGTGTCCAGTTCATCATTGGCCAGCGCCTGGCGTACCGCCGTGCTGCTGACGCGCACGCCGCCTTCACAGAAAGTCATTGCGCTGGTGACGTCAAATCCGTACTCCAGACCAGCCTTCTGTAATAGCAAGAAATCGCCCTGACGACCAGCGCCAAAGCGGAAATCATCACCCACGGCAAGAAACTGCACGCCAAGACGCTTCACCAGCAGGTCGCTGACAAACGTTTGTGCTGTCAGCGCGGCAAAGCGGCGATCGAAACGCACGCACAATACGTAGTCCACGCCGGACTCTGCCAGATAGCGCAACTTCTCGCGCAGGCGAGTCAGACGGGCGGGAGACTTTTCGCCCGCAAACAGCTCAAGCGGCTGCGGCTCAAAAATCATCACCACAACGGGCAGGCCACGGGCCTCCCCTTCTTTACGCAATCCCTGCAACAGCGCCTGATGACCACGATGCACGCCGTCGAAATTACCAATGGTCAGCACGCACCCATGCGGGGCTTTGCTGAGATTATGTATGCCGCGTATCAGCTTCATGTCTGGCTCAAAACAGTGAAAATCGCCAAAGTATACCTTGTACAGCGGTTAAGGTTAACCGGCGATTGTTCACGCAAAACAGAAAGCCGTAATGATTTCATCAGGCTGACCTTTCACAGCGAAAAAATCTGTCCGGGAACTGCGATTTTTATGCCGAAAGGCTGTATTCACGGAAGACAAGCTGGTAGAATCCTGCGCCATCACTACGTAACGTAGCGTCGCTAATTAACGGCGCTTATTTGCACAAATCCATTGACAAAAGAAGGCAAAGAGGGCATATTCCTCGGCCTTTGAATTGTCCACATAGAACATATTTGGGAGTTGGACTTGGCTAATATCAAATCAGCTAAGAAACGTGCCGTTCAGTCTGAAAAGGCTCGTAAGCACAACGCAAGCCGTCGCTCTATGATGCGTACTTTCATCAAGAAAGTATACGCAGCAATCGAAGCTGGCGACAAAGCTGCAGCGCAGAACGCATTTAACGAAATGCAACCAATCGTGGATCGTCAGGCTGCTAAAGGTCTGATCCACAAAAACAAAGCAGCGCGTCATAAAGCAAACCTGACCGCGCAGATCAACAAACTGGCTTAATCGCTACTTGTTGTTGCTTGTTTAAAGAACCCGCTTAACGCGGGTTTTTTTATGCCTTCAGATTGCCGGTGGCGTAAACAGTGCCGAGTAATCACGGTTGCAGATACGCTGCACCGCCGGGTGCTGAATCATTCTTTCGGCGAATATCGCGTGGTACTCCTCCATCACGTTATCTACCCTGCCAATCTCCGTAATCTTGTCGTCTGAATAGAGATCGTGCGCGTACAGCGTTGGCGCAACGAAGATCGCGTTATGCGCTTCGCCAAAGGCTTTCATTAACGCAGCGTCGTCGAACTCACCGAGTATTTCCACGTTCAGCCCCTGCGAGTTAAACCAGTTCAACAGCTTGCGTCCGAGCATGGAGCGCCTTCCCGGCACCAGCAGGCGACGCTCTTCAAGGCACGCGGGGAACGGTTTTTCCGGCGGCGGGTTAATGCACCAGAAGCTGACGCCGCATTCGCCAATTTTCACCGAGAACAGCCCTTCCTGCTGGGTGGAGTCGATCGGGCAGTCCGAGATAATCATGTCCAGCTTATGCTGGCTCAGCTGTTCCAACAGCATCTCGTGAGTGGATTCAAAGCAGCGCAGGTGGATTTGCTCGTCTTCTACCACCGCCGCATCCAGCACGCCGCTCACCAGCCGTTTCGACAGCGCATCCGCCACACCTACGTCAAAGAGCAGGTTCGACTCTTTGCGGTAGTTGACGATGTCCAGCATCTCCTGGCTCAGGGTGAACATCTTGTCAGCATAGCGAAACACCAGCTCGCCCAGTTCGCTGGGTTCAATGCCGCGACCTTTACGCTTGAACAGCTTGCCCTGTAGACGCTCTTCAAGCGCCTTGATTTGCCCGGTGATGGTTTGCGGCGTCAGATAGAGCGCCTCTGCCGCCCCCACCACCGAGCCCTGTTTATAGACGTGCCAGAAGTAGTACAGATGGTTGTAATTTAAATGAGACATCGCGTGTTCTCTCCCTGAGTGTGTATCGGGAGAAGGAGCCCCTCCTCCCGGTTTCCTGTTATGCCTGAACAGCCTGTCCGGGCAATTTCGCCTTCAACAAGGTATAACCGATGACCGCAGCCAGTAATGACCCGATGAGAATGCCGAGTTTTGCCCAGACGATAAGCTCAGGCGCATGCGCCCCAAACGCCAGCGTCGAGATAAAGATCGACATCGTAAACCCGATTCCGCAGAGCACGCCCACGGCCATAATCTGCTTAAACGTAGTGCCATTCGGTAAAGACGCCAGCTTCAGTTTAATCGCCAGCCAGCAAAAGAGGCTGATCCCCAATGGCTTACCGATAAACAAGCCAGCAATGATGCCCAGCGGCAGCACGGATGTCAGGCCGTCCAGCGTCACGCCGCCGAGGGAAACGCCCGCGTTGGCAAACGCAAACAGCGGCAGGATCATAAAGGCGACCCACGGGTGCAGCACATGCTCCAACTGTTTTGCCGGAGATTTGCCATCCTGCGGCTTAAGCGGCACAAGGAAGCCCACAATTACGCCCGCCAGCGTGGCATGCACGCCCGATTTCAGCACCGCCGTCCAAAGCACCATCCCCACCAGGATGTAGATACCAATGCGGCGGATGTTAAAGATGTTCAGTAGTGCCAGCACCGCAATTGCCCCAGCGGCCACGCTCAGCGACAGGATTGACAGATCGCTGGTATAGAAGAGCGCGATAATGACGATAGCGCCCAGGTCATCGATGATCGCCAGCGCCATCAGGAAGATTTTTAGCGCCACCGGCACGCGGCTACCCAGCAGGGCTAATACACCGAGGGCAAAGGCGATATCCGTCGCGGCCGGAATAGCCCAGCCGTGGCGCGCCATCGGATCCTGCCAGGTGAATGCAAGGAAAAGTAACGCCGGAACAACCATCCCACCGAGCGCGGCAATCACCGGAAACGCGGCGCGCTGGCGACTGGCAAGCGAGCCCAACACCAGTTCACGCTTAACCTCAAGCCCCACCAGCAGGAAAAACACCGCCATCAGCGCATCGTTGATCCACAGCAGCATGTTCTTGTTGATTTCCAGCGCCCCGACCTTCAGCTCAACGGGCGTTTCCAGAAATGCATGGTAGAGATCGCGTGTTAATCCTACGTTCGCCAACACCATCGCGGCCGCTGCAGCAATAATCAGGATCACGCCACCGGACGCTTCACTGCTAAAGAAACGGTGTAGTAATTTCATTTAAGTTCTCTCTTTTACAACAATACCTCGATAAAACCATAATACCAAGCCAAACAACTCGGCAAAAACAGATTAATATTGAGTATAGATTCAGTTTTACCGAGCTATATCTTCAAATAGAAAAAGCCCGGAATCGCTTCCGGGCTTTTTAAGGACACTTAACAGCTAACGGATTAGCGCGTTAAATCATCGAAGAATTTTTTGACGCCATCGAAGAAGCTTTTGGAGCGCGGGCTGTTTTTCTCACCCGTCGGGCCGCCAAAGCTTTCCTGCAGCTCTTTCAGCAGCTGTTTCTGCTTGTCGTTCAGGCCAACCGGCGTTTCCACAACTACGCGGCACAGCAGGTCACCCTGCGCACCACCGCGAACGGATTTAACGCCTTTCCCGCGCATGCGGAACAGTTTGCCGGTCTGGGTTTCGCCTGGTACCTTCAGATTTACGCGACCATCCAGCGTCGGCACTTCGATTTCACCGCCCAGCGCCGCCATCGCGAAGTTGATCGGCACTTCGCAGTACAGGTTGTTGCCTTCACGCTCGAAAATAGCGTGCTGCTTCACCTGAACCTGAACATACAGATCGCCTGCCGGTGCGCCATGCTCGCCCGCTTCGCCTTCACCTGCCAGACGGATGCGGTCGCCCGTATCAACGCCAGCCGGGATTTTAACGGACAGGGTTTTCGTTTTCTCAACGCGACCGTGGCCGTGGCATTTGGTGCACGGATCTTTAATCAGCGTACCGCGACCGTGACAATGCGGACAGGCCTGCTGTACCGCGAAGAAGCCCTGGCGCATCTGCACCTGACCGGAACCGTGACAGGTTGGACAGGTCTGTGGCTGCGTACCCGCCTTCGCGCCGCTGCCATGGCAAACGTCACACTCTTCCAGCGTCGGGATGCGGATCTCTTTGGTGACGCCGCGAACGGCCTCTTCCAGCGTCAGATCCATGTTATAACGCAGGTCCGCGCCGCGCGCTGCGCGCTGACGACCACGCCCACCGCCGAAGATGTCGCCGAATACATCGCCAAAGATATCGCTGAAATCAGCGCCACCGCCAAAGCCGCCGCCACCGAATCCACCGCCACCCATGCCGCCCTGTTCAAAGGCTGCGTGACCATACTGGTCATAGGCCGCACGTTTTTGTGCATCGGTCAGGACTTCGTAGGCTTCTTTGATCTCTTTAAATTTGGCTTCAGCCTCTTTGTCACCCTGGTTACGGTCCGGGTGGAATTTCATGGCCAGGCGCTTATACGCCTTTTTGATTTCACGCTCTTCCGCTGTTTTGGAAACGCCTAAAATCTCGTAATAGTCTTGCTTAGCCATCTTTTTTATCTGCCCCTAACATGCGTGCACGGGCGGAGAGGAAACCTCTTCGCCCGTGCCAGTAATTACCCGTTCAAAGGGCGATTATTTTTTGTCTTTCACTTCTTCGAACTCAGCGTCGACAACGTCGTCGTCTTTCGCGTTGTTCGCAGATGCATCAGCGCCCGCCTGCTGTTGAGCGTGCTGCTGCTGAGCGATTTCCATCAGCTTCTGGGAAGCCTGCGCCAGCCCCTGCATCTTCGCTTCGATATCCGCTTTATCTTCACCTTTCAGTGAGGTTTCCAGCGCAGTCAGTGCAGCTTCGATAGCAGTCTTGTCTTCCGCTGGCAGTTTATCGCCTGCTTCTTCAACCTGCTTACGGGTGCTGTGCAGCAGATGGTCACCCTGGTTGCGGGTCTGAACCAGCTCTTCGAATTTACGGTCTGATTCCGCGTTAGCTTCGGCATCACGAACCATTTTTTCGATTTCCGCTTCGTTCAGGCCAGAAGATGCCTTGATGGTGATCTTCTGCTCTTTACCGCTGTTTTTGTCTTTCGCAGACACGTGCAGGATACCGTCAGCATCGATGTCGAAGGTGACTTCGATCTGCGGCATGCCGCGCGGTGCCGGGTTGATACCGTCCAGGTTGAACTGACCCAGAGATTTGTTATCCGCCGCGCGCTTACGCTCACCCTGAATCACATGGATGGTTACCGCAGACTGGTTGTCTTCAGCGGTAGAGAACACCTGGCTGTGTTTCGTCGGGATGGTGGTGTTTTTGTTGATGAGCGCAGTCATCACACCGCCCATGGTTTCGATACCCAGAGACAGCGGGGTAACGTCCAGCAGCAGTACGTCTTTCACTTCACCGGTCAGTACGCCACCCTGAACCGCAGCACCGATTGCGACCGCTTCGTCCGGGTTAACATCTTTACGTGGCTCTTTACCAAAGAATTCAGCAACTTTCTTCTGAACCATTGGCATACGGGTCTGACCACCCACCAGGATAACGTCCTGAATGTCAGACACGGACAGGCCAGCGTCCTGCAGTGCAACTTTCAGCGGCTCGATGGAACGGTTCACCAGGTCTTCTACCAGGCTTTCCAGTTTCGCACGGGTCACTTTGATGTTCATGTGTTTAGGACCGGTCGCGTCTGCAGTGATGTACGGCAGGTTCACGTCGGTCTGCTGAGCGGAAGAGAGCTCGATCTTCGCTTTCTCAGCGGCTTCTTTCAGGCGCTGCATCGCCAGCGGATCGTTACGCAGGTCAATGCCCTGATCTTTCTTGAACTCGTCAACGAGGTAGTTGATCAGACGGGTATCGAAGTCTTCACCACCCAGGTGGGTATCACCGTTGGTTGCCAGAACTTCGAAGGTTTTTTCGCCGTCAACTTCGTCGATTTCGATGATAGAGATATCGAAGGTACCACCACCCAGGTCGTAAACCGCGATAGTGCGGTTGCCAACTTCTTTATCCAGACCGTAAGCCAGTGCAGCCGCGGTTGGTTCGTTGATGATACGTTTTACTTCCAGACCTGCGATACGGCCAGCATCTTTGGTTGCCTGACGCTGAGCATCGTTGAAGTAGGCAGGTACGGTGATAACAGCTTCAGTTACCGGCTCACCCAGGTAATCTTCAGCGGTTTTCTTCATTTTCTTCAGCACTTCAGCAGAAATCTGCGGTGGTGCAGTTTTGGTGCCTTTCACATCAAGCCATGCATCGCCGTTATCTGCCGCGATGATTTTGTAAGGCATGATGGAAACGTCACGCTGAACTTCTTCGTCCTGGAAGCGGCGGCCAATCAGGCGTTTGATCGCAAACAGGGTGTTTTGCGGGTTTGTCACTGCCTGACGTTTAGCCGGCTGACCAACCAGAGTTTCACCATCCTGGGTATAAGCAATGATAGAAGGCGTGGTGCGATCGCCCTCGGCGTTCTCCAGCACACGTGCAGTAGTGCCATCCATAATCGCTACACAAGAGTTGGTAGTACCCAGGTCGATACCAATAATTTTACCCATCTAAACGTCTCCACTAAAAATTCAGTCAACATGTGGTTGTGTACCTGTAATAAGGGCAGAACGTGCTTTTTCAACTGCCCAGATTTGATTTTTTTCAGGTCCACACACTGCGGTTGCTTACAAGATGGGGTCGCAACGGCATCCATCAAGGGGGACGTATAAAAAAAATTTTAATTTCCCCCTGATGAGATCATAGACGGCATCGATTGCGCCCCTTATTATGCCGCGCCCCGTCAGGGAGTATTGACGCGGGTTTAACCATTTCACCATATAAATGATGATTTTTTTGAGGACTTATGGGCAACACTAAGTTGGCTAATCCGGCTCCGCTGGGCCTGATGGGTTTTGGCATGACCACTATCCTGCTGAACCTGCACAACATCGGGATGTTCCCGATGGATGGCATTATTCTGGCGATGGGCATTTTTTACGGCGGTATCGCGCAAATCTTCGCGGGCCTGCTGGAATATAAGAAAGGCAACACCTTCGGCTTAACCGCCTTTACCTCTTACGGCTCTTTCTGGCTGACGCTGGTTGTCATTCTGCTGCTGCCTAAAATGGGCCTGGCAGACGCGGCAAACGCGCATTTCCTGGGCGTTTACCTGGGTCTGTGGGGCGTGTTCACCCTGTTCATGTTCTTCGGCACCCTGAAAGGTAACCGCGCGCTGCAGTTCGTCTTCCTGAGCCTGACCGTGCTGTTCGCCCTGCTGGCCATCGGCCACCTGGTGGATAACGAAGGCATCGTACACGTTGCGGGCTGGATTGGCCTGGTGTGCGGCGCAAGCGCTATTTACCTGGCAATGGGCGAAGTGCTGAACGAACAGTTCGGCCACACCATTCTACCGATTGGTGAAAAACACTGATCCCTCTGTCGTGCCCGCCTCGCGGGCACGACATCCCCGCGTCTGCCTCAGCCAAATCCCTAATCCCAGCCCCATCAGCGAGAGCGCCAGCACGTACCAGGCCGGAGCCATGGGAGACACGCCCATCAATACCGTCACCGCAATCGGCGTCAGTCCACCGAAAATGGCATACGACACGTTGTAAGAGAAAGAGATGCCGCTGAAACGGACTTCCGGCGGGAAGGCTCGCACCATCACGTAAGGCACTGCACCCACGACGCCCACGCACAGCCCTACCACGCCGTACAGCAGGAACAGCTGTTCAGGATGGCTGCCCGCCAGATGGTAAAATGCCCAGCTCGACGCGGCCAGCAACAGGCTGCCGACGATAAAGGTCACGCTGGCCCCAAACCGATCCGCCGCCAGCCCGGCGGCAAGACAGCCAAAGCAGAGCATGATTGTCGCGATACTGTTCGCCTGCAGCGTCACCGCCGGGGCGAATCCATACTGTTTCTGCAGCCACACCGGGGACATCAATATCACCACCACAATGCCCGCCGAGAGCAGCCAGGTGAGCAGCATCGACACCACCACCGCTTTTTTATGGCGTACCACAACCGCCTTCACCGGCAGCTCATCCGCCAGCGCTTTGCGCTGCTGCATCTCCAGGAATATCGGCGTCTCCTGCAGCCAGCGTCGCAGGTACATCGCCACCAGGCCAAACGCCCCGCCCAGCAGGAACGGAAGACGCCAGCCCCACTCATGAACGGCCTGTTGCGTCATGCTGGTATTCACAATCGTCGCCACCACCGACCCCAGTAAGATCCCGACGGTGAGCCCCGCGGTTAAGGTTCCACAGGCGATCCCGATGCGACGGGCAGGCACATGCTCGGACACAAATACCCACGCTCCTGGAACTTCACCACCGATGGCCGCCCCCTGGAGAATACGCATCAGCAATAGCAGCAACGGCGCAAGGATACCCATCGAGGCATAGGTGGGCAGCAGACCAATAGCCAGCGTGGGCACGGCCATCAGCAGGATACTGAGGGTAAACATCTTCTTACGCCCGACCAGATCGCCAAAGTGCGCCATCACAATGCCACCCAGCGGACGCGCCAGATACCCGGCGGCAAAAATGCCGAAGGTTTGCACCTGACGCAGCCATTCCGGGATATCCGCCGGGAAGAAGAGTTCCCCCACCACGGCGGCGAAGAAGACAAAGATGATGAAATCGTAAAATTCCAGCGCGCCACCTAAGGCCGCAAGCGTGAGGGTTTTGTAGTCCTGTCGATTCAGAGGTCGGGTGTTATGTGACATAGCGAACCATTATGCGTGTGTTGTGGATTTATTTTTACAGCGATCGTAAAGAAAAAATTACTATATCGTAAATCCGTTTACACGCTACTGCGGCTGACGCTAATGTCACACTTTCTTTATTTTCAGGAGATTGTTTCGCGGCGAGCGCTTTTGGGACGAAAAGCTGCTACTACTTTTTCATCGGTTTCCACATAGGGGCCGTCAAGCAGCTGTATACAATACGGTACACTTGCAAAAATACCGTGCACAATGACGCTGCCATCTTCTGCTTTCAGCCCTTCCAGCGTCTCTTTGATCGACTTCGGCTGGCCCGGCAGGTTCAGGATCAACGCCTGCTTGCGGATCACCCCCACCTGGCGGGAAAGAATGGCCGTCGGAACAAAGTGTAGACTGATCTGCCGCATCTGTTCACCGAAGCCCGGCATTTCGCGATCGGCAACCGCCAGCGTCGCATCCGGCGTCACGTCACGCCGCGCGGGGCCGGTTCCGCCCGTCGTCAGAACAAGATGACAGCTCATCTCATCCACCAGCTCACACAGGGTCTGCTCGATGATCGGCTGCTCGTCCGGGATCAGGCGAGTCTGGATCTCAAACGGGGTGGTCAGCGCGCTGCCCAGCCACTCTTCAAGAGCAGGGATGCCTTTATCCTGATAAACACCGCTGGAGGCGCGGTCAGAAATCGACACCAGGCCGATGCGTAAGGTATTCATATCCATTCCATTCAAAAAGTACTGATTAAAGGGAATGATACACGCAGAGAGGAAATTCAGACAGAGGCGGGGGTAAGAGGCGTGACCGGGAGCCCGGTCACGCGGAATGATTACAGCAGGTCGCCGATCATTTTTTCCAGTTTGCCCTGGTCAACAGCAAACTTACGGATACCGTCCGCCAGTTTGTCTACTGCCATTGGATCCTGGTTGTGCTGCCACAGGAACTCGGATTCCGTGATGCGCTCTGGGCGTGCTTTCACTTCACCGGTGTAGGACAGCTTACGCTCCAGGGTACCTTCGCTTTCAGCCAGCTCTTTCAGCAGCGCAGGGGCGATGGTCAGACGGTCACAGCCAGCCAGCTCGATGATTTCACCGACGTTACGGAAGCTTGCGCCCATAACCACGGTCTCATAGCCGTGCTGTTTGTAGTATTCGTAGATTTCAGTAACAGAAACCACGCCTGGATCTTCAGCCGGTGCGTACTCTTTCTTGTCGGTGTTGGCTTTGTACCAGTCCAGAATACGGCCCACGAACGGAGAAATCAGGTATACGCCCGCTTCTGCACATGCACGCGCCTGCGCGAAGGAGAACAGCAGGGTCAGGTTACAGTTGATACCGTCTTTTTCCAGCTGCTCTGCAGCGCGGATGCCCTGCCAGGTAGAAGCCAGTTTGATCAGGATACGGTCGTTGCTGATGCCAGCATCGTTGTACATTTTGATCAGACGTTTCGCTTTCGCGATAGACGCTTCGGTGTCGTAGGAGAGACGTGCATCCACTTCGGTAGAGATACGGCCAGGAACCAGTTTCAGGATTTCCAGACCGATGTTTACTGCCAGCTTGTCGGTAGCGTCCACAACCTGCTGCGCGCGGTCGCTGCTCTGTGCTTTCGCCCAGGTCACTGCGTCGTCAATCAGTTTGCGATACTCAGGGATCTGTGCGGCGTTAAGGATCAGAGAAGGGTTGGTTGTGGCATCCTGCGGCTGGTACAGCTTCATTGCCGCGATATCTCCGGTGTCAGCTACGACAGTGGTGAACTGACGAAGGGAGGTCAATTTATCCGTCATGATAGTGTTTCTCTTTTAACGTGCCCTGGATAATTCACGCTACCGACAGCATGCCTGCAGCGGAAAAATGACAGGTTTACTTGTTAGGGGGATGTAACCGGTCTGCCCTGATGATAACACGAGTGAGAGGCAGCGCAACCGCAGACAGTGCGCTTAGGCAGAGTATGATAAACTGAGAATATTAACAGGCTGCTAATCAACAGCATGTCCAATCAGTGGTAGCGCTTACATATTCACTTTGGCATCAACAAGAGGGATGTTAATGCCTGATTTCCTGTTCTTTATTAACGAAATTCTCTGGGGTTCGATAATGATATATCTGCTCCTGGGAGCAGGTATCTGGTTCACGCTGCGCAGTGGTTTTATCCAGTTTCGTTATATTCGCAAATTTGGCAGAAGTCTGAAAAATAGCCTCACCCCACAGCCGGGCGGATTAACCTCATTTCAGGCACTCTGCACCAGTCTCGCCGCGCGGGTCGGCAGCGGTAATCTGGCGGGCGTTGCGCTGGCCATCAGTGCGGGGGGGCCTGGCGCTGTATTCTGGATGTGGGCCACGGCGATTATCGGCATGGCGACCTCGTTCGCTGAATGCTCGCTCGCTCAACTCTATAAAGAGAAAGGCAAAAACGGTCAGTTTCGCGGCGGTCCGGCCTGGTATATGGCCCGTGGACTGGGGATGCGCTGGATGGGCGTCCTGTTTTCGCTCTTCTTACTCATCGCCTATGGCCTGATTTTTAACACCGTCCAGGCAAACTCCGTGGCGCATGCCATGCGATATGCCTTTGCCTGCCCGGAATGGATAACCGGTGCTGTTTTAGCGCTTCTCACCCTGCTGACGATATATGCCGGTCTCAAAGGCGTGGCCCGCCTGATGCAGTGGCTGGTTCCGGTTATGGCCCTCCTGTGGGTAGCCGCCAGTCTGTTCGTTACCGTACTGCACATCGATCAGTTTCCGGACGTCATCGCCGCTATCTTTAAGAGCGCGTTCGGCTGGCGCGAAGCGGCCTCGGGCGCGCTGGGTTATACCGTCAGTCAGGCACTCACGGCAGGGTTTCAGCGGGGCATGTTCTCGAACGAAGCCGGTATGGGTTCAACGCCCAACGCAGCTGCGGCGGCGGCGTCCTGGCCTCCCCATCCTGCGGCGCAGGGCATTGTGCAGATGATTGGTGTGTTCACGGACACCATTATTATCTGCTCCGCCAGCGCGATGATCATTCTGCTGTCGGGGCCCCTTCCCCATCCCTCTGGCACCGTCGGGATACAGCTGGTTCAGCAGGCGCTGGTCAATCTTGTGGGTGGCTGGGGAGCCGGTTTTGTCTCATTGATCGTGGGTCTTTTTGCCTTTAGTTCGATCACGGTGAACTATCTCTACGCGGAGAACAACCTGATCTTCCTGAAGCTTGATTCACGACATTCGCGCAACGTGCTTCGCGTGTGTGTCATCGCCATGATAATGACGGGTGCCCTGCTCAGCATGCCGGTGGTCTGGCAACTGGCCGACGTGATTATGGCGCTGATGGCGATCACCAACCTGACGGCAATTTTGCTGCTTTCTCCGGTGGTGACGCTCATTGCTCAGGACTATCTGCGTCAGCGCAAGCTGGGCCTTAAACCCGTGTTTGATCCCACCCGCTACCCCGAAATTGAGGCGCAAATTGCCCCCGGCTCCTGGGATGATTTGCCGCGGCAATAACAGCTATCGATCAATTCAGGGCGATTTTTTGCTAAAGTCGCTCTAAATTTCCTGCAAGGACTGGATATGCTGATTCTGATTTCACCTGCAAAAACGCTCGATTACCAGAGCCCGCTCGCCACCGAGCGCTATACCCAGCCTGAACTGCTGGACCACTCGCAACAGCTGATCCGCGAAGCGCGTAAACTCTCTGCGCCGCAAATCGCCTCGCTGATGAGCATCAGCGACAAGCTGGCCGATCTTAACGCGACCCGCTTTCACGAATGGCACCCGGATTTCACCCCGGCTAACGCTCGCCAGGCGATTCTGGCCTTTAAAGGTGATGTCTATACCGGCCTGCAGGCGGAAGATTTTAGCGAAGCCGATTTCGATTTTGCCCAGCAGCATCTGCGTATGCTGTCAGGCCTGTACGGCGTACTGCGCCCGCTGGACCTTATGCAGCCGTATCGTCTGGAGATGGGGATCCGCCTGGAAAACACCAAAGGCAAAGATCTTTACCATTTCTGGGGCGATATCATTACCGACAAGCTGAACGCGGCGCTGCGCGCCCAGGGCGATAACGTAGTAATTAACCTGGCCTCAGACGAATACTACAAGTCAGTGAAACCGAAAAAGCTGGATGCAGAGATCATCAAACCGGTGTTCCTCGACGAGAAGAACGGTAAGTTCAAAGTGATCAGCTTCTACGCCAAGAAAGCACGCGGGTTGATGAGCCGCTACATCATCCAGAACCGCCTGACGAAGCCGGAGCAGCTGACCGGATTTAACAGCGAAGGCTATTTCTTTGACGAGGCGTCGTCGGGGAAAGGCGAGCTGGTGTTTAAGCGCCACGAGCAGTAAAAACAAACCCCGCCAGCTGGCGGGGTTTTGCATTAATGGTGTTTCCAGTCCGGGCCGCGGTCGTCGCGGCGGTCATCGTGGTGATGGTCATCATGGCGATTGTCATGCTTACGCTTTTCATCATGCGGACGCCAGTGGTTATCGCGCCAGTCATAGTGCGCCTTCCACCAGTCGTGGTCGCGCCAGCGGCCGCCGTCCCAGTAATGTCCGTTGTTATCCTGGTCGCCAATCTGCAGTTTTACCGCGGGGACGAGGGTGATTTCGGATGCCTGTACCGCCATGGGAGCGACCAGCATCAGTGAAAGCGCGATGAGTGCAGGTTTCAGGGTAGACATAGGTGACTCCTTCTTATACTTGCCCAACGTGGGCCGATGTAAGGAGATTACGCGAGGGGAACGGGGGATGTTATTCTCTGCAATCCTAAACGCTAAGTGACCGCATTTATTGGGAATTTCTACTTTTTTCCTGCTTACTTTCTCCTTAATTTCTTCACAAAAAAAGCCGGGTGGCGCTGCGCTTACCCGGCCTACGATGAGTTCGCCGTTGTAGGCCCGGTAAGACGAAGCCGCCACCGGGCAACACAATCACGCGCGAGCCATCATCAGCTTACGCAGCGCGGCAAAATCTGCCGGTAGTTCATGTGACAGCAGCGGCAGATCGGCACGCTCGGCCAGCTCTTTCGGCAGCGACAGCGTTTCGCCCAGGATCTCTTCCACGCTCTCTTTGAACTTCGCCGGATGCGCAGTGCCCAGGAACAGGCCATATTCACCCGGATTGAGCTGATCGCGCAGCGCGCGGTAAGCAATCGCCGCGTGCGGTTCAGAGGTGTACCCCACAGCTTTCAGCTCGCGCATGGTCGCTTTGGTGGTTTCATCCGTCACCGCGGCGTAGCCCAGGTCACCCAGACGCCAGATCTTACGGCGGAACAGCTCTTCCACGCGCGGCCAGTTGTTTGGCTGCGATACATCCATTGCGTTAGAGAGCGTCGCCTGCGTAGCGTTCGGCGCCCACTTCCCGTCTTTCAGGAAGCGCGGCACGGTGTCGTTGGCGTTGGTGGCGGCGATAAAGCGTTTCACCGGCAGACCCAGAGATTTCGCCAGCAGGCCCGCCGTCAGGTCGCCGAAGTTACCGCTTGGTACGGAAACCACCAACTGGTTGCGCGCTTCCTGCGGCAGCTGCGCCACCGCTTCGAAGTAGTAGCAAATCTGCGCCAGCAGACGGCTGATGTTGATGGAGTTAGCAGAGTTCAGCCCCAGGGCGATCTTCAGCTCTTCGTCGTCGAAGGCCTGCTTGACCAGCGCCTGGCAGGCATCGAAATCGCCGTCAATCGCCACGGTTTCAATGTTGCCGCCGAGCGTACAGAACAGTTTTTCCTGCAGCGGGCTGATTTTGCCTTTCGGGTAGAGGATCACTACGCGGACGTTTTTCAGTCCGTAGAACGCGTGCGCCACCGCCGCACCGGTATCACCGGATGTCGCCGTCAGGATGGTCACCGGTTTGTCGCCGCTGATGTGGGTCAGCATCTGCGCCATGAAGCGGCCACCGAAGTCTTTGAACGCCAGCGTCGGGCCGTGGAAAAGCTCCAGGCAGCCAACGTCAGGCTCAACCTGCTTCACCGGTGCCGGGAAAGCAAACGCCGCACGCACGCGCTCTTCCAGCAGCTCCTGCGGGATTTCGTCGCCGATAAACGCCGACAGAATTTTAGTGCTGCGGGTGACAAAGTCCTGCTTCAGCAGTTCGTCGATGTCGGTCAGCTGAAATTCCGGCAGGTCATGGGGAAAAAACAGCCCCTGATTTTTGCCCAGCCCCTGAGTTACCGCCTGCGCGAAGCTGACCTGCTCGTTATGATCTTTAAGGTTGTAGAGTTTCATTAATTATCCCAGTACTCGTGCGCCAGCCGTGTCCAGACGGCAAATATGAACAAAGCCTTCCTGATTTTGCAGGTAGTGTTTAGAGAGCCAGTCCGCCACGCGCTGCGCGGTGTCTGGCTTGTCGCACAGGGCGAACAGCGTCGGGCCTGAGCCGGAGATGCCGCACGCCTGCGCGCCGATATCCATCGAGGCCTGTCGCGCCTCGTTAAAACCGGGCAGCAGCTTCGTACGGTACGGCTCGGCAATGACGTCTTTCATCAGCTTCGCCGCCAGCTGCGGCTGACGGGTGTAGCAGGCGTGAATAAAGCCTGCCAGGTGACGCCCGTGGGCGATACAGTCCTGACGACGATACTGCGCAGGCAGGATCGCACGCGCTTCCGCGGTAGAGACCTTAATGCCCGGATAGGCCAGCACCCACAGCCACTCATCAAACCCTGGCACCTGCTGGCTGATGATGCCATTTTCTTCGATCATCAGCTGCATGCCGCCGAGGAAGCACGGCGCCACGTTATCATAATGAATACTGCCCGAAATGCGCCCTTCCAGCTCGCCCATCAGGCCGAGCAGGCGATTATTGTTCAGCGGCTTGCCGCAGTGCTCGTTCATCGCCACCAGCGCGGCGACCACGGAACACGCGCTGGAGCCCAGGCCTGAGCCAATCGGCATGCTTTTTTCCAGCGTCATGGCGACCGGCACGTTTTTGCCGATCTCCTGACAAAAGCGTTCCCAGCACTGATAAACGATATTTTCGCGCGGCTCAGACGGCAGTTTGCTGGCGAAGCGGCCCACGTTATTCAGGCTGAAGCTCTCTGCCGCTTCCACCGTAACCGTATCGCCCAACAGCGAACCATCCACCGGCGTGACCGCCGCGCCCAGCACGTCAAATCCGACGCTCATATTGGCGCTGGAAGCCGGGGCATAAACTTTGACCATGTTAAACTCCTAACTTCCATGACAGGGTACGCAGCAGATCGGCAAACACACCCGCCGCCGTAACATCGTTCCCTGCGCCATAGCCGCGAAGCACTAGCGGCAATGGCTGATAATAGTGGCTGTAGAACGCCAACGCATTCTCGCCGTTTTTGACTTTGTACAGCGGATCGTTGCCATCCACTTCGGCAATCTTCACCCGGCACACGCCATCTTCTTCAATGTTGCCAACATAGCGCAATACCTTACCTTCATCACGGGCTTTCGCCACACGGGCGGCAAAAGCATCGTCAAGCTGCGGCAAATTCGCCATAAAGGCGCTGACGTCACCGCTGTCATCAAACTCTGCTGGCAGCACCGGCTCAATCACGATATCCGAAAGCTCAAGCTCGCGGCCCGTTTCACGCACGAGGATCAGCAGCTTGCGCGCCACGTCCATCCCGGAAAGGTCGTCACGCGGATCCGGCTCGGTATAGCCCAGCTCGCGCGCGGCGCGAGTGGCTTCCGACAGGCTCATCCCCTCATCCAGCTTGCCGAAGATAAAGGACAGCGAGCCGGAGAGAATGCCGGAGAAACGCTGCAGTTCATCGCCCGCGTTGAGCAGGTTTTGCAGATTTTCGATAACCGGCAGGCCTGCGCCGACGTTAGTGTCATACAGGAACTTGCGGCGCGATTTGCTCGCCGCCAGACGCAGCTGGTGATAGTAATCCATCGACGAGGTGTTGGCCTTTTTGTTTGGCGTCACCACGTGGAAACCTTCGCGCAGGAAGTCGGCGTACTGATCGGCCACCGCCTGGTTGGAGGTACAGTCAACAATCACCGGGTTAAGCAGGTGATACTCTTTCACCAGACGGATCAGGCGGCCCAGGTTGAACGGCTCTTTCGCCTCGTTCATCTCGGCCTGCCAGTTTTCCAGGTTCAGACCGTGAACGTTGGTCAGCAACGCTCTGGAGTTGGCAATCCCGCAGACGCGCAAATCGATATGTTTCTTCTTCAGCCACTCCTGCTGACGCTTCACCTGCTCCAGCAGCGCGCCGCCTACGCCGCCCACGCCAATCAGGAACAGCTCGATCACCTGGTCGGTGTTGAACAGCATCTGGTGAACGACGCGCACGCCGGTGGTGGCGTCATCGTTGTCCACGACAACGGAAATCGAACGCTCAGACGAGCCCTGCGCAATCGCCACGATGTTAATATTGGCGCGCGCCAGCGCGGCAAAGAATTTAGCGGAGATGCCGCGCAGCGTGCGCATGCCGTCACCGACGACTGAGATAACCGCCAGACGCTCCTGAATGTACAGCGGCTCCAGCAGTTCCTCTTTCAGCTCCAGATAGAACTCTTCCTCCAGCGCGCGACGGGCGCGCAGGCAATCCGCCTGCGGTACGCAGAAGCTGATGCTGTATTCGGAAGAGGATTGGGTGATCAGCACCACTGAGATACCGTTGCGGGACATGGCTGCAAAGACGCGCGCCGCCATGCCGACCATCCCTTTCATCCCCGGGCCGGAGACGCTGAACATCGCCATATTGTTGAGGTTGGAGATGCCTTTCACCGGCAGACCGTCTTCATCGGTACTTGCGCCAATCAGCGTACCCGGCGCCTGTGGGTTACCGGTGTTTTTAATCAGGCAAGGGATCTGGAACTGGGCAATCGGGGAGATGGTACGCGGGTGAAGCACTTTAGCGCCGAAGTAGGAAAGCTCCATCGCTTCCTGGTACGACATCGACTTGAGCAGCCTGGCGTCCGGAACCTGGCGCGGGTCGCAGGTATAGACGCCGTCAACATCAGTCCAGATCTCACAACAGTCCGCGCGTAAACAGGCGGCCAGCACGGCGGCGGAGTAGTCGGAGCCGTTACGGCCCAGCACCACCAGCTCGCCCTTCTCGTTACCGGCGGTGAAGCCTGCCATAAGGATCATGTGGTCAGACGGGATTTTGCTCGCGGCGATACGGCGGGTTGATTCGGCAATATCAACGGTGGATTCGAGGTAGTGGCCAACCGCCAGCAGTTTTTCAACCGGGTCGATCACGGTCACGTTATGGCCGCGCGCTTCCAGCACGCCCGCCATGATGGCGATTGAGAGTTTTTCGCCCCGGCAGATCAGCGCCGCGTTGATGCTGTCCGGGCACTGGCCGAGGAGGCTGATGCCGTGCAGGACGTGTTTGATTTGCGCAAATTCCTGCTCAACGAAGGACTTCAGCTGAGCGTGCGGGAAGCCGGGCAGCGCCTCTGCAAGCCCTTGCAGTAGGTCAGCGAAGATACGCTCGGCGTCGCTGATGTTCGGGAGTGCATCCTGGCCACCGATGGTTTTTTCAATCATCGCCACCAGATGGTTCGTGATTTTTGCCGGGGCAGAGAGCACGGTAGCAACCTGCCCCTGCCTGGCATTGCTTTCCAGGATATCGGCAACACGCAGAAAACGTTCTGCATTTGCCACTGATGTACCGCCGAACTTCAACACTCGCATGGTTCTACCTCGTTTCCTTTAGCCGAAAAAAAAGCCCGCACTGTCTAGGTGCGGGCTTTTTTTGTTTTTCCTGTACGCGTCAGCCCGCATCGTTACCCGTGGTAATGATGATGGTTGTGGTAATGGTGGTGATGCTGATGCGTTTCATGGATGTTGTGTACTCTGTCATTATTATCTGTCTGTGCTGTATTCTTTTAGGGTTAAAGGATCGGGCACCTTAAGTCAACGAATTTTTAATTTGATCACAATTCGGAGGACTCTCACGTCCCGCTGCCGTCGGATTTATTTTCATCCGAATACCCCAAAAGCAACCCTTAGCCTCAGATGATTACACCATAATAAAAATGTATGACAGCACTTTACTCGGCCAGTTTTTTTTCAATATCGTGCAGCAAACGGTGCAGCATTGCCGTGTCGCGTTGCTCAAGACGGCCCAAACGCTGCTGTAGCCAGTCGACCATTTTTTGATCGTCAGCCACACCCAGCTGCATGAGCAGGTTTTCCACGCGCGCGCGAAGTGCAGCCAGCTGGTTTTCATCGGTGCCTGTAACAGGCGGCTGCGGAATTTGTATTAAGGATGCTAATTGATAGCAATAGACCATCACCGCCTGGCCTAAATTGAGTGAAGGATAATCTGCAACCATCGGCGCGCCTGTCAGCACATCCGCCAGTTCCAGCTCTTCATTGGTCAGCCCGGAATCTTCACGCCCAAACACCAGCGCGGCTTTCTCCAGCCACTGGCTTTTCTCTTCCAGCATCGGCACCAGCTCCGCGGGTGTGGCGTAGTAATGGAACTTCGCCCGGCTGCGCGCCGTGGTCGCAACGGTAAAGGAGATGTCGTGAAGCGCGTCGGCAAGCGTAGCGTAAGTGGTTATATTATCGAGAATATCTCCCGAACCGTGCGCGACCCAACGTGCCGCAGGCTCCAGGTGCGCGGCGCTGTCCACAATACGTAAATCGGTAAAACCCATGGTCTTCATGGCACGCGCCGCAGCGCCTATGTTTTCGGGTCTTGCTGGGGCCACCAGCACAATCGACAGATGCATTTATGCTCTCTTTTTAAGCAGTTAGCGGGTAAAAATGTGATGCGCCTCAACATATTACGCAGCACGAATTTACAAAATTGCAACACAAATCACCGAAATAGCGTTTCATAACAAATTAAAAACGCTAAACTATTTTGTGGCTGAACAATCAGTTAGAATGTTAACAGACAGATATTATCCCTATGTTTTATAATGATAATGACTGTGTGAATGCCTATTCTTAATTGGATTCGTATTGTTTATCAATCAATGTCCGCAACTAGTTGGTTTATTGAAAATTTGTGACAAAGGCTAGCATTCGGATACGATGATTTCATCAAACTGTTAACGTGCTACAATTGAACTTGATATATGTCAACGAAGCGTAGTTTTATTGGGTGTCCGGTGTCACTTAGCCTGTTATGTTGCTGTTAAAATGGTTAGGATGACAGCCGTTTTTGACACTGTCGGGTCCAAAGGGAAAGTACCCAAGACCAAGCTAATGATGTTGTTGACGTTGATGGAAAGTGCATCAAGAACGCAATTACGTACTTTAGTCACGTTAAGCCGATCATGTTAATTTGCGACATGCATCAGGCAGGTCAGGGACTTTTGTACTTCCTGTTTCGATTTAGTTGGCAATTTAGGTAGCAAACATGCAGACCCCGCACATTCTTATCGTTGAAGACGAGTTGGTAACACGCAACACGTTAAAGAGCATTTTCGAAGCAGAAGGCTACGATGTCTTTGAAGCGACCGATGGCGCAGAGATGCATCAGATCCTTTCTGAAAATGATATCAACCTGGTCATTATGGACATTAACCTGCCAGGCAAAAACGGCCTTCTTCTGGCACGCGAACTGCGTGAACAGGCGAACGTCGCGTTAATGTTCCTTACAGGCCGTGACAACGAAGTTGATAAAATTCTTGGCCTGGAAATCGGTGCGGATGACTACATCACCAAACCGTTTAACCCACGCGAGTTAACCATTCGTGCGCGCAACCTGCTGTCCCGCACCATGAATCTGGGAACGGTCAGCGAAGAGCGTCGTAGCGTAGACAGCTACAAATTCAACGGCTGGGAACTTGATATCAATAGCCGTTCACTGATCAGCCCGAACGGTGAGCAGTATAAACTGCCGCGCAGTGAATTCCGCGCGATGCTGCACTTCTGCGAAAACCCGGGCAAAATTCAGTCCCGTGCAGAACTGCTGAAGAAAATGACCGGTCGCGAGCTGAAGCCGCATGACCGTACCGTAGACGTGACCATCCGTCGTATTCGTAAGCATTTCGAATCTACGCCAGATACGCCGGAAATCATCGCCACGATCCACGGCGAAGGGTACCGTTTCTGCGGCGATCTGCAGGAGTAATCCCGCAGTTAACGCATTAAAAAACGGCGCATTTGCGCCGTTTTTTTTATTTCCAGATCCGCACCGTATCGTCATCCGGTGCTGCGGGTGGCTCGGGTTGCTTCGGCTGAGAGAGCGAGTACCAGTCGAAATGACGGGTCAGGTACATGACGGCGAACAGCGCCAGCGCGAGAACCGCTGACCCCAACAGCAGTGCGCTGTCCTCCGAGCGCAGCAAGAACCACATCACCACGTCCAGCCCCAGCAAGGCCAGCACAAATAGCCCGCTGCGCTTCCAGCTTTTCAGCACGGCCTGCAGGTACATTCCGTTCATCGCTGCGCCCACCAGACTTGCAACAACCCAGGCTGGCGTAAACCCAACGTGTTCAGACAACGCCAGCAACACCAGATAGAACAGCACCAGCGACAACCCCACCAGCAGATACTGCATTGGGTGCAGGCGCAGCCCGGTTAAGGTTTCGAAGACAAAGAAGGCCATAAACGTCAGCGCAATCAGCAAAATGGCGTACTTGATCGCCCGGTCAGTCAGCTGATACTGATCGGCGGGCGTGGCTACCGTGACGCTAAAGGCAGGGATCGACTCCCACGATGGCGATTCGCTCCCGCTGAACCAGCTCTCAAGGTTGTTCGCAAACCAGCTGCTCTTCCAGTTCGCCTGGAAACCAGACTCGCCAATTTTGTGCTTAACCGGCAGATAGTTGCCCATAAAGCCCGGATGCGGCCAGTTGCTGTTGAGCGTCATTTCGCTATTACGCCCTACCGGTACCACCGCAAAACTGCCGGTTCCCGCCAGATTGAGTGACATCTCAAGTGCAAACGTTTTGGATTCCAGCGCGTTGTCGGTCAGCGGGATGTGGATCCCCGCAAGCGCCCCGTAGACACCTGAACCGGGTTCCACGCTTAGCGTCTCACCGTTGATTTTAGAGATACTGACCGTGCCAATACCCCGCGCGTCGCCAACGCCCGTCACGATAAACGGCTGCCCTGTCGCGATCGTTTCTCCTTTCAACTGCTTCAGCGCTTCGGTATTAAACTGCGCTTTTATCTTCAGGTCAGTGTTCCAGATTTGCCCGTCGTAGATGCCAATATTTCGGGACTCCACGCGCTGGTTCCCTTCCACAACCAGAGAGTCCGGCAGAATGAAATGCATATAGCTTTTCTTGTATTCGACCTTCTTCTCGTCCTCCAGCTTGTAAAAAATCTCCGTCACCGGAATGGCAATCAGCGGGCCGACCAGTTTTTGCGGTCCGCTGGTGCTCTGGCGAAGCGTATTTTCGACATCGTTACGATAGCTTTCACGCTCTGAAATGAGATTACTGACCATAAACAACGGAACTAACAGCAGCAGGATGCACCCCAGCAGGGTGCTTACTTTCCAGAACAGGGGGGATTTCATCATTACGTCTCCTTTGTGATGAGGAGAGCGTAACCAGGCCGTGTGGGGTCAGTTTGAAGCTATGTGAAGGGACGGTGAAGTGCCAGCGTGGCCATCACGCCACCTTCATCGCGATTACGCAATGTAATCGCTCCCTGATGCAGACGCGCCACCTCCTGGACAAACGCCAGCCCGAGTCCGCTGCTCTTCAGCCCGTTCTCGCGCGGCAGGGAATAAAAGCGCTCAAAAATACGCGCCAGCGCATAATCCGGGATACCGCTTCCGTTATCGGTCACCGTGAGCAGAACCTGCGTTGGCGCTTCATACGCGGCCAGTGCAATAACCCCGCCGGGCGGCGTGAAGTCGATGGCGTTATCCAGCAAATTACCCAGAGCCTGTTCGAGCAGTTCGGGATCGCCCGCAACACACAGAGAGGTGCTTTGGATCGTCAGCGTGATATTTTTCGCTGTCAGAACCGCCGAACGCGCGTCGGCCAGGCGGGTAAATAGCGTGTCGACGTCGACGCTGACCGGCACGATCTCGACCCGATTTTCAAGCCGCGACTGGGTAAGCAGCTTTTCGACCAGCGACTGCATGCGCGCGTTTTGCACCAGAATATTATCGATAAACCGCGCGGCCACCTGCGGCGGCGGCTGCTCGGCGAGAATTTCCGCCGCGCCGCGTATCGCGGCGATGGGGCTTTTCAGCTCGTGGGTCAGCGCATGGACATAGTGTTCAATGTAGTTTTTCCCTTCCAGGCGAATGCGCATATTCTCCAGCGCCTGGGCCAGCTTGTGCAGTTCGCTGCTGCCAGGATTAGGCAGCGGGAGAGGCGTATCCGTGGTCACCGAGTCGGCATAGCGCGATAACGTACTGATAGAACGATTGATCCACCAGGCGACGAGAAGACCGATCAGCAGGGCAATGCCGAGCAGCGCTCCGCCTGCCCACAGGATCCTTCGCTCGCTGCGATGGATAACCGGTGCCATCGCGCTGTTAGGTTTCCCGACCGACAGCACGCCGATAATCTTGCCCTGCTCCACAACCGGTGCGGCAACATACATCACCGTGCTCTCCGGATCGTCGGGATGGCTCTGGGTACTGCGCGCGCCGTATTCACCGCGAAGCGTCAGCCAGACATCGTTCCAGCGCGAGTAATCTTTCCCCACGGCCAGACCAGCGGAATCAAACACCACTCTGCCCTGCGCATCGGTCATGTAGACGTGATACTCGTTACGCACTTTATGAATGCCGCCGATATTGGCGCGGAAAGGGCGCTGATGAAGCTGAGAAAAGGCCTGTGCCAGTTTGCCCTGCTGCGCATTGCCCGAAAGGAGATCCTCACGCCCGACTTCGGCGAGTAAGGTCGCAGTATCGATTAACGTGCCCTCGGTTGCCCTGCGCACGCCGGGCTTTACTTCCTGAACAAAGATCGACAGCACGAACCACGCGGCGATGGCCACGATCAGGAAGTACCCCAGCAGCAACCGCATCCCAATGCGCATCAGTAAAGACCCAGACTGTAGCCCATACCGCGATGGGTGCTGATGGGTGAAAGTTCCTCGTTTACCGCCCGCAGCTTGGCGCGCAGGGTTTTGATGTGGGTGTCCACGGTACGGTCGAAACTGTCGCCGTCTTCACCCCATACCTTGTCCATGAGCTGCTGACGAGAAAAGACCCGTCCGGGGGCCTGTAACAAGGTTTTGAGCAGCAAGAATTCATAGCGGGTCAGGGGCAGTGCTTCACCGCACCAGCTAATCCGCGCGGCTGGCTCATTCAGCTCAAACTGCCCGATTCGGACGGTGTCAGAAGGCGCAGCCGATTTTTGCATCCGCCGTAAAATGGTCCTTACCCGGGCGCACACTTCCCGTGGGGAGAAAGGCTTGGCAACGTAGTCGTCAGCGCCCATTTCCAGGCCGAGGAGTTTATCCACTTCATCGCTGCGCGCCGTCAGAAACAGCACCGGCAGTGACGGATGCTGGGCCAGCAGCTGGCGGCACAGCTCGAAGCCGCTGATGTCCGGCAGCCCGACGTCCAGAATGGCGAGCGCCGGAGCCTGCCGCCGCGCTGCCTCCAGCACCGGTAAACCGCGCTCAAACGCCTTTACCGCGAATCCTTCCTGCTGAAGCATGTAGATCAGCGTATCGGCGATACTGGTTTCGTCTTCAACCAGCCAGACCACAGGTTGTTGCATGGTTCATCCCTGAATTAATGCCACGGCATAATCGGCACCGCGCTGATCGCGTTTTTCGGCGAGCCTTCCACCACTTTGTCGGAATAGGCGAGGTAAGCCAGGGTGTTACGTTTGGCATCATAGAAACGCACCACCTGCAGCTTTTTAAACACCAGCGAGGTCCGTTTCTGGAATACCACGTCGGCCTGCGCTTTGCCGTTTTTAATTTTATCGCTCAGCTCAACCGGCCCCACCTGCTGGCAGGAGATCGCCGCATCGGAAGTATCTTCCGCCAGCCCCAGCCCGCCTTTGATACCGCCCGTTTTCGCGCGGCTCACGTAGCAGGTGACGTTTTTCACGTCCGGATCGTCAAACGCCTCCACAACGATTTTGTGGTCCGGGCCAAACATTTTGAACACGGTATCGACGGAACCAATCTGTTCCGCCTGCGCGGCGCGGCCGACCATCAGCAGCAACGCGGTGAAGATCAAAGTCTTGTATTTCATATTGTTACCATTCTTTAAAATTGCACTGGGCGATTATTCAACACTTTAGACAAAAATGTAGCAAGATCACAGGATTAGAATATATTCGCCCAAAACGAGCCGTAAAAGGCATTAATGCGCAAAAAAAACACTGAATGCTAAAACATCAAAAAATGCTATTATCCGCTAACCTGTTATCAGGCACCTGCTGTTTTAAGGATGAGGATAGTATATGGATCAGGCTGGAATTATTCGCGACCTGCTAACCTGGCTGGAAGGTCATCTCGACCAGCCTTTGTCACTGGATAATGTGGCGGCTAAAGCAGGCTATTCCAAGTGGCATCTGCAAAGGATGTTCAAGGATGTCACCGGTCATGCTATCGGTGCCTATATTCGCGCACGTCGTTTATCTAAATCTGCTGTGGCATTGCGCCTGACCGCGCGGCCGATTCTGGATATTGCCCTGCAGTATCGTTTTGATTCGCAGCAAACGTTCACCCGCGCCTTTAAAAAACAGTTCTCGTTGACGCCAGCGCTTTATCGTCGTTCGCCTGACTGGAGCTCGTTTGGCATGCGTCCGCCGCTGCGTCTGGGCGAGTTCGCGATGCCGAAATATGAAATTGTCGCGTTGCCGGAAACCCATCTGATCGGCACAACCCAGAGCTACTCCTGTTCTCTGGAGCAGATTTCTGAGTTCCGTCATCAGATGCGCGTCCAGTTCTGGCGCGACTTCCTGAGCCATGCACCGGCAATCCCGCCAATTCTGTACGGTCTGAACGAAACGCGCCCAAGCCAGGAAAAAGACGACGAGCAGGAGGTGTTCTACACCACCGCGCTGACGCCAGAGATGGCGAATGGTTATATTCAGGGTTCGAAACCGGTCGTGCTGGAAGGCGGCGAGTACGTGATGTTCTCGTATGAAGGGCTGGGAACGGGCGTTCAGGAGTTTATCCTGACCGTTTACGGGACCTGCATGCCAATGCTGAATCTTAATCGCCGTAAAGGTCAGGACATTGAGCGCTACTACCCGGCGCAGGATGCCAAACCGGAAGAAGGCCCAATCAATCTGCGTATGGAATTCTTGATTCCTATCCGCCGTTAACGCTGCAGTTCGTCAAGCGCAGGGGCATCGAGATGCGAAATGTCCCCTGCCATCTCCACTACCCAGCCCGACGCCAGCCATGCGCTTTCCTGATAATCAATTCGGGAAATGGAGCAGTTGCGCAGACGCAAACGGCGCTCAGCGTAAGCCGGTAACCCCAGAATAGTGCTCACCAGGCAGCCCAACGCAATCCCGTGACTCACCAGCAGCGGACGGCTTCCCGCCGGGAGCTTCAGGCATTCCGCCAGTGCGGCATGCATACGCACGCTCAGCTCCTGCATGGATTCCCCTTCTGGAATACGGCCATCTTCGGTACCGTTCACCAGCGTGCGACGCCAGCCCTCTTCCGTTTCCGTCAGCGTATCGATATGGCGTTTTTCCAGCACGCCCATATCCAGCTCGCGCAGGCGCGGCTCCAGCATGACATCACAGCCGCAGGCATCTGCGATGATGCGCGCCGTCTGCTGTGTGCGACCTAAATCGCTGGTAATCACGTGAGTAATGCCCAGCGTTCTGGCGCGTTCCGCCACCTGCCACGCTTGCTGCACACCCTTTTCGGTGAGAGGACTGTCCGACTGGCCTTGAATACGTCGCTCGGCGTTCCACTGCGTTTCACCGTGGCGAACAAGGTAAACCTGTAACATGTTTTTTTCCGTTATACTGCGATGAGTTTTTTTTGAATCGAGCTTAATTATGCACCATGTTGTCTCTGCTACCACTAATCCTGCCAAAATTCAGGCAATTCTAAGGGCATTTGACGAGATCTTCGGCGCAGGATCCTGCCATATTGAGGCCATCGGCGTCGAGAGTGGCGTTCCTGAACAGCCGTTTGGCAGCGAGGAAACGCGCGCTGGCGCACGAAATCGCGTGGCAAACGCCAGGGCTGCCGCACCGAATGCGGACTTTTGGGTGGCGATTGAAGCAGGTATCGACGAAGGCGCAACCTTTAGCTGGGTGGTCATCGAAAGCCGCGAGCAGCGCGGTGAAGCGCGCTCGGCCACCCTGCCGCTGCCAGACGTCATTCTTGAAAAAGTGCGTGCGGGTGAAGCGCTCGGGCCGGTGATGTCGCAGTACACCGGCATTGATGAGATTGGTCGTAAAGAAGGGGCGATTGGCGTCTTTACCGCAGGCGCGCTGACGCGTTCTGGCGTTTACCACCAGGCGGTGATTTTGGCGTTAAGCCCGTTCCATAACGCGATTTATCGTTAGGCGTTTTTCAACAACACCGCTTCCAGCCACTGGCGCAGCTCAACCGGTGCCGACTTCAGGCTGTTGGAGCCACGGGTGATCGTTGCGATACCCGCACCAAGCTCATTTTTCAGCTCACGCTGGCTCATCTCGCCGCGCAGCAGCTCTTCAATGATCCGCACGCGCGTGCCCAGCGCCTCACGCTCGTCCGGCGTGAGCATCAGCTGCATGAGAGGTAAGTGCAAATCCTGCTCGTAAGACTGGCGAAGCAGCTCCACAAAACGAAGCCACTCCTGATGACGTTGTTCGGCCATTGCCGAGGAATACGGGGAATGCTGGGTCATGTTATGCTGCCTCTTGTACTCATTAGCGAGTACAGCATAACACAACCCGCGCCGATCAGTAACGCCTCTGCCACTCGCCATCGCTCATCAGGGTATCTTTCTGCCCCATGAAGTAGCGATAGTAGGCGTCATAGGCCAGCACGTTCTTCACATAGCCGCGCGTTTCCGAGAACGGGATGCTCTCGACAAACGCCACCGCGTCGATGCGTCCGGCGCTGTTGCCAAGCCAGGTGCGCACGCGTCCCGGCCCCGCGTTATACGCTGCCGAAGAGAAGATGCGGTTATTGCCGAACTGCTGGTAGACGTACTGCAAATAGCTGGTACCGATGTTGATGTTGGTATCCGGATCGAGAAGCTGCGACGGGCTGCTGTACCCAGGAATATTAAACATCTTCACCGTGTGCGTGGCCGTTCCCGGCATGATTTGCATCAGGCCGCTGGCCCCCACCGGGGATCGCACTTTCGGGTTCCAGGCGCTCTCCTGACGGGCTATCGCCATCGCGTAGCTTTTCGGAATGTCTTTGCCGCTGGTGTAGCGATCGAACAGATCCTTGTACGCCAGCGGGAAACGCTCTTCGAGATGATCCCACAGTTTACCGGCGATCGTCGCCTGCACGCTCAGATCCCACCAGCGATTATCGAACGCGTAGCGGGCAAGCTGGGCTTTCTCGTCGGTGGTGCGGCTGGTAACCAGATTAGCCCACTCGCTGCGCGCGGTGTTGTCCATATTCCAGTACATCAGCTCGCGCACGCGCGCCATCTCCGGCCCCTGCGTCAGCGCCGGGTTCGCGTTGGCGGGCGCTTTGTCGATCTTAAGCGTGTACTCCTCCCCCAGCCGCTGCGCCGCCGCCATCGGGTAGAATCCGCGCTGTTGCATCAGAGCGTGGAGGATTGCTTTGGCCTCATCGTCACGGCCACGCTCCAGCAGCAGGTCGGCCTGCCAGTAGCGCCATTCATCTTTCTCTTTGGCATCCATCGGCAGACGCGCAAGCCAGGTATTCAGCCCACGACGATCGCCCGTGCCCAGCGCCATTCGCACGCGGCGCTCGACAAGCGAGGTGGAGTTTGAACGCATGATCGCGTCGTCACGCCAGCGCGCCTGTTCGTCGGTCACATCGGTGCCCATCAGTCGCCACGCCACTATGTCGCGCAATTCCTGCGTTTGTTCTTCATTAAGCTGCTGCGCCTGCACCAGCTGCGGGATCATCAGCCGCGCATTTTCCACATCGTCACGCGCCACGCTGGTAAAGGCGACCGCCGCCATTTGTCGCGTGAAATCTGTCGCGCCCGTACTGCGGGCAAAGGTCAGCACGCTGTTCGGATCGTTTGCCAGACCAATGACGGCAGACGAAATGGTTTGATAGTCGGACGGCATCTGCCCCGCCAGCGCAGTGACCAGACGCGTGTTCCCGGCCTTCATCGCCAGGCGAATGCGTTCAAGATAAGCCAGCGGATCCTGTTTGCCCGATGCGCGCCATGCGCCGAAGAGCGAATCACAGGCGTTAGGCTGGCTTTTGCCCGTCAGCCAGAGATCTTTGGCACCGACCCAGGCCTCTTCCTGCTGTCCTGTGGCCCATTTGGCGTAGTAGTAATTACACTGTGCTTCCGTCGTGCCCGGTTTTTCCGGGCTAAACGCCAGCAGCCCGCGCCAGTCTTCACGACGCGCCAGCTCATTCACAAAACGAGACTGGAGATTACGGGCAGGCGGCAGGGTCGGGTTCGCCTGAATGAAGTTGTTCACGGTGACGGTGGGTTGGTTCATGAGATCGTCGGTTATCTGGCGGTACTCCAGATACGGATACAGCGGATAATCCTTTAGCGTCGGCATCAGGGCCTGCACGGTATCCATCTGCTTGTTGTCCCACGCCTGTTTAATCTGGGCGTAGCGGTTACGTTGTTCATCCAGTGAATCGGCATGCACCGCCTGGCTTACCGCCATTACGCATACGCTGGCAGCCAGCAGACGCCAGACCACCCGTTTGGCTTTTTCCACACGCTCTTCCTCATTGTTTTTCGTTAGTTGCAGCGTCTTGCCACGTCAATGTTGCATTCACTTATGCTAACCAGGCATCCTGCAACGCGCCACGTTATGGACACTTTTTTACCTTTCCTGCGCGTTTTAACACTCCCGGCGTTCCTGACTGGGATTAGGGCATGAAAAAGGCTACACTTCGAGGCTGAAATTCCTTCTCATTACGATAAAAGAGGCGAAGTCCAACGTGGCTCAATTCGTTTATACCATGCATCGTGTCGGCAAAGTTGTCCCGCCGAAACGTCATATTCTTAAAAATATCTCGCTGAGCTTCTTCCCGGGCGCAAAAATCGGTGTTCTGGGTCTCAACGGTGCCGGTAAGTCCACCCTGCTGCGCATCATGGCGGGCATCGATACAGACATCGAAGGTGAAGCCCGTCCGCAGCCTGGCATCAAGATTGGTTACCTGCCGCAGGAACCTCAACTGAACCCGGAACACACCGTTCGCGAATCCGTTGAAGAAGCGGTGTCCGAAGTGGTTAACGCGCTGAAAGGTCTGGATGAAGTGTATGCCAAATACGCCGAGCCGGATGCGGACTTCGACAAGCTGGCCGCTCAGCAGGGCAAGTATGAAGAGATTATCCAGGCGCACGACGGTCACAACCTGAACGTGCAGCTGGAGCGCGCGGCTGATGCCCTGCGTCTGCCGGACTGGGATGCAAAAGTTGAGAAGCTCTCCGGGGGTGAACGTCGCCGCGTCGCGCTGTGCCGCCTGCTGCTGGAAAAACCAGACATGCTGCTGCTCGACGAACCAACGAACCACCTGGATGCAGAATCTGTCGCCTGGCTGGAACGCTTCCTGCACGACTTCGAAGGCACCGTTGTGGCGATTACCCACGACCGTTACTTCCTCGACAACGTCGCGGGCTGGATCCTGGAACTGGACCGTGGTGAAGGTATTCCGTGGGAAGGCAACTACTCCTCCTGGCTTGAGCAGAAAGATCAGCGTCTGGCGCAGGAAGCTTCTCAGGAAGCGGCGCGTCGTAAGTCTATCGAGAAAGAGCTGGAGTGGGTGCGTCAGGGCGCGAAAGGCCGTCAGTCTAAGGGCAAAGCCCGTCTGGCACGCTTCGAAGAGCTGAACAACACCGAATACCAGAAACGTAACGAAACCAACGAACTGTTTATTCCACCTGGAGCACGTCTGGGGGATAAAGTGGTTGAAGTCAGCAATCTGCGTAAGTCTTACGGCGACCGCCTGCTGATTGACGACCTGAGCTTCTCCGTACCGAAAGGCGCTATCGTCGGGATCATCGGTCCGAACGGCGCGGGTAAATCAACCCTGTTCCGCATGATGTCCGGTCAGGAACAGCCTGACAGCGGTTCTATCACCCTGGGTGAAACCGTGAAGCTGGCGTCCGTTGATCAGTTCCGTGACGCGATGGACAACAGCAAAACCGTGTGGGAAGAAGTCTCCGGCGGTCTGGATATCATGCGTATCGGCAACACCGAGATGCCAAGCCGTGCCTACGTTGGCCGCTTTAACTTCAAAGGCACCGACCAGGGCAAACGCGTGGGCGAGCTGTCCGGCGGTGAGCGCGGTCGTCTGCACCTGGCGAAGCTGCTGCAGGTGGGCGGTAACGTGCTGCTGCTCGATGAACCAACCAACGACCTGGACATCGAAACCCTGCGCGCGCTGGAAAACGCCCTGCTGGAGTTCCCGGGCTGCGCGATGGTTATCTCGCACGACCGCTGGTTCCTGGACCGTATCGCGACCCACATCCTGGACTATCAGGACGAAGGTAAAGTGGAGTTCTTCGAAGGTAACTTCACCGAATACGAAGAGTACAAGAAACGCACGCTGGGCGCCGATGCGCTGGAGCCGAAGCGTATTAAGTACAAGCGTATTTCGAAATAAAAGCAAAACGGCAACTTCGGTTGCCGTTTTTTATGTTTGTTCCCTCTCCCTGTGGGAGAGGGTCAGGGTGAGGGCATCAGGCCGCACAAAATCACCCGCCCACGTAATACCGCTTCACCTCATCAAACTGCATTGCAAACTCGATATAGCTCATCAGCGCAGGTGAATTCAGCTTGCGGCTTGAATACGCCAGCCACAGATCGTTACCTTCAACATTCCACTCAGGTAGCACCTTCACCAGCGCACCCTTATCGATCTTATCCTCCAGCAGAAACGCGGGTAACAGCGTGATCCCCGCACCGGCAATCGCACATTCGCGGGCGTAGACCAGATTATCGGTCATGTGTGCGTTATCCGGCAGGTAGCGGTAATCTTCGCTCTCGCTTCGCAGAAGCCACTCTGACCACGCCCGGTGCGTAATGCAGCGGTGTTCCACCAGCTGACGGGGATGAATTAACGGCTCCCGACGCGCCAGATAGTCCGGCGAAGCGAGCATATAACGCGGGCAGTGCCCGATCATTCTGCCAATCAGGGAGGAGTCCTGCGGCTTGCCGGTACGCAGCGCCACGTCAAAGCCGGATTCGACCAGGTCCACCACGTCGTCAGAGATCGACACATCCAGCGACACGTCAGGATAGCGAAGCTGGAACTCGGCATTCATATGCGCCAGCAGCGTCGCGCCAATCCCCGCCGGACAGGTGATCCGCAGCCGCCCGCTCGGGTTTTCGCGCAGCCGCTGAATGGCGTACTCCGCCCGCTCGCTGGCCGCCAGCATCTCGCGACAGTGCACCAGATAGTGCTCGCCCGCAAACGTGAGGCTGATCCTGCGCGTGGTGCGGTTGAGCAGGCGGATCCCCACCTGCTGCTCCAGCTGGCTAATTCGCTGGCTCACGCTGGATTTTGGCAGTTCCGCTTTCTGAGCGGCAGCCGTAAAGCTGCCCATCTCCGCCACCAGCGCGAACAGCGCCATATCCTGCAGCTGTTTAAACATGATTGTTCACCTTGTACGAACGCTGAGTTCTTGATTGTCCATCTTATCACGCAGCTGTCCACTTTATAGACTAGCCTCAACAAAACGCATTCCATTGAGGAGCACACCATGTCTGTTAAAGCCATTGCCGTTAACCCAGCAAACCCTGCTGTTTTTATTGAAATCACCTCGCCGATGCCGCAGCCCGGCGAGCACGATCTGCTGGTGGAGGTGAAAGCCGTCTCCATAAACCCTGTAGACACCAAGGTGCATGCAGGCATTGCCAAAAATGGGCTGAACGAGCCGCGCGTGCTCGGCTGGGATGCCAGCGGGATCGTCAAAGCCGTGGGGGCTGGCGTGACCGGATTCAAACCGGGTGACGAAGTATGGTACGCGGGCGACATCACCCGCCCGGGCAGCAATACCACGCATCAGCTGATCGATGCGCGGATTGTCGGGCACAAGCCTGCAAGCCTGGGCTGGGCGGCTTCCGCCGCACTGCCCTTAACCGCGCTCACCGCGTGGGAAGGCCTGTTTGAACGGCTGAACATTCAGGATGCAGGGGCGGACAAAACGCTGCTGATCATTGGCGGCGCGGGCGGCGTGGGATCGCTGGCGATCCCCTTTGCGAAACACAACAGCAGGGTGAAAATCATCGCAACCGCTTCGCGAGAAGATTCTGCCCAGTGGTGTCGCGATCGCGGGGCTGACGTTGTCGTTAACTACCGCGACCTGAAAGGCGAGCTGGCGAAACAGGGGCTGACCTTCGTGGATTACATTTTCATCCTCAACGACACCGACGGGCACTGGGATGCAGTTAGCGAACTGATTGCGCCACAGGGGCATATTTGTTCCATCGTCGAGAATGCGCATCCGCTGAACCAGGACAAGCTGAAATCCAAATCCGCCGCGCTGCACTGGGAATTTATGTATACCCGCAGCATGTATCAGACGGCGGATATGGCGCGTCAGGGAGAGATCTTAGACGAGGTCGCGAAGCTGGTGGATAACGGCGTGGTCGAAAGCTCGCTTAGCGAAACGCTGCACGGGCTGAGCGTGGAAAGCATTACCGAGGCGCACCGCAAAGTGCTGGAGGGGCATATGCGTGGGAAAGTGGTGGTTGAGTTCTGAGTGGTTTGATGCCCTCACCCCGGCCCTCTCCCAAAGGGAGAGGGTTAGGGTGAGGGGTTAGTTTTTTACCCCTGCTCCCCCATCATCTCCTTCACCAGCTCGACGCAGCGCAGGAAACGGGAGTCGTAGTCCGACTCTTCCACATGCACAAACTCAACGTTGTTTTCGTTGAGCATCTCCACCAGCATGGACTGGAATTCCCGCCTGTCCACGGAGCTGCCGAGGCTGCGCATGCCGTCAGCCACCCACGGGGTGTTGTTCTCCAGCAGGATCACCAGGTCAAAGCGGTATTCGTCAATCAGCGCCTGCACGAACGGGTGCTCGCGCCCTTCGTACTTTTTACAGAACGCCTGCGTGGTCACGAAATCGGTATCGATAAACGCCACCTTGTTGGCATATTTCACGGCAAAATCAATGTACTGGGCATGACCAAGCGCGATTTTGTCATAGTCGGAATACTGCAGTGCCATCTCGTCGCCGCCGAGGTGCGAGAAGACATAATCGCGGCCGTACTCCCACGCGCTGGTGGTGTTGAAGATGTTCGCCAGCTTATTGACCAGCGTTGATTTGCCGCTCGACTCGCCGCCCAGAATCGCCACCGTACGCACAAAGAACGGCTTCACTTCGGTCGGAATGTAATCCCAGTAGCGGAACGGGTTTTCGCGGATCTGCGCCCCGCTGATGTTCATAAAGGTGCGTTTCGGATCGATCAGCACCGTCTCGATGCCCAGATGCTCGCGGAACTGCGGCGCATCGGACTCTTCAGAGGTGTAGATCCAGTTCGGCGCAATCCCCTTGTCTTCCATAAAGGTTTTTACACCGTTGCTCCACACGTCCCAGCCGTGCGGATACGGCTCCATGCCCTCTTCGTTAAAGGCATGAATACGAATGTTTTTCTGATACTTAAAGGTCTGAAGCAGCCAGCGCAGGCGGTCTGACACCGTGGGCTGCTGCGACATGGCGCTGTCTTCGAACAGCTGACGGTCGCGGGTTTCGTCGTAGCCCATGATGATGTGGAGCTCGTCTACCTGGCTACAGGCGCGCTGGATCAGATAGATATGCCCGGTATGCAGCGGGTAAAACTTGCCGAACACCACGCCGATGTTCTTTTGCATACGCGGGAATTCCAGTCCGAGAAAGCGGTGCAGCGCTTCGAGCTTCTGCGCGCTGGGGCTTTTGATTTTGGCGTTCAGCAGCTGGCTCAGGTAGCCTTTGGTCATGCCGCTGGCGTCCGCCACCTGCTGCAGCGTGCAGCCCTTCTGGCGGATTGCGGTCTTGATATAGTCAAATGATGACATAAATTACGGTGCCTCCTGCAAAATCGAATACGTAATTATAAGTCGTCAAAGACATTTAACGCATCTGCGAGTTTCTTCACGCCAAATACCTGCATCCCTTCCGGGATTTTTTTCGGCACGTTGGCGGCGGGAACGATCGCCCGGCGGAAGCCGTGTTTTGCCGCCTCGGAGATACGCTCCTGACCGCTGGGCACCGGACGGATTTCCCCGGCCAGGCCCACTTCGCCGAAGACGACCAGATCCTGCGGCAGCGGTCTGTCGCGCAGGCTGGAGACCATCGCCAGTAGCAGCGCCAGGTCTGCGCTGGTCTCAGTAACTTTGACGCCGCCGACCACGTTGACGAAAACGTCCTGATCCGCCATCTGCAGCCCGCCGTGACGGTGCAGTACCGCCAGCAGGATCGCCAGACGGTTTTGTTCCAGACCGACCGCCACGCGCCGCGGGTTGCCCATCATCGACACATCCACCAGCGCCTGAATTTCGACAAGCAGAGGGCGCGTCCCTTCCCACAGCACCATCACCGAGCTGCCGGAGGTGATCTCATCGCCACGGCTCAGGAAGATGGCCGACGGGTTGCTGACTTCGCGCAGCCCCTGTTCGGTCATGGCAAACACGCCCAGTTCGTTCACCGCCCCAAAGCGGTTTTTATGGCTGCGCAGGGTACGGAAGCGGGAATCCGCGTCGCCGTCAAGCATCACGGAGCAGTCGATACAGTGTTCAAGCACCTTCGGCCCGGCCAGCGAGCCGTCTTTGGTCACGTGGCCGACCATCACAATCGCCACGCCGCGCGTTTTGGCAAAGCGCGTCAGGTATGCCGCGGTTTCACGCACCTGCGCGACGCTGCCCGGCGAGGACTGAATGTCCGCCATGTGCATCACCTGGATGGAGTCGATCACCATCAGCTTCGGCTGCTCTTCTTCGGCGATCATGCAGATCTGCTCGATGCTGGTTTCGGAGAGCATGTTCAGGTTGGCGGTTGGCAGACCCAGGCGGTGCGCGCGCATCGCCACCTGCTGAAGTGACTCTTCGCCCGTGACGTACAGGGTTTTCATCTGTTCGGCAAGCTTGCAGAGCGTTTGCAGCAGCAGGGTCGATTTACCCGCGCCCGGATTACCGCCAATCAGGATGGCGCTGCCCGGCACCACGCCGCCGCCGAGCACGCGGTCAAATTCTTTGAAGCCGGTGGAGAAGCGCGGCAGCTCTTCCAGGCTGATGTCCGAGAGCTTTTGCACCTTCGCTACGCCCGCGTTACCGGCATAGCCGCTCAGGCGCTCGTTGCGGGCCACGCTCGGCGAAGCCGCCACACCACGCACTTCGGTGATGGTGTTCCAGGCATGACAGGCGCTGCATTGCCCCTGCCAGCGCGGATAATCCGCACCACATTCATTACAGACAAATGCGCGTTTTGGAGCTTTCGCCACGGTTTACCTCGTTATTTCTGATTAAGGCTGCCGGAGAGAATGCAGAACACCCCCATCAGGTCAGCGTGACGGATAGTCACTTCCGTCTTTTCATTCACTTTTGGCTTGGCGTGGTAGGCAATGCCAAGCCCGGCCGCTTTGATCATCGGCAGGTCGTTCGCGCCGTCCCCGATGGCGACGGTCTGGACGACCGGAATTTCATATTTTTCCGCCAGACGCGTCAGCGTATTGGCTTTGTACTGGGCATCCACGATATCGCCGACCACCTGGCCGGTCAGCTTGCCGTCCATGATCTCCAGCTCATTGGCCACCACGGTGGTCAGGTGCAGTTTTTCCCGCAGATAATCCGCGAAGAAGGTGAAGCCACCAGAGGCAATCGCTACTTTCCAGCCGAGGGACTGCAGCTTCAGCACCAGCTGCGTCAGCCCTGGCATCAGCGGCAGCACGTCGCGCACCTGACGCAGGATGTTGGCGTCGGCCCCTTTCAGGGTCGCCACGCGCTGGCGCAGGCTGGCGGTGAAATCCAGCTCGCCGCGCATCGCACGTTCGGTGACTTCCGCCACCAGCTCGCCGCTGCCCGCCAGCTTCGCAATCTCGTCGATACATTCGATCTGGATCGCCGTAGAGTCCATGTCCATGACCAGCAGACCTGGGGTTTTCAGGTGCGGAATTTTACCGAGCGGCGCGACGTCCAGCCCGGCGTCATGCGCCAGACGCGTTGCGCGCTGCGTCAGGGAACCCGCAAGGCGGATGACCTGGTAATCTTCCACACACCAGGCGGCGACAATCACCATCGCAGCCCCCAGTTTGCTTTGGTACTGGGTCAGGCGTTGCTTGTCCAGACCGCGTCCGTACAGCAGCCAGCCGCTACGACCGGCGTGGTAATCCAGAGGCATCACCTCATCGCCACTTAAAGAGAGCGGCAATCCTGGCCATAAAGAGACATCCGTTGGCAGGTCGCACCAGGTAATGTTCGGCATTAAAGCTCCTGTAAATTCGTTCGCGCCGGAAGGTTCCAGAGGGAAAATAACGCATGAGGCTACCCTGTAACCATCACTTCTGGCAACATTAAGCCGTAAATTTTCAGCAGGTGGAATATGGCTCGCGCAAAACTGAAATTCCGGCTTCATCGCGCCGTGATTGTCCTGATCTGTCTCGCACTTCTGGTGGCGCTGATGCAAGGGGCATCGTGGTTTAGCCAAAACCATCAACGGCAACGTAACCCGCAGTTTGAAGAGCTGGCCCGCACGCTGGCGCGTCAGGTCACGCTCAACGTTGCCCCCTCAATGCGTACTGAAACGCCGGACGATAAGCGGATAGGCCAGATTTTACGTCAGCTCACTGAAAACAGTCGCATTCTGGATGCCGGCGTTTACGATGAGCAAGGCGACCTGATTGCTCGCGCGGGCGAGCACGTTAATGTGCGCGACAGGCTGGCACTGGACGGCAAAAAAGCCGGGGGCTATTTTAACCAGCAGATCGTCGAACCCATTCAGGGCAAGAATGGCCCGCTGGGCTACCTGCGCCTGACGCTCGATACGCATACCCTGCCGACCGAAGCCAAACAGGTCGATAACACCACCAACATTTTGCGTCTGATGCTGCTGCTCTCGCTGGCCATTGGCGTTGTGCTGGCGCGTACCCTGCTTCAGGGCAAGCGTACCCGCTGGCAGCAGTCACCGTTCCTGCTGACCGCCAGCAAGTCGGTTCCCGAAGACGAAGAGAGCGAGAAGAAAGAATAGTGATAAAGTAGGCGAATGACTCAGAAAAGGAACTTTGCCATGACGACGTTACGCCTGCTTATCTCTGACTCTTACGATCCCTGGTTTAATCTCGCGGTGGAAGAGTGCATCTTCCGCCAGATGCCCGCCACCCAGCGCGTGCTGTTTCTCTGGCGCAATGCCGATACGGTCGTTATTGGCCGCGCGCAAAACCCGTGGAAAGAGTGCAATACGCGGCGTATGGAAGAGGACAACGTCCGCCTGGCGCGCCGCAGCAGCGGCGGCGGCGCGGTGTTTCACGATCTCGGCAACACCTGCTTTACCTTTATGGCGGGTAAACCGGAGTACGACAAAACCATCTCTACCTCGATTGTGCTCAACGCGCTGAATTCACTCGGCGTGACGGCGGAAGCCTCAGGCCGTAATGATCTGGTGGTGAAAACGCCTGACGGTGACCGGAAAGTGTCGGGCTCAGCCTATCGCGAAACGATGGATCGCGGATTCCACCACGGCACCCTGTTGCTGAACGCTGACCTGAGCCGTCTGGCGAACTACCTGAATCCTGATAAGAAAAAGCTCCAGGCTAAAGGGATTACCTCCGTGCGTGGGCGCGTAGCGAATCTGGTAGAACTGCTGCCGGGGATTACGCACGAGCAGATTTGCGATGCGATCCGCGAGGCGTTCTTTGCGCACTACGGCGAGCGCGTGGAAGCGGAGGTAATCTCTCCAGATAAAACCCCGGACCTGCCCAACTTTGCTGAAACCTTCGCACGCCAGAGCAGCTGGGAGTGGAACTTCGGCCAGGCGCCTGCGTTTTCCCATCTGCTGGATGAGCGATTTACCTGGGGCGGCGTTGAGCTGCACTTTGACGTCGAGAAAGGCCATATCTCTCGTACCCAGGTATTTACGGATAGTCTTAATCCGGCACCGTTAGAAGCGCTGGCGGCTCGTTTACAGGGCTGTTTGTACCGGGCGGATATGCTGCAGCAGGAGTGCGACGCGTTGATCGGCGATTTCCCTGAGCAGGAAAAAGAGCTGCGGGAGCTGTCGGCGTGGATTGCCCAGGCCGTGCGCTAGTAAAAAAGCCCGCTGGCGCTGCGCTTAGCGGGCCTACAAAACCGTAGGCCGGGTCAGGCGAAGCCGCCACCCGGCACAACAGTTCTTACTCTTTATCGCCCAGCAGAACGGATTCCAGCGCGATTTTGATCATGTCGTTGAAGGTCGTCTGACGCTCGGCAGCGGTGGTCTGCTCGTGGGTACGGATATGGTCGGACACGGTGCAGATGGTCAGCGCTTTCGCACCAAACTCAGCCGCCACGCCGTAGATACCCGCCGCTTCCATTTCCACGCCCAGGATGCCGTATTTTTCCATCACGTCGAACATCTCGCCGCCGTCCGGCGCATAGAACAGATCAGCAGAGAAGATATTGCCCACGCGCGCCTCAACGCCCAGCGCTTTCGCCGCGTCAACCGCGTCACGCACCATGCCGAAGTCAGCAATCGCTGCGAAGTCATGATCTTTGAAACGCATACGGTTAACTTTGGAATCGGTGCAGGCACCCATACCGATCACGATGTCGCGCAGCTTAACGTCCATGCGCACCGCGCCGCAGGAGCCCACGCGGATGATTTTCTTCACGCCGAAATCGGTGATCAGCTCTTTGGTGTAGATAGAGCAGGATGGGATACCCATACCGTGGCCCATCACGGAGATTTTGCGGCCTTTGTAGGTCCCGGTGAAGCCCAGCATACCGCGAACGTTGTTCACTTCACGCACGTCTTCCAGGAAGGTTTCTGCAATGTGCTTCGCGCGCAGCGGGTCGCCCGGCATCAATACGACGTCAGCGAAATCACCCATTTCTGCATTAATGTGAGGAGTTGCCATCTTCAGTTCCTTTTCATTTGAGTTTTTTTGCCCGGTGGCGCTTCGCTTACCGGGCCTACGGTTTTGTAGGCCGGGTAAGGCGCAGCCGCCACCCGGCAATGACCTCAGAACATGGCCTTGCCATATTCCATGTCAGACGTACCAAAGTATTTCGCGATAGTCTGCCCGATGTCCGCGAAGGTTTCACGGTGACCGAGCGAGCCCGGCTTCACTTTCGGGCCGTACACCAGCACCGGAATGTGCTCACGGGTGTGGTCGGTACCGGTCCAGCTTGGGTCGCAGCCGTGGTCAGCGGTCAGGATCAGAATGTCATCTTCCCCCACCAGCTCCATCAGCTCCGGCAAACGACGGTCGAACAGTTCCAGACCGGCGGCATAGCCCGCGATATCACGACGGTGGCCCCACGAGGAGTCGAAGTCCACAAAGTTGGTGAAGACGATAGTCTTGTCACCCGCTTCTTTCATCTCTTTGATGGTGGCATCGAACAGCGCATCCAGACCGGTGGCTTTCACTTTTTTGGTGATACCGCAGTTGGCGTAGATATCCGCGATTTTACCCACGGAAACCACGTGGCCGTCTTTCTCTTCAACCAGCTTCTGCAGCACGGTCGGTGCCGGTGGCTCAACGGCCAGGTCGTGACGGTTACCGGTACGCTGGAAGTTACCCGCTTTGTCGCCGATAAACGGACGCGCGATCACGCGGCCGATGTTGTAGCCACCTTCGGTCAGCTCTTCACGGGCGATTTCGCACAGTTCGTAGAGTTTATCCAGACCATAGGTCTCTTCGTGGCAGGCAATCTGGAACACGGAGTCGGCAGAGGTGTAGAAAATCGGCTTGCCGGTTTTCATGTGCTCTTCGCCCAGCTCGTCCAGAATCACGGTACCGGAAGAGTGGCAGTTGCCGAGGTAGCCAGGCAGATTGGCACGCTTAACCAGCTTATCCAGCAGCTCCTGCGGGAAGCTGTTCTCATGATCGGAGAAGTAGCCCCAGTCAAACAGAACCGGCACACCGGCGATTTCCCAGTGACCAGACGGAGTATCTTTACCGGAAGAGAGCTCGTGCGCCCAGGCGTAGGCACCCACGACTTCCGCGTTGCCGTCCATACCGGCTGCGATTTTACCGGTAGAGCCTTCGTGCGCTTTCACCAGCCCGAGGCGGGTCAGGTTTGGCAGGGTCAGAGGACCTTTACGACCGTTGTCCGCTTCGCCTTTGGCACAGGCTTCCGCGATGTGACCCATGGTATCGGAACCCACGTCACCAAAACGATCTGCATCTTCGGTTGCGCCGATGCCGAATGAGTCCAGCACCATAATAAATGCACGTTTCATAATTGTTCTCCGTACGTAGTGCTTCAAAAAATAGCGATCAGATCAGTATACAGTTATTCAGTGATGCGGCGATAGACAGTCGGTGTGGTTTCCGGTGCTTTATCGTCAAGCGTGATTGCCGCTTTCACCGCTTTTGCCGCATCCTGCCAGCTGGCTTCGTCTTTCGCGTGGATCACCGCCAGCGGACGTTGACCGTCAACGCTGTCGCCCAGACGCGCCATATCGGTAAAACCGACGCTGTAATCAATGGTGTCCGATGCCTGACGACGACCGCCGCCCATCGAGACCACCGCCATGCCGAGCGCGCGGGTGTCCATTGCGGAAACGAAACCTTCGGTATCTGCGTAAACGGCTTTGCTGAGCATCGCGGTTGGCAGGTATTTCGCGTAGTTTTCGACGAAATCGGTCGGGCCTTTCTGGGCCGCAACCATGCGGCCGAAGATCTCCGCCGCTTTGCCGTTGTCCAGCACCGCCTGCAGCTTCGCGCGCGCCTCAGCATCGTCTTTCGCCAGCTTGCCGGAAATCAACATCTCCACGCACAGCGCCATGGTGACGTCGAACAGACGCGGGTTACGGTATTCACCGGTGAGGAACTGTACCGCTTCACGTACTTCAACCGCGTTACCGGCGCTGGAGGCCAGTACCTGGTTCATATCGGTGAGCAGCGCGGTGGTGCGCACGCCTGCGCCGTTGGAGACGCCAACGATCGCTTCGGCAAGCGCAGCAGAAAGCTCATAGGTCGGCATAAACGCGCCGCTGCCCACTTTTACGTCCATCACCAGCGCGTCCAGCCCTTCAGCCAGTTTCTTCGCCAGGATAGAGGCAGTGATCAGCGGGATGGAGTCAACGGTCGCGGTAATATCACGCGTCGCGTAGAAACGCTTGTCTGCCGGAGCAAGAGAGCTGGTCTGGCCGATAATCGCCACACCAACGTCTTTAATAATGTCGCGGAAGCGGCCGTCATCCGGGAAGATATCGAAGCCCGGAATAGCTTCCAGTTTGTCGAGCGTACCGCCGGTATGACCCAGGCCACGCCCGGAGATCATCGGGATGTAACCGCCGCAGGCTGCCACCATGGGGCCGAGCATCAGGGAGGTTACGTCGCCCACGCCGCCAGTGGAGTGTTTATCCACAATCGGGCCGTTGAGGTTGAGGCTTTTCCAGTCCAGAACGGTTCCTGAATCTCGCATCGCCATGGTCAGCGACACGCGTTCAGGCATCGACATATCGTGGAAGAAAATGGTCATCGCCAGAGCCGCAATCTGCCCTTCAGAGACGGTGTTATCACGAATGCCGTTGATAAAGAAGCGGATCTCTTCGTCGCTTAATGCATGACCATCACGTTTTTTACGAATAATTTCTTGTGCGAGAAACACGGTAACCTCCATGCGGAATCGGGGGAGTTGTGGCGGGTGGCGCTACGCTTACCCGCCCTACGATCCTGTAGGCCGGATAAGCGAAGCATCATCCGGCATTGTCTGGCAATCAGTAGCTGCTTGCGCTCTTACCGTCGCCGTGACCCAGCGCTTTCAACAGGCTGGCCAGCAGGCTGGACGCGCCGAAGCGGTAGTGACGGGAATCGGCCCAGTCGGAGCCGAACAGCTCGTCGGCAATCGCCAGGAACTGCTGCGCGTCTTCAGCGGTACGCACGCCGCCCGCAGGTTTGAAACCAACGGTTTTGGACACGCCCATATCACGGATCACTTCCATCATGATGCGCGCGCTTTCCGGGGTCGCATTCACCGGCACTTTACCGGTAGAGGTTTTAATGAAATCCGCACCGGCTTTGATGGAGATTTCAGACGCCTTACGAATCAGCGCCTCTTCTTTCAGCTCGCCGGTTTCGATGATCACTTTAAGCAGCACGTTTGCCGCCGCGCACGCGTCTTTACAGGCTTTCACCAGGTCAAAACCGACCTGCTCGTTGCCGGCGATCAGCGCGCGGTACGGGAACACCACGTCCACTTCATCTGCACCGTAAGCAATCGCCGCGCGGGTTTCTGCCAGCGCAATCTCGATATCATCGTTGCCATGCGGGAAGTTAGTTACGGTTGCAATGCGCACGTCCGGCGTGCCCTGCTCTTTCAGCGTCTTACGGGCAATCGGGATAAAGCGCGGGTAGATACAGATGGCTGCGGTGTTACCCACCGGCGTTTTCGCCTGATGGCACAGGGCGATGACTTTTTCATTGGTGTCGTCATCGTTCAGGGTGGTCAGGTCCATCAGTTTCAACGCGCGCAGGCTGCTTGCAGTTAAATCGGTCATAACATTCTCCAACGGCAGTGCCGTATAAATTTTACCTTGCGGGTCTGTGAGTATTCTAACATTCACCCGCATCCACACTTCGACATTCATCACAGTTAATGAAAACTGCGTACAAATTTGCATTACTGTAATGAGATCTTCTTCAAACTTTATCGCGCTAACTGCTGACTAAAGCAGCGATACCCCCTGTCGGATCAAAAGCCCCAACAGGCTGGCTTTCTACAATCTGTTCATCATCCGCAGAATATTAAAGGAAGCGCACATGCCCCACTCCAGCCTCGACGCCCTGCAACAACGTTGCCAGCACATTGTGACAAGCCCGGTGTTAACGCCTGAGCAAAAACGTCATTTTCTGGCGCTGGAAGCGGAAAACGATCTTCCCTATCCCGCCCTGCCGCAGGCAGCACGCGCCGCGCTGGACGAGGGTTTTATCTGCGACATGTTCGAAGGCCATGCGCCTTACAAACCGCGCTACGTTCTGCCGGATTATGAAAAATTCCTGGCTAACGGTTCAGAATGGCTGGAGCTGGAAGGGGCGAAAGACTTTGATGACGCCCTCTCGCTGTTAACCATCCTTTATCACCATGTTCCGTCCGTCACATCGATGCCCGTCTATCTGGGCCAGCTGGATGCCATTCTGAACCCATATGTTAGAATTCTAACACAAGAAGAGATCGATAGCCGAATAAAACGTTTCTGGCGCTATCTCGACAGAACCCTGCCAGATGCCTTTATGCACGCCAATATCGGCCCGGCAGATACCCCCGTCACACGCGCCATTCTGCGCGCTGATGCAGAGCTGAAGCAGGTTTCGCCGAATCTGACCTTTATCTACGATCCCGATATCACCCCGGACGATTTGCTGCTTGAGGTGGCGAAAAACATATGTGAATGCAGTAAACCGCATGTTTCCAATGGTCCGGTGAATGATAAAATTTTCACAAAAGGTCGCTATGGCGTGGTGAGTTGTTACAACTCTCTGCCGCTTGCAGGCGGTGGCAGCACCCTTGTACGCCTTAACCTTAAGGCCATTGCCGAATACAGCGCTTCTGCCGAAGACTTCTTTACCCGCACGCTCCCGCACTACTGCCAGCAGCAAATCGCCATCATCGATGCGCGCTGCGATTTCCTGTATGCGCAATCTGGCTTCTTTGAGAATAGCTTCCTGGTGAAAGAGGGGCTGATTGACGCCGATCGGTTTGTGCCGATGTTTGGCATGTACGGTCTGGCGGAAGCGGTGAACGTGCTCTGCGAGAAGGAAGGCATCGAGGGGCGTTACGGTAAAGACGAACAGGCTAACGCGCTGGGGTATCGCATCAGCGAGCAGCTCGCGGCATTCGTTGAAAACACACCGGTGAAGCACGGCTGGAAGCATCGCGCGATGCTGCATGCGCAGTCGGGGATCAGTTCGGACTCGGGTACCACGCCGGGCGCGCGTCTGCCTTACGGCGACGAGCCGGATCCTATCAGCCATCTGCTGGCCGTTGCGCCGCATCACAAGCACTATCACGCCGGGATCAGCGATATTCTCACTCTGGAGGAGACGGTCAAACGCAATCCTCAGGCGGTGGTTCAGCTTTGTTTGGGCGCGTTCAGGGCCGGTATGCGTGAATTCACCGCTAACGTGGCGGGTAACGATCTGGTGCGCGTCACTGGCTATATGGTGCGATTATCGGATCTGGAGAAATATCGGGAAGCGGGTTCGAGAACCAACACTACGTGGCTGGGGGAAGAAGCCGCACGCAATACCCGCATTCTGGAACGTCAGCCGCGCGTGATAAGCCATGAACAGCAGATGCGCTTTAGTTAGTCAGGTCATTCCTTTTTCCTGCGTGGACGGGCCGGGCAGCCGCCTGGCGCTGTTCCTGCAGGGCTGTAACCTGCGCTGCAAAACCTGCCATAACCCGTGGACGATCGGTCGCTGCAACGACTGCGGCGACTGCGTGCCCCACTGCCCGCACGATGCGCTGACCATTCAGGCCGGGCGCGTCTGGTGGCAGGAGAGTGACTGCCACCAGTGCGACACCTGCCTGCACCTGTGCCAGCAGCAGGCAACGCCTATGGCGCACCGCTTCAGCGTAGAAGAGATCCTCACCCGGGTCCGCAAATCCGCCCCCTTTATCGAAGGGATCACCGTGAGCGGCGGTGAAGCCACAACGCAACTGCCGTTTTTGATTGCCCTTTTCACCGCGATCAAAGCCGATCCCGCCTTGCGTCACCTAACCTGTCTGGTCGACAGCAACGGTCTGTTAAGCGAAACCGGCTGGCAAAAGCTGCTGCCGGTACTGGATGGCGCGATGCTGGATCTCAAGGCGTGGGGGAACGAGCATCACCGCTTCCTGACCGGGCGCGAAAACCCGCAGATTAAGCAGAGCATCCGCTGGCTGGCAGATCGCCACCGTTTGACGGAACTCCGCTTGTTGGTCATCCCAGAGCAATGTGATTATCTGGAACATATCAAACCGCTGACGACATTTATTCACGGGCTTGGAAATGTGCCGGTGCGCATCAACGCGTTTCATGCACATGGCGTTTACGGTGAGGCGGCATCATGGCGCAGCGCCACGCCCGAGGACGTTGAGCCGCTGGCGCGGGCGCTGGAAAAGCAGAAGATAACGGTGATCCGTCCGGCGCTTTATCTATAGCGTGATGCCAAATACCGAACGGGTGTTTTCAAGCAGCGCATCGGCAATCACCTCTTCAGGCTCCTGTCGCAGTTCACACAAGGTGGTAAACACGAGCGCCGCCTGTTCCGGGCGATTCGGCTGCCCCTGAAAACCATTCAGCGGCATATCGGGCGCATCCGTTTCCAGCAGCAGCGCCGACAGCGGCAGCCGTGCCATCACGTCACGGGTTTTACTGGCGCGCGGATAGGTAATGGTGCCACCGACGCCAATGTGATAGCCCAGCTCGATAAAACGCTGCGCCTGCTGCAGGCTGCCGGAGAAACCGTGTACGACGCCCCTGCGCGGCAGATCGATGCGTTTCAGGTGCATCGCCAGCTTATCGTGCGTGCGTCTCGAATGGAGGATCACCGGCAGATCGTGACGCTTCGCCAGCCTGAGCTGCGCGTCGAGGATCGTCTGCTGGCGCGCGAACTGCGGGTTCTCGCGATAAAGATCGAGGCCGATCTCACCGATGGCAACCAGTTTCTTCTCCGCCGTCTGCAAAACAGCGTCCAGCCTGTCGAGATGTTCGTCCAGATGATGTTCGATGACGATAGGATGCAAACCCAGTGCGGCATACAACGCGTCGTGACGGCGGGCGAGATCGAGCACGCGTTCGAAATACGCCGCTTCAATCGCGGGCACAATAATCGCGTCGACGCCCGCCCGTGCGGCGCGATCGATGCTCGGCACCTCGTCGCCGGTGAAGGGGGGAAAATCAAAGTGACAATGGGTATCGACAAAGCGGTGCGTCACGCCAGATCCTCGTTATCCAGTGGAACATCGTTCGCCTGGGGAATATCCACCAGCGGCATGGTCAGCGGGTCGTTGGCGACAATCGCTGGCGGAGTGATAATGCGTTTATGCCGATGCAGAGGCGGCTGTTCAGCCAGCATTTTCCCCACCGTCGCCAGGAAGTAACGTCCGCACAGTCGTCCCGTCTTGTAATCCATTCGCAGCGCAGGAATACGGCTGCCGAGCGCCATGCTCAGCAGCGGCTTAGGCGGATAGATTTCAAAAATACGCAGCTTACCCGGCGGTTTTTCAATGAAGCGCTGCATCGCGCCGTAGGTGGTTTCATGCTGCTTCGCGATGTTCACCAGCGGCTGCAGGCTGCTGTCGCCCAGCCAGCGCTCCATGCGTTTGAACCACTGCGGCGTGTAATACATTTGCGACGGTACGGTTCGAATCACCACGATGGTTTTCGCCCCGCGTCGGGCGGCCTCCTGTACCGGCACCGCGTCACTGATCCCACCGTCCAGATAGCTGATGCCATCCAGCAGCGCGCCGGTTCGATAAAAACCGGGAATCGCGCTGGAGGCGCGGATAATATCCAGCCAGTTCTCTTTCTGCGGCGAAAAGTAACCCGGCGAATAATCATCACCCCGGCTGGCGCACATCCAGAACTCTTTTCCGGCATCAAACAGACGGGCGGCGGTGTCCATCGCCAGCGGCATCTGACTGGACGTGGAATCCAGTAGCCAGTCGAGATCGATCAGGTTCCCGCCGCGTACGAAGCGCACCGGGTTAAAAAATTCTTTTGCCGTGGTGTAGCGCATAATCACTTTGCGCGCGTAACCGGGCTGGTTGCAGACATAAGCGGAGAGGTTCTGTGCCCCGGCAGAGGTACCGAAGTAGAGGTCAAACGGGTTGAACTGCGCGCGCATAAATTCATCCAGCACGCCCGCGGTGAAAATGCCGCGCTGGCCGCCACCTTCACATACCAGTGCAAGTTGACCCGTGCGGAACGGTTTTAACGTCAGCGGCGCAATATTGCCGAGCGTAACGGGAATTCGCTGCCCCACCTCTGCCTTCCTGTTTTCATTATTGTGTTCAGACACAGTAACGCCATCCCATCAGGTTCTCAAACGAGAAAAAGCCAGTCACGAAGACTGGCTTTACTTTGTTTATGAAATATTGCGTTTTGCTAAGGACGGCGTCGACCTGTAAACAGGCTGACCAGGAACAGAATAATACCAACGACGAAGACAATTTTTGCTGCCCATGCCGCTGTACCCGCCAATCCACCAAAGCCCAAAGCGGCGGCAATTAACGCGATAACCAGAAATATAATGCCCCAACGAAACATAAGCCTCTCCTTTACCATAGTTAATGTCGGCCGCTAAACGTGAGCGCTCAGGTCACTCACCGGCGTTTTTCCAGAGTCGTTCTTATTTCGCCCGCAGGCCTCAGCCAGACGGGCGAATGGTGAAGATTTACTTCGTTTTCAGATCGTTTTTAACGCTTTTCACACCATCAATCGCTTTCGCAATAGACTCGGCACGTTCAATTTGTGCCTGGGAATCAACCGTGCCGGAAAGCTGCACCACACCATCTGTGGTTTCTACTTTCACCTTGCGGGAAGGCACGATGTCATCTGCTAACAGTTTAGCTTTGATTTCGCTGGTGGTTGCCGCATCCCCGGCATAACCCTTCACGGAGGTGTCTTTAGCGTCGCGAACGTGCAGCTTATCGCTAACCGATGCGACACCTTCGACACCCTTGGCCACGTTAACAGCCTTTTCGGCCTGGGCCTGGCTTTCCACGAAGCCGCTCAGGGTGACGACTTTCTTGTCGGTCTTAACGGAAATATCGGTGCTCTTGATGGCTTCATCATCCACCAGTGCGGCTTTCACTTTTGCTGTGATGGAGCTGTCATCCATGAAATTACCGACTTTATTCATAGAGCTATCGATTTTTTCCCCTGCGGTGTTGGCAGTGGACTGTGCTTTATCCATGGTGCTGCTTTCCGCCAGGGCAGAACCGCTAACCAGAACGCTACCCAGAGTCACCGCCAGCAGAGTTTTAGAAATCTTAAGTCTTGTCATATTCATCGATGTATTCCTGTGTTTTGCTCGTCATTCGAGCGACAAACGTCCTTTATTACTAGTTTTATATTTCGCGAATAAGCACACGGGTGAAATGGAGAACCTAAAGTCATGCATTGAACAGTTTATTCATCCACGCCCGGTGCTAAACACTGAGTTAAATATAGATCACTCTCACAGTGTCGCTTTCAGAATCGGATAGAAAATGAGCAAAAGGCGTGAAATTGCCGTGAATTAAGAACATTCCGCAAGGGATTAATAAGACAGGAATTAAAGAAGAGCACGGCGGTAGCCGTGCTCTGAGAGGGAATTAGTGCTCGCGGGTTTTGCGGAACTGAACGTCAGGATAACGTTCCTGCGTCAGGTTCAGGTTTACCATGGTTGGGGCGATATAGGTCAGGTTATCGCCGCCATCCAGCGCCAGCTGGATCTCATTCTTACGCTTAAATTCTTCGAATTTCTTCACGTCAGAACACTCAACCCAGCGCGCCGTCGCCACGTTTACGGATTCGTAGATCGCTTCCACGTTGTACTCGCTCTTCAGACGCGCAACTACCACGTCGAACTGCAGCACACCGACCGCGCCAACGATCAGGTCGTTGTTCGAAATTGGGCGGAACACCTGCACGGCGCCCTCTTCGGAGAGCTGAACCAGGCCTTTCAGCAGCTGTTTTTGCTTTAGCGGGTCGCGCAGGCGAATACGACGGAACAGTTCCGGTGCGAAGTTCGGAATACCGGTGAACTTCATCATTTCGCCCTGGGTGAAGGTATCACCGATCTGGATGGTGCCATGGTTATGCAGACCAATGATATCGCCCGGATAGGCTTCTTCAACGTGCGAACGGTCGCCCGCCATGAAGGTCAGCGCGTCGGAGATCACCACATCTTTCCCGGTACGCACCTGGCGCAGCTTCATGCCCTTCTCATACTTGCCGGACACCACGCGCATAAAGGCCACGCGGTCGCGGTGTTTCGGATCCATGTTGGCCTGAATTTTAAAGACGAAGCCGGTGAACTTCTCTTCCTGCGCTTCCACTTCACGGGTGTCGGTTTTACGCGGCATCGGGCGTGGAGCCCACTCCACCAGACCGTCGAGCATATGGTCAACGCCGAAGTTACCCAGCGCGGTACCGAAGAAGACCGGGGTGATTTCACCCGCCAGGAACAGCTCTTTATCGAACTCGTGGGAGGCGCCTTTCACCAGCTCCAGCTCGTCGCGCAGCTGCGCGGCCAGCTCTTCACCGACGGCAGTATCCAGTTCTGGGTTATCCAGGCCTTTGACGACGCGGACGTCCTGAATGGTGTGACCTTTACCGGTCTGATACAGGTAGGTTTCGTCTTTATAGAGGTGGTAAACCCCTTTAAACAGCTTACCGCAGCCGATGGGCCAGGTGATTGGCGCACAGGCGATCTTCAGTTCGCTTTCGACTTCGTCCATCACTTCCATCGGGTCACGGATGTCACGGTCGAGTTTGTTCATGAAGGTGAGGATCGGCGTATCGCGCAGACGGGTGACTTCCATCAGCTTACGGGTCCTGTCTTCTACCCCTTTCGCGGCGTCGATCACCATCAAACAGCAGTCAACCGCCGTCAGGGTACGGTAGGTATCTTCAGAGAAGTCTTCGTGGCCCGGGGTGTCCAGCAGGTTCACCAGGCAATCGTGATACGGGAACTGCATCACGGAGGTGGTAATCGAAATACCACGCTGCTTTTCCATCTCCATCCAGTCAGATTTTGCGTGCTGGCTGGAGCCACGGCCTTTAACGGTACCCGCAGTCTGGATCGCCTGTCCGAACAGCAACACCTTCTCGGTGATGGTCGTTTTACCGGCATCCGGGTGCGAGATAATGGCAAAAGTGCGGCGCTTGGCCACCTCTTGCAGATAAGGAGACAACGTCATAATTAAATCTTCTTTTATAAGCGCGGCAGCACGCCACGCATCATGGAATACAAAATTGCGGCTATTTTACCCATCAACAGGGGGCAGGCAATCATTGTTTACACAGGAGCTGCTCCAGTTCGTTCAATGACGTGACGGTCCAGGTCGGCTCAATGCCTTCCGGCTGCACACGACCATGCGCATTCAACCAGACCGTCGACAGGCCGGAGTTGATGCCGCCAAGAATATCAGACTCTGCGGTATCCCCCACCATCAGGACGCGATCGCGGTCAGGATTGCCGGCCTGCGTCAGCGCGTAGTCAAAAATACGCGGGTCCGGCTTCGGTACGCCCACCTCTTCGGAGATCACCAGCGCGTCGAAATAATCGCGCAGGCCGGTGCGCTCGAGGCGGATCTGCTGCAGGGCGGTAAAACCGTTGGTGATGATCCCCAGTTTTACCTTGCCTTTTAACGCATTTAGCAGAGAAACCGCGCCCGGCAGTGGCGCACAGATATCCGCCATCGCGTTCAGAAACGCCTCGTTCAGCGTCCCCGGACTGACCTTTAAACGTTCCGCCCAGACGTCAAAGCGCTGGTGCTGAAGTTGTAACGCAGTGATGGCACCGTTCTGGTAATCCACCCACAGCGGCTTGTTCACCGCCTGATAGTCCTGAAAATCTTCAGCGGTGAAGGTCACGCTATAGTCGAGAAACATCCGCTGTAGGCCACCGAACGAATCGAACGTAAACAGCGTTTCGTCGGCATCAAAGAAAATCCAGTCCCATTTCATCGTTACAACCTTATTTTTCGTTATCCAATCGGCAGGGCCATTATGATGGCGTCTTCACGTCCCTCTGTGGTGGGGTAGTAGTTACGGCGGATTGTCGCCTCGTTAAAGCCTAAGCTTTCATAGAGCGCGATGGCGGCGACATTCGACGCACGCACCTCCAGCCACAGGGTGAAAACGTCACGGGTTTCGAGCTCACGGATGAGGTGCTCGAGCAGTTCTCTTCCCAGCCCACGGCGCTGAAACGCGGGATCAACGGCGATGTTAAACAGCGTCGCTTCATCAAGAACAACCTGCGTAATCGCGAAGGCGGCCAAGGTGCCGTCAACGTCCAGGCGGTAGTTCAGGTACCGTTCGCCCTGGTTGCTGGCGAAGGTTTTTTCGCTCCACGGAAAGGCGTGGGCGCGTGTTTCAATCGCAAACGCGGCGGTCAGGTCAGACGTCGTGAGGGAAGAAATCGTGTTCATATTCGCAGATTTGTTGCCATAGCGCGCTTCGCGCTTTTGGGTTGGCTTTCAGTTCGTCCAGCGCTGGCGAGCAGATCTGGCTCCCCTGGAGAGGCATGTCGCTTATCTCCCCGATGCGCCAGCTGTTACAGCGGCTTTCGGGAGGAAGCATCGTGACACGCTCTGGCGTCAGCTGTAAAACCTCGTCGGCCGTCAGCTTCAGGCTGCGAAGGACATCACCGATAAGGGGTTCATTCAGGGCAGGCAGTTCTTCCGCCACCATCACCAGCCGAACGTGCGCAGGGATGGAAATGGCGATTTCGCCCTGCAACGCCGTCGGGCGACGCAAGGCCCACTGGGTGATGCCCAGCTGCTGCAACTGCCAGTCTCGTCGGGATGTCATAGGGAAAACTCCTGTCTCTCAGGCGCGCAAATATAGCAAATGTGTCGAAAGTGCGCCATCTACCTACTATAATCCCCGCCTGAGTTTATTGAGGAACAATTCATGTCTGCATTTACCCCGGCAAGTGAAGTCTTGCTGCGCCACAGTGATGATTTCGAACAAAGCCGTATTCTGTTTGCCGGAGATATGCAGGATGACCTGCCTGCGCGTTTCGACTGTGCTGAAAGCCGTGCCCATACGCAATACTACCACCACTGGCAGGTGCTGAGCCGCCAGATGGGCGAGCGTGCGCGCTTTAGCCTGGTGGCAGAACAGAGCGACGTTGCCGACTGCGACACGCTGATCTACTACTGGCCGAAGAACAAACCGGAAGCCCAGTTCCAGCTGATGAACCTGCTCTCCCTGCTGCCGGTCGGCTGCGATATTTTCGTGGTGGGTGAGAACCGCAGCGGCGTGCGCAGCGCTGAACAGATGCTGGAAGGCTACGCGCCGCTGAATAAAGTCGACAGCGCCCGCCGCTGTGGTCTGTACCATGGCCGTCTGGAAAAACAGACAACGTTTGATCCACAGGCTTACTGGGACGAGTACCAGCTTGACGGCCTGACCATCAAAACCCTGCCGGGCGTGTTCAGCCGTGACGCGCTGGATACGGGTAGCAAACTGCTGCTCTCTACCCTGACGCCGCACACCAAAGGCAAAGTGCTGGACGTGGGCTGCGGCGCGGGCGTACTGTCAACAGTGCTTGCCAGCCATTCGCCAAAAGTGCGTTTAACCCTGTGTGATGTCAGCGCCCCGGCGGTAGAAGCCAGCCGCGCAACGCTTGCCGCAAACGGCATTGAAGGGGAAGTGGTTGCCAGCAACGTCTTCTCTGACATTACCGGTCGTTTCGACATGATTATCTCCAACCCGCCGTTCCACGACGGTATGGAAACCAGCCTTGAAGCGGCACAAACGCTGATCCGTGGTGCAACTCGTCACCTTAACAGCGGCGGCGAGCTGCGTATCGTGGCGAACGCCTTCCTGGCGTACCCGAAAGTGCTGGACGAAACCTTTGGCTTCCATGAAGTGATCGCCCAGACCGGTCGCTTCAAAGTCTACCGCACCGTCATGACGCGTCAGGCGAAGAAATAATTCGCCATGCAATGCAGGCCGGATGAGCGCAAGCGCCATCCGGCGAGCAGGCGTCTCAGTTCCGGCCATTTTTGCAGCAATCAATAAAAGGTGCGCACTTTTCAGTTGACGTAAAGCTGAAAACATCTAGAATGCGCCTCCGTGGTTACGATACTTTTACAGTATCGATGGTATGCGAAGGTGGCGGAATTGGTAGACGCGCTAGCTTCAGGTGTTAGTGTCCTTACGGATGTGGGGGTTCGAGTCCCCCCCCTCGCACCATAAATCACGTTGATATTGCTCGCACTGGGCGAAGGTGGCGGAATTGGTAGACGCGCTAGCTTCAGGTGTTAGTGTCCTTACGGATGTGGGGGTTCGAGTCCCCCCCCTCGCACCAACGAGGCGATATCAAAAAGAGTAAGATGACTGTGCGAAGGTGGCGGAATTGGTAGACGCGCTAGCTTCAGGTGTTAGTGTCCTTACGGATGTGGGGGTTCGAGTCCCCCCCCTCGCACCAATTATCTTACGTTCCTCTGAAGTACCTCTTGTTTTTCCTGTTATTTCAAACTCATCAGAATTACCAGTATTCCACTGACCAGCGCAACGCATGAAGGCAGCAGCACAAAGTGCCGTAATTGCTTATGCCAGATCATCCCTGACGTGACTAACAGCCCTGAAACAATTATGGCTTTCCAGATATCGATGGAGAGATCGGCAAACAACAGACCGCCAATAATTGCCCCAGGCAGCAACACTCCCCAACCACTTCCCAGCGCTTTGCTCAACATGGTTTGCCCTTTCGCATCAATAATGATAACCAATATCATATGATAACAATTATCATTTGTCAGCATTCATCATCAAAATCCATCGACCTTTACCTTTCCCATAATGACAGGAAATGTCTAAGGTGATAAATTGCTCATCTGTTAACTCCCTATAAAGATTTTCTGATAATTACTATTCATCTTTTTTGCTTTTACTATTTTCTAACAACACCTATTCATTTGTTTTAATTAAATATTAATAAAAAAGCATTACTATGACATCACAATCCTGGCGGTCTTTGGTCAACAGCAAATATCAATTATCTTTACGTTTATTTCTCTTTCTGAATGCAGCCTCAGCGGTGTTCTCGGTAACAAACCCGCTCTATTCTGTACGCCTGTTCTCGTTCCCCCTGGTGGCTATTTTTATTCTCAGCACGGGATTGTTCGCCTGGCACTGGAAACAGAAAACCCGGAAAATCAATATTCCCGTCGTTTCCGCGATCTTCGGTATTTTGTGGGCCTGGCAAATTGTCTCGAAATTTTCGTTAATTACGCACGATCGGGCGACCTATTTAGTCATGGCACTCTTAACGGTGCTTTTTATTGGCTCCCTGGCATTTGCCAGTAACATCAAGGCATTTACCCTTCATTCATTACCCGCCTTTATTGCCTGCCTGTGGTTAGGCAGTCATGAAAGCTGGCTGAGAATGATCTACTCCTTTGCCCTCCCGGTGGCGGCGATTGGCATACATAACATCCTGCAAAAACGTAACGATCGCTTTGCTCAGACGCTTCTTTCCCAACTCCTGGAAGAACGCGAGACGCTTTCCGATCTCAGCATGATGGACCCGCTCACCGGCCTGTATAACCGTCGCGGCCTGCAAAGCCGACTGGAAAACCTGCCGAGAGTCGATAACGGTGAACACTTCGTTCTGCTGCTGGATATCGACCATTTTAAAGCATACAACGACCATTACGGCCACATGATGGGCGACCAGGCGCTGATCCGCGTCTCAGCGGCGATCCGTGATGCCGTACGCTCGCGTGATATCGTCGCGCGCTTTGGCGGTGAGGAGTTTATGGTATTGCTGACGAGCATCTCGCTCGATCATGCCCGCCAGACGGCTGAGCGCATCCGCCAGAAGGTCTACGATTTAAAAATCCCGCATATGTTCAACGAAAGCGTGGCAACAAACGTCACCATCAGTATCGGTATTGCCATCTACGATGACGATGACCCGGAAGGCGCGCTGGAGAAAGCGGATAAAGCCCTCTACGAAGCGAAGCACATGGGGCGAAATAACATCCTGCTCAGCGACGAGTTGCAGACAGCTTAAGCCCGACATCCCACATTCAGGACAAAAGGCTTGCGATCGTTTTTATCTATAGTTAGGATTGGCAATCATTATCATTTAGATTCCTATCCTTATGGCAACACGTACCGCACAAGCCGTTGACTCACTTCTCTGGCGAGCCCCTCTCTCCACAGGGAGCGCTACGCTTGCGGATGCTATTCGGGACAGGATTGCCGATACCCGCGCCCATCTGCTGGATTTTATCAAGCTGGATGAGCCTCACCCGCATAACACCATGACGCTTGCCGAATGGCAGCGTCCGGCAGAACGCCAGTCACTGCTGGCGGCGTATTCCGACCATATCTATCGCAATCAACCGACCCTTGCGCGGGAAAATAAACCCCTGCTCTCTCTTTGGGCGCAATGGTACATCGGGTTGATGGTCCCGCCGATCATGGTGGCCTTGTTAACACAGGACACGATGCTGGATCTCTCCCCGGAACATTTCCACGTTGAGTTCCACGAAACCGGGCGTGCGGCCTGCTTTTGGATTGACGTTCATGAAGATATGCGTGCCGGGCAACGCTCAGCTCAGGAGCGCATGGAACAGCTCATCACTCAGGCATTGATGCCGGTAATTGACGTGCTTGAGCAGACGGGAGAAATTAATGGAAAGCTTATCTGGAGTAATACTGGTTATCTGATCCACTGGTATTTGACAGAGATGAAACCGCTGCTGGGCGATGAGAAAGTGGATGCCCTGCGCCAGTCCTGTTTCTTTGCAAAACAGCTTTCTGATGGGCGGGATAACCCTTTATTCCGTACCGTCGTCCCGCGTGACGGCCTTCTGGTGCGTCGGACCTGCTGTCAGCGCAATCGCCTGCCTGACGTTCAGCAGTGCGGGGATTGCACGCTGAAGTAGTGCCGTTTATTGCCCGGCGGCGCTTCGCTTACCGGGCCTACAGATCCTCAAAACGTAGGCCGGGTAAGGCGCAGCCGCCACCCGGCACAAACGACTCAGGCTACCTGCTGATTTTCCTCTTCCGCGTTACGCTGCGCTTCTTCCGCTTCCTGCTCCAGCAACTGCTTCTCGTACACTTTAAAGAACGGGTAGTAGATAATGGCCGATACGCAGGCCAGCACAACGACGAGAATAGCTGCGCGGAAGTCCCAGCCCAGCGCCCATGCCGCGCCTATCGGAGCAGGGGCTGTCCAGGGAACCACTGAGATAACGCGACCAATCAGATCAAACGTCATCGCCGCCCAGGCCAGCACGGCGTTTACCATCGGTGCCAGCAGGAACGGAATAAAGAACACCGGGTTCATGACAATCGGCGTACCAAAGATGACGGGTTCGTTGATGTTAAAGAAGCTGGGCACCACGCTCAAACGTCCAATTGAACGCAGGTGTGCAGAGCGGCTACGCAGATAGCAGATCACCAGCCCCATCGTTGCGCCAGAGCCACCAATCACGATAAAGAACGTCCAGAATGCTTCCATAAAAATGTGAGGCAGAGGTTGGCTGGCCGCCAGCGCGGTCTGGTTAGCGCCCAGGTTGGTCAGCCAGAACATCTGCAGCATCCCGGAGACAATGGCAGCCCCGTGGATACCGGCAAACCACAGCAAGTGACCGATCAATACCGCCAGCAGGATAGCAGGCAGCGAGTCAGCAGCGGACACCAGCGGTTTGAAGATCGACATAATAGCCTGTGGGATCAGCATACCAAACTGAGACTGAATCAGCAGACTCAGCGGGTACAGCGTCAGCACAACCACCAGCACCGGGATCAGCAGATCAAAGGAGTTTTTGATCATCGGCGGCACCTGGTCTGGCAGGCGAATGCCGATGTTGTGCGCTTTCAGGAAACGCATCATTTCGACGCAGTAAACCGCCACCAGAATGGCGGTAAAGATCCCCGTTCCGCCGAGGCTGTCGACAGGCAGAGTGCCTTTGGTTTTCGGCGCAGCAACCAGCAGAAACGCCATCAGCGACAGCATGGCGCACATGAACGGGTCAAGCTGATGAGATTTCACATAATGTTTGCCCAGGTTGTAGGCGATGGCCGCACAGATATAAATGGACATAATGCCCATCGTCATATCAAACGGGGTGAGAATTTGCCCTTCAAATTGCTTCGCCATATCCAGCCAGGCGCGAGCAAAACCCCAGGTCGTATCAGGTGAGAACGGTGGGTAAGCAAACACCAGCAGAAATGAACCCACAATCATGAAAGGCATCGCTGAGATAAATCCATCACGAATGGCCATAACATGACGCTGGGAAGAGATTCGCCCGGCAATCGGGCTGACGTAATTTTCAACGAAACGGAATATCAGATTAAACGCAGCATGGTTGGCAGACATAGCAGCTCTCCTGTCAGACGTTCGTTACGGGCGAATTCGCGCCACACGTTGTTCCATAAATCAGCTTCACAACCTTGCCGGTTTGCGTACCAGCGGTACTGCTCAGAAGAAATGGTTTCATAATTAGCTCTTATTATTGGATACAGGGACGTTACATTCTCAGTATTAATCTCTGATTCACGCTCTGCAACCGGTTACTGTAACCGGTTTCCGTGAATGTGAAGGCGATCCATAAATCGGCCCGACAGAATATTTGTTACCGAAGAGATATTTACAGAACCTAAAGGCTTATGACAGATTACGCAGGATATTTGTCAGGAGGAAACAATGAGTTTGCAGTCTGTACAGCAGTTTTTTGCCGACAACGCACCCGATGTCGAAATCATCGAGCTTAGCCAAAGCACCGCGACCGTGGCCCTGGCTGCTGCAGCGCATAACGTTGAACCGGGTCAAATCGCCAAGACGCTATCGTTAAAGGTTAAAAACGAAGTTATTCTCGTGGTGGCTAAAGGTGACGCGCGGCTGGATAACAAAAAACTGAAAGACGCATTCGGCGCAAAAGCGCGCATGCTGAGCAGTGACGAAGTGGTCACCGTTACGGGTCATCCCGTGGGTGGGGTCTGCCCGTTCGGACTGGAGAATCCCCTTTCGGTTTTCTGCGACGTTTCACTGAAACAGTACGCTGAAGTGCTGCCTGCTGCCGGTGCAATTCACAGCGCCGTACGTATTTCTCCCGACAGAATGGCAGAACTGACTGCAGCAAAATGGGTGGATGTCTGCATTTGATTGTTGCGCCAGAAGCGTTCTGGCGCATTACAAACGGCTAAGAGAAAGAAGGAACACTCAACGCCGAGCGACGCGGCTCCCGGGCGGGAAGATGAGCGAGGATATCTGCTGCATCCAGTAATCCCACATCAGAATTGACCCCGAGCTTTACCATCGCATTGAACTTGTGCGCCCTGATAGTCTTAATATTGCGCTCAAGCTGTGTCGCGATTTCAGGGATGGAATAGCCCGACGACATATAACGCAAAATTGCCCGTTCGGTGGGGCTCAACATGCGGTTCTGATTCACATACCAGTGATTGTACATGTTGTCGTTTACACGATGCGTTTCGTTAAGAAAGGTCACCATGCCTTCGATCAACTGCTCAAGCGACACCGATTTACTGATTATCCCGTGCAGGCGTGCCGGAGAAAGATGGCAAATCAGCCTCGCTTCTACATCATCGGACGCCAGGACAATACGCTGGATATTGCCGTGTGAGAACATCAGATCACGCAGACTCGCAAGACAGTTACGACGCTCCTCACGCGCATCGGATAATGAGTAAATAACCGAATAAAACGCGGTCTGGGAAAGTGCCTCTTTAAAACTGTCGAATCGACTAAAAAGATGGACCTGATAGCTGTTGAATGTCGGCAAAGCAAAAATATGCTGCAGCCCAACAGCACTCATTACGCAATTTTCGATGACGGCGATATGTCTTGTTGCTGCGGTCTCTTCCATTCCTCAAACTCTCCATAGGCCGATATTAAACTCAGTTCCCGCATCCCCTGTGTACTGCTGATCCAGGCATACATATCGGCATTGCTTCGCAGGGACAACCTGCGCATCGCACTGTTCTTCTGTGCACTGATCGTTTTGTTACTCTTCTTCAATAACGTCGCGATTTGATTAATACACCAGCCTTTCCCCAGCAGTCGCAATACTTTGCGCTCAGAGTGAGTTAGTGCGATAAAGCTCTCGGACTCGTCTTCAGGCTCTGGCGTGTCTGGCATTAACAACGTCTGGCTAATGCGTTCTGCGCGTTCACTTCCGGCACGAATAGCATTAATGACCCCGTCGATCGGTTCCATATCTGACAGCAAGGTGCTTTCAGGACGCATGAGTAATTCTACTGCCAGAGGGTAAAGGGGCCGGGAAACTAAAAAGATCCAATGGATATCCCGATACTGATTCAGCAGCCCGTAATATTGCTCGAGCGTACCGCGAGGATTTCGATAATCACCAGAAATATCCGCAACAACCACACTGGCGCGGCGGAGCTGCAGCAGTGTTAGCTCCTGAATCGAGCGGCAAAAGGTCAGTTCATACTCGGGGAAATGGCGTGCCATCACCCCACCAAGCCCGGATTGCATAACCGGTATCTTACTAATGACAACTCCGTGTTTACCTTTCAATGGCAACATAGAACCTCCGAGTCCATTCTTCATTTTCTAAATAGCGATAAAACGCATTGAGATAAAATTATTTCATCCCTGAGTGCACACACCATAAATAATGCCAATTTTAAGAAAATCTTTACAAGATTAAGAAATGCCCAAAACAGGGTTAATATCTCATAAATAACAACCGAATTTAATTACAGTTAGCTGAAAAGAACGAAAATATAAAATTAGAAATACTTAATATATGCGAGATATATTTTTACCTTCTAAATATTCATAAAATAAATATTCTTAATCGCTTTCCTTCACTCTCGATCGTGAGGCTGTTTGCACAAATCTTGATCTGACCCAGAGCAAGTGGTACCGCACTTTGTGCTAAAAATAGGCATTCCGGGCCAACAGGCAAGCTATCCATCCTCTCTTCAGGGCAATACATGCAAGATCGGTCAACGCAACGCGCAACGACGCGGATATGTATTCAATGTGGGCTTTTTCTCTTACAGCACGGGGCTGAAAGCGCCCTTGTCGAGGAACTCTCAACGCGCCTTGGCGTGGCGCTCGGCATGGACAGCGTCGAAAGCTCCATCTCGTCGAATGCCATTGTACTGACCACCATAAAAGACGGGCAGTGCCTGACGTCCACCCGTAAAAATCACGATCGCGGCATCAATATGCACGTCGTGACGGAAGTGCAGCACATCGTCATTCTTGCTGAGCATAAGCTGCTGGATTTGAGAGAAATTGAGAAACGGTTCGCGCAAATTAAACCGTTACGCTATCCGCGCTGGCTGGTGGTGGTCATGGTTGGGCTGTCGTGCGCCTGTTTTTGCAAACTCAACCAGGGCGGATGGGACGGTGCCATCATCACCTTTTTCGCCAGCAGTATCGCCATGTATGTCCGCCAGCTGTTGACCCACCGGCAACTGCACCCGCAAATTAACTTTTGCATTACCGCTTTTGTCGCCACTACGGTTTCTGGCCTGCTGCTGCGCCTGCCGCAATTTGCAAACACCCCGACGATTGCCATGGCCGCCAGCGTGCTTCTGCTGGTCCCGGGCTTCCCGCTGATTAACGCCGTGGCTGACATGTTTAAAGGGCACATTAATACCGGCCTGGCGCGCTGGGCGATAGCCAGTCTTCTGACGCTCGCCACCTGCATCGGCGTGGTCATGGCGATGACGCTGTGGGGGTTACGCGGATGGGCATAATCGAATTTCTCTTTGCGCTGGCGCAGGACATGCTTCTGGCCGCCATTCCCGCCGTCGGCTTTGCAATGGTGTTCAACGTGCCGCAGCGGGCGTTGCCCTGGTGTGCACTGCTGGGTGCCATTGGTCACGGTTCACGTATGGTCATGATGACGGCTGGTTTCAACATCGAATGGTCAACGTTTATAGCCTCGATGCTGGTCGGCAGCATTGGCATTCAGTGGTCGCGCTGGTATCTGGCGCATCCAAAGGTCTTTACCGTGGCGGCCGTTATTCCGATGTTTCCGGGCATCTCCGCCTATACCGCGATGATTTCAGCGGTAAAGATCAGCCATTTTGGTTACACCGAGCCACAAATGATCCTCCTGCTGAGCAACTTCCTGAAGGCGTCTTCCATTGTCGGGGCGCTCTCCATCGGCCTGTCGATTCCCGGCTTGTGGCTTTACCGCAAGCGCCCGCGCGTTTGAGATTTGTGTTATCACGCTGCCATGGTAATAATCCCTGCATTCTGTTTGGTGACGATAAGGAAAGGATGTGGCTAACCCTGGCAGCGAAAACCCGGAACACAATGAAGGCAGCCTGAAGGAAAACATTTTCCAGAGCGCCATTGCGCTGTTTGCCGAATATGGGCTAAACGGTGCCCGCATGGAGCAAATCGCCGAGAAAGCCGGCACGACCAAACGGATGGTGGTATATCACTTTAAGAATAAAGAAAACCTGTATCTTCTGGCTCTGGAGTACGTTTACACCCAGATCCGCGCCAGTGAGAAACGGCTTAGCCTTGCCGGTATGCCACCGGTAGAAGCGCTGGTTCATCTTGTTGAAGCGACCTTTGACTACCACGCCGACCACCCTGACTACATTCGCATCATCTGTATGGAGAACATGCAGCGCGGCCGCTTCATGCAGCAGTCCAGCTACCTGCGCCAGGTTAACCGCAGCGCGCTGGAACTGCTGGAAGCCATTCTGCAGCGCGGGAAAGAGAAGCAGCTGTTCAATCAGACGGTAGACGCGCGCGACCTTCACCGTCTGATCAGCAGCTTCAGCTTCCACTATGTCGCCAACAGCTACACCTTTACGCTGTTATTCGAAGAGGGAGCAGACGAAGCCGCGCAGCGTCAGCACTACCGAAAAATGGCGGTCCAGGTGGCACTGCGCTATACGTGCCCATAAAATAGCTTGCAATTATATCGTGCACTATCTATATTCATCTCATGAACGCAAAAACGAACGACACCACCGCGGCGCTGCTGCTGGATAACCAGCTATGTTTTGCCCTCTACTCGGCAAACCTGGCGCTTAACAAGCTGTACCGGCAACTGCTGGCACCGCTGAACCTGACCTACCCGCAGTACCTGGTCATGCTGGTACTTTGGGAGCAGGATGACGTGACGGTGTCGGACATTGGCGAACGGCTGTTTCTTGACTCAGCCACGCTGACGCCGCTGTTAAAGCGTCTGGAAAGCGCCGGGCTGATCAACCGTCACCGTTCTCGTAAAGACGAACGCCAGGTTGCGGTCACCCTGAGCGATGCCGGGCGTGCACTCCAGCAACAGGCCGTGGGGATCCCTCACGCGGTTGGGTGCGCAGCGCAATGCGATACCGACACGATGCTGGCGCTTAAGCAGCAGCTTGAGCTTTTGCGACAACAGTTACACCACGCGTAAGGCTATACTTTACGCGTCTTTCTTTACCCATATATATCGCACGCTATTTAATAGCACACATAAATGTAAGATGAGGAACCTGCCATGTCTTTAGAAAAAGTTGTCTACACTGCCAAAGCCAAAGCCACCGGAGGCCGTGACGGCCGCGCGACCTCTTCCGACGGCGTCCTGGACGTTAAACTGGGTGTGCCAAAAGAGATGGGCGGCATGGGCGGCGAAGTGACCAACCCGGAACAGCTGTTCGCTGCAGGCTACTCCGCCTGCTTCCTGGGCGCGATGAAGTTTGTGGCCGCTCGTGACAAATTCGCGCTGCCGAAAGAGGCGTTTATCGAAGGTGAAGTCGGCATTGGCCCGCTGCCAACCGGTTTTGGTATCGAAGCGAAGCTGAACATTCACGTTGAAGGTATGGATCCTGCGGAAGCGAAAAAACTGGTGAATGCGGCACACATCGTTTGCCCATACTCCAACGCCACGCGCGGCAATATCGACGTTACGCTGAACATCATCGCGTGATAACTGCCTGATGGCGCTGCGCTTATCAGGCCTACGACTGTAGCCCCGGTAAGCGCAGCGCCACCGGGGAAATCCCCTCCTTTCCTTTCCCCTCTCTGTGCTACCATAAGCCCATATCACGCCCGTAGTAACCCAGTAGAGAAAGCGTTATGTCCTCCAGAATCCTGACCACCAGCATTGCTGGCATTGATGCCTTTATGCGCGATCCCCGCGGCGTGCTGACCAATGCCGAAGGCGGTACCCTCGCCGTGCTTGCCGACAACGCCCCGGCGTTTTACGCAATCACGCCGGAACGTCTGGCGCAGCTGTTGGATATCGAAGCGCGGCTGTCGCGCCCGGCCAGTGATGTCACCCTGGATAACCAGTTCTTCGACGAACCGGAAAACGCGCCCGTTGCCATACCGATGGGGAAATTCCCCATGTACGCGGGCTGGCAACCGGATGCTGATTTTCAGCGCCAGGCAGCACTGTGGGGGATTGCGCTCTCGCAGCCGGTCACGCCCGAAGAGCTGGCCGCGTTTACCGCTTACTGGCAGGCGGAAGGAAAAGTGTTTCACCATGTGCAGTGGCAGCAAAAGCTCGCGCGCAGTATTCAAATCAACCGCGCCAGCAATAATGGCCAGCCCAAGCGCGATATCAACGCGTTTTCTGAACCGGACAAACAGATCCCTAATGGATTCCGAGGTGCGAAATGAAGAACGTCGGCGACCTGATGAAACGTCTGCAAAAAATGATGCCAGCTAACGTGAAGCCAGCCTTCACAACGGGTGAAGAGCTGCTGGCGTGGCAAAAAGAGCAAGGTGAAATACGTGCGGCGGCGCTCGCCCGTGAGAACCGTGCGATGAAAATGCAGCGCACCTTTAACCGCTCGGGTATCCGCCCGCTTCATCAGAACTGCTCGTTTGATAACTACAACGTCGAGTCGCAGGGACAAATGAATGCGCTGAGTCAGGCACGTCAGTACGTGGACGAGTTTGATGGCAACATCGCCAGCTTCATTTTCAGCGGCAAGCCCGGCACCGGGAAAAACCACCTTGCAGCGGCCATCTGCAACGAGCTGCTGCTGCGGGGTAAATCCGTATTGATCATCACCGTGGCCGATATCATGTCTGCCATGAAAGAGACGTTCAGCAACCGCGAAACCAGCGAAGAACAGCTTCTTAATGACCTGAGCAACGTTGACCTGCTGGTCATCGATGAGATTGGCGTTCAGACGGAATCCCGCTATGAAAAAGTCATCATCAACCAGATCGTTGACCGCCGCTCTTCCTCCAAGCGGCCAACCGGAATGCTGACAAACCACAATATCGACGAAATGACCCGTCTGCTGGGAGAACGCGTAATGGATCGCATGAAGCTCGGCAACAGCCTGTACGTCATCTTTGACTGGGAAAGTTATCGCAGCCGCGTCACCGGCAAAGAGTATTAAGACAGTTCCAGGAATCGCGCGCGGCGCGGAGGTATATACTGGAACCACTTCCGGCCCTAAACGGACCTTTTTGAGAAAGCCATTATGAAAAAACAGTTACTTATCAGCACACTTTTCGGTGCACTGCTGGCAACCAGCGCGGTGCAGGCAGCGTCATGGCAGGAGTCACTTTCCAGCGCAGCCAACGAACTGACCAAAGAGAGCGGCAGCACGCAGGGTGGGCTGTCTGCCTCTTCCCTCACCAGCCTGCTGGGTAACAGCTCCCAGAGCCTGAGCGCGGGTACGATGAACAACGCGGCGGGGATCCTGGAATATTGTGCGAAGCAGAAGCTGGCTTCCGTCACCGATGCGCAAAACGTGAAAAACCAGGTGCTGGGTAAACTGGGTCTGGACACGCAGGAGCAGAAAGCGGACACCAACTATATGGACGGTATTCAGGGCCTGTTGAATGCGCAAAACGGTCAGCAGCTGAACCTGAGCACCATCGGTAACTCCTCTCTGGCAAAACAGGTGAAAACCAAAGCCTGCGATCTGGTGCTGAAACAAGGCGTTAATTTCATCTCCTGATTGACCCCATTTTCTGCCACAACATGCCGCGTTTGTTACGTTAGTCTTACGGCGCGGCGTTAAACGACTGTTTTCCTGCCTTACCCCCGTCTCAGCGTCCGCATGCCAGGATGCGACCGCCTTCAAAAAAACGATTTTCTAAACCAAATCCTAACAACAGCACACTTTCGTGACACTAAAATTGCAGCTAAACGACATCGCCATTACATTGTATTACCCAAAAAATAATCAGTTAGCCAGCAAAGCGTCTGGCGTCATGAGGATATGCTGTTGTCAGAGTTAATGTCCCTTATCCTTTTCCTGGCTTCCGTTGGCGTTTACGCCTGGAAAGCGGGCCGAAACACCTGGTGGTTTATTGCCACGCTGGTGGTGCTCGGCATTTTTATTGTTTTGAACATTACGTTATACGCCAGCGATTACTTTACCGGTGACGGTATTAATGATGCGGTACTCTACACCCTGACGAATAGCCTGACGGGCGCAGGGGTTGGTAAGTACATACTTCCCGGTCTGGGCGTGGTATTTGCTCTGGTTGCTATTTTTGGTTCCCTTGCCTGGGTGCTGCGTCGTCGTCGCCATCACCCGCACCATCATGGCTACAGTCTGCTGGCGCTGTGCCTGGCGTTGGCCTCTGTTGACGCCAGCCCGGCATTCCACCAAATCACCGAACTGGTGAAATCCCAGTCGCGCGAGGGTGACCCCGATTTCGTGGCGTATTACAAAGAACCCGCGAAGAAGATCGACAATCCGAAGCTCAACCTCGTCTATATCTACGGCGAGAGCCTGGAGCGCACCTATTTTGATAACGATGCCTTCCCGAACCTGACCCCGGATCTGGGGCCCCTGAAAAACGAAGGTCTCGATTTCAGCCACACCATGCAGTTACCCGGCACCGATTACACCATCGCCGGTATGGTCGCGTCGCAGTGCGGTATCCCGCTGTTCGCGCCTTTTGAGGGCAACGCCTCGGCGTCCATGTCGAGCTTCTTCCCGCAAAATGTCTGTCTTGGCGATATCCTGAAAAATTCCGGCTACGAAAACTACTTTATGCAGGGCGCAAACCTGCGTTTCGCTGGCAAAGATGTGTTCCTGAAATCACACGGCTTTGACCACCTCTACGGCTCTGAAGAGTTAAAAACCCTCGTCGCGGACCCGAGCTACCGTAACGACTGGGGCTTCTACGACGATACGGTGCTGGACGAGACCTGGCAAAAATTCGAGGAACTCTCCCGCGCGGGCAAACGCTTCTCGCTCTTCGCCCTGACCGTGGATACCCATCATCCGGATGGATTTGTCTCTCGTACCTGTAAACGCAAAAATTATGACATCAATGGCAAGAGTAATACGTCATTTAGCGCCGTCACCTGCAGCCAGGAACATATCGCCGCGCTGATCGACAAAATCAAAGCCTCGCCGTATTTCAAAAACACGGTGATTGTGGTGTCATCTGACCATCTGGCGATGAAAAACAGCGCCTGGGATGAGCTTAACAAGCAGGACCGCAGCAACCTGTTCTTCATCCTGCGCGGCGACCAGCCTCAGCAAGAGGTGATCGCCACCAGGCGTAACTCGATGGACAACGGCGCCACGGTGCTGGACATACTGGGCGGCGATAACTTTATTGGCCTTGGCCGCAGTACGCTGTCCGGGCAATCGCTCTCAGAAGTGTTCCTCAACATGAAGGAGAAAATCCTGGCGTGGAAGCCGGATATCATCCGCCTGTGGAACTTCCCGAAAGAGATGAAAGATTTCACCATCGACCAGGATAAAAAAATGATTGCCTTCTCCGGCAGTCACTTCCGCCTGCCGCTGCTGCTGCGCGTGTCGGACAACCGCGTCGAACCGCTGCCGGAAAGTGAATACTCCGCACCGCTGCGTTATCAGCTGGCTGACTTCGCCCCGCGCGACAATTTTGTCTGGATCGACGCGTGCTACAAGATGGGCCAGCTCTGGTCGCAGCCGCTGGCCCTGTCGACCGACTGGTGTGTCGCTCAGGGACAGCTCGGCGGAGAACAGTCCGTCCAGCATGTTGATAAAAAACAGTGGAAAGGCAAAACGGCGTTTAACGATACGGTTATCGATACCGCGCGCTATCAGCGTAATGTCGACATGCTGAAGATTGTCGATAACGACATTCGCTATAAAGCGGACAGTTTTATCTTTAACGTGGCCGGCGCGCCGGAAGAGGTCAAACAGTTCAGCGGCATCTCCCGGCCGGAATCCTGGGGACGCTGGTCCAACGCCCAGCTGGGTGACGAAGTGAAAATTGAGTATGCCCATCCGCTGCCGGAAAAATTCGATCTGGTGATCACGGCCAGAGCGTTCGGGCCCAATGCTAACCGCCCTATCCCGGTGCGCGTGGGGGATAAAGAACAGATCCTGACGCTTGGCAATGACATAAGCACCACCACGCTGCATTTCGACAATCCGTCGCGCAGCAGCACGCTCGTCATCGTTCCGCCAGACCCGCAGTCCACTAACGAAGGCAATATCCTCGGCCATTCCCCGCGACAGCTTGGGATTGGGATGGTGGAAATTAAAATTATCAGTCGCGACAGTTAATATCCTCTCTGCCCGGTGTTCCGCCGGGCAATTTCAACATTATAAAAAGCTTTATGCTTATTATAAATCAGATAAAATCACTATATTTAACGCAATTTCATCTATATACATATTAGTTTAGGCTCAGGATGTAGAGTATTGCCCTACTTTGATTTCCATGAGGACCCTCTGGCTCCCTCACGTTAACGGGCGACACCTGACATGACTCTCTCACGCAGCACCCACGTCGACTTTCACGTTATCGTTCTGAGCGATAACTATTTCCTGTGGCTTGGTCTGAAAACGCTCATTTCGATGATGATGACGCCGCGTCCTGATATTTTCTGGCTCAACAGCGTCAGCCCGGAAACCCTCTTGCGCATGCGCGAACAAATCATGAAAGAGACCACCGATAACGGCTGGCTCATATTTACGGACGAAAGCCGCGTGAACGACATCAACGTCTATCTGCCTGCCGGGCGCGTCAGGGTGCTGGCTGGAAACATCTCGATAATTCAGCTCAGCCAGCATTTGAGAAACGCCGATTTCACCCAGCGCTACCGTCCTGATGCTAACCTCACCCGCTCTGAACTGCGGGTGTGTACCCTGCTCAGTCAAGGGATCAGCCTGGTTCGCATTGCGCAACTGCTGAATAAATCCCCCAAAACCATCTATACCCACAAGCGTAACGCGATGACCAAATTCCGCTGCCAGAACCTGGCGGAGTTTCACCGTAAAATCTGCCTGCTGGAACAGCAATCGTTCTACCTCTGATTGCGCTCATTTATTAATCAGCGTGAATACCTGCCTGGATCAATGTTATCGGTAACAAAGCAGTTAGAATACCCAGCTTCTTAGATGAATAGCACGCGTACTATTCACCATATGTATTTTCCCAACTGCTCTTTTGACAATACTCTATGAAATACCTGCTCGCTGATACCCTCGTCTATAACGATGAAGACGGTTCCGTTTCACTTGTTGCTACGCCAGACGTCGAACCCCAGGTGATGACGGCAACCGCCAACAGCATTATGAAAATGCTGGTGCTCCATCACGGTAACGTCGTCGAACGCGAGGCGTTCCTGCATGACGTGTGGGATGAGCGCGGCCTGCAGGGCTCCAACAATTCACTTAATCAGTACATCAGTATCCTGCGGAAACTGCTGGCAAGCCTCGTGCCCGAGATGTTGTTTATTGTCACCGTGCCCAAAGTGGGCTTTATGCTGAGCGCGGACATCACGGTCCATTCCCAGGCCGAAAAATCTGATTGCCCAGCCTCAGCCAGTAGGCCGTATCGTTTTCAGCCTCAACTGCTGTTCTGTAGCGGGCTGACGCTTGTGGTGCTGGCGCTGTGCATCTGGACGTTTGTGGTTAAGCAAAACCAGCAGCGCGCGGAAATGCACCTTCTGACACATTTCGGTGAATGTCCGGTCTACACCTTCTCGCCGCTGGCAGATGTGTTTCGTAACAAGGCAATAGCGCTGGCACAGGCGATGCAGCGCGACGGCAACCTGCCGTGCCTGAAAAACTCCCTCTTTTATCTGCACATTCAGAACACGCTCTTCTACGGCCATGAAGGAAGGATGGTGCTTTCGCAATGCTCCCTGTCGAAAGAGAACACCGCCAGCGCCTGCCGCACGCTTTATGCCTACGAATGGTGAATCATGACGCGTAAAAAAATAGGGCTGGTTATCGCCTTCAACCTGCTGTTAATCACCATGGCCGTGGCATGGTACCGACATACACCGCCCCTGCCCGTCATTTGCGAAGGTAACCTGACCTTCACGCAGCAGCGTGACGACAACAACTTCACGTTCGACGGTGAGATCCTGATGCGATTTCACCCCGACGGCACGGGTTACTTCACGCTCAACGGGAATGTGCAGAATATCCGGCAGGGCTGGGAAGTCTCCCGTCAGGAAACGTTTAACTGGCGGCACATGCACGACACGCTTTTTGAAATCGCCATTATCAAGGTCGAGCGATTTAGCCACGATGAATTACCCGATGGGGTATTTGAGAAATACGTTGCTGGCTTAACGCCGGGACAGAAAAGGCTACTGACCATCGAACGCACGCCGGAAGAGGCGATGGTGATCGGCAATTTCTACTCGCCGCTGCTGATCTGCTCGGAATAAACAGATCAGGCTATACTTGCCGCCATGAAAATCATCTTCCGCCCCACCACTGCGCATGACGTTGCCAGTCTGCCCGCCATTGAGCGCGCGGCAGGCCAGCGTTTTCGAGCCTGGCCTGAACTGGCCTGGCTCGCTGATGGCGACGTCATTTCCGTTGAACAGCATCGCGACTATGTCGAACAGGGCCTGAGCTGGCTGGCGCTGGCAGCGGATCGTCCTGTGGGTTTTCTCCTCGCAGAAGCCCATTCTTTGTCGTTGTTTATCGTGGAGCTTTCGGTTGAGCTGGACTGGCAGGGAAAAGGTATAGGTCGGCAGCTCATCGCCTGTGCGGCTGAGCATGCCCGTAAAAAGGGGCTAACGTCGCTGACGTTAACGACGTTCCGGGACGTGCCGTGGAATGCGCCATTCTATACGCGGTTGGGGTTTGAACGCGTAACGGCACTCACGCCTGAACTGCGTCAAAAAAGGGAAGAAGAGGCCGCGCACGGTTTAGCGTATGAAACGCGCTGCGCCATGCGCCTGCCTCTGAGTTAATTAGAACGTTTCCCAGTTATCACCCGCGTCGGCCGTCGCGGCTTTACGCGACATCACCGGGGTGACAACGTTTTTCGCTGACGCGAACTCGCGCGCTTTCATCTGCTCCTGCTGAATGCGGAACACCGCCACGGCCTGGGTCAGACGGCTCGCCTGCTCTTCCAGTGCGGCAGCCGCTGCGGCAGATTCCTCAACCAGAGAGGCGTTCTGCTGAGTCACGCGATCCATCTCCGCGACCGCCAGGCCGACCTGGTCGATACCGCGGCTCTGCTCGTCAGACGCAGACGCAATTTCACCCATGATGTCCGTCACTCGGGTTACCGCATTCACGATCTCACCCATGGTTTCCCCCGCGCTCTCTACCAGAGTAGAGCCCACTTCCACGCGGCTGACGGAGTCTTCAATCAGGCTCTTGATTTCACGAGCCGCCTGGGCGCTACGCTGCGCCAGGTTACGGACTTCGCCTGCAACAACGGCAAAGCCACGGCCCTGTTCACCAGCACGCGCCGCCTCTACCGCCGCGTTCAGCGCCAGAATGTTGGTCTGGAAGGCGATGCCGTCGATCACGCTGATAATATCGGCAATTTTCTGCGAACTGCCCGCGATGTCGCGCATGGTTTGCACCACGTTATCCACCACTTTACCGCCTTTCTGCGCGGTCTCAGACGCGCTCAGCGCCAGGTTGCTCGCCTGGCGGGCGTTTTCGGCGTTCTGCTTCACGGTGGCGGTCAACTCTTCCATGCTGGCCGCGGTCTCTTCCAGGGAGGCGGCCTGCTGCTCGGTACGGGAAGAGAGATCGTTGTTACCCATCGAGATTTCACTCGCGCCGCTGTAGATGGCATTCGCACCGTTACGCACGTCGCCAACGGTACGCACCAGCTCGCCCTGCATGTGGCGCAGCGAGTCGGCCAGTTCACCCATCTCATTGGAGCCTTCAACATCGATACGCTTCACCAGGTCGCCGCTGGCGATATGGCGAATGCTGTCGATCAGGCGATTCAGCGGAGAAATCAGCGCCTGCTTGATGCCCAGCCAGACGGCGACAATCACCACCACCACGGCAATCAGCACGCTAATCAGCACCCAGATAGCCTGGCTGTAAGAGCTGTTGCTGTCTTTCACCGCCGTCTCATACAGCTTGTCGTTCTGCTGCAGGTAGCTCACGTACTGCTTCTCAAAACCGTCCTGATAGCTCTGGGTCGGCTGGTCGAAGAAGGCGTTGATTTTCCCCGCACCCAGCAGCTGAATCAGCTCAGCCAGCGCGCCGTGGTAGATCTCGTAATTACGTTTGATTTCCAGTGCAGCGGCGTCGCTCTGGCGCGGATCGCGCGGCAGGGCTTCGTAATCCGCCCAATTTTTTTCCGCCTGCTTCAGCGAGGCAGACGCAATCTGCATCAGATCGTTAACGGTCGCGCCGCTGCCGATGTTGCTCTGATCCATCATGTAGCGGATACCCGCGCGGTTCAGGGTGTTACGGGTTTGCAGCAGGGCAACCCAGCTCCCGTTGAGGGTGGATTGTTGCTGGCGAATGGTTTGCAGGACGGTGAAATTCTCTTTGTCATTCTTCAGGGCATTAAAGAAAAGACCACCGGATGTGAGTTGTAAAAGGCCAAATATCGCTAAAACCAGCAGTAAGCTGGTGACAATCTTGATACGGTTTAACATGTTTTCTCTTCCTCAGACAGATACAGAATTTTCGGCCTGGAAAGGGAAAACTTTACGAAAATCATCCTGGAATTTGTGGTTTTTACTCTTCTTCCCGCGCTGCGTTATCCCGGTTTCCGAGTTCAATAAACTCTTCCAGCAGCGCCGTCAGCTGCTTCATCTTCTCCGGCGTGTATTCCGCCTCAATCTGCCGATACGCCTCTTCGACCTGCGCCTGGGCGTGTTCATACAGCGCATTCCCCTCTTTGGTCAGCGACACGTACAGCTTGCGCTGGTCGTTCACCGGCTTTAAGCGCAGCACCAGGCCGTCGCGCTCCATGCGCGTCAGGATGCCGGTCAGGCTCGGGCGCAAAATGCAGGTGCGAAACGCTAGATCGTGAAAATCCATCGACGGATGTTCAGCCAAAACGCGCACAATGCGCCACTGCTGCTCGGTCAGATTATGGCGCTTTACGATCGGGCGGAAGTAGGACATCGCCGCTTCCCGCGCCTGCAACAGCGCGATGGTTAATGAGTCATGCATAGCCTCTCCCTTCAAATCATTAACAAGTAAACAATCACTAAAAGACGCTTTTATAAACAACACGTTTTCCGTCAAAAAGTCTAACAGAAACCAGTTAGTTTTATTAACAATCTGATTTTCATATAAATAAAAACCAATTTGTAAATTTATTGTTATTCATATCACAAATTTTTCACTTCTGATTGCGAAATAAACAGCAAAAGCATAAAACCAGATCATTAACATATTAATGAAATCATAACCCGGACCTCCGGGGTGAGGAGTATGTGAATGAAAGGTACCGTTTTTGCCGTCGCCCTCAACCATCAAAGCCAGCGTGATGCCTGGCGTGAAGCGTTTGAAAAAGCCCCCTACAGCACGCCGCCGAAAACAGCCGTGTGGTTTATCAAACCGCATAACACGGTGATCCGCGCGGGCGAGCCGATCCCCTTCCCGCAGGGGGAAACGGTGCTAAGCGGCGCGACGGTGGCGCTGGTGGTGGGCAAAACCGCCTGCAAGGTGCGCGTGGAGGATGCCGCGGCGTACATCGCGGGATACGCGCTGGCCAACGAGGTGAGCCTACCGGAAGAGAGCTTCTACCGTCCGGCCATCAAGGCCAAATGCCGGGACGGATTTTGCCCGCTGGGCGAACTTGTCGCCGTTGATAGCGTGGATAACCTGACCATCATCACCGAGATCAACGGCCGCGAAGCGGACCACTGGAACACCGCCGATCTTCAGCGCAGCGCTGCCGAACTGCTGAGCGCCCTGAGCGAGTTCGCCACCCTCAATCCCGGCGATGCGATCCTGCTCGGCACCCCACAAAGCCGCGTTGAGATCCGCCCGGGCGATCGCGTGCGCATTCTCGCTGAAGGCTTTCCGCCGCTGGAAAACCTGGTGGTGGACGAGCGCGACGTCACTATTGCACACAGCACGCCGCCGCACGCCACGCTGTTTGCCCTCGGTCTGAACTATGCCGATCACGCCAGCGAGCTGGACTTCAAGCCGCCCAGCGAGCCGCTGGTATTTATCAAAGCGCCAAACACCTTCAACGGCGATAACCAGACGTCGGTGCGCCCGAATAATATCGAATACATGCATTACGAAGCGGAGCTGGTGGTGGTCATCGGTAAAACCGCGCGTAAGGTCAGCGAAGCCGAGGCGATGGACTATGTTGCGGGCTATACGGTCTGCAACGACTACGCCATCCGCGACTACCTGGAAAACTACTACCGTCCGAACCTGCGGGTAAAAAGCCGCGACGGGCTGACGCCCATTTCCCCCCACATCGTGCCGAAAGCGGCGATTCCCGACCCGCACAACCTCACCCTGCGCACCTTCGTCAACGGCGAGCTGCGCCAGGAAGGGACCACCGCCGATCTCATTTTCAGCATTCCGTTCCTGATTGCGTACCTGAGCGATTTTATGACCCTGCAGCCGGGCGACATGATCGCCACCGGCACGCCGAAGGGGCTGTCCGACGTGGTGCCGGGCGATGAAGTGGTGGTGGAAGTGGAGGGCGTGGGGCGCCTGGTGAACCGAATTGTCAGCGAGGAGACTGCAAAATGAAAAAGATTAACCACTGGATAAACGGTAAAAACGTCGCGGGAAGCGAGTACTTCCACACCACCAACCCGGCCTCCGGCGAGGTGCTGGCGGAAGTCGCCTCCGGCGGTGAAGCTGAAATTCACCAGGCCGTCGCCGCCGCCAAAGAGGCATTCCCGAAGTGGGCCAACCTGCCGATGAAGGAGCGCGCGCGCCTGATGCGCCGTCTGGGCGACCTGATCGACCAGAACGTGCCCGAGATCGCCGCCATGGAAACCGCCGACACCGGCCTGCCGATCCACCAGACCAAAAACGTGCTCATTCCGCGCGCCTCGCACAACTTCGAGTTCTTCGCCGAGGTGTGCCAGCAGATGAACGGCAAAACCTACCCGGTCGACGACAAGATGCTCAACTACACCCTGGTGCAGCCGGTGGGCGTCTGCGCGCTGGTGTCGCCGTGGAACGTGCCGTTTATGACCGCCACCTGGAAGGTCGCGCCCTGCCTGGCACTCGGAAACACCGCGGTGCTGAAGATGTCTGAACTCTCTCCGCTGACCGCCGACCGTCTGGGCGAGCTGGCGCTGGAGGCGGGCATTCCGGCGGGCGTGCTCAACGTGGTGCAGGGCTACGGTGCGACGGCAGGCGACGCGCTGGTGCGCCATCACGACGTGCGCGCCGTCTCCTTCACCGGCGGCACCGCCACCGGGCGCAACATCATGAAAAATGCCGGGCTGAAGAAATACTCCATGGAGCTGGGCGGCAAATCCCCGGTGCTGATTTTTGAAGATGCCGACATCGAGCGCGCGCTGGACGCCGCCCTGTTCACCATCTTCTCGATCAACGGTGAGCGCTGCACCGCGGGCTCGCGCATCTTTATCCAGCAGAGCATCTACCCGGAATTCGTGAAGCGCTTTGCCGAGCGCGCCAACCGCCTGCGCGTTGGGGATCCAAACGATCCGAATACCCAGATTGGCGCGCTCATCAGCAAGCCACACTGGGAGAAGGTCTCCGGCTACATCCGCCTCGGCATTGAGGAAGGCGCGACCCTGTTGGCGGGCGGCCCGGACAAACCGACCGATCTGCCTGCGCACCTGAAGGGCGGCAACTTCCTGCGCCCCACCGTGCTGGCGGACGTCGACAACCGCATGCGCGTGGCGCAGGAGGAGATCTTCGGGCCGGTGGCCTGCCTGCTGCCGTTTAAGGACGAAGCGGAAGGCCTGCGCCTGGCCAACGACGTGGAGTACGGCCTGGCGTCGTACATCTGGACCCAGGACGTCAGCAAAGTGCTGCGCCTGGCGCGCAGCATCGAAGCGGGCATGGTGTTCGTGAACACCCAGAACGTGCGCGACCTGCGCCAGCCGTTTGGCGGCGTGAAGGCCTCTGGCACCGGCCGCGAGGGCGGCGAGTACAGCTTCGAGGTGTTCGCGGAGATGAAGAACGTCTGCATCTCCATGGGCGACCATCCGATTCCAAAATGGGGGATCTGATCATGGGTAAATTAGCGTTAGCGGCAAAAATCACCCACGTACCGTCGATGTACCTCTCCGAACTGCCGGGGAAAAACCACGGCTGCCGCCAGTCGGCCATCGACGGGCATAAAGAAATCAGCAAGCGCTGCCGCGAGCTGGGCGTGGACACCATCATCGTGTTCGACACCCACTGGCTGGTGAACAGCGCCTACCACATCAACTGTGCGGACCATTTTGCGGGCGTCTACACCAGCAACGAGCTGCCGCACTTTATCCGCGACATGACCTACGACTACGACGGCAACCCGGCGCTCGGCCAGCTGATTGCCGACGAGGCGGTGAAGCTCGGCGTACGCGCCAAAGCGCACAACATCCCGAGCCTCAAGCTGGAGTACGGCACGCTGGTGCCGATGCGCTACATGAACGCGGATAAGCACTTCAAGGTGATCTCCATCTCGGCGTTCTGCACGGTTCACGACTTTGCCGACAGCCGCCGGCTGGGCGAGGCCATCGTCAGCGCGATTGAGAAATACGACGGCACCGTGGCGGTGCTCGCCAGCGGCTCGTTGTCGCACCGCTTTATCGACGACCAGCGCGCGGAGGAAGGGATGAACAGCTACACCCGTGAGTTTGACCGTCAGATGGACGAGCGCGTGGTGAAGCTGTGGCGCGAGGGTCAGTTTAAGGAGTTTTGCAGCATGCTGCCGGAGTACGCCGACTACTGCTACGGCGAGGGCAACATGCACGACACGGTGATGCTGCTGGGCATGCTCGGCTGGGACAACTACGACGGCAAGGTGGAGTTCCTCACCGAGCTGTTCGCCAGCTCCGGTACCGGCCAGGTTAACGCCGTTTTCCCGCTGCCCGCATAAGGAGCCACCATGCCGCACTTTATTGCTGAATGCACCGACAACATCCGCGAGCAGGCCGACCTGCCGGGGCTGTTCGCCAAAGTGAACGAGGCGCTCGCCGCCACGGGCATCTTCCCCCTCGGCGGTATCCGCAGCCGCGCCCACTGGCTGGACACCTGGCAGATGGCCGACGGCAAGCATGATTACGCCTTTGTGCATATGACGCTGAAGATTGGTGCCGGGCGCAGCCTGGAGAGCCGGGAAGAGGTCGGTGAAATGCTGTTTGCGTTGATTAAAGATCATTTCGCAGCGCTTATGAACAGCCGGTATCTGGCGCTGTCGTTTGAGCTCGACGAGCTGCACCCGACGCTCAATTACAAACAAAACAACGTGCACGCGCTGTTTACGTAGCCGTCTGCTCGCCCGGTGGCGCTTCGCTTACCGGGCCTACAACGGCCCCGAACGTAGGCCGGGTAAACGAAGTGCCACCCGGCAACAGCCGCACAAAGGATATCGCCATGCTCGACAAACATACCCATACCCTGATCGCCCACCGTCTGCATCAGGCGGAACAATCCCGGGAGCAGATCCGTGCGATCTCGCTGGAATACCCGGAGATCACGATTGAAGACGCCTACGCCGTCCAGCGCGAATGGGTCAGCCTGAAAATCGCCGAAGGCCGCGTGCTGAAGGGCCATAAGATCGGCCTCACCTCGAAAGCGATGCAGGCCAGCTCGCAGATTAGCGAACCGGACTACGGCGCGCTGCTGGACGACATGTTCTTCCACGACGGCAGCGACATTCCCGTCGATCGCTTCATTGTTCCGCGCATCGAAGTGGAGCTGGCCTTCGTGCTGGCAAAACCGCTGCGCGGCCCGAACTGCACGATCTTCGACGTCTACAACGCTACGGATTACGTGATACCCGCGCTGGAGCTGATCGACGCCCGCTGCCACAACGTTGACCCGGAGACCCAGCGTCCGCGCAAGGTCTTCGACACCATCTCCGATAACGCCGCCAACGCGGGCGTGATCCTCGGCGGCCGTCCGATCAAGCCCGACGCGCTAGATCTGCGCTGGATCTCCGCCCTGCTCTACCGCAACGGCGTGATCGAAGAGACCGGCGTCGCCGCAGGCGTGCTTAACCACCCGGCGAACGGCGTGGCGTGGCTGGCGAACAAGCTGGCGCCGTACGACGTGCAGCTTGAGCCGGGGCAAATCATCCTCGGCGGCTCCTTTACCCGCCCGGTGCCCGCCAGCAGAGGCGACACCTTCCACGTCGACTACGGCAGCATGGGCTCCATCAGCTGCCGCTTTGTGTAAGGAGACAACCATGCAAAACGCATTCAAAGCGGCGCTGAAGGCGGGTCGTCCGCAAATCGGTTTATGGCTGGGGCTGACCAGCAGCTACAGCGCCGAGCTGCTGGCCGGGGCAGGCTTCGACTGGCTGCTGATCGACGGCGAGCATGCGCCGAACAGCGTGCAGACCGTCCTGACTCAGCTTCAGGCGATCGCCCCCTATCCCAGCCAGCCGGTGGTCCGCCCGTCGTGGAACGATCCGGTGCAGATCAAACAGTTGCTGGACGTGGGGGCACAAACCCTGCTGGTGCCGATGGTGCAAAACGCCGACGAAGCGCGTCTGGCGGTCCGTTCTACCCGCTACCCGCCCGCGGGCATTCGCGGCGTCGGCAGCGCCCTGGCTAGAGCGTCGCGCTGGAACCGCATTCCGGATTACCTCCAGCAGGCTAACGACGCCATGTGCGTGCTGGTGCAAATCGAAACCCGCGAGGCGCTGAAAAACCTGCCGCAGATACTCGACGTGGAAGGGATCGACGGCGTGTTTATCGGCCCGGCGGATCTGAGCGCCGACATGGGCTTTGCCGGCAATCCGCAGCACCCGGAAGTCCAGGCCGCCATTGAGCAGGCGATCGCGCAGATACGCGCCGCCGGTAAAGCGCCCGGCATCCTGATGGCGAACGAGGCGCTGGCAAAACGCTATCTCGACCTCGGCGCGCTGTTTGTCGCCGTCGGCGTCGACACCACCCTGCTCGCCCGCGGCGCGGAAGCGCTGGCGGCACGTTTTATCGAACAACCGGTTACGTCAGTTAATAACAATAAATCCGTCTACTAAACGTAAGATCTGGAGCGCACCATGACGACCTCTACCCTGCAAACCCATGATAATAAAGCTGTTGAACATCGCGCCATTAACAAGCTGTTCCGACGCCTGATCGTCTTTCTCTTCATCCTGTTTGTTTTCTCGTTTCTCGATCGCATCAACATCGGCTTTGCCGGGCTGACGATGGGTAAAGATCTGGGACTTACGTCCACCATGTTTGGCCTGGCCGCGACGCTGTTTTACGTCACCTACGTGCTGTGCGGGATCCCGAGCAATATCATGCTGGCGAAAATCGGCGCGCGGCGCTGGATCGCCGGGATCATGGTGGTGTGGGGCATCGCCTCCACCTGCACCATGTTCGCCACCAGCCCTGAAACGCTCTACGTCCTGCGCATGCTGGTAGGCATTGCCGAAGCGGGCTTCCTGCCGGGGATTTTGGTCTATCTCACCTGGTGGTTCCCGGCCTATCACCGCGCCCGCGCCAACGCGCTGTTTATGATCGCCATGCCGGTGACCATGATGCTCGGCTCGATCCTCTCCGGCTACATTCTGGCAATGGACGGGCTGTGGAACCTGAAGGGCTGGCAGTGGCTGTTCCTGCTGGAAGGGCTGCCCTCCGTGGTGCTCGGCGTGGTGACCTGGTTTTACCTCAACGACACGCCGGATCAGGCCACCTGGCTGGACGACGACGAAAAACAGGCGCTGAAAACGATGATTGCCCGCGAGCAGGAGGTCGCCATTGCCCAATCCGTCACGCCGCGCTCGACGCTGCGCGAAGTGCTGACCCCGGCGGTGCTGCTCTACACGCTGGCCTACTTCTGCCTGACCAACACGCTCAGCGCGATCAACATCTGGACGCCGCAGATCCTGCAAAGCTTTAACACGGGGAGCAGCAATATCGTCATCGGCCTGCTGGCGGCGATCCCGCAGTTTTGCACCATTCTCGGGATGATCTGGTGGAGCCGCCGCTCCGACAGGCTGAAAGAGCGAAAAAAGCACACCATCCTGCCGTACCTGTTCGCCGCGGCGGGATGGATGCTGGCCTCCGCGACGGATCACAGCCTGATCCAGCTGCTTGGCATCATCATGGCCTCAACCGGATCCTTCACCGCCATGGCCATATTCTGGACCACGCCGGATCGGGTGATTAGCCTGCAGTCCCGCGCGGTGGCGTTGGCGGTGATCAACGCCATTGGCAACGTGGGTTCTGCCGTCAGCCCATTGCTGATTGGGATCCTGCGCGACGCGACCGGCAGCTTCAGCTCCGGGCTGTGGTTCGTGGCCGGGCTGCTGGTGGTCGGCGCGCTGGTGCTGACGCGCATTCCGATGACGCAGCGGGATCAACTGAGGAACGATCGTGTGCCAGAGCCCCATCGCCAACATTGATATCAGCAAGGAGTACGACGAAAGTCTGGGCACCGACGATGTGCACTACCAGTCGTTCGCCCGCATGGCGGCCTTTTTTGGCCGCGACATGCAGGCGCATCGTCACGACCAGTATTTTCAGATGCACTTTCTCGATACCGGGCAGATTGAACTCCAGCTCGACGATCACCGCTACTCGGTGCAGGCCCCGCTGTTCGTCCTGACGCCGCCGTCGGTGCCGCACGCGTTTATCACCGAATCCGACAGCGACGGGCACGTGCTGACGGTGCGCGAGGATCTGATCTGGCCGCTGCTGGAGGTGCTTTACCCCGGCACGCGGGAAGCGTTTGGCCTGCCGGGGATCTGCCTCTCGCTGGCCGACAGGCCGGACGAGCTGGCGGCGCTGAAGCACTACTGGCAGCTCATTGCCCGGGAATCCACGGAACAACTGCCGGGGCGAGAACACACGCTGGTCCTTTTGGCGCAGGCGGTCTTTACCCTGCTGCTGCGCAACGCGAAGCTTGACGACCACGCTTCAGGCGGTATGCGCGGCGAGCTGAAGCTATTCCAGCGCTTTACCCAGCTGATTGATGCCCACTACCACCAGCACTGGACGGTGCCGGAATACGCCAGCGAGCTGCACCTGACCGAATCCCGCCTGACCGATATCTGCCGCCGCTTCGCCAACCGACCGCCGAAGCGGCTGATCTTCGACCGGCAGCTGCGCGAGGCCAGGCGGCTGCTGCTCTTCTCCGACAGCGCGGTCAGCGAGATTGCCTGGCAGCTGGGGTTTAAGGATCCGGCTTACTTTGCCCGCTTTTTTAACCGCTTAGTGGGGTGCTCGCCGAGCGCGTATCGGGCGCAGAAAGTACCGGTTTCCTGAACGCATCACGGTTCGTAGGGCGGGTAAGCGCAGCGCCACCCGCCGAAAAGCCGCACAGATCACAAAACTACATCCCACCCGAAAAGTACCCGCCGTTGTCCCAAACGTCCCTTCACGTTCCGCCCCGCTCAGGCTTCAATTAAACAACAAAAACAAAACATAAATTTAACAACCCTATTCCGATACGAGGTCCCTATGAAGCCTGAAGATTTCCGCGCTGATGCCAAACGTCCGTTAACCGGCGAAGAGTATTTAAAAAGCCTGCAGGACGGTCGTGAGATTTATATCTACGGCGAGCGCGTCAAAGACGTCACCACCCATCCGGCGTTTCGCAACGCGGCGGCCTCCATCGCGCAGATGTACGACGCGCTGCACAAGCCGGACATGCAGGATACCCTCTGCTGGGGCACCGACACCGGCAGCGGCGGCTATACCCACAAGTTCTTCCGCGTGGCGAAAAGCGCCGATGACCTGCGTCAGCAACGCGATGCCATCGCCGAGTGGTCACGCCTGAGCTACGGCTGGATGGGCCGCACGCCGGACTACAAAGCCGCGTTTGGCTGCGCGCTCGGTGCCAACCCGGCCTTCTACGGCCAGTTCGAGCAGAACGCCCGTAACTGGTACACCCGCATTCAGGAAACCGGCCTGTACTTCAACCACGCCATCGTTAACCCGCCAATCGACCGTCACAAGCCGGCGGACGAAGTAAAAGACGTCTACATCAAGCTGGAGAAAGAGACCGACGCCGGGATTATCGTCAGCGGCGCGAAAGTGGTGGCAACCAACTCGGCGCTGACCCACTACAACATGATCGGCTTCGGCTCCGCGCAGGTGATGGGCGAAAACCCGGACTTCGCGCTGATGTTCGTCGCGCCGATGGATGCCGAAGGCGTGAAGCTGATCTCCCGCGCCTCTTACGAGATGGTGGCAGGCGCAACCGGATCCCCGTACGACTACCCGCTCTCCAGCCGCTTTGACGAGAACGACGCGATCCTGGTGATGGATCACGTGCTGATCCCGTGGGAAAACGTGCTGATCTACCGCGATTTCGACCGCTGCCGTCGCTGGACGATGGAGGGCGGCTTTGCGCGAATGTACCCGCTGCAGGCCTGCGTGCGCCTTGCGGTGAAGCTCGACTTCATCACCGCCCTGCTGAAGAAATCGCTCGAGTGCACCGGCACCCTGGAGTTCCGCGGCGTGCAGGCGGATCTCGGCGAAGTGGTGGCCTGGCGCAACATGTTCTGGGCGCTGAGCGACTCCATGTGTTCCGAAGCCACCCCGTGGGTCAACGGCGCGTATCTGCCGGATCACGCCGCGCTGCAAACCTACCGCGTCATGGCGCCAATGGCCTATGCGAAGATCAAGAACATCATCGAACGTAACGTCACCTCCGGGCTGATCTACCTGCCCTCCAGCGCCCGGGATCTGAACAACCCGCAGATCGACCAGTATCTGGCGAAATACGTGCGCGGCTCCAACGGTATGGATCACGTTGAACGCATCAAGATTTTGAAACTGATGTGGGATGCCATCGGCAGCGAGTTTGGCGGTCGTCACGAGCTGTACGAAATCAACTACTCCGGCAGTCAGGATGAGATCCGCCTGCAGTGTCTGCGCCAGGCGCAGAGCTCCGGCAACATGGACAAAATGATGGCAATGGTCGACCGCTGCATGTCCGAATACGATCAGCACGGCTGGACAGTGCCGCACCTGCACAACAACACCGATATCAACATGCTCGACAAGCTGCTGAAATAGCGCAGCGGGAGGTTGCAATGCATTCAGATGAACAACGCCTGCGTTTTCGCGACGCGATGAGCAGCCTGTCGGCTGCGGTTAATGTGGTCACCACCGAGGGCGAGGCGGGCCGCTGCGGTATCACCGCCACCGCCGTCTGCTCGGTGACGGACACGCCGCCGTCGGTCATGGTGTGCATCAACGCCAACAGCGCCATGAACCCGGTCTTTCAGGGTAACGGCAGGCTGTGCGTCAACGTGCTGAACCACGAGCAGGAGATCATGGCTCGCCATTTCGCCGGGATGACCGGTATGGCCATGGATGAGCGCTTTGCCCTCTCCTGCTGGCAGAAAGGCCCGCTGGCGCAGCCGGTGCTAAAAGGCGCGCTCGCCAGCCTGGAAGGGGAGATAAGCCAGGTGCAAACCATCGGCACGCATCTTGTTTATCTCGTTGAAATTAAAAACATCATCCTCAGTGAAGAGGGCCACGGCCTGATCTATTTCAAACGCCGCTTCCACCCCGTGATGATGGAGCTTGAAGCAGCCGTTTAATCCCTTCCCGCGCTGACCTTTCTTCGGTCAGTGCGGCTTTCTGCAAAAAACCCTAAGGTTTCCGCTAAAGCACGCCGTTATATAACCATAAGAGAAATTTTCTGTGCCTGAATACTGACACCCCGTGTCAGTGCTACCCGCATCATTCAGCGCCGATCCCAATATACAGGAAGACCTTATGGCTAAATCGACGCGGAGCCGCTCGGCTGAACGTCTGGTCGATATTCTGGTTGAGCTACATTTACACGGTGTGGTAAACCGCAGTGCGCTCATGGATAAATTTAAAATTACCGAGCGCACTGTCTACCGCGATTTAAATGCACTCTCCCCGATTGTTGAACATACCGGAAATGGGCTATATCGGCTCATTCATTCAGCGCAATCTCCCGGCTCGCAAGGACTGCACCACACCCTTGCTAACTTCCTGAATGCTGATAACTTTTTTCCCGATCGTAATACCGAGTTTTGGCAGAAACTCGAAAACCGCGTTGATGAAAATCATATTCTTATTCTTGGCAACGACGCTGAGCACACCGTACACCGAGATATTGGTCGTTATTTACCGAAAATTGAGAAATCGATTAAAAACCATAATGTTTGTCAGATCGTTTATAAAGGTAAAACCCGTCTGATTAATCCTTATAAACTCATTAACAAAAAAAATATATGGTATTTACAAGCCACCGAAAATAGCAGGTTAAAATCCTTTTCGCTGAGCCAGATTCGCTGGATGGATATTCAGGGCACGACATTTATTCCTGAAGAGAGCGTGATTGAACTGCTGGAAAAAAGCCTCGATCCCTGGGTCTCTGAAGATACTTTCGAAGTGAAAATATTTATCAACGATAATATTTCCCATTACTTTATGCGACGCGATCTCCTGCCGGAACAAGAGCTGCTGGAAGACCATCACGATGGCGTCACGCTCCGCTGTCAGGCAGCACATGAGAACCAAATTTTGCCGCTGCTTTTGTACTGGCTGCCAAATATTCACATTTTAGAACCTGCCTGGCTGAGGGAAAAGCTGGTGACGACCCTGACAACCTATCTGGCTGAGTGCACGGCATAGCTAACTGCGTGATCGCAATCACATATTTTCTCCCACCGGCGGCGAGCCTGAACCACTCGCCCTCACCTTTGACCGCTCACCCATCACTTTCAACCACTCACTCATTTACCGTCCTTTACACGCGCGACGATCTGGCACGATCCCTCCAGCATTAATCAATACCTCCTCACAACGAACCCTGACCCTTTTTTCTTTACATAAAAAACCAGGTCTTACTATGGATACTAAAAAACTACTGAAGCACGTGCCCTGGGCCTTACTCGGGATCCTCGGCGCTTTTTGTCTGGCGGTTGTCGCATTACGCCGGGGCGAACACGTAAGCGCCCTGTGGATCGTGGTCGCGTCCGTTTCCGTCTATCTTGTGGCTTATCGCTACTACAGCTTGTACATCGCGCAGAAGGTCATGAAGCTCGACCCGACGCGCGCCACGCCGGCGGTCATTAACAATGACGGCCTGAACTACGTGCCAACCAACCGCTACGTGCTGTTTGGTCACCACTTTGCCGCTATCGCCGGCGCAGGCCCGCTGGTCGGCCCGGTGCTGGCCGCGCAGATGGGCTACCTGCCGGGTACCCTGTGGCTGCTCGCTGGCGTAGTGCTGGCGGGTGCGGTGCAGGACTTTATGGTGCTGTTTATCTCTTCTCGCCGTAACGGTGCCTCTCTGGGTGAGATGGTCAAAGAAGAGATGGGCCGCGTGCCGGGGACTATCGCCCTGTTCGGCTGCTTCCTGATTATGATCATCATCCTCGCGGTGCTGGCCCTGATCGTGGTGAAAGCGCTGGCCGAAAGCCCGTGGGGTGTCTTCACCGTCTGCTCAACCGTGCCGATTGCGCTGTTCATGGGTATCTACATGCGCTTCCTGAGACCGGGACGCGTGGGTGAAGTGTCGGTGATTGGTATCGTGCTGCTGGTGGCCTCCATCTACTTCGGCGGCGTGATTGCGCACGACCCATACTGGGGCCCTGCGCTGACCTTCAAGGACACCACCATCACCTTCGCGCTGATTGGCTATGCGTTTATCTCCGCGCTGCTGCCGGTCTGGCTGATTCTGGCCCCGCGTGACTACCTGGCGACCTTCCTGAAAATCGGCGTTATCGTCGGTCTGGCGATCGGCATCCTGGTGATTAACCCGGATCTGAAAATGCCTGCGGTAACGCAGTACATCGACGGTACCGGTCCACTGTGGAAAGGCGCCCTGTTCCCGTTCCTGTTCATCACCATCGCCTGCGGTGCGGTCTCTGGCTTCCACGCTCTGATTGCGTCCGGTACCACGCCTAAGCTGCTGGCGAACGAGAAAGACGCGCGTCTGATCGGCTACGGCGCAATGCTGATGGAGTCCTTCGTGGCGATCATGGCGCTGGTTGCAGCCTCCATTATCGAACCGGGTCTGTACTTCGCGATGAACACCCCGCCTGCTGGCCTCGGCATTACCATGCCAAACCTGCACGAGATGGGCGGTGACAACGCGGCGCTGATTATGGCGCAGCTGAAAGACGCAAGCGCACACGCGGCGGCGACCGTCAGCTCCTGGGGCTTCGTGATTTCGCCTGAGCAGATCATGCAGACCGCGAAAGACATCGGCGAACCGTCCGTGCTGAACCGCGCCGGTGGTGCCCCTACGCTGGCCGTCGGTATCGCACACGTGTTCCACAAAGTGCTGCCGTGGGCGGACATGGGCTTCTGGTACCACTTCGGTATTCTGTTCGAAGCGCTGTTCATCCTGACCGCGCTGGACGCCGGTACCCGTGCGGGCCGCTTCATGCTGCAGGACCTGCTCGGTAACTTCGTGCCGTTCCTGAAGAAAACCGACTCTCTGGTGGCGGGCATTCTGGGTACCGCGGGCTGCGTCGGCCTGTGGGGCTACCTGCTGTATCAGGGCGTTGTCGACCCGCTCGGCGGCGTGAAGAGCCTGTGGCCGCTGTTCGGTATCTCTAACCAGATGCTCGCAGCCGTTGCTCTGGTGCTCGGTACCGTGGTCCTCGTGAAGATGAAACGCACCAAATACATCTGGGTAACGGTTGTTCCTGCGCTGTGGCTGCTGCTCTGCACCACCTGGGCGCTTGGCCTGAAGCTGTTCAGCGCCAACCCGCAGCTGGAAGGCTTCTTCTTCATGGCTAACCAGTACAAAGAGAAGATTGCCGCAGGCGGCGCGGATCTGACCGCGCAGCAGATTGCCAACATGAACCATATCGTGGTGAACAACTACACCAACGCGGGTCTGAGCATTCTGTTCCTGGTGGTGGTGTACAGCATCATCTTCTACGGCATCAAAACCTGGATGAACGTGCGCAACGCCGACGGCCGTACGGATAAAGAAACCCCGTACGTGCCGGTGCCGGAAGGCGGCGTGAAGACCTCTTCACACCATTAAAAAATGGCGGGTGGCGCTACGCTGACCCGCCCTACACAGAAACTGTAGGCCCGGTAAGCGTAGCGCCACCGGGCTTTTTCTGTCTGGAACCCACAATGTTTGGTAACTTAGGCGAAGCAAAAAAATACCTCGGTCAGGCGGCGAAAATGCTGATTGGCATTCCGGACTATGACAACTACGTTGAGCATATGAAGACCAACCATCCGGATAAGCCGTACATGACCTACACCGAATTCTTCCGCGAGCGTCAGGAAGCGCGCTACGGCGGAAGTGGAGAAGGCGGCGTCCGCTGCTGCTAAAGGAGAGACCATGACCCCGATTGCCGTTACCCTGCTGACCGGTTTCCTCGGCGCCGGTAAAACCACCCTGCTGCGCCACATCCTGAATGAACAGCACGGCTTCAAAATCGCCGTCATCGAAAACGAGTTCGGCGAAGTCTCCGTTGACGACCAGCTGATTGGCGATCGCGCCACCCAGATCAAAACCCTCACCAACGGCTGCATCTGCTGCACCCGCTCTAACGAATTAGAAGACGCCCTGATGGACCTGCTCGACAGCCGCGATCGCGGTGAAATCGACTTCGACCGTCTGGTGATCGAGTGCACCGGCATGGCCGACCCCGGCCCGATTATTCAGACCTTTTTCTCGCATGAAATTCTTTGCCAGCGCTACCTGCTGGACGGCGTGATTGCCCTGGTGGATGCGGTCCACGCCGACGAGCAGATGAACCAGTTCACCATCGCCCAGTCTCAGGTGGGCTACGCCGACCGCATCCTGCTGACCAAAACAGACGTGGCGGGCGGAAGCGAAAAACTGCGGGAGCGCCTGACCCGCATTAACTCCCGCGCGCCGGTTTACACGGTGACGCATGGCGACATCGATCTGTCTCAGCTGTTCAACACCAACGGCTTTATGCTGGAAGAGAACGTGACCGCAAAACCGCGCTTCCACTTTATGGGAGATAAGCAAAACGACGTGGCGTCGATTGTGGTGGAGCTGGACTACCCGGTGGACATCGGCGAGGTTTCGCGCGTGATGGAGAACCTGCTGCTGTCGTTTGCCGACAAGCTGCTGCGCTACAAAGGGATGCTGTGGATTGACGGCGAGCCGAACCGCCTGCTGTTCCAGGGCGTGCAGCGCCTGTACAGCGCAGACTGGGACAGACCGTGGGGCGATGAAACGCCGCGCAGCGTGATGGTGTTTATTGGCATACAGCTGCCGGAAGAGGAAATTCGGGGGGCGTTTGCGGGGCTGAAGAAATAGCCTCTTCGTTTAACTACGCGCACCGAACAATCCCCTCTCCCTTTGGGAGAGGGTTAGGGTGAGGGATGAGGGGTGGGCAGAAACTTATTTCACAGCCTCCGGCAGCGTCACAATCCACAGCTCGCTGTCCGACTCCGGCTTCTTCAGCGGCTTCACGCTGAGCGTGGTTTCCACCGGTTTATCATCCAGCGTCAGCTTGCCTTCCGTATTCACCCGATAATCCTTGAGCTTTTTGCCCTCAACCGGATTTTGCATCGCCGCCTTCACGCCAAAGTCATTATCGTTCGCCACCGCAAGCGTTTTGCTGTCGATCAGCGCCAGCCCTTCGGCCTTCTCCTGCTGCCAGCCCAGCGCGCGCAGATCGACGACCTGCGTTTTTGCAGCAAGCGTTATGCCGCGCTGCGCCAGGGTTTTCTCATCATCAAACTCCGGATACTCGCCCGGCTTGTCGAAAGCGGAAAGGTCGCTCGCCTTACTGAGATCCACCTTATAAATCAGGTTGCGCATCCCGTCGTTTTTATCGCTTCCCTGCTCAATCAGCAGAATGTGCTGGTCATCGAGCGCCACGATATCGCCGATTTTGGCGTCGCTGTTTTTACCGTAGGCCGCGCTGTCGATAGGGTAGCCGTACATCGCGGTTTTCCCGGTCGCCGGGTCGAAGCTCACCAGACGCGTAAACAGCGCCTGCTTTTTGCTCTTACCGTCAATATCCAGCGTACTTTGCACGGCGGCGATAATCCGCCCGTCCGGCATGCGGGTCAGGCCTTCAAAGCCACGGTTTGCCTGACGCCATTTGATAATGTTTGGCAGACCACCCGCGATGGATTTCTCCCCTTCCGCCGCCTGCGGCCCGTGGATCGCCAGGATCTTGCCTTTGCTGTCGACGTTAATCAGGAACGGGCCATACTCGTCGCACAGCCAGTATCCGCCTTTACCGTCCGGCGTGATGCCTTCCGTGTCCAGACCGCGGTTGTCACCCTTCAGAATTTTTAGCGTGTCGCTGAATGCCACTTCATTGGTGGAGCCAATCACGCCGCTTTGCAGCGGCAGACCGTTAATCTCGCCTTTATCATCATGCAGCGGGCGGGCATCGACAGCCTCCGCTTTGCCGTTCTCAACGCGGATGGTCATCAGCAGCGGCGCGAAATCTGGCGTGACAAATATTTTGGCTTCGTTTTTACCCATTTTTGGCGCATCGGCGTTTGGACCGCGATCGGTCACGGTCGCAAAGGTCAGGGCGTCCCCCTGCTTGCCAGTAAATAGCAGGCCAGAGCCAATCCCCACCGGGAGTCCGTTCGGAAACGCGCTGGCAAACGCGCCGCTGTATTTCACATGTGAGCCTTCAGGGAAGCTGACGATATAGCGCTCTGCGGTAGGTTGTGCCGCCACGGCAGAGAATGAGAGCGCACAGCCCACGAGTACAGGAATGATTTTTCTTTTCATGTTGTTAGCATCCAGTTAGTGAAGCCAACACCGTAATGAAGAAACGTGTCAGAAAAATGACATGAAAGGACGACGGATCTGCACAAAATTACGTATAGCAACCACCAGAAATGTAAACCTCTGTCTTTATCTGTGACAACCGAAACACTTTTGGAAATTATTAGAAACTCAATTAATTCATCTCAAATGGCTTTCTTTGCCTTGTTCAGTTGTCGTTTAGCCAAAAATCTAAACTGTTCCTAAACGCGAATTTATTTGCCATTGACGAGCTTCTAAACAAACAATTTTGCAACAGATAAAGATTAAACCCCCAACAAAAACAGCATAAAACCGCGATATGCCTCACATTTGCAGTCATAAACATCACTTGTTAAGGTGCCCTCAGATTAATTTAATGACGAGGAAAAACTCATGAAAAAGATTAACGTACTTATCCTTTCCGCTCTGACCGCGGTATCTGGCTCCGCACTGGCAATGGGCGGCAGCATTGAGCAGGGTAAAAACTTTACCAACCTGAATGTGGAAATGGGTAAATCTACCTCCGGCCTGTATACCGAAGGCAACTGGCTGAAAAATACCGATGACGGCACCACAACCGGTGGCGTAGGTGCAGGCTACAACTTTGAAGTCGGCCCGGTGATGTTGAACGCAGGCGCTAAGGCTCTCTACATTGGCCCGAAAAAAGGCGATAACGGCGTGGCGTTCCCAATCGGCGGCGGCGTGAACGTTGCTCTGACCGACAGCATCAAGGTCTTCGGCGAAGGTTACGTTGCGCCAGACGGCCTGAATAACAGCGTGAAAAACTATGTTGAAGCTAACGGCGGCGTAAGCTGGACCCCAATCAAACCGGTTACGCTGAAAGTGGGTTACCGCCACGTGAGCGTTGACGGCAAAGATGGTCGTCCAAACCACACCCTGATTGACGGTGCGTACGTGGGCGGCGGCGTGAGCTTCTAAGGCTCCGCAAAGTGCAAAAAAAACCTGCCATCCGGCAGGTTTTTTATGGTTGAAATTACTTACGCACCACCACCAGCTTCTGGTTCACAAACTCTTTGATCCCCAGATCCGACAGCTCGCGTCCGTAACCAGACCGCTTCACGCCGCCAAACGGCAGTTCTGCCGCGGTATCGGTGAGCCAGTTGATATACACCATCCCGGTCTCAATGCGCGACGCCATTTTCTTCGCGCGCTCGATATCCTGGCTGAATACCGCCCCGCCCAGGCCGTAGTGGGAGTCGTTCGCCAGCGCGACCGCTTCGTCGTCGTTTTTCACCACGTAAATCTGCGCCACCGGGCCGAAGAATTCTTCGAAGTACGCCGGGTTGTCGCGGGAGATATTCGTCAGGATCGTCGGTTCGAAGAAGCTCCCGTCACGCTGTACGGGCTTGCCACCATGGTGCAGCGTCGCGCCGTTTTTCACCGCCTCGTTAACCTGTTTGGTCAGCGTTTCCAGAGCATCTTTAGACGACAGCGGCCCCAGCGTGGTGCTTTCGTCCAGCGGATCGCCTATCTTCACCTGCTTAAACGCCTCGGTAAATTTGCTCAGGAACGTATCAGCAATCTTCTCGTGCAGGATAAAGCGCTTCGCCGCGGTGCACACCTGTCCGGCGTTGTTGAGCCGCGCGTTAACGCCGATCTTCACGGCTTTATCAAGGTCGGCATCGTCCAGCACCACGAACACGTCGTTACCGCCCAGTTCGAGCGTAGATTTCTTGATGTGCTTCGCCGCCTGCGCCGCTACAACGCTGCCCGCTTTTTCGGAACCGGTCAGCGCCGCCCCCTGCACGCGATCGTCGGCAATAATATTTGCCACCTGATCCGAAGAGATAAACAGGTTGGTCCATGCCCCTTCCGGTGCTCCCGCCTCGCGCACCAGGTGGGCAAAGGTTTCGGCGCAGTGCGGCACGATGCTGGCATGCTTGGCGATCACCGGGTTGCCCGCCGCCAGGTTTGGCGCCAGGACGCGCATCAGCTGGTAGTACGGGAAGTTCCACGGCTCAACGGCCATCAGCACGCCGATGGGGTGGTGCTCCACCCAGGCTTCACCGAGTTCTGAATCATATTTCACCGGCGCCAGGAACTGCTTTGCGTTGTCGGCGTAGTAGCGGGCGATCTGCGCGCACAGCTTCACCTCGCCGCGGCTCTGCTCGATGAGCTTACCCATCTCCTGGCTGGCGATTTTCGCCAAATCCTCCACGCGATCGTCGATCAGGTCGGCGAGCTTATGCAGCACCGGCAGACGCTGGCTGATGTCGCCTTTCGCCCAGTCCGAATGGTAAAGCGCATCGGCCGCCTTCAGCGCCGCTTCGATATCCGCATCGGTATGTGAGGGGTATTCTTTGATGAGCTGGTTAGTGGCAGGATTTACTGTCTGATAAGCCATGTCGAATCTCCTTGTTTTACCGCTTAGGGTATTAAGGGTAGTCAACATGACTGGCTGTGGGCGTAAAGTTGGGTATATCCGGAAGGTTCTTAATGAAGCGCTGCCCGACGGTTCGCGGCCGTGGTATAAAAAAAGCGCCAGAAGGAGCGCCTATGACCGATACCCGACATGTCCGCCAGACTTTTCACCGCGCCTCAGGCCTTGAGCTGCGCAGCACCTGGCAGAGCACGCAGGCGTACAAACGCCATAGTCACCCCCAGCTCTCCATCGGCGCGATTGTGGAGGGCCAGACCTGCTGCGTGTGTCACGACAGAGAGTACATTCTTAATCCAGGTGACCTCATCGTGATCCCGGCCCGTGCGCCGCACAGCTGCAACCCCGTCGGCGGGCAACCGCGCAGCTACCATATGCTCTATATCGACACGGAGCTTCCTTTGGCGCTGCAGGTGATTCGTAGCCCTGACCTGTTTGCCCATTACCTGGACGTTGTCGAGACCATGTCTCCAGCGTCCCTGGACACGCTGCTTTCTGCCCTTCCCTACTGTGCGGATAACGCAGACGCGCTTCGCTCAACCAGCCAGCAGGTTCAGGAGGCATTTCTTGCCGATCTCGCCAGCCCACCTTCTCTCGACGAGCTTGCTCAACGCTTCTCGCTGCGCAAGGAGACGCTGATTCGCACCTTCAAACAGGACACCGGCCTGACGCCTGGCAGCTTCCTTAACATCTCCCGCGTGGAGTACGCCAAGACGCGGCTGCGCGCCGGGGATGATATTGCCGACGTCGGCTACCAGAGCGGGTTTGCCGACCAGAGCCATTTTCATAAGACCTTCGTGAGCTACACCGCCGCCACGCCGCGCCAGTACGCCACGGGCCGATCAATATCCGACAATAAATAGGTTCTGCAGCGCCGTACTCTGACCTCGGATTGTTAACCGAGGTCGCTATGGAACTGTTCTTCCCTTCCGCTTTTCTCGCCCTGGCGCTGACGCACTTTGTTGCCCTGCTAAGCCCGGGCCCGGATTTCTTCCTGCTGGTAGGCTACGCCGCGCGCTATCGGGTGCGCGGCAGCGCTGGATTGTGCTTCGGCATCGCCGCGGGTAACGCGCTTTATATTCTTCTGGTGATTATCGGCTGGAGCGCGCTGCGCCAGTTTACGTGGCTGTTTACGCTTATCGAGCTTTGCGGGGCGCTTTACCTGCTGTGGATCGGCTCGCATCTGGTGCGCAGCCGCCCGCAAGCGCTGACGCTGAATGAGACCCATCAGCGCTTTCCCTCGCTGCGTAAGCAGATCCTGCTGGGGCTCGGCTCGGCGCTGCTTAATCCGAAGAACGCGCTGTTCTATCTGGCGCTGATGACGGCGCTGCTGGGGCCGGACGTGACGCTGCTTCAACAGGCGACCTGCGGCGTCTGGATGGTAATGGTGGTGCTGGTATGGGATCTGGCGCTGGTGTCGCTGATGGGGTTAGCGGTGGTGCAGCAGAGGCTCAGCCGCTCGCTGTGGTGGATTGAGCGCACGGCGGGGGTGGTGTTGATGGGGTTTGGGGGATGGGTGCTGTGGCGATTGGTGGCAGATAGTGTTTTGCCTATATAGAAAACCTACAAGAACATTATTACCTTACAAAATAAGTGACTTAGCTATGAGTATTTCTTCCCTGACGTGGCAAGCTAAAGCCAAAGCAATCGTTAAGGGAACAACGTGAAAAATTACAAAGTTATTACGCCACTTTTTCCAACCTATACGCAGGTTCAGGCAATGATGAAAGCCGTCTCCGGCTATTCAGTGCATTCTGTACGTAACATGATCAATGCGATTCAGGAACAAACCGGCACGCCGCAAAACCCCGTTGACTGGTCCGGACCTGATATGTGGATCAACGAACGCCTGAAAGGCGAAGACGCAGAGATCGCACTGAAAATCTGGAACCAGGATAACCACATCCTCAATCCCCGTCATAGTTACGGTAGCTATTTATTTCTTAACTCTTCTGTTTTCGAACTGATGGAAACGACGCCCAAAGATATTTGGGTACCCACCCAGCGCGGGCAACAATTTCTGAATAATGATGACGCCACGCTACGCGCGCTGGACGACAAAGAAGGGTTACTGCAACTTCTTGAACTGCTGGCTGGACGTGAAATGTCCCGCCGTGCTGACTTACTCCCTGAATGGCAGGCTTTTTTACACCAGCATTCAAAATTCGCTTCTACCAGTTCCATCAAAAGCACCCTCTACTCGCGACTCTATAACCTGATCGATCGCGATATGGTCGCCCGTGAAGGGATGAGTTACTACATCACTGATAAAGGCCGTGCATGGCTGGCGAATTCCTTACCGGCCCGCAAAGCCGATCCACGAAAAGAACTTCTGGACGCGGTGAAGCGCTACAACCAGCAGCAAAAAGAGCAGCTTCGCGAACAAATCAGCACCATGAATCCCTACAAGTTTGAGCATTTGATTGGTCAACTTCTGGAGGCAATGGGTTATGAACAGGTGGAAGTGACCAAAGCGTCGGGCGATAAAGGCGTCGACGTAGTCGGTAGAGTACAAGTGGGCATTACCACCATCACGGAAGTGGTGCAGGTTAAGCGTATGCAGAGCAATATTACCCGTCCTGTTATCGACCAGTTACGTGGTGCGTTGCCTTATCACAGCGCGATCCGGGGCACACTCATCACCACGGGGCGTTTTGCCGGAAACTGTGAAAAAGCGGCTCTGCATCCCGGTGCGGCTCCTATTACCTTGATAGATGGTGACCGACTGCTAGAACTGCTAATTGAGAATAATGTCGGCATTCGTCGCAGCAATGCGGTCGAGTTGCTGGACGTGGACTTACAGCTTTTTGATGAGCTGGAAGAGGGATTAAAAGGCGAAATTTAACGTTATCGCACTCTGTCTCCGGGAGACCGTCTGTATCCCAGAGACAGTTAATCAAGCCCCTAACCGATAATCCCAGTCATCCGAATGAATCACGTTACCGTCACGGTAATGCCAGGTAATCTTTTCATAACGAAGTAAAACAAGCTCAATATGCCCCTGCTTTTCATGGTAAGTCTCTTTCACGTCATGCATCAATGAAAATAGCGTGACGACCTTCACCGCTTCCAGCGTTATCGTGAAATAGATTTCTTCCTGACCGGCATCATTGATTCTGTACAGGTCGATAGTCGCTTTTCTGAGGGTACCGCTCGTGCTAAGTGCTTTATAGAGAAAAACGCTGGAGGCATCAATTTCTTTCTCAATAAGAAAGGGACGATGCTGGCGCTTGCTCAACGCTCTACCGTTGTGCAAGTCAGAGTTATAACTCACATTATGATAAAGTCCCAAAACCTCAATCTGGTTTTCTCGGTCTTTAATCTTCACGCTCCCTTTTATAATATTACCCGCATCGTCAATTAATGACATATATCCCGGAATGGCCATTTAAATATCCTTATCGAATGGAACAGAGTGTTCAACGGTGGCGATCATAACAGCGAGGCATCTTTTACCCTTCGGGCTGTTAACTTTAAACATCTCCCTGATGGAATCGACATAAAGCTTATTACTTTCTGCTTCCGTCTCAGGGAAATTGGCAAAAGCGCAGACTTGTTCAATAGTGAGCAACGGTTTATCGTCTTTTAAGATTGCTAAGACATCTTCAGGGTTATGCGGGATGGCTTCAGAAAGTGCCGCCTTTAAATCTTCAGCCGTACTGGCGTCCACCCCGGGTTCAAGGGCACTCGCTACGGCTAACCATGCTTGTGTGCCGCTCCTAATTTTCGGGATGATATGATTCCACCATTCCGACTCACCGTTATCATTTGAATCCAGTTCACTTACAACGGTCCTGGCACCTTTGTCATTTATCATTTGCAATATCTGTTCAGGAGTGTGGTTTTTGGCAAATAAACCCACCGGCAAGCAAAAAAAGAATAGCGCAATAATATACTTCATTATCGCACCACCAGTATTGTGTCACCTGAATCATAAATCATATGACGTTTGTCCTGGCCGTTCATAATGATGCAACCTGCTGATGCCGAACCTGGCGGTTGACCTTTTTTATCCCCATGAATCTGGAAATGATCTCGGCCAAAAGTATTAGTGCCAGCTATAGGTTCAAGAACAATGGCCTCTGCACTTTTGTGATTATTCCATCCGGCAATAAAATAAATACCTCTGGGAATCGGTCCTCTGTTTCGTTGACTTTCACACTCAGGCTTATCTTTCGATTCACCCGCGCCGCTGTAGCAGTGAGCGACAAATTCGCCGTTATGGCTCAATACTCCTGTCGATACTTTATATTCCCATGTCATTAATACCGTCTCCTTGTGCGAATAGTCCTTTATCTTATGACTCACAAGAAAATCGAAATTAGCGTGTCGGTCACAAAACCTTACTATCGAGAATAAATAAGCACAAAAAACATAGAAAAATTAATAATAGATAATTTTGATATATATATTTTTAATATAATAGCCGTTTGTTTGCACAGAGGCTGCGTCTCCCTCCTCTTACACCAGCTTTGCACTTTTGGTGCACAACCCTCTATCCTTAACCCATGGAAAAACATACCGAACTCAAACGCGCCAAGCTGCTGGCGCTGTCGCTGCTGCTGATCGCCGCCGCAGCGTTTATCACCACCTTGTTCCTGCCGCAGACCTTCTGGGTGCGCGGCGTGAAGGCCATTGCCGAGGCGGCGATGGTCGGCGCGCTGGCAGACTGGTTTGCCGTGGTTGCGCTGTTCCGCCGGGTGCCTATTCCGTTTATCTCGCGCCACACGGCGATTATCCCGCGCAATAAAGACCGAATCGGCGACAATCTCGGCCAGTTCGTGCAGGAGAAGTTTCTGGATACCCAGTCGCTGGTGGCGTTGATCCGCCGCTATGAACCGGCAAAAATGATCGGCACCTGGTTCAGCCAGCCGGATAACGCGCAGCGTGTCGGGCAGCATTTGATTCAGGTGATGAGCGGTTTTCTGGAACTCACCGACGACGGGCGCATTCAGCGGTTGCTCAAGCGGGCGGTGCATAAGGCCATCGATAAGGTCGATCTCACCGAAACCAGCGCCGTGATGCTGGAGAGCATGACCAAAAACAACCGCCACCAGGTGCTTCTGGACGCCATCATCAACCGCCTGATTATCCTGATTCAGCGGGAAAGCACGCGGGAGTTTATCTCCGATCAGATTGTCCACTGGCTGAAGACCGAACATCCGCGCAAGGCGATGGTGCTGCCCACCGAGTGGCTGGGCGATCAAAGCGCGGAGATGGTGTCAAACGCGGTGAACACGCTGCTGGACGATATCAGCCACGACCGCAAGCACCAGATCCGCCAGGCGTTCGACCGCGCCACGCTGAAGCTTATCGACAACCTGAAAAACGATCCGGAAATGGCGGCGAAAGCCGACAACATCAAGCACTACCTGAAAAACGATGAGGCGTTTAACCGCTATCTGGGCGAGATGTGGGCCGATCTGCGCCAGTGGCTGAAGGCGGATATGCAAAGCGAGGATTCGCGCGTGAAGCAACGCATCGCCAACGCCGGGCTGTGGTTTGGCGAAACGCTAACAAACGACGCCAGCCTGCGGGCGTCGCTGAACGAGCATCTGGAGCAGGCCGCCCATCGCCTCGCACCGGATTTCGCCGCGTTCCTGACCCGCCACATCAGCGACACGGTCAAAAGCTGGGACGCCAAAGACATGTCCCGCCAGATTGAGCTGAACATCGGTAAAGATCTGCAGTTCATCCGCGTCAACGGCACGCTGGTGGGCGGGACGATTGGCCTGATCCTGTTTTTACTCTCGCAGCTGCCTGCCGTGCTGGGGCATTAGTCTGCTTTAGGTGGCGCGATGACGTAGCGCGTCGCCTCGAAGCGGTTGAGGATCAGGTGCACCAGGAAGACCAACGTCAGCGTTGCGACCAGCGAAAAGGTGACGGAGGTGATGCGATAGAGATCGCTGAACACCAGGTCAGTGTCCGGGTGCATGTTCTGCCCGAACATAATGCCGATGGTGGTGATGCTGGAGAATCCCACGCCCGCGCCCACCTTTTCCATCACGTGCAGGCGCGCGCCAAACGCCAGCCCGAGGCCAATCAGGGGCATCATCAATAGCATATGGCTGCTGTGATCGTAGAGGATCAGCTGCACCACCAGAATATAGAGGCAGCCCAGCACCACGCCGACCACGCGCCAGATAGAGCTCATCACCGAACCGCGGTAGTGCATCGGGAACAGGATCAAAATCCCCGCCATCAGCGCCGAAAGCGAATCGCTCAAGTCGCTAATCTGAAACACCACGAATATCAGCGTCGCGACGGTGCCGGAGAGCAGCGACTCGTGGCGCACGCGCGCATCGTCTTTCTCAATCAGCGGCGGCGGCTTGCGGGGCTCCACATCAGGCAGGAGATAGTTCATCAGCGCGCTCAGGCACACCGCCATGATGCTCGCTTCGATGTTGGAAAACAGCAGCGTGTGCCAGTTGGTAGTGGGGTAGCTCATAAAATTGAGCATCACGCTCTGGCACACCACGCCCATTGAGCCAAACAGAAACAGCGGCCCCTTGCTCATAAAGCGAAAGCGCATCACGTACAGGGCAAACACCACCAGCGTCATGATGACCGGCCATTGCGACAGATAGCCGATGATGAAGATCATTTCGACGCAGTTAAGCGCGGCGCTGAAGATAAACTGCTTCGCCACGTGGCGGTTAAAGACCGGCACCAGCGACAGCAGCATGATCGGGTAGACCACAAAAAACACGCCGTAGCTGGTGTTGTAAAAGCTGGAGATGCTGAGCGCAATCATCCCGGCAAAGACGATGCGCAGGGTCTGGCGAAAGTCGTTTGCCGTGTAGACGATGTTGCCGTGCGGGGTAAACACCCGCGCCAGGGTGCTAATAGACATAGTGAAGCAGGCTCACCAGGTGGATCTGCATCCCGGAGAAGAAGCGCGCAAACGGCCCCTCGCTGTTATAGAGCTGCACGGTGGCGCGCGCGCCGGTCGGCAGATGCTTCGGCAGCGCCTCGTCCAGCGCGACGTGAATGCGCATGCGTTGGGCATCTCGCACCCAGCGGTTGGAGGTCTCCGGTTCGGACAGTTGACCGTTAACCGCTTCTTGCCCGGCGAGGATCCCCGCGTCGCTGCTGGTCACGTGGGCGCGGAACACCTGTCCAGGGAAGGCGTCAAACACCACGGCGGCGTCGGTGCCCTGATGGGTGTGACGCAGGCTCTTCTCGCGGAAATCGGCGACGATATCGGTCTGGTTGTTCACCAGCGCCAGCGCGGCTGAGCCGGACGAAGCGTAAAAGCCAGGGCTTAACTGTAAGTTACTCACCGTGCCGTCCGCTTCTGCGTAAACTTTCGTCCAGCCGAGATTCAGCTCCGCGTCATCCAGCGCGTTGCGGTATTTTTGCAGCGTCACGTTGCGGTGCTCGTCCCGCTCGCCGCGCTGAATACGCAGGTTATGAATATTGGCCTGGATGGAGCTGACGGACTGCTCGCTGCTCTGCCAGGTGGTGCGAACCTTATCCAGATCCGCCTGCGAAACATTCTGCAAGGTGCTCAGCTTCTGGTAGCGGTCGAAGGTCACTTTGTCGTTACGCGCGGTCAGCATGGCGGTTTTCAGGCTGGCCTGCGCGGCGGCGATCTGCGCATCCAGCTGTTCGTTGGAAAGGCGTGCCTGCTCAAGCGCGATTTGCGCCGCTTCCACTTTATTGCGAAACGGCGTGTCGTCGAGCTCAAACAGCAGATCGCCTTTCTTCACCTGGCTGTTGTTGTGGACATGTACTGCCGCCACATAGCCGGAGACGCGCGGAGAAACCGGCGTCACCACGCGCATCACGGTGGAGTCCGGCGTCAGCGGGATCCAGATATCCGCGACGATAAAGTAGACAAACATCAGCAGGAAAGAGGCAATACTTACCCTTACCCAGCGGGCAAACTTTTGTTCAGGAGTCATTATTTTTCGGTCTTGTTATCTTCTTCGCGGATTGTCCGCAAATTGCAGGCGATTTGATTCAGGGTGGCGCTGAAAATGTCGATATGATCCGGCGCGATGTTTTGCGATACGCGCGCCTGATAGGTCTCAATCACCTGATTGAGCCTTTTTAATATGGCTTTTCCCTCAGGCGTCAGCGTCAGAAGCCGGATACGCTTGTCATAAGGCGATACGGCGCGCAGCAGGTAACCCTGCTTTTCCAGCTGTGTCAGAGTGCGCATCAGCGGCGGCAGTTCAATGCCCTGCACCTCCGCCAGCTCACTCATGGAGACGTTATCCCCGAGCTGATGCAGCTGCATCATCACCGTCCAGCTCGACTGGGTTAACCCCGTATCGAGAATGGCATCGTCAATGACGGCACGCCACTGGCGCACGATCATCGCCATCCGCATACCCATCGGCCTGCGGCAGAACAGTTCTTCTTCACTCATGGGGGGAAACCTCTCGTCACACGCGGTCAAGATAATAGTTATCATGGTAAGTATCAAGAAACGAGAGGTAAAAGCGCAGGAATTGCGAAAGGCGTTACGGGAGGCGATTTACACGTAGGCCCGGTAAGCGCAGCGCCACCGGGCTTTTTTTAGCTGCTAAAAAGTCTCTGAACGGCACTTTTCCCCGAAGCCGTCACCACCACCTCCCTGTACCCCGCCACGCGCTGGATCCAGCCTTTGCTTTCCAGATAAATCAACAGCGCCGCGCCGGCCTCACCGCCAAGATGAAACCGCCGCTCGCTCCAGTCCAGACAGGCGCAGCAAGCCTTGCGACGGGGGTGAGGCGTTAGCGGAATACCGAGCGCCAGGAACTGCTCCCGGCCATAGAGTGTCAACGCTGAACCGCCAGCCTCCAGCCAGCCTTCCGCCTGCATAAAATCATAGATTTGGACCGCGACCGTTCCGGCAAGATGGTCGTAGCAGGTTCGCGCTTCGCGCAGGGCTTTCGGCGCGGTGGTTTCCGGCGGGGTAATGCGGCTCCAGGAGAGCCCCATCATCTGCTCGACCAGCGCCGCCACGTCGTGCCCGGCAAGGCGATAGTAGCGATGCCGCCCCTGAGACAGGCAGGTAATCAACTTTCCCTCCACCAGCCGGGCGAGATGCCCGCTGGCTGTCGACGGCGCAACGTCTGCCGCCGCGCTCAGCTCTGTAGCCGTCCACGCCCGCCCGTCCATCAGAGCACAGAGCATCTTCACGCGCGACGGATCGGCCATTGCCGCCGCCACAGCCGCAACGGCCTGTTCCAGCGCCGCGCTGTTCTCAGGAGGTAGGCTCGTTTTTAACATATGTCGCCCAGGGTTCGGTGATCTCTGCGGCCAGCTTATCATTATCCGTCAGCAGAATGAGGTGAACGTCATACATCCGCGTGCCCTCCGGCTTCGGAACAGTACTCCCGCACCAGTTGCGCCACCCGAATACGGTAGAAAGAAAAAATCGACTCTCGCCCTTCGGCCTGCGCGGCCTGATGGAAAACGTTCTGCTTCCAGCGGCGGACGGCCTCTTCGTCGCGCCACCAGGAGAGGGAGAGGATTTTGCCGTCAGTGGTCAGGCTCTGAAACCGTTCGATATCAATAAAGCCGTCGATGTCCGCCAGTAGCGGCTTAAGTTCGGCGGCGAGTTGCAGATAGCGCGCCTGATGCGCGGGCTCGGCTTTGGCTTCGAAAATGACTGCGATCATGGGTGTCTCTCCGTTGTGAGGATGAGGAGAGAATGCAGGAGGAAAAAGCACAATACTTCGGCAAGGAGCGAAGTGTTGTGCCGGATGGCGCTGCACTCAACTTCTCATTGAATTCCGGTGAGGCCACATTTATGATCAATGTACGGATAAATGCCGTACATGAGTAATACCTGTAAAACGAGGCGTTAAGCCCGGATAAAGCTTGAGAATGAAACTATGTCAGCACTGAAGAAACAGCGCATCGATCTCCGGTTAACCGAAGATGACAAAAACATGATCGAAGAAGCGGCGGCAATGACAAACCAGTCGATTTCACAATTCATGGTCAGCACAGCCTCTGAACGCGCAGCAGAGGTAATTGACCAGCACCGCCGCCTGGTCCTTAGCGAAGCATCCTGGAAAACGGTGATGGATGCCATCAGTAATCCGCCTGCGCCAAATGACCGCCTGAAGCAAGCGGCTAAGCGTCTCCTGGATATGGAGTAAAACGTGAACGACGTGAAGATAGGGATTTTTTCAGAAGACGTTGAGTACGACCTAAGCCAGTTCGATTGCGGAGAAGAGAGCCTTAACACTTTCCTGACGGAGCACCTGAAACGCCAGCATCGTGGAAAGTTTTTGCGGGGTTATGTCCTCACCACACGAGAGACAAAACCGCGTATTCTGGGCTATTACACGCTCTCCGGAAGCTGTTTTGAAAAGGCTTACCTGCCCTCAAAAACTCAGCAAAAACGTATTCCTTATAAAAATGTACCGAGCGTCACCCTTGGCCGTCTGGCGATTGATAAACGTATTCAGGGGCAAGGCTATGGAGAATTACTCGTTATTCATGCCATGAAGACCGTTTATTTGGCCTCCTTTGCCGTCGGCATTCATGGCCTGTTTGTTGAAGCACTCAACCATAAAGCCAAAGATTTTTACCTCAAAATGGGGTTCATACCTCTCCTGGCCGAGAATGCATTCACGCTGTTCTTACCGACGAAAACCTTTGAGAGGGTGTTTGAAGAGTGATCCCGGCACGTAACGCCCCGGCTTACGGGGCGTGCATGACCTTCAACAGACTTAACCCAGAACCGACCTCGGCTCCATAAACGCCCTAATCCCCCACTCGCCCATCTCGCGCCCCACGCCGGAGTGCTTAAACCCGCCGAACGGCGCTTTCGGTTCATGGGCAAGCGTGTTCACCAGCACGCGACCGGAAACAATCTGCTGCGCCACGCGTCGCGCGCGGTCCGCATCGCCGCCCAGCACCATCGCGCTCAGTCCGTATTCAGTGTCATTGGCAATGGCGATCGCCTCCGCCTCGTCCTGATACGGGATTACGCACAGCACCGGGCCGAAGATCTCGTCGCGGGCAATGGTCATCTGGTTGTTCACGTCGGCAAACAGCGTCGGGCGCACAAACCAGCCGTCTCGCGTCCCGTCCGGTCGCCCTTCGCCGCCCGCCAGCAGGCGCGCCCCTTCTTCGATCCCTTTGCGGATATACCCCTGCACCCGCAGCCACTGCTTCTCGCTGACCATCGGGCCGATCTCTGTCGCGCTATCGCGCGGGTCGCCGGATTTCACCGCCGCCACGGCCAGCGCCAGCGCGGTTTCGATCTCCGCCTTACGCGCCTGCGGCACCAGAATGCGCGTCCCGGCTACGCACGCCTGCCCGCTGTTCATAAACCCGGCCTGCATCGCCAGCGGGATCGCCTGAGTCAGATCCACATCATCCAGCAGGATCGTCGGCGATTTACCGCCTAACTCCAGGGTCACGCGCTTAAAGCTCTCCGCCGCGTTGCGCAGGATCGCCTTGCCAGTATTCGTGGAGCCGGTAAACGAGATTTTTGCCACGTCCGGATGGCGGCTGAGGGTCTCACCTACCGTCTCGCCGCGCCCGGTGACGATGTTAAACACGCCCGGCGGTAGTTCAGCGTCGCGCAGCGCTTCGGTGACAATCCGGGTTTGCAGGGCGCTCATTTCGCTCGGCTTGATCACCGCCGTGCAGCCCGCCGCGAGCGCGGCCGCCAGCTTGCCGCAGATAAAGCCCGCGTCGCTGTTCCACGGCGTGATAAGCCCGGCCACGCCAAGCGGCGTCATTTGCACCGTGGCTGCGCCTGCGCGGGTGACGAATGCAAACGCCTCCAGCGCCTCAATGGCCTGAGCAATCACCTCCGCCGGATAGCTGGCCATCCACGCCGAGCGCGAGGCGGGGGCACCGTACTCTTCAATGACCGCTTCGAGCAGATCGTCGTGGCGAGCGGCCACTGCGGCGTGCATACGTTTTAGCGCTGCGATGCGTTCCGGCTTTGTAGTCTGCGACCACGCCGGAAACGCCGCTTTTGCCGCCGCAATGGCGCGCTCTGCGTCGACCTCATCTGCCAGACGAACCTGGCCGATGACCTGCGCCGTCGCCGGGTTGTACAAATCAAACCACTCGGTGCCGTGCGGGGTAACAAATTCGCCGTTAATAAAGATCTGTTCGATGGTGTGCATATAAACCTCCTCAGGCCGTGTGAGCACAGTCTGGCACGGCTTCTCCGTTTCGATAATCCACGCTATGCTGCAAGGGTTGTTTCGATTTTCAGGATAATCTATGCATCGTTCAGGTCTGACAGAGCTGGAAGTGGTGATGGCGGTAGTGCGGCGCGGCAGCTTTCGCGCCGCGGCGCAGGAGCTGGGCATGTCCGCCACGGCGGTAAGCAACGCCATCGCCGGGCTGGAGAGCCGCCTTGATACCCGCCTTTTCAACCGCACCACCCGCAGCGTGGCGCTCACCGACGCCGGACAGCGCTATGTGGCGCGTATCGGCCCGGCCCTGCAGGAGATCCGTCTCGCCGGCGAGGAGATCCACAGTGACGCCGGGGAACTTACTGGCACGCTGCGCCTGAACGTGCCGAACCATATCGGCACCCTGTTTCTGGACCAGCTGCTGATCGACTTTATGATCCGCTACCCGAAGATGCGCGTAGAGACCGCCAGCGAAGCGCGAATGATCGACATCGTCGCGGAAGGTTTTGACGCGGGGATCCGCCTTGAAGAGTCCGTGCCGCAGGACATGATCGCCGTGCCGCTGACCGGGGAGATCCGCCAGCTGGTCACCGCCACGCCGGACTATTTTGCACGTCACGGCATTCCGCAGACGCCGGACGATCTGCTTTCACATCAGGGGATCGGCATGCGCATGGCCCACGGCGGGATCTACCGCTGGGAGCTGGCGCGTCGGGGTGAGACGTACGCCCTTGCCGTGCCGCCGCGCTTTGCGACGTCCGATCTTTTTGCCTCGATCCGCGCCGTGAAAGCGGGATTAGGGGTGGGATTTTTGCCAGAACTCTATATCCGTGAAGAGCTTGAGCGTGGAGAACTGGTGAGCGTCTTAAACGACTGGGCGCAGCCCTTTGCCGGGCTGCGCCTGTATTACCCCGGCCATCGCCACGTTCCGCCAGGGCTACGGGCGCTGGTGGCGATGATCCGCGAGCGCGGGATTATTCCAGGTTAGCCTTATTCAGCCCGTAAGCCGCATCCAGCGAGCCGGGTTCCATGCGGGAGGTGATCCCCAGACGGTTCCAGGCGTTGATCGCCACGATGGCGAAGTTCAGCTCTGAAATCTCCACGTCCGAGAAGTGCTCTGCCACGCTGCGGTACAGCGCATCGCTCACGCCGTGAACGCCAATCTGGGTCAGCGCTTCGGTGAAGGCCAGCGCGGCTTTCTCGCGGGCGCTGAACAGCGGGGACTCGCGCCAGGCCGCCAGATGGTACAGGCGCAGCTCGCGCTCGCCGCCGATTTTGGCCTCTTTCGAGTGCATATCCAGACAGAAGGTACAGCCGTTCAGCTGCGACACGCGAATGTCGATCAGGTGCTTCAGCGCCGGGTCGATGGAGGTTTTTGCCACTTCCATGCTCAGGGCGGACAGGGCGTTGGCGAGGGCAGGTGTAGCTTTATGGTGGTTGACGCGAGTGCTCATGGTCTTTCCTCTTTTTGTGCGGCATATGTCATGCGATGAGGCAAATCTACGCCCTTCATGACATAGTAAAAAGATACAAAAATAGCGAAACGAGGTAGGACATGAAGCCGGGCTATCACGAGATTTATTCCCGCTATCGCGACAATATCACGCGCGGCGTGCTGAAGCCGGGCGATAAGGTGCCCGCCATCCGCGTGCTGGCGGAAGAGCTGAAGGTGGCGCGTAAAACCGTCGAAACGGCCTATGCCATTCTGTCGGGTGAAGGGTATCTGGTGAGCCAGGGCGCGCGCGGCACGCGGGTGAACCCGGATTTACTGCTGCCGGGTAAGACTGCCCCTGCGGAACAGCCCACCGGCACACTTCCGGCATCGCTCATCAGCCAGCGCGAGCGGGCGGGGTTTCTGCGCCCCGGCATCCCGGCCCTCGACAGCTTCCCGTATAAAAAATGGCTGCTGCTGGCAGGCCAGGCGACGCGCGCCATGCGTCAGGAGGAGATGCTCAACCCACCGGTGCTGGGCTGGTATCCGCTGCGCCAGGCCATCGCCAGCTATCTGAACATCTCGCGCGGGCTCTCCTGCACCGCCGAGCAGGTGCTGATCACCAGCGGCTATAGCGGCAGCCTGCGGTTGATCCTCGACACGCTTGCCAGCCGCAGCGACAAGGTGGTGTTTGAAGATCCGGGCTATTTTATGGGCCAGCAACTGCTCAAGCGGATCGTGCCTCGCCTGCACACCGTGCCGGTCGATCGCTGCGGTATCGACACGGACTACCTGCTCCGTCACCATCGCGACGCCCGTTTTGCCATTGTCACCCCGTCGCACCAGAGCCCGCTGGCGGTCACCCTCTCCCTGCCGCGCAAGCAGCAGCTGCTCGACTGGGCCAGCCAGAACGAGGCGTGGATCATTGAAGACGATTACGACGGGGAGTTTCACTACACCCGCAAGGTGCTGCCGTCGATGAAAAGCCTCGACCAGCACGACCGGGTGATTTTTATGGGGACCTTCAGTAAAACCATCATGCCGTCGCTGCGCATGGGCTACGTGGTGATGCCCGCCAGCACCGTCGGGGCCTTTACCGACTGCGCGGACATTACCACCAGCGGCCAGCCGGTGCTGACGCAAAAGATCCTCACCGCGTTTCTCAACGAAGGGCATTTTTTTCGTCACCTGAAAAAGATGCGCGCGCTGTATCAGACCCGCCGCGACTGGATGATTGCCGCCCTGCGCGAGGTGTATGGCGATCTGTTTTTCACCGAGCAAAACGACGGCGGGATGCATATCGTGGCGTTTCTGACCAGAGGAAGCGGTGACCGGGAAGTGGCGCGCTGCTGGCAGGAACAGCAGCTGCAGGTGAATGCGCTGTCGGAGTGGTATCGCGGATCGGGTAAACGCTACGGGCTGGTGATGGGCTATAACAACGTGCGGACATATCAGGAGGCGGTGGATTTACTGGAAAGGCCGAAATGGCAGACATTTGCGCTGTTGAGCTGAAAAGCGCCCGGTGGCGCTACGCTTACCGGGCCTACGGGATCGAGTAGGCCGGGTAAGGCGTAGCCGCCACCCGGCGACGACGTAGATCACACATCATACCGCGACAACCCAACGTCCTTGAGCTGCTCGTCGCTCATCTGGCTCAGAATGCGGCGGGTACGGTTGATGCGATACCAGTTGCAGATCGTTTTGCCGATCCAGACAAACACGACGAACGGACGTTTTGAACGGTTCTCATAGAATTCCATGATGCTCTCCTCACTGTACCAGTGGGGTTATCATCCTGGAAATCGACCTGTGCAATACAGACTCAAAAACAGCTTTTGTTTACCATACAGATCCGCTAAAACAGTATCTGCATGCCATTTTTTACGGCAATCTGTACTGGTTTTACAATCTGTATGGTGAAAACAAAGGATACAGCATGACGCGCTATCAACATCTCGCCAACCTTCTGGCAGAACGCATTGAACAAGGGCTGTATCGCAGCGGCGAACGTCTGCCGTCGGTGCGCACGCTGAGCCAGGAGCACGGCGTGAGTATCAGCACCATACAGCAGGCCTATCAGATCCTCGAAAACCTCCAGCTGATCACCCCCCAGCCGCGCTCCGGCTATTTTGTTTCGCAGCGCAAAGCCCAGCCGCCGGTTCCGGCCATGACGCGCCCGGTGCAGCGTCCCGTGGACGTCACCCAGTGGGATGAGGTGATGATGCTGCTGGACGCGCGTGCCGACAAAGAGATGATTTCGTTTGGCGGCGGCTCGCCGGATATTAACCAGCCGAGCCTGAAGCCCCTGTGGCGCGAGATGAGCCGCATCGCGCAGCATAATCCGGGGGAAATGCTGAGCTATGACGTGCTCGACGGCCGCCTGGAGCTGCGCGAGCAGATCGCCCGCCTGATGCTGGACGGCGGCTCCACCGTCGCGGCGAACGAAATTGTCATCACCAACGGCTGCCACGGCGCGCTGTCGATCGCCCTGCTCTCGGTGTGCAAGCCGGGGGATATCGTGGCGGTAGAATCGCCGTCGTTTCACGGCACCATGCAGATGCTGCGCGGGTTTGACATCAAGGCGATTGAAATTCCTACCGATCCCGAGACCGGGATCAGCATCGAGGCGCTGGAACTGGCGCTGGAGCAGTGGCCGATCAAGGCGGTGATCCTGGTGCCCAACTGCAATAACCCGCTCGGGTTTATCATGCCGGAAGCGCGGAAAAAGCAGGTGTTAGCCCTGGCCCAGCGGCACGATATCGTGATCGTGGAGGATGACATTTACGGCGAGCTGGCGGCGGAGTACCCGCGCCCGCGCACCATTCATTCGATGGATATCGACGGCCGCGTGATCCTCTGCAGCTCGTTTACCAAAACCGTGGCGCCGGGCCTGCGCGTCGGCTGGATTGTGCCGGGGCGCTATTACGACCGGGTGATGCACATGAAATACGCCGCGGGCGGGTTTAACGTGCCGGGGACGCAGATGGCGGTGGCGGCGTTTATTCGCGACGGGCATTACCATCGCCACGTGCGCCGTATGCGTCAGATCTATCAGCAGAATATGGAAACCTACACCTGCTGGGTGCGGCAGTATTTTCCGGCCGAGATTTGCGTCACGCGCCCGCAGGGAAGCTTCCTGCTGTGGATTGAGCTGCCGGAAAAGGTCGACATGGTGTGCGTCAGCAAGCAGCTGTGTCGGCTGAAGATCCAGGCCGCGGCCGGGTCGCTGTTTTCCGCCTCCGGGAAGTACCGCAACTGTCTGCGGATCAACGTGGCGCTGCCGCCGACGGACAAAAATCGCGAGGCGTTGAAGAAGATGGGTGAAGCGATTGTGATTGCGATGGAGGAGTAGCGCAGCCTGATGCCCTCACCCCAGTCCTCTCCAACGGTTCAGTAAGCCCCTACAGCGGGCTGGTTTAGATGCCATTACTCAACCAGCCGCTGAGTTACAGAGCGCTGCCCTGCTCCTGACGTGACGGCGCGTGCGTCAGGAACTGCACCTCAACGCGGCGATTACGCTCATCGCTGGGTGAAATCCCTTTTAGCGGCTGAGAGTCGCCAAAACCGGCCACAATCACACGATGCGATTGCTGATCGTTGAGGTTCGCAATTAACAATTTACGTGCTTCACGGGCTCTGGCAGCCGAGAGCGTGTAGTTATCGTCATACACGGTACAGAACCTGGTGTAATCGACCACAGGGTTATTCACGCTGATGTTATCCGTGTGCCCCTCAACAAAAACCTGAGTGTTCGTCGAACCGCTCACGAACGCCTGAATCCGTGGTGCCAGACGAGCAAGTGCATCTCTTGCCTGATCGGTGATACAGGCACTACCGCGGGCGAAGATTTTATCGCGCAGCGTAATTTTTCCGCTGGCTATATCAAACCCCACCAGCGCAGCATCCCCCTGATCCGCCATCTCCTGCTGCATGCTGTGCATCATGGCATTCAGTTTCTGTTGAGCGGCTGCCTGGCCGCTGTTTTTCTCCTGCTCGCGTTTTACGTCAGCCACTTTGTTTTGCAGTACCGATAACACCAGCATCAGCATCACCACGGCCATGACCCCTGCCATTAGATCGGAAATAGAAATCCACTCATTCGGTTTATCTTTCATCGGCAATATCAGACCTCAACACGTTCGGCGACAAGCTGTTGAGCCGGGAGCAACTTATCGATGCGGGTGCACAATGCAGACACCTGAGTGGTGATCTGCTTAACGGTTTCCGGCAGTGTACCCAGCAGATCGAAGGCCTCGTTAAAGCGCGTGATGTAGTGCTCCATCTTACGGTTGCCTTCGGAAACGGCGGCCAGACCGAGAGCGATCTCCTTCGTGACGCGCTGAATATAGTTTGTCATAGAGGTGACTTGTTCATTCAGCGTCATGCTGGTTTCGGAGAATTCATCCATCGCCTGACGTTGAATTTTCGCCGCGGCTTCGGTTCTCTCTTTCACCGTGGTCATGGTTAAGTCGATCTGCGAAGACATGTTGTTAACCGACTCGCTGATCTGCGAAGTGGCGGATTCCAGCTGGTTGGCCATCTGCGTCATGTTGCCGCGGAAAGACGCATCCATGCTTGCGATAGCACCGTTTAAGGAGGTTTCTATCTGGCCCATTGTCGTACTGAGCTGATGAGTAGACTCCGCCAGCTTATCGCTCATCTGCTGCACGTTGCGAGTGAAGTCGGCATTCATCTCATTAACTACCTGCGTCAGCTCTTGCTTAATGCCGGTCATGACCTCACTAAGTTCGGCACCCAGCGCGGTAACCACCTTTTCCAGGCTCATCGCCGAGCCAGAGACTTGCTGCGAAGCATCACTCATAGTAGTCGCCGCCTGCTGCAGTGCCACCAGGTTCTCTTCACTTTTACGGGTGTAAGTTTCCAGCAGATTGCGCGACTGATTATTAATATCTGCGATCTCTTTTAACGCCGCCAGATGGTATTGATGACGCTGTGCTTCCTGCTCTTCACTGCGTTTTGCCTGCTGACTGAACTCCTCGCGCAACGCGACAGTTTGCAGCGCCATCGCCTCCACCAGACGCTCGGTAGCCGCGTCACGTCCAGCTTCACGCTGCTGCTGCCGGGAAGCGTTTTCCTCCGCCCGCTGGGCATATTCTTCGGTCAGGGAGTGCTGCTGTTTAGCCATACACCAGTTGAGACGGCGCTCTTCATAGCCGTTTTTCGACTCCCAGATTTTGAGGGCGATAAAGGCAATAATCCCCCAGGTTGAGGTTTTGAATTTCGTGCCCAGCCCCTGCATCATCTCCATCAGGTCGCGCATGGAGGAGTCCATTGCACCAATGCTGTTTCCCGCGTTATGCAAAATGCCGGAAGCTTTATCGAGCGCCAGCCCCAGCCCAAGAAAGGTTCCCAACAGACCAAGGATCAACAGCATACCCGGCATAATGGCGGCTATTTTCTCAGCTTTGGTCGCCAGTGATTGGCTCAGCTCAGCGGCCGATCCCATTTCTGCACTCACCCCCGGCTGAGCAGCCTGTAACCCACTTTTCTCCCAGGCCTGCTGCCAGCGCGCTTCCTGTGCATTGCGCCTGACGGAGAGCCAGGTGTAGATTACTGCCAACAGCATGGCGCCGAAAAAGCCCATCTGCAGCGCATCAAAGCCAGGGATCAAAAAGTGGCCAATTTCAGTCAGCAGATTCATGCAGCCACCTCGACGAGCAGACCCGCTTCAGTACGTTTCTGGCAATCGGCAGCAAAGATGTTGGCGAAATCGGTAATTAAGCTCTGTTCCTGCCGGGAAAGAGAAGACCAGGCGCGATCGTTTTGCGAGCAGTCGATCAGCAGTGCACCCACAGTCGCCCCCTGATCGAGCAGATACGCTTTGCCTTCCGCAATCAGCTGCTGTTCTTCTTTTTCCAGCATCTGCAGAAAGCCTTCCGCCGCGTTGACGTAGCTTTGGCGCGCCAGTAGATCGTCGCCTAATTGTTCCAGATCGGCCGTATCACGCGGCAAGGTGATTTTAAGATCGTTCAGCACGCCCACTTCAGCCGGTTCAAGCTCTTCGTATTTTTGCGCGCGCACCAAACGGTTATGCAGCAAACGATCTTTCGAAAGCGCGCTGTTTTTCTTCTCCCACTCTTCTTCCAGCAGCTGACGGCTTTTCTCCCATGCAATAATCATCTCTTCGAAGACAAACGGGATAATCGGCTTGCCGAATAGTCTCTGAGTGAGGCTATCCAGACGCAGAGTATCGGCATCGCTAAACTCTGCCTCCTGCTGGATCAGCGCATTCGCGGCATAAACCATAAAGTGCATATCCGCATCGACATCACTGATGGACTTCACGGCCTGCATACGGGTTTCATAGAAGGCGAGCAGCTTTTGCACTGCACGCAGGCGCAGGAAATACTCGAAGTCCTGCAGCGTATCTCGCTTCACGGCGATATCCACTTCTGCTTTTGCGATAAGATAGCTGTTCACCAGTGCGAAAGCCGACACAGCCTCTTTCTCCTCACCAGTCAATTCACCTTCCGCTTCAGCCATAGCCTGAGCATGATGGCGAGCCTCTTCAAGCTCCTGCTCTTCCATTTGTTTCTGGTGGGCGTTTTTACACCAGTTAATGACCCACTCCAGAGCTTTCTGCAGCTTTTTTACCAGCGGCTGTTTATCAAGTTTTTCCAGCCATGCAAGCGCGCGATCCAGCCCCGCCAGCGCGCTCTTTACCCATGGCAATGTGATAAAACCGCCTAGCATCTGAAGTATTTTGCGTCCCGTGCTGATATGCGGCTTAATGCGTTGCCACATCTGGTTGACTTTACCAACAAAACCTTCCGCTTTTTCTGCCATGAAACCGATCGCTTTTCCGGCCATTTCTTTTGCTTTGTTGACGACGGATGAAGCGACATCACGTACGTACGAGACTGCAGAGCAAATACGACTCCATAAACCCATGATTCAACCCTTAGCTCAAACCGAGCATTTTTTTTGCTGTGTTAATGTGTGGTGGAACGAAAGATGCCGCGTTCGATATCGCGCCGTAAGCATCACGAATTTGCGCAAGTGCACTTTCAAGATGCTTAAGCGTTAGTTTTTGTTCTGATTCCAGTACGGCTTTAGGTAGCGCCAGGCGCATGGCATTGCGAATATCCCGGCCAGAGAGCCCTTCGGAGAGAGACACGGCGCTTTCCAGCATCGTTTCCCGCGCATCGGCAAGCGGAATAGCGCGCACGAGCAATTTTTCCCAGATGCGAAAACGCTCCTGGCTGCCGGGTAACGTAAAACCAACATGGTGAGAGATACGGCTGAGGAATGCGCTGTCGTAGTTTTTGACGAAGTTGGTAGCAAAGATGACGATACCGGTATGCTTTTCCAGCTCAATCAGTAAGGTGGAACGCATCGCGTTTACTTCATTATCAATGCCCTGAGTAACAGATGAGAGACGTTTACCCAAAAGGGTGTCTGCTTCATCAAAGAACAACACGGCCTCTTCCCCCATGGCCTGACGGAAAAGAGCAGCGATATTTTTCGCGGTTTCCCCCATAAATTTGCTTTCGAGATCGGCAATACTGACAACCATAATCTTGCGCTTAAGCGAACCCGCCAGCGCCTCTGCCGTCAGGGTTTTGCCGGTTCCTGGTGGACCAAAAAAATTCAGCACGATCCCGTTCCCCATAGGGTCGACCGCTGCGAATCCCCACTCCACGTAAATTTTATGGAAGTGGTCAATTTTGGCTCTGGCTTCATCAAGCTGGGCAATGACCTGCGTCGTCAGCGCCACATCGTTTTCTAGCGTAAAACGGGGAATAACCGCTGATGCAAACGCCTTATTTTCTTCACCGGCTGCTTTCTCCAGGCCCTGCGTAAATTGCGGTCGAATTCGTCCCAAAGACATGTATTACCTCATTATGGGCTGTGGGAAATTTGAATTAAGTTGCTGGGGCAATATTGGTTAACGGCAGGAGCATCGAAAACTCCAATGATATTTCCTACCGTTTCGAGCAGACCTACCAATATTGGTCAGTGAAAAGAAAATAGAGGATGGTACTGACAAAATGTGTCAGAAAAAAATATGGTTCAAGAAATATGAAGAATACCTGGAAAAGGTTCCAGGCATCATCATGATTACGCTTTAAGAGGAAGGGGGGCGATGGAAACCAGCTCCTGGAGCAGTAGCGCGTTATCTTCCGATTTAAATAACAGACGCAAATCTTCCTGCTTACGGGTAAAGGCAAGTGACTGTGGCTCAACGCGACCGCTGATGCTCTCCTTAACTTTGCTATTACACCACTGGCGGTAATGTTCCAGCGTGGCAGCATAGCGGCGTGAGTTTTCGCGCATCAGGTGCTCTGCCAGCCTGAATTTCCCGTAGCGATCGCAAAGTTGACTCTCGATATAGACCGCTTTTGGCACCAGATCGAGCATGAGAGTAATGAAATCCAGAACCTGTTCTAAATGCCTGTCGCTGAGTTTATCGGCAAAGGAGAGCAAGTTATCAATAAACGAGAGAACCTCGTTGCGTTCATTGCCCATTCGGACAATGAGGTGTGCCGCAACGTCATGCGTCTCATCCACCAGCGTGCGATCCAGCAACATAACGCGAGCAGACTCCACGACGCCAAAGTAGCGAGACAGTTTATCCATGTAGAAAATAACATTCTGCGCGTGCACATCTTCGGAGATCAGATCCATGCTCTGCTGCAGTTGATCAATTTTTTTCGACAAATACATGGTTTGCACCACCATTGCCCCCACGATAATCCCCGTGGAGACGCCGACTGCAGCTAGCTGAACGGTCTGTGCCATTTGTGTAAGTTGTTTGATGTCGCCAATGGAGGCCGTTTCCAGCACCACCTCTTTTAGCGGAAGGTGTTGAGCGATCCCGCTTTTACCGGACATGGCGTGCCAGTACGCGACGCCATCACGAATAATGACGTGCCCGGTTTCCAGCGCGCTTTTAACCTCTTTGTACACATTCACCCAGTCGATAGTAAGCAACGTTTCCTTCATCAAAAGAAATCTCCACCTTTGTTTAGCATTTGCTGGCGCATGGCAGCAATTTGCACCACGGCAGGCAGCGTAACGCGAAACGCCGGGCCGCTGATGGCCGGGATAGTCAGTAACGCCGTAATGGCCATGCCGATCGGACCGGCAAAAATCCCAATCGCGCGTACCAGTCCCGCATTGGCGGCAAGCGCCAGTCCCCTGCCCAGCACCGCTTTCGCAACGGCATTCGCCACGATCATCGCCACCTGATAGGACATAAATCCGCCCATACGGATTGCGGTGATGATTGCCGTCAGTGCTGCACCACTAGCAAGATTCCCGTCAATTTTGAGTTCGCGGCGGATGTTGCGGCGCTCTTCCTCATTCATTTTATCCCAGGAGTCAGTGAACAATTTTGCGAGAAGGGCCTGCTCAATATCGACAGTATCCGCAGAGAAATCGGCTTTAACGGAGAGTTTCTTGCATACGTCCGTCAGGATTTCTTTATAAAGCACGCCGTTACCACGGAAGAGGTTAACAAAGGTATCGCCACCGAAATGTTGTAGCTCCGCCCCGATGAGTTGCCAGACCTGCTTATAGTTTTTACCTGCATCCTGAAATGCTTTCTCACCCGTTAAGGACTCAGTGTAACGCGTCGACCCGTCTTTATCCGTGGTGAGATAGTTAACCAATACTTCCAGCATCTCGTTGTCCGAGTAGTGAAGTAGCTCCAGGTCTTGATCTGTTCTGTATTTTCCCATTATCTCTTACCAGCCGAAGGCTATTTTCAGTTTTAATTGCGTAATTTTTAAGGGTGCCTGATAGGTGTTAACGGCATTTGCAGAAAAAACTGCAATGAAAACCCTTCTCTTTTTAGGTAGTACAAGAATAACTGCAGGTAATGACAGAACATGTCAGCGGAAAGCAGAAAAAAACGGCCTTAACCCGAAAGCTAAGGCCGTATTGACGGTAAACGTCACTACTCGTCGAAGTACCAGTACCCCTGGTTAATCAGCCCGGTGAGCTCTTCAATAAACGCCGGGTTATTCAGCGCATCGCCCAGCTCAGCCTGGCCGAGTTCGGTGTAGCGGCACAGCGCATCCGCCGCCTTCGCGTCTACCGTCTCCAGCTGTTCGCTGTTGATGAAGAAGCTGCCGTTGATGTTCAGCACGCGCAGGCCGCTCAGGCGAGACAGCGTTTCGCCACCCTGCAGCGCGTCCAGCACCTCTTCCGGCGCGTACGGCGGCTCGGCGGCGGCGATATCCAGCTCGTGGCGCGGCGTCGAGACAAAGCTGCCGAACCATTTTGTGAAATCTTCAGGCTTGCCGATCATGTCGATCATCATTTGACGAATGCGATCCAGCTCGTACTGCTCCACGCGGCCCGGGTGTTCGCGACAGGTCAGATCCGGATCGCTGTAGTGCTCGCCGCCCAGATCGTTTTCCAGCGCGTAATCAGCGAAGCTGCTGATCAGATCGCGACCGTTCGGCCCGCGGAAGCCGACGGAGTAGTTGAGCGCCGTCTCATGGGTAAAGCCGTCGTGCGGGAATCCAGGCGGGATGTAGAGGATATCGCCCGGGGCCAGATCTTCGTCGATGATCGGCTCAAACGGATCGACATGCAGCAGCGCCGGATGCGGGCAGAACTGACGCATCGGCAGCTTGTCGCCCACGCGCCAGCGGCGGCTGCCCATCCCCTGAATGATGAATACGTCGTACTGATCGATATGCGGGCCCACGCCGCCGCCCGGCACGGAGAAGGAGATCATCAGGTCATCCAGACGCCAGTCCGGCAGGACGCGGAACGGACGCACCAGCTCCGCCGCGGGCATGTGCCAGTGGTTCACCGCCTGCGCCAGCAGCGACCAGCCGGTTTCGCCCAGATCGTCAAAGTGCTCAAACGGACCATTGCTGGCCTGCCATTTGCCGTTGAAATGGCTCACCAGACGGCTATCGACTTCCGGCTCCATCGCCAGCCCTGCCAGCTCGTCCGGGGTAATCGGATCGACAAAATTCGGGAAGGCATTTTTCAGCACTACGGGTTGTTTTTGCCAGTATTTCTCGAGAAATTCCGGCCAGTTCAGGTTCAGTTGATACGCCATGGGTAGCACCAGTGAGAGGGGAAACAGGCGCGATTATGGAAGAGAGCAAGCGTGAGCGCTTTGTCGTGGGTCAAGCGAGGGTAAAAAGCGTGTAGGTCGGGTAAGGCAAAGCCGCCACCCGACACAAACACGCCGCGAAAACTTAATCCAGCTTCAGCTCGTCATAATGGGTAATCAGTTTACCCACGATGCCGTAGTCCAGCGCTTCTGCCGGAGACATCCAGAAGTTGCGGTCGGTGTCTTTTTTCACTTTTTCCAGCGGCTGGCCGGTGGCGTCGGCGATCAGCTTGTTCACGCGATCCAGCATGCGGATGATCTCGCGCGCTTCGATCTCAATATCCGTCGCCTGACCGCGCACGCCGCCCAGCGGCTGGTGGATCATAAAGCGGGTATTTGGCAGCGAGTAGCGGTGCTCTTTTTTCGCCGCCAGGAAGATGGTGATCCCGGCGCTCGCCACCCAGCCGGTGCCGATGACGTGCACTTCCGGGCGGATGAATTTGATGAAGTCGTGGATGGTATCGCCCGCTTCCACGTGGCCGCCCTGGCTGTTGATGTACAGCTTGATCGGATCGTTGCTCACGCTTTGCAGCAGGATCATCTGGGTAATGACTTTCTGCGCCAGCTCCTGGTTGATCTCACCGGAGATCACAATCGAACGAGACTCCAGCAGTTTTTGCTGCAGAGCGCCCGCGCCGTTTGACCCTTCCGCTTTATCCTTGTCGCTTTCTTTCAGTGTGTAGTGCATTGTCTTTTCCTCAGCTTGTCGCGCTCAAAACCAGAGTGTAGCCTGTTTTACCGGTGAAAGTCCTCACCGACAAATAACGAGGGAGCTTATGCATATTGCCCATGTCGCACTCTGGACCCGCAGCCTGAACGCCCAGGTTCAGTTCTGGGAAACGGTTTTTAATGGCCGCAGTAACGAACGCTACGTCAGTAAAAACCGTCCCGGCTTCGAATCACACTTTATTACGCTCGATAACGGGCCGACCATCGAGCTGATGACGCTGCCGGAGCTGCCCGACGCCCCGTCGCACCCGGAGTTTATCGGCTGGGCGCATATCGCCATCAACGTCGGCAGCAAAGCGCAGGTCGACACCATGGCCGAGCGGGCGCAGGCCACCGGCACGCTGCTCAGCGCCCCGCGCATGACCGGAGATGGCTTCTATGAAGCGGTGATTGCAGACCCGGACGGCAACCGCATCGAGCTTGTCGGTGCATAAAAACGGCGTTTCGTTCCTTCACCGCCTCCGCCCCGGCTCGCTATACTTCATACGGTTATCATATTGTGAAATGATAATGATAGTTAATGTGTTAAGATGAAAGTCAGCATAAACAGTCCCTTACGTAAGCGTCGGGACTGTTTGCATCCTCGACATGTCAATCAGCACCGGGGCGGTGAATGGAACACATTGTGTATGTGGTAGATGACGATGACGCAGTCAGGCAGTCCGTGATCGGGCTGCTGGACTCGGCAGACCTGAACGCCGTCGGCTTTTCATCGGCAGAAGCATTTCTTCAACACCGCTTTGAAGAGCTACCGTCGTGCGTGGTTCTCGATATGCAAATGCCCGCCATCTCGGGCTTTGAGGTGGCTGACGCCCTCAAGGACTGCGGGCGCGAGATCCCGATTATTTTCCTCACCGGCCACGGCACCATCCCGATGTCGGTGCGCGCCATTAAGGGCGGCGCGTACGAATTTCTCACCAAGCCCGTTGAATCCGCTGCGCTGATCGACGCCATTGAGTCCGCGCTTCAGCTGGCGGAACACAACGCCGCGCGCAATAAAGAGCACTACGCCCTGAAGCAGCGCCACATGTCCCTCACCCCCCGCGAACACGAGGTGCTGACGCTGGCGATAAGCGGCATGCTGAACAAGCAGATTGCCGCCGAGCTGGGCGTCAGCGAAATCACGGTGAAGGTGCACCGTCGCCGCGTGATGGAGAAAATGCAGGTGCGCTCCGTGGCGGAGCTGGTCAGGGCCGTTGAGCGCCTGACCAATAGCCTGCCTGCGGAGTAACCTTTACCCTTCCTGTGCCGCCAGCGGCAGCGCAAACGCAAACACCGTGCCGTACGGCTCCCGGCGGCGCGCGCTCAGCTTCCCGCAGTGGCGCTCGATGATGCTGGCGCTGATGGTCAGCCCCATCCCCATCCCCTGCGCTTTGGTGGAGTAGAACGAGTCAAAAATCTGCTCCAGCCGCTCGGGCTCAATGCCGCTCCCGGTATCGGCGATCTCGACGATCACTTTCCCGTCGGCGTTGGCGGTGCTGAGGGTAATGGTGCTGGCGCGATCCTTGACCTCGGCCATCGCCTCTACCGCATTCATCACCAGATTCAACAGCACCTGCTGGATCTGCACGCTGTCGCCGGTGATAAAGCTGTCCTGCGCCCTTAACAGATAATCAACGCTAATGTGTCTCTGCTCCAGCTCGCTGCGCGAAAGCGTGATGATATGGTGGATCAGGTAGTGCATGTCGATGCGCGAGAAGGTGGGGTCCTGCTTGCGCGTCAGGGACTGGATGCTGCGAATGATCTCCCCCGCCCGCGCGCCTTCCGCGGCGATCTCCTCCAGCCCTTCGCGCACTTTATCCAGCCGGGCGGGCTCGCGGTTGAGCCAGCGCAGGCTCGCCCCGGCGTTCGAGACGATCGACATCAGCGGCTGGTTGATCTCGTGGGCGATGGAGGAGGTCAGCTGCCCGACGGTGGTGGCCCGGGACACCCGCGCCAGATCCGCCTGCGCGACCCGCATGGCATCCTCCGCGGCGCGCTGGCTGGTGATGTCGGTGATGATGCCGTAATACTCGTTCACCTCGCTGCCCACGCCCACCGGATCGCCAATCCCGAGGATATAGCGCGTTGAGCCGTCGGTACGCTTAACCCGAAACTCCGCGCGCATGGAGAGCCCGTCGCGCACGCTTCGGGTGACGATGGCGCTGATGCGGGCATAATCGTCCTCATGAACGAAGGTCAAAAACTCCGCCATGGAGATCATCTTTTGCCGTTCGGGCAGGCCGAGAATGCGGGCGTACTCTTCCGAGACAAACATCAGATCCTGCTCCAGCTCCCAGCGCCAGCTGCCGGTGTGGCTGATCTGCTCGCCGAGCATCAGCGAGGTCTGGCTGGATCGCAGCTCTTTCTCCACCCGTCGGCGCTGGATGTTCTCCGCCAGCAGCTCGGCATACAGCCGCGCCGTCTCCAGGGATACCGCGGCCTGCGCGCCCAGCAGGCTTACCACGCGCGAGTGCTCGGCGGTGAAGACCTCCGGCATCAGGCGGTTTTCCAGGTAGAGCACGCCCACCAGCCGCGCCTGTTTGAACATCGGGACGCACATGACCGCCGCCCCCGAGGTCACCAGATAGGGGTCCTGACTGAAGGGATGGAACTCCTCCGGCCTGCCGGTGCGGATCTCCTGCCCGGTGCGGATCACCGCCGCCAGCACCGATAGCGGCAGGTCGGTCGCCGTCGGCACGTCTTTCAGGATCCGCACCCGCACGCCCTCGGTGCTGGTCCAGGCGCTGGCCTCGATCTCCGGGATGAGGCTCTCGCTCACGCGCAGCAGCAGGCCGCGCTGCGCCCCGGCGCGTTCGAGCAGGATGGTCATCAGGTTTTCGATCAAGCGCTCAAGGTTAATCTCTTCCGACAGCGCGCGGGAGGCTTTGATCACGCTTTGCAGATCGCGGATGGTCTCGTTCTGGGCGAAGGCCACCGTGTCGTAGGCGCTGGCCTGCCCGGAGGCCAGCAGGTGCGGGAAATCCTGCTCCAGCTGGCGTACCTTGGCCTGCGCGCCCGCGCGTCCCCAGGCGGCAATCGAGCCGCGGAAGTGCGCGTCCGAGGCGGTCGGGTAGCCGCAGGCCAGCGCAAAGCGCCCCGCCAGCTCGTGGGCCAGGGCATTAATCGGGTTAAACCCGCCCTCGCGTGAGAGCCGGACCGCCTTCTCATACTGCTCGAGCGCAATGCTGTTCATCCCGTCCAGACGCACGATTTCGGCGTAGATCAGCGCCTCTTTATCCGCGAACGTGCCGGGATTAATGCGCGCCCAGAGGGCAATTTTGTCGTAGTGGGCGTGAATGCTGCGGCGGTGATTCGCCGAGAAGGTCTCCGGCGTCAGCTGACGGGAGAGCGCCAGAGCGCTGTAAAGATGGTAGTCCAGCAGATGGATGTGCCCCGGCGCAGACCACGCATACCAGCCCGCCATCTCAAGATCCGCCTGCGCGTCGGCATATTCACCGCAGGTAAAGTGCGCCATGCCGCGATACAGCCAGTACCAGAACAGCATGGTGGCGTTCTTCTCCGGCGCCTGCTCCGGCGACGCGGGAAGCAGCGCCTCCGGCAGCACCTGCGCCGCGGTCCAGGTGCCGATGACCGGCGTGCGCAGGAACTCAACGTAGCCGCGCTGGACCATCAAAATGGTTTCCACGTCCTGGAAGTGGGTTTTACGCACGAACGCCAGGCCCCGATCGATGCTGGTCAGCACCCCGCCCAGGTGATCGCCCCGCGACAGGAAGTTAATCACCTGGTGGCAGGCCGCAAAGCAGGCCATGGTCATATCCCCGTGGGTCACCGCCGAGGTGAAGCAAGCCTTCGCGCACTCGATGGTGAACGACAAAGGCTGGGTCCAGACGCTGAGCTGGTCGAGCGGCAGCAGGGTTTTGGCTTCGAACGCGTCGTAGCCGTGGCGATTGACCAGCTCGCGGGCCAGGGTGCCGTACTGGAACCCGAGGCGGTACTCGGCGTAGCGGTGGCCAATCAGCACGCCAAACCAGGCCATCGCCGTGGTGGACGCGCCGGTAATGCCGTGGTCGAGGGTCAGGTGCATCATGCGGCAGAGCAGCAAAAAGTGCAGGCGCGGGCAGATGAAGCTGGCGCAAATGCTGGCGCTGTACAGCAGGTTCATCACCGCTTCAGTTTCCGGGTTATCCATCCGCGACAGCTGGGCAAACAGGTTTTGCGGCGCGTCGGCCGTGCGGTTGCAAAACAGCGCCCAGGCCTCGTCGCAGTCGGCATCTTCCGGATAGCGGCTAATCTGGATCCCAAAAATCCCCAGCCAGCAGAGCGCCGCCTCCAGCGCCAGACGGCTGTCCGACTGGCGAATGTACACCTCCACCAGCAGGTTGGCCGCCAGCGCCTTTTCGGTCAGCCCGCCGGGGCAGCCGAGAATGGCGTCACACAGCTCGCGGGTCCGCTCCAGATGCCCCAGCGCAAACTCGCAGCCCGCCTCTTCGATATCGAGCATGAAGTCCGATACCGTCCCGGCGTTGCCCAGCGCTCTGGCGGTCTGGATATAGCCGAGCGCCGAAAGGTAATCTCCCGAACGCTTCGCGCGTCGCGCGGCAAGCAGGCTCAGCTCGCGGAACATCTGCCGCTGCGGCGCGGGCTGGATGCTGTCCAGCGCGGCCGTGACGTGGTGAACGGCGCGGAACAGCAGCTCGTTCCCCGCCGCCTGACGCGCGGCGTCGGCCAGCAGGCTGGCGGTCGTCAGGTGAATATGGCTTTTCTCATGCCGTTCCAGCAGCGCAAAGGCCGCCTCCTGCACCCGGTCATGGGTGAAGGCATATTTTTTTTCCGTCAGCACGATGAGCTGGGCCATTACCGCCGGGTGCAGCGCATAGCGCATTTCCGCCATCGACATGCCGACCACGCGGCAGATCATCTCCATCTCGCCCGTGCCGCCGAGGCAGGCGATGCTGCCCAGCAGGCGGCGCGTCTCGTCGGGCAGCTCTTCGAGCTGCTCCAGCACCAGAGTGACGACGTTTTCGGTGTAATGCCTGGCGCGGATCGCCTGCAGATCGTAGTGCCACTTGTCCTGATATTTGTTGTGCACCACCAGACCGTCATCGACGATGCGGCGGAAAAACTCGTGCACAAAGAGCGGGTTGCCGCCCGTCTTCTCGTGGATCAGCGTGGCGAGGTCGGTCGTCGCCGCACTGCGGGTACGAAATACCGTCGCCAGCCAGCGCGCCACCGCTTTCACGGACAGCGCCTGCGGGACAATCTCGCTCGCGTTTTGCGCCGCTTCCGGCAGGCTCGCCAGCAGCGCCTGCAGGGAGTCGTCGGACACGGAACTGATATCCCGGTGGGCCGCGACCACCAGCAGCGGAACAGCGCCGCAGTTCATCAGCAGATATTTGAGCGTCTGCAGGCTGGCGGCGTCGCTCCACTGGAGATCGTCGAGCACCAGCACCAGCGGGCAGCCCTGCGAGGCAAAGGTTTTTACCAGCGCCAGCACCATATGGCTGAAGCGCGCCCGGGCATCGATGGAAAACGTATCCGCCGAGAAGCGCGGCTGGCTCTCAAGCAGCAGGCCCAGCTCGGGCACCAGGCTGACGGCCAGCGCCTCGTGCCCCTCCAGGGCGCGAGACAGGCGGATTTTCCACTTCGCCACGTCGTCTGCGGGCAGCCCCAGCAGGTGCAGCGTCAGGGTGCGGAACGCGGAGCTTAATACGCCGTAGGGCAGCGACGGCGAAAACTGATCGACTTTGCCCACCGCCAGCAGCACCGTACGCTGCTGCAGCGTTTTGAGTGCCGTCGCAATAATTGAGGATTTGCCGATCCCCGACGGCCCGCCGATCGTCACCAGCTCCGGCACCAGGTTCTGCCCCACCCGCTCAAACGCGGCAATGACGTCGTTCGCCTGCGGATGGGTCGCGAACAGGGAGTCCGCCAGATGGATCGCCGGGGTGCGGTCCTGCTGGCCAGGGATAAAGGCGACGATCTCGCCCTCGCAGGTCAGCGTTGCCTGGCAGCGGCGGAGGTCGGCAATCAGCCCGTCCACCGTCTGGTAGCGGTTATCAGGGTGCTTTTCCAGCAGCTTCAGGATGATGGTCGACAGCATTTCCGGCACGTCCGGGCGGATCGCGTCCGGGGCCAGCGGCGCGGAGGCAATATGGTAGTGCGCCCAGTTGGTCTGCTCGTCCTCCCCCAACTCAAACGGCAGTCGTCCGGTCAGGAGTTCATACAGCACCATGCCGAGGCTGTAGAGATCGCTGCGGCCGTCGACCGGGCGCTGGGTGCGGGTGGTGTGCTCCGGCGACATATACGCGGGCGTACCGCCTGAAACGGGAAGCCGGGTCTGGGTGACGGCATCTGAGAGACTGCTGGAAAGGCCAAAGCTGCCCAGACGGCAGGTGGCATCGTGATGAACAAAAATACTGCCGGGCTTGATATCGCCGTGGATCAGGTTTTGCAGATGCATCTGGCGCAGGGGAGCGCAGATCTGGATCGCCATCTCGATAAAGCGCGCGATGCCCGAGATCGCCCTGCCCGCGCGCCGCGCCAGCAGCTCAAACGCAAACGGCGCATACACCAGCGCGAAGCGCCCCCGGTACTGGGTGGAGGCAACGGCGCGGATGGCCCAGCTGTCCTGCAGCACGTCGCGCAGCGCAAACTCGTTTTTGAGCAGCCGGGTGGCCCGCTCTTCCTCTTCGTCGCTCACCGCGGTGGCGATAATGAACGAGCCGCCGGAATGAGGATGTCGCGCGTGCATCCAGGCGATACCGCCCTCCTGCGCCAGCACGGTAAAAATCACATCCTCTTTAAGGACAAAAACCCGCCCCTGGTGAAGATTCCCCGGGGCGGGCCAGAATGCAGGCTGCTCGTGTTCGTTCATCCGCGATCCTTATTGTCGGCGGGCCAGCTCCCGCTGAAGATGATCCAGCAGAATATCGATGTTAATGGGCTTACGCAAAAATGCAGCGGCGCCCAGATCAAGAGCGTACCGCTGCATATTTTCATCAGCATGACCGGAGATAAAGAGCACGGGCGGAGGCGGTACGGCCAGCAGCCGCAGCTTATCAAACAGCTCCAGGCCGCTCATGCCCCGCAGCTTGATATCGGTGATGACCAGCGCCGCGCCGGACAGGGCGAACGGATGGCTCAGAAATACTTCTGCCGAATCAAACGTATCGGTCGAATACCCTTCCGACTCCAGGAGATTACTCAGCCCGCTGCGGACGGAACGTTCGTCATCAATGATGGCAATGCGCCACGGCAGCGTCATGCTCTCTTTCCTCTCACAAATCATTAAACGTCGCGATCGTCCTTCGCGGGCGCAGGGGGCGCCGTGCCGCTGATTTTCGGCACGCATTCGTGACGAAACCAGGCGAGGGTAAGCGGTTCGCGACTCAGTAAACGCCGTCCCACCGGAATGAGCTGTTCGCCCACCAGCATGCCAAACAGGCCAAGCAGGGCGACAACCGGCGGCGCCGGGGAATGGACGTCGAGCAGGGCGTAAATTACCCCAGCAGCCACGCCGCACACCAGCGAAATTATCCACGCTTTCATGATGACGCTCCCGTCTGCGATGTCGCCTGCGGAACGGTCACCTGAGGCGGCGCGGCGTCGCGGGATAACAGATGCCGCGTCGCCTGTTCACCCGCCAGCATCCCCAGCAGGCCAATCAGCGCCAGCGCGGGCGGCGCGGGGGAGCGCACCTTCAGCACGGCATACATCAGGCCAATCAACACGCCTGCGGCAAGGGATATCAGCCCAGTACTCATTGTGAACTCCAGAGAAAGAGGCAGCGGCGAGCCGGATGAGGGACCAGCCCGCCAGCGGGGCTTAGCGAGCCGGGACCGGCGCTAAGGTGCGGTGCTCGCTCTTCTGGCGAGACGGCGCTTTGTGCACCATGGTGTAGGCGTAATCCACGCCCATGCCGTACGCGCCGGAGTGCTCGCGCACGATATCCATCACCGCGGTGTAGGTCTCTTTACGCGCCCAGTCGCGCTGCCACTCCAGCATCACCTGCTGCCAGGTCACCGGGATCACGCCCGCCTGGATCATGCGCTGCATCGCGTAGTCGTGGGCTTCTTTGGAGGTGCCGCCGGACGCGTCCGCCACCATATAAATTTCGTAGTCGCCTTCCAGCATCGCGCACAGGGCGAAGCTGTTGTTGCACACTTCGGTCCACAGGCCGGCAACCACCACCTTCTTCTTGCCGTTGGCCTTCAGCGCGTCGCGCACCTTCTGGTCGTCCCAGGAGTTCATGGAGGTACGCTCCAGAATGTCCTGGCCCGGGAACACGTCCAGCAGCTCCGGATAGGTGTTACCGGAGAAGCTTTCGGTCTCAACGGTGGTGATGATGGTCGGGATGTTGAACACTTTGGCCGCTTTCGCCAGCGCCACGGTGTTGTTTTTCAGCACCTGGCGGTCAATAGACTGCACGCCAAACGCCATCTGTGGCTGGTGGTCGATGAAAATAATCTGACAGTTCGCAGGGGTTAACACTTCGAGCTTTGAAGAGGTCATAGCATTTTCCAGTGGTTAAGGGTGAAATCGCCGCGAGCGCCGCGGCGATAAAGTCACCCTCATCCTGCGGTTTTCCGTCCCTGCGCGTAATTATCTCTTCGTATAGTTAACCTTAGGTATAGTTATACTTTGGTATACCTATCCTATTGTATAACTGGATCTTTGCCGAAACCGGTTCCCATAATCCTGACCATTCCCCTCTCAGTCAGGAGCAGTTATGGTTACCCTCGGTAAAGCCGATCTCATTCTGGTTAACGGCCAGTTTCACACCGTCGATCGCGAGAACCCCGTCGCGGAAGCCGTTGCCGTGCGCGACGGAAAATTTCTGGAAGTGGGTACCGTCGCCGAGGTGATGCAGCACCACTGCGACGGCACCAAGGTGGTGGACCTGAAAGGCCACACCGCCATCCCCGGCCTGAACGACTCGCACCTGCACCTTATCCGCGGCGGGCTGAACTACAACCTCGAGCTGCGCTGGGAAGGCGTGCCGTCCCTGGCCGATGCCCTGCGGATGCTGAAAGAGCAGGCCCTGCGCACGCCGTCGCCCCAGTGGGTGCGCGTGGTGGGCGGCTGGACTGAGTTCCAGTTCGCCGAGCGCCGGATGCCGACCCTCGACGAAATTAACGACGCCGCGCCGGACACCCCGGTCTTCATCCTGCACCTGTACGACCGCGCCCTACTCAACCGCGCCGCGCTGAAGGTGGTCGGCTACACCAAAGACACGCCGAACCCGCCGGGCGGCGAGATCCAGCGCGACGCCAACGGCAACCCGACCGGGATGCTGATCGCCCGTCCAAACGCCATGATCCTCTACGCCACGCTGGCCAAAGGGCCGAAGCTGCCGCTGGAGCAGCAGGTCAACTCCACCCGCCAGTTCATGCGCGAGCTGAACCGTCTGGGGCTGACCAGCGCCATCGACGCGGGCGGCGGCTTCCAGAACTACCCGGAAGATTACGAGGTGATCGCCGAGCTGCATGAGAAAAAGCAGATGACCATCCGCATCGCCTACAACCTGTTTACCCAGCGTCCGGGCCACGAGCTGGAAGACTTTGAAAAATGGACCGACATGCTCACGCCGGGCCAGGGCAGCGACTTCTTCCGCCACAACGGCGCGGGCGAGATGCTGGTCTTCTCCGCCGCCGATTTTGAAGACTTCCTCGAGCCGCGCCCGGACCTCGCGCCGGGCATGGAGGACGAGCTGGAGCGCGTGGTGCGCCATCTGGTGGAGCACCGCTGGCCGTTCCGCCTGCACGCCACCTATAACGAATCCATCAGCCGCATGCTGGACGTCTTCGAGAAGGTGAACCGCGACATTCCGTTCAACGGCCTGCACTGGTTCTTCGACCACGCGGAAACCGTTACCCAGGCCAACATCGACCGCATCAAAGAACTGGGCGGCGGCATTGCCGTGCAGCACCGCATGGCCTTCCAGGGCGAATACTTTGCCGAGCGCTACGGGATCGAAGCCACCCGCCACACGCCGCCGGTGGCAAAAATGCTCGAGACCGGCGTGCCGGTGGGCTTAGGGACGGACGCCACCCGCGTGGCGAGCTACAATCCGTGGACCGCGCTCTACTGGCTGGTCTCCGGCCGCACCGTCGGCGGGATGCAGATGTACGACCACAGCGCCCGTCTGGACCGCGATACCGCCCTGATGCTCTGGACCCAGGGCAGCGCGTGGTTCTCCAGCGAGCAGAACCAGAAGGGGCAGATCAAGGTCGGCCAGCTTGCCGATCTGGCGGTGCTGAGCAAAGACTACTTCCGCGTGCCGGAAGAGGAGATCAAGGGCATCGAGTCCGTCCTGACGGTGGTGAACGGCGACATCGTCTACGCCGCAGGCAGCTTTGGCCCGCTTTCCCCGCCTGCCATTCCGGTCCTGCCCGAGTGGTCCCCGGTGGTGAAGGTGCCGGGCCACTACCGCAGCGCGCCGCCGCAGGCCGCCCGCGTCGGCTTGAGCCCTATCCACCACTGCAGCGGCCCGTGCGGGGTTCACAGCCACCAGCATGATTTCGCTCGCACCTCAGAGATGCCGGTGTCCGACGATAACGCTTTCTGGGGGGCGCTGGGCTGCAGCTGCTTTGCATTCTGATGAAAAACACTTTTGCCCCGCCCCGGGTCGACCTGGGGCTGTTCTTCCTGCGCCTGACCGGCAGCCTGCTGCTGCTGTACGTGCACGGCCTGCCGAAGGTGCTGCACTTCAGCGAAGAGCTGACGCGCATTGAGGATCCGTTCGGCTTCGGGCCCTGGGCGAGCCTGATCCCGGCGATTGTCGCCGAGGTGATTTGCCCGCTGTTTATCATTGCGGGGGTTTACACCCGCCTGGCGTGCCTGCCGATTATCGCCGTGCTGCTGGTGGCGATGCTGGCGGTCCACCCGAACTGGTCGATTGCCGAAGGGCAGTTTGGCTGGCTGCTGCTGATTATCTTCACCACCCTTGCCCTCACCGGGCCGGGCCAGTGGCGGCTGCAGCGTAAGGCAACGGAGAGGTTTGCATGACCCAGGTTAACGACGTTCGCGACGCACACGTCGAGACGACGCCCGCACCGACGGTTTCGCCCTGGCAGCCGCTGAGCCAGCCGGTGTTCCGCATGCTGTGGATCGCCACGGTGGTCTCTAACGTCGGCTCATGGATGAGCGACGTCGGCATCAACTGGAGCATGCTGACCCTGAGCGCCGATCCGCTGGATATCGCGCTGGTGCAGGCGGCCAGCAGCCTGCCGATGTTCCTCTTCGCCCTGCCGTCCGGGGTAATGGCGGACATCGTCGACCGACGTAAATACCTGCTCTTCTCCCAGCTGTGGGTGTTCATCGCCGCCGCCGGGCTGACGGTGCTCTCCTTCACCGGACACGTTACCCCCGCCGTTCTGCTGGTGGCGACGTTTCTGCTGAGCGTGGGCGCGGCGATGAGTTCGCCGCCGTTCCAGGCCGTGGTGCCCGATCTGGTGAGCAAGCCCGAGCTAGGCGCCGCCGTGGCGCTGAACTCGCTCGGGGTGAACATCAGCCGGGCGATTGGCCCCGCACTGGGCGGTTTTCTGCTCTCGCTCGCCGGGCCGTGGATGGTGTTTGCCCTGAACGCGCTCTCCGTGGTTGGCGTGGCGTGGGTGCTGTGGCGCTGGCGTCCGGCTCCGTCCATTCAGCGTCTGCCGCCGGAGCACTTCTTCTCTGCGGTGCGCTCCGGGATTCGCTACGTGCACGCCGCGCCGGTGCTGCGCAACGTGCTGGTGCGCACCGTGGCCTTCTTCGTTTTCGGCAGCGCGGGCTGGGCCCTGCTGCCGCTGGTGGCGCGCCGCGAGCTGGGCCTGGGCCCGGCGGGCTACGGCGTGATGCTGGCGTGCATTGGCCTGGGGGCGATTGCCGGGGCGATCCTGCTGCCGCGCCTGCGCCAGCGGCTGGACGCCGACCGCCTGATGGTGGCCGCCAGCCTGACGTTTGCCCTCACCATGCTGGCGCTGGCGTTTGTCCGCCACGTCTGGCTGCTCAACCTGTTTGAGTTTTTCACCGGTTTCGCGTGGATTGCGGTGCTCTCCACCCTCAACCTCGGCGCGCAGCGCAGCGCCGCCCGCTGGGTGAAGGCCCGCGCGCTGGCGGTCTACCTGACGGTGTTCTTCGGCTCGATGACCGCGGGCAGCGCCATCTGGGGGCAGATCGCTTCCCGCTTCGGCACCCCGACCTCGCTGGTGGTCGCCACGCTGGGGATGGTGCTGGCGAGCGCGACGGTGTTCCGCTGGAAGCTGGGCAAAGATCCGGACCTGAACCTCGACCTCAGCGGCCAGCCGCTGGACGGCGTGGAGATTGACCTGCCGAACGAGCGCGGCCCGGTGCTGGTGTCGCACGAGTACATCATCGACCCGCAGAACACCAAGGCCTTCCTTGAGGCCGTCCACGAGCTGCGCCGGGTGCGCCGCCGCGCCGGGGCGATGAGCTGGGCGGTGTACGAGGATATCGAGCGTCCCGGCCTGTTTATCGAGACCTTCATGATGGGCTCCTGGATCGAGCATCTGCGCCAGCAGGAGCGCCACACCATGAATGACCTCCTGCTGCAGAGCCGCGTTCTGGCTTTTCATCAGGGCACAACATCACCGGCTATTCGCTACCTGGTCGCGCCGGTATAACCATAATCATCACCTGCACAGGAACACACTATGGCAACGTTTAAGGCAAAAGACGGCACGCAGATTTACTACAAAGAAGGCGGCGCGGGCAAACCGGTTCTCTTCAGCCACGGCTGGCCGCTGGACGGCGACATGTGGGACAGCCAGCTGAACTACCTGGCCGAGCGCGGCTTCCGCGCCATCGCCTTTGACCGCCGCGGCTTTGGCCGCTCGGATCAGCCGTGGAACGGTTACGACTACGACACCTTTGCGTCCGACATCAACGACCTGATTACCACCCTGGCTCTGCACGACGTAACGCTGGTGGGCTTCTCCATGGGCGGCGGCGACGTGACCCGCTACATCAACAACTACGGCAGCGCGCGCGTCGCCGGTCTGGCGCTGCTGGGCGCGGTCACGCCGATCTTCGGCAAATCCGACTCCTTCCCGCAGGGCGTGGATCAGAGCGTATTCGACGGCATTCGCGACGGACTGCGTAAAGATCGCGCCCAGTTCATCAGCGACTTCGCGACGCCGTTCTACGGCATCAACGCCGGGCAGACCGTCTCTGACGGCGCCCTGACCCAGACGCTGAACATCGCCCTGCTGGCATCCCTGAAGGGCACCATCGACTGCGTGACCGCGTTCGGCGAAACCGACTTCCGCCCGGACATGGCGAAAATCGACGTGCCGACGCTGGTGATTCACGGCAGCAACGACCAGATCGTGCCGTTTGAAAGCACCGGCAAGCTGGCGGCAGAGATGATTAAAAACGCCACGCTGAAGGTGTACGACAACGCGCCGCACGGCTTCGCGCTGACCCACCAGGACCAGCTCAACGAAGATCTGCTGGCGTTTGTGAAGTCGCTGTAATGCTTTAAATGCGAAGCCTGATGGCGCTTCGCTTATCAGGCCTACAAGGGCTGGTCCTGTAGGCCGGGTAAGGCGCAGCCGCCACCCGGCGCTTTCGCAGACGCGTTCCGCTCCGCCAGCAGCCGACAAATCTCCGCATGCTTCTCCTCGGTGAAGGTAAAGCGCGACATAAACACGATGCGGATCACCGACCCAATCGCTGGCAGCAGGCAAATGCCGAAGAACAGCCCCGACAGCACGCCTTCGCTCTGAATTTGCGCCTGCGGCACGTAGCCAATCATCGTCAGAAACACGCCGATTAACCCGCCGCCCACCGCCACCGACATCTTGCCGGTAAAGGTCTGCCCGGAGAAGGTGATCGCCGCGCAGCGCTTGTTCGTGTGGTACTCCGCGTACTCGATGGTGTCGGCAATCATCGACGAGGTGAGGATGTTGGTCATCATCACGAACAGCGTGCTCAGGCCGAGCAGAATAAACAGCATCGTCACCTGCTGATACCCGACAAACCACATCACCACGCGCACCGCCACGTCCAGCCCGCAGAGGATCATAAACAGCTTCCGCTTCTGCATCCGGCGCGTCAGCATCGGGGCGACCAGGCACAGCACCGCCGCCACAATCCCCATTACGCCAATCGCCATCTGCAGGCTGCCGTCGCCCAGATTGTTGATAAAGAAGTAGATATACAGCCCGCCCGCCACGTTGTGGAACACGCAGAAAAAGAACGACAGCAGGACGATAAACAGCGGCTTGTTCTGGCGCAGGTTGTGGAAGGTATCGCGCATCGTCACCTTTTCCGGGCTCGGCGGCACGCGCTCTTTGATCTGCATAAAGCCGTTGAGCATCAGCGGCAGGCCCACCAGCATCATCACCAGCGCCGCCATAAAGTAGCCTTTATCGTTGCTGTACTGGGCGAAGAACGCCGCCAGCTTCGGGAAGAAGATGTTGGCGCACGCAATCCCCGCGTTCACCCCGAGCATCGCCGCCGTCACCGCGCGGGTGCGCTGGGCGGAGTCGTTGGTCATCACCGACGACATCGACCAGAACGGAATATCGGAGATGGCATACAGCGTCCCCCACAGGATGTAGGTCACCCCGGCGTAGAGGATTTTGGTGGTCATGTCCGCTTCGATTTTATAGAACGACAGCAGCGTGACGCCGGTGATCAGCAGCGGGGCGATCAGCAAAAAGTGGCGAAACTTGCCGAACCGGCTGTTAATGGTGTCCATAACGCTGGCAAACAGCGGATCGTGAACCGCGTCCCACGCGCGGGCAATCAGGAAGATGGTGCTCGCCGCCAGCGCCGAGATCCCCAGCACGTCGGTGTAAAAATAGTTAATAAACGAACCCACTAAACCAAAGCTAAAACACTGACCTAAACCATAACCAAAATAAGACCACAGCTCGCGTGACGGTATTTTCATTGTCGTTGCCATTGTTAAATGCCTGCCTGGTTGCCCGGCGGTGGACCGCCGGGTCGATATTATTAGCCTTGTGCCTGCGGGGCGATCTTGCGCAGCTGCTGCATCAGGGCGATTTCACGGCGCGAGAACGGGATGCCGTTCTCCTCGAACACGTCGTGGAACCAGAGGCGGCAGTAGTCCGTGGACTCCTTCATCACCACCGGCCACGGCAGCCACGTCTGGGTTTTGCCGCGCACCAGCCCCCACTGGTACGGTGCGACCTTCGCCGCGTACATCAGCGGAAGCTGCTCTTCGATGGTGCTGCCCACGTGGCGCGCCAGCCATTCGGTGCAGAACAGCGGGCGACCAAGCTGTTGCAGCTGCTGAATAATCGCCGTCATGCGCCCGGTGTGGGTGTAGGCGTGGAAGCTCACCACGTCCGAGAGCGCCAGCGCGGTCTGGTCCAGCGGATGCTGGAAGAACGTCTCGCCCTCCTCCTCCGGCGGCAGACGCCAGGCGCAGACGGTGAGCGGCTGGGTAGGGTCTTCTTCACGCACCCACTGGAATGCGAGCTTCATTAGCGCGTGGGCGCAGGTCTCCAGCTTCGCGTCGTACTGCACCTCCTGCGTGCCGGTCGCGAAAATGCCGCGGTTGCCCGGCTCGTTATAGAGATCCCACAGCAGGACACGCTTATCCTCGCGGAACTGGCGGACAACGTCGCGGATATAGCGCTCAATGGCTGCCCAGCAGTCGGGATCGCACACTTTGTCGCGCCCCGGGCTCGCCGCCGCCTGGCTGTTGTGCTTGCCCGGTACCGGTGGCTTTTGCGGGCCGAGGTACGGCTCGTCGCCGGAGAAGCCGCAGTCGTCCATCAGGGTCAGCATGGTGCTGAATCCGTGGACGTCGGCAATCGTCAAAAACCGGTCGATGCGCGCCATCAGCCCGTCGCGATCGTGCTCCCAGACGATAAACGGCAGGTTGATGCGCAGGGTGTTGTAGCCCGCGTCCGCCGCCCAGCCCAGCTCGCGCTCGATGGTGGCGGCATCGAAGGTCTCTGCCTGCCAGATATCGGTCCAGTTCACCGCCGTTGACGGCAGATAGTTAAACCCGCACAGCCAGCCTTTTAGCTCATACCACGCCTGTGCCTGCTCCCTGCTCCACTGCTCTTTCATTACGCGTCCTCTTACTGATAATATTTAGCTAATAAATATTAGTTGCAGGATAAATGCGCAAATCACGGCGCTCCGAAAAGCGACGGCTCTCACAAAGTTCACGCTTCGATGAATGAGAAACGTGATCGACGGCGCTAAAGCGTGCGGTTAGGGTATGATGCGAAGTCGCGAAAGGGAGAGGACGGATGAAGCGAAAAACGAAAGTGACGATGAACGATATTGCGCGGGCGGCGGGCGTGTCGCAGGCGACGGTATCGCTGGTGCTTAACCAGTCCCGCAACATCAAGCTCAGCGACGACACCCGCCAGCGGGTGATTAGCGTCGCCACCGAGCTCGGCTACGACCGCCTCCCCGCCGTTCACGCCCCGCGCAACCAGGAGGAGATCGCCCTGCTGGTCAGCTCCATGCAGAGCTTCGACCCGTTTATCGACGCCATCAGCCAGGCGCGGGAAGCCGCGTGGCGCAACGAGACCCTGCTCACCGTCTACGACTACGGCGACGATATCGAGCTGGCGCTGAACATCATCCGCCAGCTGGAGAAGCGCAACTGCATCGGGATTATTCTCGCCTCTCCGGTCACCACGCTGGTGGATATGACGGCCTTCCAGGACTGCACCCGCATCCCGCTGGTGCTGCTCAACCAGCGCGACCCCGGCTCGCCGCTGCTGCCGTCGTTTATCCCGGACGACTACGCCAACGCCTTCCAGGTGACGAAACACCTCATCGCCTGCGGGGCCACGCGCATCGCCCACATCACCGGGGAGAGCTGGATGGAGGCCTCGCGCCAGCGTCTGGCGGGCTACCAGGCCGCGCTGCAGCAGGCCGGACTCGCGTGCGACGACGGCCTGGTGCGCCAGACCAACTGGCAGTTCAGCGAGTCCTTTACCGCCACCACCTCCCTGCTGGAACTGGCCGAGCGCCCGGACGCCATCTTCTGCGCCAGCGACTGGCTGGCGATTGGCTGCTATCAGGCGCTGGCGGTGAACGGCGTGCGCATCCCGCAGGATATGCTGCTGGCGGGCTACGACGACCAGAAGATCTCGGAACAGCTCACCCCGCCGCTGACCAGCATCCAGCTGCCCTACAGCGAGCTGGGACGGCTGGCGGTGGAGTACCTGTGCAATCAGGAAGATGCCGCCACGCACGTGACGCTGGCGGGCAGGCTGAAGGTGCGCGCCTCAAGCCTCGTCTGAGGTAAACACCATGCCCCCGTAGGGCTTCTCGCGACACGCCGCCAGCCGCGCGGCGAGGCTGCCCACGTGCAGCTCCAGCTTGTGCCCGTCCGGGTCGAGAAAATAGAACGACGACCCCTCGCTTTTGTTCTGCTTCCAGACGGTGACGCCCGCCTGCTCCAGCCTTTGCGAGAATGGTTCAAAATCAGCTTCCGCCACGGTAAACGCGTAGTGGGTATAGTCGCTCTCCTGCGGCGACACGTGCTGGCGCGCCTCGTCGTACGACAGGCAGACCCACAGATCGCCACAGGTGAGATAGGCCCCGGTATTCCAGCGGGCGTGCAGCGCAAGCCCCAGCAGCTCGTGCCAGAAGGTGACGCTTTTTTGCAGGTCGCTGACCGCGAGGGTCAGGTGGTTGAGTGATTGCAGCATGACGTGCCCTTTTGTTTTTCGCGCCGGACGTGGTACGGTAAAGAGATGAACATAAACCACGCCGTCCTCACCGTAAACCGCTGGTGGCTGCCTTCTTAAAGGCGGCACGGAGTAGTTTTCCCCATTTTCAGATAGCCGCCGAAAGGCGGCTTTCACACATTTAAGACCCCTTTCGGCAACTGCCCATTAAGGAGTCTTTATGAACGCACCAACTATCCTCACCGGCGATCGCCCAACCGGCCCGCTGCACCTCGGCCACTTCGTCGGATCGCTGCGCCAGCGCGTGGCGCTCCAGCACACGCACAGCCAGTTTGTGCTGATTGCCGACCTGCAGGGGCTGACCGACAACGGCAGCAACCCGCAGAAGATCCGCGACAACATCCCCGAAGTGCTGGCCGACTACCTCGCCGCCGGTATCGACCCGAACCTGACCACGATCTGCCTGCAGTCTGCCCTGCCCGCCCTCGCCGAGCTGACGATGCTGTATATGAACATCGTCACCGTCGCCCGCGTGGAGCGTAACCCGACGGTGAAAAACGAGATTGCGCAGAAGGGCTTCGCCCGCTCGCTGCCGGTCGGGTTTATGGCCTACCCCATCAGCCAGGCGGCGGATATCACCGCGTTCAAGGCCGAGTGCGTGCCCGTCGGCGACGACCAGTTGCCGATGATTGAGCAGACCAACGAGATTGTGCACAAGATGAACAGCCTGCTGCCCACCCCGGTGCTGCGCCACTGCAAGGCGATGCTGAGCGACACCAGCCGTCTGCCCGGCATCGACGGCAGCGCTAAGATGTCAAAATCGCTGGGCAACACGCTGCACCTTTCGGCCAGCGAAGAGACAATTCATCGTGCGGTGAGCGCCATGTACACCGACCCGAACCACCTGAAGGTGAGCGACCCGGGGCAGATTGAGGGGAACGTGGTGTTTACTTACCTCGACGCGTTTCATCCGGACAAGGAGAAAGTGGCGGCGATGAAGGCGCACTATCAGGCGGGCGGGCTGGGCGACCGGGTGTGTAAGAACGAGCTGGAGGCGTGCCTGCAGGAACTGATTGCGCCGATGCGGGAGCGGAGAGCGATGTATATGCAGGACAAGGGAGAGCTGATGGCGATGCTGAAGCGCGGCACGGAACGGGCGCAGGGGGTGACGCAGGAGACGTTGAGGGAGGTGAAGGTTGGGCTGGGGGTGCCGGTGTTTTGAAAGCGGCTTAAATAATAATCCCGGCGCAGGGCCGGGATATTTATCAGGTGTTGCGCTTGATCACCGGAATATCACCGGTGTCATTTAACGCGCCCGGAAACGTTTTTAACCATTGTGCGACTTTGTGCTTATTTATATTCACCACGCTCATACCTTCCAGGCATCCCCATAATTCTCTTGTATGCTGCGGCGTAATCACGATGCAGTCTTTCATAGCGCGGATTTTCACGGGCATACCGTTGATAAAGCCTGCACGGGTTAACCAGTCGCCGCCCAGAAGAAGATATTTCATATCTATGCGCGCATACAGTTCGCAGCAGGCGGCACTGTCCTGCTGCGTTTCCGCGCGAGGATGGACGGGCGCCGCGTTGGGCTGGTTGCCGTGAAGTCGGCGGGCGCTGTTTTTGCGCACCAGCTCGCGGTTTTCAATCATGCCGGTGAAAGCGTCTGATTCTGTTTTGCAAACAGTAAACTCTGGCTTAAAATTCGTCGCAGCCATTTTCAACTCCTTGAAAGTTGTTTGTGGTTAGCGGTATGGGGGTGTTGCAGCACCTTCATATCGCGAATTCTCTCTTTAAATATTCCTTGATACTTCCTTTGCCGTTCGGCGTAATTTCTGGTGCTCATTATACAGGGCTGAATATAAATACAGCGGTTTGGTGTGGGGTAAATTTGGAATTTGCGAGGAGGGTTCAGGAAAAAAGTTCGTGTGCGGTAAGATCATGTTTTTGCTGATTGTGGGTTGATTGGTCTGGGTTTTGCGAGCATCATCGCAATTATTTTCCTTCTTCCGTAACGCGATGGCTTCCAGCAAAACTCTCGAACAGGCAATTGCCGATATCACCATCTGGCGCAAAGGCGAACAGCGTGCGCCGCATAAGCCTTTATTGCTTCTGTACGTGCTGGCGAACTATCAGCAGGGGCATGCGCGACTGTTTGATTATGGAACCGAGGTTCACGAGCAGTTGCTTAGCCTGTTAGAACGCTTTGGCCCACAGAGGAAGGCGCATTACCCGAATATGCCTTTCTGGCGGCTCAAAGGGGATGGATTTTGGGATCTGAAGAATACTGAGTTCTGTTCGACCATTGGCAGTAAGCAACCGCCTGTTAAAGAACTTGTGGAACATAACGTCGCAGGCGGGTTTGATGAAGAACACTTTGCGCTGCTGAATAAGAACAAAAATCTGATCAGCTCGCTGGCGCAGCAGATCCTTGAAGCGCACTTTCCTGAAAGCATTCAGGAAGAGATCGCGGATGATATGGGCTTTGATATCCAGCAGATCCGTAAGGTTCGAGATCCGCTGTTTCCTGGCTGGCCTGAGAGCGTATGAGTGCATATCTATGGCGCATGAAAACGCATGAGTCTCATACGCCATTTGTGACGCGAAAGCCCTTGTGTGGTGGCACCTGAGACGATTTACGGGGTGCATGAAAACCAGTCTGTTAAGCGAAGCGGGCGGGGCAGTGCGCGAAACGATGTAAATCCTAAGCCTCGTACTCTTAACGTGCGTCAAGCGCTTTGGTGGCATATATGTAGAGCTACGTATCAACTTGAACAGAGGATGTACTTTTTTTCGTCTTTATCTGATAGCATCAGACAATTGACAACTAATTATTTAAGTCTATGAACGTTAAGACAATCAATCGAGAAGCAGGCAAAACCTCTGGTCGCGGTTTACCTTTTCAACGCACCAGAGCTGCACAACGCCTTTTGAGACTTATAAAACAAAATGGACCAAGAGCATGCTACTGCGCAACTGAGTTTATCGAAGACTCTGCAACGCTTGTTCCAGAAAACTCAGGCGTTGACCTGGAAATAGAAGAGAATAAAATTTACACCAGTGGTCTAAGTTTTAATAGCGAACCAATTAAAAATACTTTGGTAGCGTTTGCGGACCAGTACATTGCTTATTTTAACGATAACCAAACGATTGATTTTTCCATATTCTGTTATGCAAGGATAGCTCAAGAGCAACTTGACAACAAATATATATTAGACCTTATCCCAAATTATACAATTACTACTACCAAGGAAACTCGATTTAGTATTTTAAAAAAAATTGTCAACTTTGAAAATTTAGATGAAGATGAAATTACAATCTCACGACATTTATTCTTAGATGAATACAAAAAGCAATACACTTTTTACACAGACAAAGATAAGACAATCATCGATTACATAGGTGGCAATTATAATAAAGTATCTGCATGGACAAATGAAGAATTTAATGAATTTATAAAGGGAATCACTATTATCATGATTGATTCCGATATTTCCGCATTAGATGAATCAGTAAAAGAAGATATAAAAAAATGTGAGTTTTACAATCAACGTCATTCTGGTCAAGAAGATATAATCCTTAGCGCGATTGAAATTTTATTTGATAAATCACAGCAAGACGAACGAAAATTTGGACGTTTTGTTAGCCGTGAAAAAGTACAAGTTGTTTTCTTGCAAATTGCAGCAAACAATGATGAGTATAAACCAATTGATCCATCATGGGAGGGTTTTGAAGAGATTGACACTGAGGACCAGAGAAATCTCACTGAAAAATACCTAAGTGTATGTAAGGACATTTCCATACGAAAACTTAAAAGACTGAGTCTTACGGCAACAAATTCCAGAGCAAATGAGAGTATATTCGGGCATGAGTACGCTTCTCTACGATGCAAAATATACGAATGGTGTGATGAATACTTAGAAAATAATTGCTCAAAGAGAACTTTCTCACCTGATGAACTTAACATTCATTTAGACGAAATGATTGAATTATGTTATAATAATGTGCAGGATCGTAAAAAAACTTATAGGATAAGAATAAATGATCGCGATAATATCAAAGGAATTATATTAAGTTTATTTGATGACTGCTATTTAGCTTATGACGAATAATAAAACATGAACAGTATAAAGAAAGATGTTCGAATTAAACAAATCAACTTCATTTCTGGAGAGGATTTTTATTTTTTGACATATTTGATCTTGATTTGCCTAAAGGAAATATCAAATAAAAAAATGGTGTTTAAGGATCACAGAAAGCTTACTTTCATTATGCAGCTTATTGCATCTCCTTCAGCAATTTCGATACTGGCAAACAACGAGCATAATTCCAATTTGCATCCAGAGGATAAGGAAATATTATTCGATACATTTGTCAAAGCGTCATTGAATGAAAGGGAAGTATATAAGATACTAAGAAGCTTAGAGAAGAATAAGATAATATCCTTAATCAGCACAGAAAAGCCAGATTGCTATGACGTCAAGATAATCAACAAAGATAAAATAAATACTTTCTTTACGACAGAAATATTTTACACTGAGTTCAGTAATGTCAATATTTTGAAAGGCATCGTTCAGAGAATAAACAGTTTAACCTTAAATACTTTAATCGCTAGAGTATTCGAAAGCTACGGACTTAAACTATGGGCCAATTAAAAATCCATAAAGTTCACTATGAAGGCAAAATTTATAATTTTAGTTCGCCTGCATTAGATGAACATAAAATAAACATCATAGAAGCACCAAATGGAAGCGGGAAGTCAACTTTATTCGACCTTATTTATTACTCTTTAGGCGGAAAAGTTTCTCATTTCAATAAGAGTGAAAAAATAACGCATAAAGAAATTGTTAACGATAGTTCAAATTTTATTGAGCTAGAAATTTTTGCTAATGGTAGTTTTTATAAACTGGTCCGAAAAATTGGTGAAAACCTTATAACAATAATTTCAGAGAAAGACATTGTAATTAATGGGGAAAATCTTGGGAACTTCACTTACCTTCCTATAAATAGGAATAGACTTGATGATTACATTTTTTCTGACTGGCTTTTAAATGAGCTAGGCATCCCAGCTATAGAAATTTTTCACTCTGGGAAAAACTTCAAAATTGGCTTCAACGATCTACTTCGTTTGATATATCACAATCAAGGTACTGATACTAACATCATATACAAACCAGCGGATCAACAAAATTATGTAAGTGACTCTGTATTTCTTAGAAAGGCTATTTTCGAAGTCTTATTAGGAAAGACATTAGTCCAACTCTATGATGCCTATGGTGCTTTAAAACGCAAACAAAATAATTATGATAAAGCTAACATTCTTTATAATGAGTATTTTGGCATCGTTAGCGAGATGCACAAGCAATTAGGTATTAATGAAGTTATAAACGATCATTTTTTAAAAGAAAATATTCAGTCACTTTCTTTAGAAATTGAAAAGCTTATTAACTTTAGAAACAACAGTATTAAGATTAAAACAAAAGATAATATTGGGATAAACCAAACCGCAAAATTAAAAGACTCATTTAGTAGAACTGAAATTGAAATCATTGAACTTGAAAATAAAATTCTTAATAAGTACAAAGAAATTGAATCAATTAATGATATTATATCCAGAACGAGAGAAGATGCTCGTAGAATAGAAAAAATAATACATACGCATAAGCAGCTTGAAATATTCACCCCAGATACGTGTCCATATTGTCTTAAACATGTAGATCGCCCTACTCACAAGTGCGTATGTGGTAATGAAATAGATGAAAATGATTATAGGCGTTATTTCTACGATCCTAGTGAATATTATTCGCTTCTCAAGAGCAAAATAAAATCACTTGAAACCATGAAGATAGCTTTAGATTCTTCTAAAGAAGACCTTGAGTCGCTAAACACAAGCATTAATAAATTAAGAATAATCAACTCTCAAATAAAAGATGAGTTAAGTAGTGCACTTGACAAGATAGAATATTTGACTGATTTCGATGCAATTGATGAAGTGGAAGATCATGTAATCGATAAAAAAGAAAAAATCAGTAATCTTAAGCAAGCTTTAATCCTTGAAGAGCGCTTACAAGGTTATCAAAATGATAAAAGTAAGTCTAAGACTGAAATGGACATTGCTAAATTAGTTGTCGAGAGACTTGAAGCTTCAGCGGCACAGGAGCTTATTGAAAAAGTAAACCAATTCAGTAAATATTATAATAAATTCATGAGGATATCGCTTCAGGATTGTAGATCCGCTGAAATTAGCGCAGACGATTACATGCCGCTAATTAACAATGGTGATTATAAGGAAGCAAGTGCTAGTGTTCACAAAAGATTTTTATATTACGTCACACTTCTGCAAATGTCATTGCTTGATGATATACCTTTCCCAAGGTTACTATTAATTGACACTCCTGAAAACATAGGGATTGATAATGATAATCTTAAGCAAATGATAGGATGCTTGCATTCATTAGAGAATCCTCGCAATTTAGATTATCAAGTAATTTTATCTACGGGAGTAGATAAATTCCCTGAGTCATTAAAAAGCAATGTTATATTAAATTTATCTAAAGAAAATCGACTATTGAAACATAAATAATGAAAGGCCTGCGAGCAGGCCTTTCATAGCCTTATCATCTATTGGATTTTTTGCATAATCATATGGCATAATCCATGAATCCTTATTAGAGTCTAAGAAATCAGCCCACCATTGCACCATTAATTTCCGCTCATCTAAATGCTCTGATGTATGAATATAAGCCGCACGGACATTATTACGTTCAGAATGGCTTAATTGCCGCTCTATAGCGTCATCGCTCCATAACCTAGACTCTCCCAAAGCACCACGCGACATTGTTCTGAATCCATGCCCGCAAACTTCAGTTTTCGTATCATAACCCATCGCACGCTACCGTGTTTTCGCTCATAACTTTAGCTGCGTCGTGATCCCCAGGGAATAGCAGCTCTTTATCACCACTAATTTTCTTGAGCTGCTTTAACAAAACCATCGCCTGCCGACTGAGAGGAACAATATGCTCCTCTTTCATCTTCATGCCACGATACGAGTAACACACACCTTTAATTTCTTCTCGCTTCGTAGGTATACGCCAAAGGGATTTATCGAAGTCGAATTCATCCCAACGAGCGAAACGTAATTCACTGGAACGTACAAAAGTGAGTAAGGAAAGCTCGACCGCGATCCGTGTCATTACACGGCCACGATATGCAGCGAGACGAGCAAGAAACTCAGGGAAACGGTTAGATGGTAACGCTGGATAGTGTCGCGCTTTGGTTGTCGATAACGCACCAACCACATCACTGGCTGGATTTGAGTCGATGAAATCGTTCTGTACAGCATAACGCATAATAGCCGTGACGCGCAGCTGAAGACGCTGCGCAACGTCATGCTTTCCACTGGCATAAACCTTTTTAATCGGGGCTAACAGGTGACTGGTTTTGAGCTGGCGAATGTCGGACGAACCGATATGAGGGAAGATATAAAGCTCAAGATAGCAAAGAACGCGCGATCGATGGTCTTCACTCCATCGCTTATTACTAGCGTGCCATTCGCGAGCAATGGTTTCGAAAGCATACGCCCCTGAATTCTCGGCTTGAGCTTCTTTCTTTTCGGCTTTTGGGTCAATGCCCAGGACTAATATTTTTTTAGCTTCATCGCGCTTTGCTCTTGTCTGAGCAAGCGTCACCGTAGGCCAACCACCAAAAGCGAGGCGATCCTCTTTTTTGTCAGAGGGCCTTCTGTATTTCATGCGCCAGTATTTAGAACCCTTGGCCGAAACCTCGAGATACAAACCGCCGCCATCGGCCATTTTGTAGGTTTAGTCTTTTGGCTTTGCGGTCTCGACCTGACTGCCGTTGAGCTTAATTTGGGGGTACATTTCTAATCGAAGTTAAAATGCCACCAATGACATCAGGATTTCAACGGACAACTTCGGACGACTGAGGATGTGAAAATCGTTGTAGGCATTGATTTTTAAGAAATAATTGGACTTTATCGGATGGTTATGTAAGTACTAATGGTGCCGAAGGCCGGACTCGAACCGGCACGTATTTCTACGGTTGATTTTGAATCAACTGCGTCTACCGATTTCGCCACTTCGGCACTGAAGGGGATGCGGAAACGTTGTGGATTATACCTGTCGCGCGCCGCCATGCAAGCGACGACGCGCTAAACCCGCGCTAAGTGCCCAAAAAACCAGCGCCCTTTGTCACTCCAGCTCAGACACCGCCAGCCGAATCACTCTCGCCGCCTTCTGCTCAGGCAGCGCCAGCACCTTGGCCCACATCTCCTGCACCATATCGCAGGAGAGCTTCTCTTTGCCCACCGCCTTCTCCGGCATCTGCAGCAGCTGGATGTCCTCGCCATACTTATCGGCAAGCGCCTTCATTATCGGTCGCACATCCTCGACGGCCGCCTCGCGTTCGGCCGGGGTCACGGTGTGGCGGTTTTTGCCGTAGGCCGCGCGCATCATGTCGGCGTCGGCCTGCATGCGCCGCGTCATCAGGTCTTTATCCAGCATGCGCATCGGGTTCACGCCGCCCTTCACCATCGGGTAGAGGAAGCGGAAGCAGGCGTCGTCGCTCACCTTCTGGATGGCGGCAGTCTGCTCCATGTTGATGGTCATGTAGTTCACCACGTTGGCGTCCGGGGCGTTTTGCAGGCGCGACATCTGCAGATGCAGGATCTGCGGCTGGATGGTGTCGATAATCTGCTGCTCCGGCTCGCCCGCTTTTTGCAGGGCGGCCATCTGGTCGAGGATGCGCTGATGCAGCGCGGGCTCCTGCTCCTTAATCACCTGCCAGGCGGGCATCGCGTTGAGGGTGGTATCAATCTGGTGTTCGGGGGCACGCTGCTTATCGAAGAATACCCAGAACGCCACGGCGGCGGCCGCAATGACGACAATCACAATACGGGTCCACGTTTTATTCATCTCGCATCCTTATCCTTGAATTATGCCGGTTTACACCGGCACGCCGCTGTGGAAGCGAAACTCGTTGTCCGGTGTCGAGATAAGTGTGGCTTCAATTTCGCCAAAAAGCTTTATGCGCGGTGAGATATCGTCGTCGCTCACCTGCCGGGCAAGCGTCAGGTAGTCCTGATAGTGGCGCGCTTCCGAGCGCAGCAGCGAGAGATAAAACTTCTGCAGGTCGTCGTCGAGGAACGGGGCCAGCGCGGCGAAGCGTTCGCAGGAGCGGGCTTCGATGTAGGCGCCGCAGATGAGCTTGTCGATCAGCGTCAGCGGTTCGTGGGTGCGCACTTCCTTCAGCATCCCTTTGGCGTAGCGGCTGGCGGTGATTTTGACGTATGGAATATCGCGGGCCAGCATCGCCTCGCGCACCTGCCAGAAGTGGTGCAGCTCCTCTTTAATCAGCAGCACCATGCTGTCGATGAGCGCCTGGCCCCACGGGTCGTCGGTTTTGGGCATCACGCTTTTGCCAATCTGCCTGTGCAGGGCGATGAAGTCCGGCTCCGGGCCGTCGCGGAAGGTGAACTGTTCGTAGGGTTTGAGCCAGTCGAGCAGCGCGTCGGCACCGCTTTCGTCGGCGACGTATTTACGCACCAGCAGCAGCGCGGTCTGGGCGGCCTTGAGCTCGCACACCATGTGGTCGGTGAGTAGCAGCGGCAGGTTCGCCGGATCGCGGGCTTTATCAATCCATGCTTGCGGGGTCGGGCACTGAAGGAAGTTGAGTACGGGGGCGAGTATCTGCGGGTAATCCATGGTTCTGCCTTGAAAAAGCGGTGGCGCGGGGCCACCGCCTGAAACGCTTAGTGACGCACGCCGTCGTCGTCTTCGTCGACGTAATCTTCGTCGTCACCTTCTTCGCCGTCTTCACCGTTCGGATCTTCGAAGTAGGTTCCCCAGCCGTCGTATTCCACGTCAAACTTCTCGGCCAGGTTCATCAGCTGTTCGACCTGCGCGTCGATCAGCTCCGCCTTCAGCGCGCCCTCGCTCAGGATGTCGCAGCAGATGACGGTGTCGCCCTCTTCCACTTCCAGCTCTTCCGGCTCGGTCACTTCGTAACCCAGCTTGAAGGCTTCCACGGCCATTTTTTCCAGCGCGTCGAAATCATCCGCAGAGAAATGGTGCTCGATGGTGTACAGCGCGTCCGGATCGCTGCCGTCTTCCAGCAGCTCTTCAATAATCAGACGCGTCTCTTCGCGTTGCTCTTCCAGTAATTCCGGGTTTGCCATGGCTCAATCCTCTTTAAAGTGCGGCAGATACTTCTATTTTCACACACGGACGGGTTTGCCTCCACCTTTGTTGGAAAGATTTGTGAAACGGGGTTGCAAATGAATAATTACACATATAAAGTGAATTTTAATTCAATAAGTGGCGTTCGCCATGTGAGGATAAAATGTCTGATCTGTACAAGAAACACTTTCTGAAATTGCTCGACTTTACCCCTGCACAGTTCACTTCTCTGCTGACCCTTGCCGCACAGCTCAAAGCCGATAAAAAAAATGGCAAGGAAGTACAGAAGCTTACTGGTAAAAACATCGCGCTCATCTTCGAAAAAGACTCGACCCGTACCCGTTGCTCTTTCGAAGTTGCCGCATTTGACCAGGGCGCGCGCGTTACCTATTTAGGGCCGAGCGGCAGCCAGATTGGGCATAAAGAGTCAATTAAGGACACCGCGCGCGTGCTCGGGCGGATGTACGACGGCATTCAGTATCGCGGCCACGGCCAGGAAGTGGTCGAAACGCTGGCGCAGTACGCGGGCGTGCCGGTGTGGAACGGGCTGACCAACGAGTTCCACCCGACCCAGCTGCTGGCGGACCTGCTGACCATGCAGGAGCACCTGCCGGGCAAAGGGTTTAACGAGATGACGCTGGTTTACGCGGGCGATGCGCGCAACAACATGGGCAACTCGATGCTGGAAGCGGCGGCGCTGACCGGGCTGGATCTGCGTCTGGTGGCCCCGAAGGCCTGCTGGCCGGAAGAGAGCCTGGTGGCGGAGTGCAGCGCGCTGGCGGAGAAGCACGGCGGGAAAATCACCCTGACGGAAGACGTGGCGGCGGGCGTGAAGGGCGCGGACTTTATCTATACCGACGTGTGGGTGTCGATGGGCGAAGCCAAAGAGAAATGGGCGGAGAGGATTGCGCTGCTGCGCGGGTATCAGGTGAACGCGCAGATGATGGCGCTGACCGGCAACCCGGACGTGAAGTTCCTGCACTGTCTGCCGGCGTTCCATGACGACCAGACCACGCTCGGCAAGCAGATGGCGAAAGAGTTCGACCTGCACGGCGGGATGGAAGTGACGGACGAGGTGTTTGAGTCGCCGGCGAGCATCGTGTTTGACCAGGCGGAAAACCGGATGCATACGATTAAGGCGGTGATGGTGGCGACGCTTGGGGAGTGAGCCCCTCTCCTACCTTGAGATGGTAATTATCTGCTGAATTATTTTTCAGCAGATAATCATTCCCAGTCTATTGGCATAAAAATTCATTTCCCTGACACACCCCACAAATATCTATCAACCATAATATATATTTATAATTTTATTAGTCATTATTTATTGGATGTATAATAGTTAATATTAATTCATTATCAATTACAAATCAGTGTATATTAACGGCGTAATATTTCCTTATTGCTGCATTTCGTTAATAAGGATTATCTATGTCATGGAATAAGCATGAAGCTGTGTCGTATGCCCGCAGCCACCCTTTACAGGCACTACTAATATGAAAAATATCTTACTAATTCTCTTCATATTTTCTTCCTCTGCAATGGCTGGCCACTCTGACCCGATTGAACGTGCTGTAAAATTTAACAGCTGGTACGTTAATCAAATCAACAAAGATGCATTTCCCATTACTGATGGAAACGAAATAGATAAATATGTCACAGCATCAACAATGAAAAAACTCCGACGCACTCAGGATCCTCGCTATGCAGACGAAGAGTTTTACGAGGCTGATATATTTTTAAAAGCGCAATACGTCGGCGATGACTGGCCGCAGAATGTAACTGCCATAGCCGGGGATACCGATCCAGTCTGTGTCAACGTATACATTGCATTCGGTAAAAAACAGGACCACGTAGTCATAGACTGCATGGTTAAAGAAAACAACTTATGGAAGGTGCAGTCGGTTTCTGCTGTTGAATTTTCAAGAAACCTGACTATACCGAACTGAGCCAAACAACGTACTGACAATGATATTGAATCGGTGCGCTCTTCTTGCCGGGTGGCGCTGCGCTTACCCGGCCTACACAACCCGTAGGCCCGTGCAAGCGAAGCGCCGCCGGGCAAACCGGCTCCATTTCATTGATTTTTCACCCCGAAAAAGGTACGTTTTCGCCTTAATTCCAGCGTGGACATACCAGCATTATGCCGATTATTCAGTCTGTTGAACGTGCGTTGCAGATCCTCGACCTGTTCAACGAGCAGGCCACCGAGCTTAAGATCACCGACATCAGCAAACTGATGGGGCTGAGCAAGAGTACCCTCCACTCGCTGCTGAAAACCCTGCAGCTTCACGGCTATATCGATCAGAACCCGGAGAACGGCAAGTATCGCCTCGGCATGAAGCTGGTCGAGCGCGGTCATTTTGTCGTGGGCTCCATCGATATTCGTCAGAAGGCGAAAGGCTGGCTGACGGAGCTGTCCCAGCGGACCGGGCAGACGACCCATCTGGGGATCCTGGACGGGCGTGAAGGGGTCTACATCGAGAAGATTGAAGGCAAGCTGGCCGCCATAGCCTATTCGCGCATCGGCCGCCGCCTGCCGGTTCACGCCACCGCCATCGGCAAGGTGTTGATTGCCTGGCTGGGCGAGACCGAGCTGAACGCCCTGCTTGAGGGCTATCAGTACACCACCTATACCCCTTCCACCCTCGCCTCTCGTGAAGAGCTAATGGCCGCCCTGACGCAGACCCGCGAGCAGGGCTATGCCCTTGATAGCGAAGAGAACGAGCAGGGCGTGCGCTGCGTGGCGGTGCCGGTGTGGAACCACGAGTCCCGCGTCATCGCTGCCCTGAGCCTGTCGACGCTGACCTCCCGGGTGGACGACGCCGAGCTGGCTGATTTCCGCGAGCAGCTTCAGCAGGCCGGGCTCCAGCTCTCACGCGCGCTGGGCTACCCGGCCTGAGCCGTTAGACCGGCTCGTAGGTGAAGTAGTCGAAGTCCGCGTAGCAGCCGTCGCCGCTGATGTCCTCGCAGTGCAGCCCCACAAATGCGCCGGTGAAGAAGCCGCGCCCGCCGATGTAGTCGTCCGATAGCTTCCACGCCTCATACGTTACCGGCACGGCGTGCCACGTCTCGCCGTCGAACGAGTAGCTGTAGCGGTAGACCAGCGTATCCACATCTACCCGCAGCCAGACGCTCTCCGCACTCTCCGGCACCGGAATGGGCTGCTCGTGCAGCGGCCATGACGGCACGTTGTGGTCGAGCTGAATAACCTTGATGGTTCTCCCCTGCCCCTCCTCGTAGTCCACAAAGCAGTAGCTCCAGTTTTTGCTGTTGTAGTAGCAGGTCAGCCCCGCGCTCTGCTGGAAGTGGACCGGCGAGAACTGCATCCGCGTTTCTGAACGAAAAGCGAAGTGCTGCCAGCGGCGCGCCACGGTCGACTGAGTAAAAGTCGAGTTGAGCGAGTCGTTGCCGTAGAGCCGTAAATAGCCGGGCCGCGCGGTGAGCGAGCCGAGGGTGTCGTCGAACGGGATGCGCAGGGTCTGCAGTTCCGGGTCGAGCGTGCTGCCGTCGAAGTCCTCCCGCCAGTTGCCCTGAATGGATGCAGGCTGTTCCGCCACCTGCGGGCCTTTCACGGTCAGCTGCGCGTGCTTGCCGCCTTCCACGTACGGCCAGCCGTCGCGCCACTCAATGCGGGCGATGCCGGTCTCGCGGCCCAGCGGGCAGTAGCCGCGTCCGCCGGAGGCCAGCAGCGGCACGCCGGGCAGGCGCAGCGGGCGGCTGGTGAGGTAGGCCATGTACCATTCCCCGGTATGGGTCTGCAGCAGCGAGCCGTGGCCGCTCTTCTGCAGCGGGTTCTCCGGCAGGTGCCAGCTGGTCATCATCGTCACGTCCGGGTGCAGTTCGTACGGCCCGTGGATATTTTTGGAACGCAGCACCACGACGGCGTGCTCGTAGCTGGTGCCGCCCTCGGCGACCATCAGGTAGTACCAGCCCGCGTGGCGATACAGGTGCGCCCCTTCGGTGTAGCAGAGCGGCGTGCCGGTAAACAGGGTTTTGCGCTCCGGCGCGAGGGTGCCGGTCTGCGGGTCAAATTCCTGCATCACAATGGTGTTGTGCGGGTTACTGTGGTGGCGCGGCCCCCACGGGCGATAGATATAGTATTTGCGGCCATCGTCGTCGTGGAACAGGGACGGGTCAAACCCGCCGTTGCCCATCGGGATCGGCTCGCTCCACGGCCCCTCGATGGACGGTGCAGTGACGAGGTAGTTGCGGCCGTTTTTCCACGGCGAATCGACAATCTTCACGTCGGTGTAGAGCAGCCAGAATTTGCCGTCGGCGTAGCTCAGGCACGGCGCCCAGATGCCGCCGGAGTCCGGGTTGCCCTTCATGTCCAGCATCGACACGCGGTCCAGCGGGGTGCTGACCAGCGACCAGTTTTTCAGGTCGCGGGAGTGGTAGATGCGCACGCCCGGGAACCACTCGAAGGTCGAGGTGGCGATGTAGTAGTCCTCGCCCTGACGGCAGAGGGACGGGTCCGGGTTGAAGCCGGTGAGTATTGGGTTGGTGATTTCCATATTGCCTCCGGTTAATGGGATGCGGCTGTCGCAGCGTCGGGAATGGCCTCGCCCTGCGCCGCGCGGTGCTTAATCAGCTGCTGGCTGATGGCCTCCACGCGGGCGTCGGTGAGCTTATAAAACGACAGCATGATGAACATGCCCGCGTAGAGCACCACGGGCACCACGCAGAACAGAATTTTGATGGTGGTCAGCACCTCGACCGGCTGCACGCTGCTGCTGGCGGAGTAGTTCACGTACGCCAGGATCCAGCCCACCACCGCCCCGCCAATCGCCAGGCCAATCTTCAGGCTGAACAGGTAGGTGGAGAACACCAGCCCGTCGAGGCGGCGACCGCTGCGGCTCTCCTCATAATCCACCACGTCAGAGGCCATCAACCACTGCAGCGGCGTGGTGGTGTTAAAGACGAACAGGAACAGGATGTTGAGGGCGAAAATCAGCGCGATGTGCTCCGCCGGGGTGACGAAAATCAGCAGGCTAATCAGCGAGTAAGCGACGATAATCCACTTGAAGGCGGTAACGCGGTCGAAGCGGCCCAGCAGGCGGGAGGAGCAGAGCGAGCCAAACATGGTGGCAAGGCTGCCGTAGAGTAAGAACTGGGTCGCCATCTCCGGGTGATCCATCACGTATTTCACGAAGTAGAGCGTCGCCCCGCCGCGCACCACGTTGGAACAGGTTGCCATCATCTTGAACGCGCACATGATGCGCCACTGGGTGTTGCCCAGCAGCAGCTTAAGATCTTTCGCCACCGACGAGCCCGGCTGTACCTCAAAGGTGTAGCGCTCTTTGGTGGTGAAGAAGCAGACGTAGAGCAGCACCACGCCGCTCAGCCCCAGAACGCACATGGCGCCGAAGTAGCCCACCTGCTCGTTCCCTTTGCCAATGATGCTGACCAGCGGCAGCGCGATGCCGCTGATGGCGAGCGAGCCCGCCGCGGCCAGGAAGAAGCGCCAGGACTGCAGGGCGTGACGCTCTTTCGGGTCGGCGGTAATGACGCCCGGCATGGCGCAGTACGGCACGTTAACGAAGGTGTAGACCAGGGTAAGGAGAATGTAGGTCACGCAGGCGTAGATGATCTTGCCCTGTGCAGAGAAGTCCGGCGTGTAGAAGGTCAGCACGCAGACGATGCCGAACGGGATGGCGCCCCACAGCAGGAACGGGCGGAACTGGCCGTGCCGCGTGCGGGTGCGGTCTACCAGCAGCCCCATCAGCGGGTCGGTGACGGCGTCGAGCACGCGGGAGACCAAAAACAGCGTGCCCATAATCCCCGCCGACAGGCCGAAGACGTCGGTGTAGAAATAGGCCAGCAGGAACATCGTGGCCTGCCAGACGAAGCCGCAGGCGGTGTCACCCAGCCCGTAGCCAATTTTGTCTTTCATGGTTAATTGCGTCATCAGAATTACACCCTTATGTAGTGTGCTGAATTACAACATCGTGTTAATGGAGTGTAATGAGCTGTTCAATTAACCAGCAATGGTCATATCTTATTTCTGAATTACGTTATTTTGCTTTTGTGACGCCAACGATATATCTCAACTTGTTGTTTAAATTAGCAAATTACAGGCGAGATAAAACCGTCCGCGGAATATTTCCCGCAGACGGTTTTATCTCAGAAAATAATTAAATGCCGAGCGCTTTTTTACCGGCGTTAATTACCTCGATAATTTTATCGGTGTCATAAATACAGCCTTTCCAGGTGCCGCCGCTCACCGACTGCAGCGCCGCCCACAGCCGGGTGTCGTCCGGCAAAAAGTCGTGAGCGTGCAGGTCCGGGTGCGTCTGCCGTACTGCCAGCTCGCGCGCGCCCTCTTCCGGCGTCAGCGGGTTTTCTGCGGTACCGATAAAGTTGACGCTGCCAGTTAACGTCAGACGATCCACGGCAATCTCGATGATGTCGTTATCGCGCAGCTTGCCAATCGGCCCGCCCGCCAGCGCCTCCGGCGACACGTGGCCGAAGCAGGCGCCCGTCGACACGCCCGAGAAGCGCGCATCGGTGATTAACGATACCGTTTTGCCCCACGAGATATGTTTGAGCGCGGAGGTGAGCTGGTAGGTCTCTTCCATGCCGGTGCCGGACGGGCCGCCGCCGATCACCACCATGATATCGCCCTGCTTAATCTCTTCCCGCTTGATGGCCTTGATCGCCTGCGCTTCCGAGACAAACACCCGCACCCGGCCGGTGTGGCGGTACACGCCATCTTCGCCCACCACCGACGGGTCGATCGCCGTGGCCTTGATCACCGACCCTTCCGGCGCGATGTTGCCCGTCGGGAAGCAGACCGTCGAGGTCAGCCCTTTCGCTTTTGCCTTCTCCGGCGGCAGGATCACGTCATCCGGATCCACGCCGTCCTGCTCGCGCAGGCACTGACGGAAGCGCGCCCGGCGCTCGGACGCCTGCCACCAGTCGAGGTTCTCGCCGACCGTCTGGCCAGTAACGGTCATCGCATCAAGATGCAGCAGGCCGAGATCGCGCAGGTGAAGCATCACCTCCGGCACACCGCCCGCGAGGAAGGCGCGCACGGTCGGATGATAGTCCGGGCCGTTGGGCAGCACGCTCACCAGGCGCGGCACCCTGCGGTTAACCCGCGTCCAGTGTTCAACATCCGGAATAGTGCAGCCCGCCGCGTGGGCGATGGCCGGAATGTGCAGCAGTAAATTGGTGGAGCCGCCGAACGCCGCGTGGATCACCATCGCGTTTTCGATGGCTTTATCGGTGAGGATATCGCGCGTGGTGATGCCGCGGTTATCCAGCTCGCTCACCGCCCGCGCCGACTGGCGGGCGATCTCCAGCCACACCGCCTGTCCGGACGGCGCCAGCGCGGAGTGCGGCAGCGCCAGGCCCAGCGCTTCCGCGACCACCTGCGAGGTGCCCGCCGTGCCGAGGAACTGACACCCGCCGCCCGGCGACGCGCAGGCGCGACAGCCCAGCTCGGCGGCCTCCTGCAGGGAGAGTTCGTGGTTGGCGAAGCGCGCGCCGATGGTCTGGACCTTGCCCGCGTCTTCGCCGACGGTCGGCGGCAGCGTCGCCCCGCCCGGCACCAGAATGGTCGGCAGGTCGTGCATCGCGGCCAGGGCAATCATGGTGGCGGGCAGCCCTTTATCGCAGGTTGCCACGCCTATTACCGCCCGGCGCGTCGGCAGGGAGCGGATCAGGCGGCGAAACACGATCGCCGCGTCGTTGCGGTACGGCAGGGAATCAAACATGCCGTGCGTGCCCTGAGAACGGCCGTCGCACGGATCGCTGACGAAGGCCGCGAACGGGATCCCGCCGTTGCGGGTGATCTCCTTCGCCGCCGCCTGCATCTGCATGCCGATCTCCCAGTGCCCGGTGTGGTAGCCCAGCGCAACCGGGCGTCCGTCTCCGGCGCGGATCCCGCCCTGGGTACCGATAATCAGCACCTCTTTGCCGGTCAGCTTGTTGGCATCCCAGCCCATCCCGGCGTTCTGCGTCATGCCGAACAGGTTGCCGCTGGGAGATTCCATCAGCATCTGCGGGGTCAGCGGCAGCGCGCCCTGCGGCCCCGCCGCGTGGGTGATCACCGCATAAAACGCGTCATCCTGTGGGGTGAAAATTTTCTCAATGGTCATCGTTATCGTCCGGCTCAGCAAAGCTTGAGCTGTTGCAGCAGGGTTTTCAGCTGCGCCTTGCGCGGCTCGTCCAGCGCAGAGGCGGGCGGCAGCACGTGCGTGGAAATCGGGCGGCCGCAGAGCACTATCGCCTCTTTAATGACGTTCACAAACGGCGTATCCAGCTGATACATCTGCGGTATTTGCAGTAAGGTCTGATGATACTCAGCCGCCTTCGCCACGTCTTTATCCCGCCAGGCTTTCAGAAGATTCACCGACACCTGCGGGGCAAAGTTGCCGCTCGCCGAGATCGCCCCGTCGCCGCCGAGCAGCAGGGTATTAAACAGATGATCGTCGTAGCCGCACAGCACGGTGAAGTGCGGATGGGCGGCTTTGACGGTGTGGATCATGCTGCGCAGGTGGGCGACGGAGTCGATGGTGTCTTTGATGCCGACGATGTTGCTGCGCGAGTCGGCCAGGGTTTTGACCAGCGCCGGGGTCAGATCCTGCCCGGTCAGCGCCGGGAAGTTGTAGAGCATCACCGGCAGCGTGACGCTGTCGGCCACCTGTTCGAAATAGCGGATCAGGTTCGCTTCCGACACTTTCCAGTAGTAGGGGTTAATCACCACGATGCCGTCCGCGCCCGCCTGCTGCGCGTGCTGGCTCAGCTCAACGGTTGCCCGGGCGTTGGTGCCGCCGGTGCCGATCAGCACCGGCACGCGACGATTGACATGATCGATAGCAAAGCGGGCAATGGTTTTACGCTCTTCGCAGCCGAGCTGGGAGAACTCGCCGCCGCTGCCCAGGAAGAACAGGCCGTCGACGCCCGCCGCGATCAGATCGTCGATCAGCGCGGCGGTGCCCGGCTTATCGAGCTGGCCGTCGGCGGTAAAAATGGTGGAGACAGGGGGAATGATTCCCGTGAACAACGCGGACTGCGGCATGAGATCTCCTTGCTGAATCATTTTGTTCTACATTATAGAACAGCGTTCATTAAATTAACGATCATACTATGACGCAGAAAAAGCGCAGGTAAATGGGAAGGGGAGAGGGAGTGCGGGAAATATAAGCTGGATCACATATTGCCCCTCACCCCGGCCCTCTCCCCATAGGGGCGAGGGGGAAAAGATGGCTCGGTGCAGTTCCCTCTCCCCTTTGGGGAGAGGGTTAGGGTGAGGGGTAAGGGTTACTCTACCAGCATCTTCACCACAACCTTACGCACCTGCGCCGGTGCTCCCACGGCGCACAGCGGCTTGTGCACTTCGCCCGGCCAGAACACAACAAAATCCCCTTCGCTCAGCACCACGGTTTTCTCCTGCTCGCCTTCCGGCAGGAACGCGATGTCTTTGTCCGCCAGCCAGTCGGTGTCCGGCGTGCCGTGCGGCAGGGTGCTGAAAGTCATCCCTTCCTGGCCTTTCATAATTATCTGGATGTCCAGATAGCGCGCGTGGAACTCGGCGCGGCGCTCGGCGAACGGTTGGGTCATGTCTTCCGAGACCAGATAAAACAGGCTGTTGCCGTTGATGTCGTGTTTCCCGAGCGGCGTGGCGTCGGTGACGTGGGCTTTGACGTGCTCAATGGCCTGACGAAGATCGTCAGGCAGCCAGGACTGCAGATGGTGGATGTTGCCAATAATCATGTTTTAACCCTCAATATAAAACATTGTTTCATTTTTATCTTTTATACGAGAATCCCTGCTGCCATACCAGCCCTTTTTCGAAGAGGTTTGCGCGAGCGCATGTTTATCGAGAAAGGTGTTAATTTGCTGTTAACTCTGCCCAGGCATTTATGCAGGGGTTATGCATAACCTCGATCCGCGCTTATCGCACGGCTGTTCTAACCTCTTGATCATGCTCTCTAATTTACAAAACCCGTTGCCGTCTCACACTTTACTGTTTTGATAATTTGCTCTAAAAAACCATAATTATTTATTGATTTTTCTTAAGTCAAAAATAGTTAATTACGTTAATTGCATAGCCATTCTTGCGCATAATATTTATCATTTAAAATCAGCCACATAACAACATATTTCAAAAGATTAAAATCTACAAAATAATAACAACCTCAAATAATGCCACCGGATCCTGCTTAGCTATTCACCCCTCAATAATATAAAATTATTCATTATCTGATGCGAATCATGCAAATGAAAACAAACCCCTTAATATCCGGTTTCGCGTGAGCAATATCACAATACGGATTATTTAACCGCCTAGTATGAATCACGAAATCAATTGAGCTTAGCCGCCATGCAATTAAATACATCACATGGCGCATGCCCTTTTTATTCTGAAAAACAGTTAAAGGAATAATTATGGAAAAGCATTACGTCGGTTCTGAAATTGGTCAATTGCGTAGCGTTATGCTGCACCGCCCAAATTTAAGTCTTAAACGTTTAACGCCGTCAAACTGTCAGGAGCTGCTATTTGACGACGTGCTCTCGGTTGAACGGGCGGGTGAGGAGCATGACATTTTCGCAAACACGCTGCGCGAGCAGGGTGTGGAAGTCCTGCTGTTGACCGACCTTCTGACACAAGCCCTTGATATTGCAGAGGCTAAGGCCTGGCTACTGGATACGCAAATCTCCGACTACCGCCTCGGCCCCACCTTTGCCGGCGACGTCCGCGGCTGGCTGGCGGATATGCCGCACCGCGAACTGGCGCGCAGATTAAGCGGCGGATTAACCTACGGTGAAATTCCGGCAGCCATTAAAAATATGGTGGTCGATACCCACACGGCGAATGATTTTATTATGAAGCCGCTGCCGAACCATTTATTTACCCGCGATACCTCGTGCTGGATTTATAACGGCGTGTCCATTAACCCGATGGCGAAACCGGCCCGTCAGCGCGAAACGAATAACCTGCGAGCAATATATCGCTGGCACCCGGCGTTTGCCGACGGCGATTTTATTAAGTATTTCGGCGACGAAAATATTAATTACGACCACGCCACCTTAGAAGGCGGCGACGTATTAGTAATTGGCCGCGGCGCGGTCCTGATCGGCATGTCCGAGCGCACGACGCCGCAGGGCGTGGAGTTTCTCGCCAACAGCCTGTTCAAACACCGCCAGGCAGAGCGCGTGATCGCCGTTGAATTGCCAAAACACCGCTCCTGCATGCACCTCGACACCGTTATGACCCACATCGACGTGGACACCTTCTCCGTCTACCCGGAAGTGGTGCGCAAAGACGCCCAGTGCTGGACGCTCACCCCGGACGGACGCGGCGGCCTGCTGCGCACCCAGGAAACCGACCTGCTGCACGCCATCGAGAAGGCCCTCGGCATTAGCCAGGTGCGCCTGATCACCACCGGCGGCGACGCCTTCGAAGCCGAACGCGAGCAGTGGAACGACGCCAACAACGTCCTGACTATCCGCCCCGGCGTGGTGATCGGCTACGAGCGCAACGTCTGGACCAACGAGAAGTACGACAAAGCGGGCATCACCGTGCTGCCCATCCCTGGCGACGAACTCGGACGCGGCCGCGGCGGCGCGCGCTGCATGAGCTGCCCACTGGAACGCGACGGAATTTAAAGGAGCCATCATGGAACGAAAACCCACTCTGGTTGTGGCGCTTGGCGGCAACGCGCTGCTCAAGCGCGGCGAGCCGCTGGAAGCGGAGATCCAGCGCCAGAACATCGAGCAGGCAGCCCGCACCATCGCCGGGCTGACGGAACAGTGGCGCGTGGTACTGGTGCACGGCAACGGGCCGCAGGTCGGGCTGCTGGCGCTGCAGAACAGCGCCTACGACAAAGTGACGCCCTACCCGCTGGACGTTCTCGGTGCCGAAAGCCAGGGAATGATCGGCTACATGCTCCAGCAGGCGCTGAAAAACAACCTGCCCCAGCGCGAGGTGAGCGTCCTGCTCACGCAGGTGGAAGTGGACGCCGCCGACCCGGCCTTCAGCAACCCGACCAAGTACATCGGCCCAGTGTACAGCGAAGCCCAGGCAAAAGCGCTGGCGGCGGAAAAAGGCTGGGTGTTCAAGGCCGACGGCAGCTACGTCCGCCGCGTGGTGCCCTCTCCGCAGCCGAAGCGCATCGTCGAGAGCGACGCCATCACGGCGCTGATTCAGCGCGACCACCTGGTGATCTGCAACGGCGGCGGCGGCGTGCCGGTGGTGGAAAACGCCAACGGCTATCGCGGGATTGAGGCGGTGATCGACAAAGACCTCTCCGCCGCCCTGCTGGCGCGCCAGATTGAGGCGGATGCCCTGCTGATCCTGACCGATGCCGACGCGGTGTACCTCGACTGGGGCAAACCGACCCAGCGCCCGCTGGCGCAGGTGACGCCGGAACTGCTCAGGGGCATGCAGTTCGACGCCGGATCGATGGGGCCGAAAGTGGCCGCCTGCCGCGAGTTCGTTGAAGCCTGCAACGGCATTGCCGGGATCGGCGCACTGGCCGACGGCGCGGAGATCCTCGCGGGCGAGAAAGGCACGTTGATTCGTAACTGAACACTCATTTTAAAAAGGATTTAGCCATGACCATCAACCTGAAAAACCGCAACTTCCTGAAACTGCTGGACTACACCCCGGCGGAGATCCAGTACCTGATTGACCTCGCCATCGAACTCAAGGCCGCCAAAAAAGCCGGACGCGAGAAGCAAACCCTGGTCGGGAAAAACATCGCCCTGATCTTTGAAAAAACCTCCACCCGCACCCGCTGCGCCTTCGAAGTGGGCGCGTTCGATCAGGGCGCGCAGGTGACCTATCTCGGCCCAAGCGGATCGCAGATTGGCCATAAAGAGTCGATGAAAGACACCGCCCGCGTGCTGGGCCGCATGTACGACGGCATCGAATACCGCGGCTATGGTCAGACCATCGTCGAAGAGCTGGGCGAGTATGCGGGCGTGCCGGTGTGGAACGGCCTGACCGACGAGTTTCACCCAACCCAAATCCTCGCCGACCTGATGACCATGCTGGAGCACTCCCCGGGCAAAACCCTGCCGGAGCTGAGCTTTGCCTATCTCGGCGACGCGCGCAACAACATGGGCAACTCCCTGATGGTGGGTGCGGCCAAGATGGGGATGGATATCCGCCTCGTCGCGCCGAAATCCTTCTGGCCGGAAGCGGGGCTGGTTGAGCAGTGCCGCGCCATCGCCAAAGAGACGGGCGCGCGCATCACCCTCACCGACGACGTGGAAGAAGGCGTGCAGGGGACCGACTTCCTCTACACCGACGTGTGGGTCTCCATGGGCGAGCCGAAGGAAGCCTGGGCCGAGCGCGTCAGCCTGATGAAGCCGTATCAGATTAACGCCCAGGTGATGAAGGCAACCGGCAACCCGAACGTCAAGTTCATGCACTGCCTGCCGGCGTTCCACAACGAGCACACCAAAGTGGGCCGCGAGATCGAGATGGCGTACGGGCTGAAGGGACTGGAGGTGACGGAAGAGGTCTTCGAATCACCGAACTCCATCGTCTTCGACGAGGCAGAGAACCGCATGCATACCATTAAAGCGGTCATGGTGGCGACACTCGGCGACTAATCACCGCCCGGCGCGCCACGGGTGCGCCGGGTTTAAGGAGAACATCATGGGCAAGTTTAAGTTTCCCTCCGCTTACACCATTCTCTTTTTTCTGATTGCCGTTGTGGCGGCACTGAGCTGGGTCGTTCCCGCCGGTCAGTACCAGATGGCGATGAACGAGACCCTCGGTAAAGAAGTCCCGATTGCCGGAACCTACGCGCACGTGGCGGCGCATCCGCAGGGGCTGGTTTCCGTCCTGATGGCGCCGATTGCCGGGCTGTACGATCCGGAGTCCGGCCAGGCCGGGGCCATCGACGTGGCGCTGTTTATCCTGATCATCGGGGGATTTCTCGGGATCGTCACCAAAACCGGGGCGATTGACGCCGGGATCGAGAGCGTCACCACCCGGCTTCGCGGCCGCGAGGAGTGGATGATCCCGATCCTGATGGCGCTGTTTGCCGCAGGCGGCACGATTTACGGCATGGCCGAAGAGTCGCTGCCGTTCTACACCCTGCTGGTGCCGGTAATGCTGGCCGCGCGGTTCGACCCGGTGGTCGCCGCCTCCACCGTGCTGCTTGGCGCGGGGATCGGCACGCTCGGCTCCACCATCAACCCGTTTGCCACGGTGATCGCCGCCAACGCCGCCGGGATCCCCTTCACCAACGGCATCGCCCTGCGCGTGGCGCTGCTGGTCATCGGCTGGATCATCTGCGTGGCGTGGGTGATGCGTTACGCCCGTAAGGTGCGTCAGGATCCGTCGCTGTCGATCGTTGCCGACAAGCAGGAAGAGAACCGCGCCCATTTCCTCGGCGACAAGGGCGAACAGTCGCTGGAATTTACCCCGGTGCGCAAAATCATTCTGGTGATTTTTGCCCTCGCCTTCGCGGTGATGATCTACGGCGTGGCGGTGCTGGGCTGGTGGATGGCGGAGATCTCGGCGGTGTTTCTCGCCAGCGCGATTATTGTCGGCCTGATTGCCCGCATGAGCGAAGAGGAGCTGACGTCGACGTTTATCAACGGCGCGCGAGATTTGCTGGGCGTCGCGCTGATTATCGGCATCGCGCGCGGTATCGTAGTGATCATGGATAAGGGCATGATTACCCACACCATTTTGCACAGCGCCGAGGGAATGGTCACCGGATTGTCAACGGTGGCGTTCATCAACGTGATGTACTGGCTGGAAGTGGTGCTGTCATTTCTTGTGCCTTCTTCGTCCGGCCTGGCCGTTCTGACGATGCCGATCATGGCGCCCCTTGCCGATTTCGCTAACGTCAACCGCGACCTGGTGGTCACGGCTTACCAGTCGGCGTCCGGCATCGTTAACCTGATCACTCCCACCTCTGCCGTCGTGATGGGCGGTCTGGCTATCGCCCGCGTGCCTTACGTGCGTTATCTGAAATGGGTGGCGCCGCTGCTGGGGATATTAACGGTGGTGATTATGGTGGCGTTAAGCCTGGGTGCCATGTTGTGATTTGCCGGATGGCGCTGCGCTTATCCGGCCTACGGATCGGTGCGGTGCCACCGGTTATTTCGGGAACTGATATGGGAACTATGATGGATTACGAAGAGTACTCTCCCAAAGAGCAACTACAGCTAACGGTCTGCCAGCGTCTGATCGCGGAAAAGAGCTACCTCTCCCAGGAGGAGATCCGCCGGGATTTACAGGAGCGTGGTTTTGAGACCATCAGCCAGTCCACCGTTTCACGTCTGCTCAAGTTGCTTGGTGTCATAAAAATTCGAAATGCCAAAGGTCTAAAAATTTATTCGCTGAATCCCCAGCTGCGCCCTGCCCCTGATGCCGCGCGCACCGTCTCCGAAATGGTGGTGAGCGTGGAGCACAATAGCGAATTTATCCTTATCCATACCGTTGCCGGATATGGCCGCGCGGTGGCGCGTATTCTGGATTATCACCAGTTACCGGAAATTTTAGGCGTGGTGGCCGGAAGCAGTATCGTCTGGGTCGCTCCTCGCATCGTGAAGCGCACCGCGCTGGTGCATAAGCAAATTAATTATTTACTCAGAACGCATTAATATTCATAAAGAACCGTTTGCATTGAGTAAAGCGTGCATTAAATCGCTTGATCCGCAAAACGAGCTGCGTATAATGCCCGACAATTTGCCGGGAGGAAGCATGGTCAAGCGTGTACGACATATCGTCTTACCGCGTCTGAAATCAGACGCTGGCCTGCCGTTTTTCTTCCCGTTGCTAAACCTATTCCCAGAGCCCCTCATTTGAGGGGCTTTTTTTTGCCCGGCGTCAGGAGATAAACATGAATCCGCTTTATCAAAAACACATCATTTCCATAAACGACCTCAGCCGCGAAGAGCTGGAACTGGTTCTGGAAACCGCGGCAAAACTGAAGGCCAATCCGCAACCAGAGCTGCTGAAGCACAAGGTGATTGCGAGCTGCTTCTTCGAAGCCTCGACCCGCACGCGCCTCTCCTTTGAGACCTCCATGCACCGCCTGGGCGCGAGCGTGGTGGGCTTCTCGGACAGCAGCAACACGTCGTTGGGTAAAAAAGGCGAGACCCTGGCGGATACCATTTCAGTCATCAGCACCTACGTCGACGCGATTGTGATGCGTCACCCGCAGGAGGGCGCGGCGCGTCTGGCAACCGAGTTTTCCGGCGGCATTCCGGTACTGAACGCCGGTGACGGTGCCAACCAGCACCCGACGCAGACTCTGCTGGATCTGTTCACCATTCAGGAGACCCAGGGCACGCTCGAGAACCTGAACATCGCCATGGTCGGTGACCTGAAATATGGCCGCACCGTCCACTCCCTAACCCAGGCGTTGGCGAAATTTAACGGCAACCGCTTCTTCTTCATCGCGCCTGACGCGCTGGCGATGCCGCAGTACATTCTCGACATGCTGGACGAAAAAGGCATTCAGTGGAGCCTGCACGCCAGCATCGAAGAAGTGATGGGCAACGTGGATATTCTCTACATGACCCGCGTGCAGAAAGAGCGTCTGGATCCGTCCGAATACGCCAACGTGAAGGCGCAGTTCGTGCTGCGCGCCAGCGACCTCGAGGGCGCGCGCGACAACATGAAGGTGCTGCACCCGCTGCCGCGCATCGATGAGATCACCACAGACGTGGACAAAACGCCGCACGCCTGGTACTTCCAGCAGGCCGGAAACGGCATCTTCGCCCGCCAGGCGTTACTGGCACTGGTTCTGAATCGCGAATTGGCACTGTAAGGGGAAACGACCATGACACACGATAACAAACTCCAGGTTGAAGCCATCAAGCGTGGCACCGTGATTGACCACATCCCTGCGCAGGTGGGCTTTAAGCTGCTGACGCTGTTCAAACTGACCGAAACCGACCAGCGCATCACGATCGGCCTGAACCTGCCGTCAGGCGAGATGGGCCGCAAGGACCTGATCAAAATCGAGAACACCTTCCTGACCGACGAGCAGGTCAACCAGCTGTCGCTGTACGCGCCGGACGCCACGGTTAACCGCATCGACGATTACGACGTGGTGGGCAAATCCCGTCCGAGCCTGCCGGATCGTATTGAAAGCGTGCTGGTCTGCCCGAACAGCAACTGCATCAGCCACGCTGAGCCGGTTTCCTCCAGTTTTGCAGTGAAAAAGCGCGCCAATGACATCGCGCTCAAATGCAAATACTGCGAAAAAGAGTTTTCTCATTATGTGGTGCTGGCCAACTAATTGAGGTTGGTAAAGGATCCCGGCCTCCCTATAATGGCCGGGACTCTTAAATCAGCTGTTATTCTGGAGAAATCATGACCAAAGTACTCGCGACGGAAAATGCACCAGCGGCTATCGGCCCATACGTTCAGGGCGTTGATCTGGGCAGCATGATCATCACTTCGGGCCAGATCCCGGTGAACCCAAAAACCGGTGAAGTACCGGCCGACGTCGCGGCTCAGGCGCGTCAGTCGCTGGAAAACGTGCAGGCGATCGTGGAATCCGCGGGCCTGAAAGTGGGCGATATCGTGAAAACCACCGTTTTCGTGAAAGATCTGAACGACTTCGCCACCGTTAACGCCACGTATGAAGCTTTCTTCACTGAGCACAACGCCACCTTCCCGGCGCGCTCCTGCGTGGAAGTGGCCCGTCTGCCAAAAGACGTGAAAATTGAAATCGAAGCGATTGCCGTACGTCGCTAATTGATCTCAATAATTCATGGGCGGCTTCGGCCGTCCTTTTTTTTGGCTATTTTTCCTCTCACCGCAGCATGACGTCCCCCGCCCGCCATTAATAACATTGCGCTGCATATTTATTATTAATGGACTAACAATGAAACTTTCGAAAATAGCGCTGGCGGTGGCGACGATGGCCGTTGCGTCCTCCGCTTTGGCGCACGGTTATATTGAATCACCTGCCAGCCGCGCTTATATGTGTAAGCTCGGTCAAAATATTGATTGCGGTTCCGTACAGTATGAACCGCAGAGCGTGGAGAAAACCTCCGGCTTCCCGACGGGGGCGCTACCGCCGGACGGCCAGCTCGCCAGCGCGGGGATCGCTAACTACTCCCAGCTGGATAAACAGAGTATGAATGCCTGGACGAAAACGCCGATGACCGCAGGCGCGCATGAATTCGTCTGGTATCACACCGCGCCGCACAAAACTACCAACTGGCGTTACTACATCACCAAGCAAAACTGGGATCCGAATAAGCCCCTGACCCGCGACCAGTTTGAATTAACCCCGTTCTGTACCGTGAATGGAAATGGTCAGGCACCCGAGATGCGTAAAGCCATGACCTGTAATGTGCCGGCACGTACGGGTTACCAGGTGATTTATGGCGTCTGGGAAATTGCGGATACCTCAAACAGTTTCTACCAGGCCATTGACGTTGATTTTGGGAACGGCGGCAACGTTACGCCGGATGAAACCCCGGGCGTTGTTTCCGAATGGAGCAAAACCCTGAGCGGGCAGATTGCCGGTAATAACCTGAACGCGGGCGATAAGGTCATTGCCCGCTTCTTCGACGCTCACGGTGAAGTCACGGCCATGCGCACCGACATGACGATCGCCACCGCTGCCCAGGGTGATGCCAACCAGTGGTCTTACGATCTGGCGCAGAAAATTAACGCCGCGCACCAGGACGTCCGCGTCGGCGTGAAGGATGAAGGCGGTGAGATTAGCCCGGTTCACGGCGCGAACAGCGTCTACGTGAAAGACGGCAGCACGCTGAAATCCGTTGCGATCTCCTATGAGGAGCAGAAAGCGGAGGTTAACGAGACGATTACCGTCTCTGGCCTGCAGTACAGCAAAATCGAACAGGGCAACGCCACCGTGACCTTCCATGTGAATACCCACGGTAACGTCGATTTCGAAGCCCACGTCATGAACCATCACGGTGCGGAAAAAGGGTATCTCAAGCAGGAGATGAACAACGCGAATCAGGACGTCACCCTGACGCTGACCGGCGTTGAAGCGGGTCATCATATGCTCAAGTACTACGCCACCAACAAAGACGGCACGCTGTTTGCGCAGGATGTCCTGAACCTGATGCTGGAAGGCGAAGCGGCGGCGGACAACTCGGGTCCGCATGACTATATCTTCCCGGACAATATCGCGTCGTACAAAGCCGGCACCGTGGTGCTGCAGCCGAAAGACGGTAAGACCTACCAGTGTAAGCCTTTCCCGTACAGCGGCTACTGCGTGCAGTGGAGCAAATACGCGACCCAGTTTGAGCCGGGCACAGGTTCACACTGGAAAGAGGCGTGGGTTCTTAAGAACTGAGTTGCCTTCATGCCCGGCGGCACTGCGTTTGCCGGGCCTACACGTCACGTAGGCCAGGTAAGCGTAGCGCCACCGGGCGTTTTTACTACTGATTCCGCGTCGCTCTGAGCAGCGTCTCCAGCGGATACACCGCCGCAATGACCACTTCGTCCTGTACCTTCGCCGCGTTATCCAGCTCGCTCTGAATCGACGCGATCTCTTTATCATCCAGCGTGCCCTGACGTGACACAAGATCCGTCAGCCTCAGGCCAATCGAGGCCAGCTTATCCACTTCCTGGATCACCGGCTTCATCGCCTTCAGCTGATAGCTGTTTTCGCTTAGCGCCAGCGCGTCGCTGGTGTTGCTCTGCCAGCGGTTAAAGACGTGGCGCAGCGCGTCGGCGCTTTCCGTGTCTTCCGCATCGCTCACCAGACGGTCGGCCCATTTGTTCATCTGCCGCACCGTGGCGCTTTCGGCGTTAAGCGCATCCGCGAAGCGGTTGAGCGGTTCGAACTGATGATAATTTCCCGCCTGGAACTTCAGGTGCTGACGGGTGTAATACTGCGCGGGCTCTACCGCCTGCGCTAGGATCTGCAGCGGCAGCGTGTCGGCATTGTTCGCCAACCGCGTGAACTGCACCTGCTGCTGGGTGTGCTGCTGCAGCCCGACCGACACCGTCGACCAGCTGTCCATCGCCTGCAGGCGGGTGTACATGTTGTCGACATCGTTGACGTCCTTCGCTGACCACAGCCGCTCCGCCACCGCAAAGGCGCGCGGCCACAGGCGGATATCCAGCACCGGTGACACCACGTTTTCCGCCCACAGCGCCGCTTCGCCGCCAAGCAGGTTGGCCTGATTCGCTACATCCGGCACGACGGGCGGAATGCCTTTCGGCACCTCGTCCAGACGCGTGCCGCTAATCGGGTAGCGGGTGTTCCCCACCAGGAAATAGCCGCTCAGCTTATCGTTATCAACGGAGACCACCGGGCGCGTTTCGCCCATCCAGGTGTCGACGGTGAAGGTCACCTGGTTGTCGTCGCGCCACGCAATGTTTTCCACCGCGCGGCGAGATTTCCCGGCAAAATCAATAAATCCGCGCCAGCCGGACTCCCCTTTCACCAGCGTGAAGCTCCCCTCAACCGGCTTGCCCTTCAGGCGCGGCATGGTGAAGGCCCAGCTCTGGGCGCTGTCGGTGTCTGCAATCACATCCACGCCGTTTAAGCCCTGCGGCACGATTTCATTCCGGTAGTGGTAAGCGGTAGATTGCGGTTGGTCGAGATAGAAGCCCGTCGACAGAATGCCCTTGTAGCCGTTCTGCGCCACCTGCCCCAGCGCATCCTGCCCCTGCCAGGACTGGATCAGAATGCTTTTCGGCAGATCGGGATGGTAGATCTCGTCCCAGCCGACCATCTGGCGGTGGTGTTTCTCGAGGATCGTCTCCAGCTTGCGGTTGAAATACGCCTGCAGCGCGTGGCTGTCCGCCAGCCTGTTGTCGCGCATGAAATTCTGGATCGCGGCGTTCGCTTTCCACTGGCTGTCGTCCACCTCATCGCCGCCGATGTGCAGATACGGATCGGGGAAGATCGCTGCCAGTTCGCTGACCATCGCGTCGGCGAAGGTGTAGGTTGCGTCTTTTGTCGGATCCAGCACTGGCTTCAGGACGCCCCAGTGGCGCTCCATTTCATAAGGCCCGGGGGCGCTCATCAGCTCCGGATAGGCCACGGCAATCGCCGAGGCGTGGCCCGGCATGTCGATTTCCGGTACCACGCGGATGCCGCGTTCGGTAGCGTAACGCACCACCTCGCGCATCTGCTCTGGCGTGTAGAACAGCCCGTCGCTGGCAAGCTGCGTCAGTTTAGGGTAACGCTTCGAGCTGAAGCGCCAGCCCTGATCGTCGGTTAAGTGCCAGTGCAGCACGTTAAGCTTGGCGGCGGCCATGCCGTCGATCTGGCGTTTGATATCCGGCAGCGGAATAAAGTGACGCGCCGAGTCCAGCAGCAGCCCGCGCCACGGGAAGCGCGGTGAATCTTCAATGGTGACCCACGGCAGCGAGGTGTTTTCCGCTCCGTTCTGCATCAGCTGGAGCAACGTTTCCATGGCGCGCAGCGCGCCGAAGCGGGTGTTGGCGGAGATATCGACGCCGTTGGCGTCCACCGTGAGCTTATAGCTTTCATCGCTGTCCGGCAGCGGCTGCGGCTTCACCTTTTTGGCGATGGCAATGCGGATGGTCGGTTTGTCTGGCTTTTCAGCCTGCGGCTGCAGCGTCCAGCCGGTTTGCAGGGCAATGCGCTGGCGCAGGCGGCTGACGGCGTCACCGAGATCGTCGCCGCTGACGCTAACGGAAATTTTATCGTTAAGCACCAGCGCGCCCTGGGTCGTCGGGCGTTCAACCTTAGCAGGCCAGGGCATCAAAGGGAGATCGCCTGCCGGAGCGGCGAAGGCAGAGGCGCCGAGCATCAGCCCGGCGGTTAAGAGACTGTACCGTAACATGAATGTTCCTTATCTGACGGGCCAAATATACCCGTCATACTTCAAGTTGCCTGTGCGTTGGCTGCACTCGTTCACCCCGGTCACTTACTTATGTAAGCTCCCGGGGATTCACTCCTTTGCCGCCTTCATGCAACTCGAATTATTTAGGGTAGAAAGGCAAAACATTCTGTTAACATGCGCTCAATTTGTCGTCAAGCGAATGCGCCGACGGAGATCACAGGTTGTTGAATTTGAGAGAAAAGCCAGTTGCCGGGTGGCGGCTTCGCCTTACCGGGCCTACGTTCGGATCGTAGGCCCGGTAAGCGCAGCGCCACCGGGCTTGCCGTTACTGCCACCCATACCGACGCGCATAGAATCCTTTCACCATCTGCGTCAGCACCATATACCCCGCGAGGATCGCCACCAGCCACGGGAAGTAGCTCAGCGGCAGCGCCTGCAGCTGCAGGTAGCTCGCAAGCGGTGAGAACGGCAGCGCGATGCCGAGCGCCATCACAATGCCCGTCATCACAATCAGCGGCCACGCCGCGCGGCTCTGGATGAACGGAATGCGGCGGGTGCGGATCATGTGCACAATCAGCGTCTGCGACAGCAGACCTACCACGAACCAGCCGGACTGGAACAGGGTCTGGTGTTCCGGGGTGTTGGCGTGGAACACAAACCACATCAGGCAGAAGGTCAGAATGTCGAAGATGGAACTGATCGGCCCAAAGAACAGCATAAAGCGGCCCAGATCGGCGGGGTTCCAGCGCTGCGGCTTCTGGATCTGCTCGTCGTCCACGTTATCAAACGGGATCGCCACCTGAGAGACATCGTACATCAGGTTCTGGATCAGCAGGTGCAGCGGCAGCATCGGCAGGAACGGCAGAAACGCGCTCGCCACCAGCACGCTGAAGACGTTACCGAAGTTGGAGCTGGCGGTCATTTTGATGTACTTGAGCATGTTGGCGAAGGTGCGGCGGCCTTCGATCACGCCCTCCTCCAGCACCATCAGGCTCTTTTCAAGCAGGATGATATCCGCCGCCTCGCGGGCGATGTCCACCGCGCCGTCGACGGAGATACCAATATCCGCCGCACGCAGCGCGGGCGCGTCGTTGATGCCGTCGCCCATAAAGCCCACCACGTGCCCTTCGCGACGCAGCAGCGTGACGATGCGCTCTTTGTGCATCGGGGTCAGGCGGGCAAACAGCGTGGTGCGCAGGACAAGCTGCGCCAGCTCGTCGTCGGAGAGATGTTCAATATCGCTTCCCACCACTACGTCACCCGCGTCCAGCCCCACTTCATGGCACACTTTGGCCGCCACCAGCTCGCTGTCGCCGGTGAGGATTTTCACCGTGATGCCGCTCGCCTTCAGCGCCTTCAGCGCCGGCGCGGTGGTCTCTTTCGGCGGATCGAGGAAGGCGATGTAACCCTCGAGGATCAGATCGGATTCGTCGATACGCTGATAGTCCCCTTCACGCGCGGGCAGGAACTTGCTGGCGACGGCTACCACGCGCAGCCCCTGACGGTTCAGGTTATCGGTGACGCGTTTGATGCGGCGCAGCATAGTGTCGTCCAGCGGCACGATCTCGCCGTTATGGCGAACCTGCGTCGACACGTTGAGGATCTCCTGCAGCGCGCCTTTGCAGATCAGCTGGTGGACGTCCTGCTGCTCGCTCACCACCACCGACATGCGGCGGCGCTCGAAGTCGAACGGGATCTCATCCACCTTCTGCCAGCGGCCGGAGAGCGTGCGGGCGGATTCTTCGTCTACCCCTTCCAGCACCGCGACGTCGAGCAGGTTTTTCAGCCCGGTCTGGTAGTGGCTGTTCAGCCACGCGCTGTGCAGCACGCGCTCGCTGGTTTTACCGGCGACATCCGTATGGTTCTCCAGCACGATTTTGTCCTGCGTCAGGGTGCCGGTTTTATCGGTACAGAGGATGTCCATCGCGCCAAAGTTCTGGATGGCGTCGAGGTGTTTGACGATCACCTTCTGTTTAGAGAGCTTCACCGCCCCGCGCGCCAGCGTGGAGGTGACAATCATCGGCAGCATTTCCGGCGTCAGGCCGACGGCCACGGAGAGCGCGAACAGCGCCGCTTCCCACCAGTCGCCCTTGGTGTAGCCGTTGATCAGCAGGACGATCGGCGTCATCACCATCATAAAGCGGATCAGCAGCATGCTGACGCGGCCAATCCCTTTCTGGAAGGCGTTCGGCTCGCTCTCCTGCTCCGTTACGCGCCCGGCAAGCTGTCCAAACCAGGTGTTGCCCCCGGTGGCGGTGACAATCGCCTGCGCGGTGCCGCTGACGACCGTGGTGCCCATAAAGCACAGGGTGTCGCACTCGAGCGGGTTCATCTGCTGCGGGTCGCGGCTGCGCGCCACCTTTTCAACGGGCAGGGATTCCCCGGTCAGCGAGGCCTGCGCCACGAACAGATCGCGCGCCTGGATGATGCGTAAATCCGCCGGGATCATGTCCCCCGCCGCCAGCTTCACCAGATCGCCCGGCACCAGCTGGTCGATAGGCAGTTCCACCCAGGCATTTTCGCCGAGATCGTTAATCACGCGCGAGACGGTCGCGGTGTTGCTGACCATCGCCTTGAGGGCATCCGCCGCTTTGGTGGAGCGGGCTTCCTGAATGAAGTTCAGCAGCGTGGAGATGCCCACCATCAGGGCAATGACGCCTGCGGCAAACAGGTCTTCAGTGGCGTAGGAGATGATGCCCAGCACGGTCAGCAGCAGGTTGAACGGGTTGCGGTAGCAGAGCCACAGGTGTACCCACCATGGGGAGGGCTTTTGCGCCGGGATCTGGTTATCGCCGTGCACGGCGCGGATTTTTTCCACTTCTGCGGCATTCAGCCCTTCCGGGTGACCGCCAAAGGCGCGCCAGACTTCGTTTTCATCCATTGCCGCCGCGTGCAGGCAGCGTTCGGTCAGGGACGCGGGGATCGCCGCCCCCGCCATATTTTTGGCGTCTGGCAGCGGGTCGCGCTGAACAAGACGGTGTGGCAGGTGGCGGCTCAGCAGGGCCTGCAGCTGCCGGGTGATATTTTTAAACATAGGCATTCCTCCGCATCCGCAAGCGCGGACGCAGCATTTCCTTCAGGCGTGGCAAAGCCGTACCTGAGAGGCACTTAATTTTTCAAGCAGGAACGTTTAAGACGCTACTGCCTCACGCCGGTGAGACAGCAACAAGGCTGGCTTACCGGAAAGAACGTTTTCTCCCGTTCAGGAGAGGTGTGGGATCGGGATCCATGTGGCCTCCGGTAAGTAAAAATCAGGGTGTCGCCGCGCAGTATAAGGATTTAACCATACCGTTTGTGGCTAATCGGGCGGTATTATAACCCCACGCAAATAAACCGAACGTAAACCAGACTTTGCCCATAGCGAAATCGCGCTATAGCATTAGGCTCAATTGATCATTTTGTCGTTGTTACAGGGAATACAGCATGCAGAACCGCCTTACGATTAAAGACATCGCGCGTTTAAGCGGCGTGGGAAAATCAACCGTCTCACGCGTGCTGAACAACGAAAGCGGCGTCAGCGAACGCACGCGCGAGCGCGTTGAGGCGGTCATGAATCAGCACGGATTTTCCCCTTCCCGCTCCGCGCGCGCCATGCGCGGGCAGAGTGACAAGGTGGTCGCCATTATTGTTTCGCGTCTGGATTCCCTGTCAGAAAACCTCGCCGTGCAGACCATGCTGCCCGCCTTCTACGAGCAGGGCTATGACCCGATCATGATGGAGAGCCAGTTCTCTGTGCAACTGGTTGAAGAGCATTTGGGTATGCTTCAGCGGCGCAATATTGATGGCGTGGTGCTGTTTGGCTTTACCGGCATCAAAGAAGAGATGCTCAAACCCTGGCAGCCCTCGCTGGTGCTGCTGGCGCGCGATGCCCACGGTTTCGCGTCCGTCTGCTATGACGATGAAGGCGCCATTATTACCCTGATGCAGCGCCTGTACGAGCAAGACCATCGCCACATCAGCTACCTGGGCGTACCGCACGCGGACGTCACCACCGGCAAGCGCCGCCACGAAGCGTATCTGGCCTTTTGCAAAAAGCACAACCTCTCCGCCGTGGCCTCCCTGCCAGGGCTGGGCATGAAGCAGGGCTACGAGCAGGTCGCCAGCGTCCTGACGCCGCAGACCACCGCGCTGGTGTGCGCCACGGATACCCTGGCGCTGGGTGCCAGCAAATATCTGCAGGAGCAGCGCATCGATAACCTCCAGGTGGCGAGCGTCGGCAGCACGCCGCTGATGAAGTTCCTGCACCCGGAAATTATCACCGTCGATCCGGGCTACGCCGAGTCCGGCAGGCAGGCCGCCGCGCAGCTGATAGAGCAGATCAACGGGCGCGCTGAGCCGCGTCAGATCGTTATTCCCGCAATCCTCTCTGAAGCATAATGTGGCTAGATTCAGGTCTTACCGTATCATCTCAGATCATCACATTTTCGATGATATTATTCGTCGTGCCACACATCGCGAACAGGGAATAACTCAATTACTTGAGCGGGCTATTCTCCACGCAGCGGATGCCTGAAAGCCACTCATTATCAGGATCCCAACCTCCACGGGTTATAGTGTAAGAACTGTCTTCGTTGCGATTCTCTCCTCTTATTACTTTTTTCGTCCCATTTTCAGGGCCTTGCGGGTCTATTTTGGAACTATGGAGAAAGTAATCTGCCGCATACCAGTCTTTTATCCAGTCAGCGCCATTACCCATCATGTCGTACAAACCAAGGGGGGTTGGAGAATAGCTGCCAACGGGTTTTTTAAACGAGTTATCAGTACGAAAGTCGTCGGCAAAATTTCGTAATTTATCAGAGTGATCATGCCATTTATTGTCACTGTTCGCGTAAATAATAAATTGTCCCCGATTGCGTGCTGCATATTCCCATTGGGCTTCGGTAGGTAGATCCATATTGCGATGGCTATTTTTACCCAGCCACTGGCAATAGTCGCGGACCTCTTGCCAGCTTGCCAGCTTGCCAGCTTGCCAGCTTGCCAGCTTGCCATTGCAGGATATGTTTCGCCCAGCGCCTCTTTGTCCTGCTTACTGAAATATTTACCCTGAGAAATCGTCTGGTAGATGGTGTTTTTATCCCGTCCCTGAATAACGAGCCAGCGATTAAACTCTCCCCAAGTGACGCGATATTTTCCGATACGAAAATCGGAAAGCGTCACTGGGTGTAGGGGGGCATCTTTATCGAAATCGTAAGGGCGGTTCTCTGCATTTTCCGTCATTAATGGACTAAAGTTGCCCATCTGAAAACTGCCGCCTTTCACCGTCACCAGATTTTCCAGCGGGGTACGAACCAGCACGTCCGAGTCGGCTTTTATTTTTTGCTCATCACGGCAGCCGGTGATGGCGACCAGTTCCAGTGCTATCAGGGTTAAGCGTGAAAGAGTCTGTCCGGTCATGGATTATCGTCCGTGCTGGGTGGTGATGTAGGTGGTGCAGCTGTGCAGTAATGACGGCGACACAGGCGTGAGGGGAAGCATGAATTCGTTCGGGTGACCCGGTGAAACGGCGGGGGCATCAGGCAAATGGGTGTAAATGGCGTGCAGGTTTTCCGCATAGTGGCTGGGAGTGATGATGACTTTCTGTGCGCCCGGAATGAAGCTGGCATCGTACCCGTACTCGCGCGGTTGCTCACCTTCAGCCAGAAACGTGATAACACGGGCCTCGTTAGCGGCACCTTTACTTTCTGGCGGGGCGTATTTCAGGTAGTAAGCATCAACAAGGATTTTTTCCATTAGACTTACGTGGGATCTCTTAACATCATATGCAGAAAACAGTTTAATCACTTGAGCGGACTATTCTCTACACAGCGGAACTCTGAACCCCATTCGCTATCAGGCTTGAGGCTGCTGCGTTCAATACTTAGAGTATGTCCTGATCCTGTGCTGCCTCGCACTGACTTTTTCTTTCCTGACTCTGGACCTTGTGGATCTTTTTCTGGCGAATGAAGGTAGTAATCTGCCGCATACCAGTCTTTTACCCAATCAGCACCGTTCCCCATCATGTCGTAGAGACCAAGCGGATTAGCAGGAAAACTACCGACAGGTTTTTTTTTGCTGGATGACGCATAGTTACGGTTTTTGTCGTTCCAGACGTAATTTTTGTTATCAGCATTCGCGAAAATAAATAACTGCCCTTTACTGCGGGCAGCATACTCCCACTGAGCTTCAGTGGGGAGATCCATATTGCGATGGCTATTTTTACCCAGCCACTGGCAATAGTCGCGGACGTCTTGCCAGCTTGCCGTTGCAGGATATGTTTCGCCCAGCGCCTCTTTGTCCTGCTTACTGAAATATTTACCCTGAGAAATCGTCTGGTAGATAGTGTTTTTATCCCGTCCCTGAATAACGAGCCAGCGATTAAACTCTCCCCAGGTGACGCGATATTTTCCGATCCGAAAGTCGGACAGTGTGACGGAATGAAGGGGCGTATCTTGGTCTGGATTGAAAGGAAGATGTTCATCAACCAGTCGGCCAAAATCTCCCATCTGAAAACTGCCGCCTTTTACCGTCACCAGATTTTCCAGCGAGGTACGAACCAGCGCATCCGAGTCGGCTTTTATATTTTGCTCATCACGACAGCCGGTGATGGCCACCACTACCAGTGTTATCAGGGTTAAGTGTGAAAGAATCTGTCCGGTCATGGTTTATCGTCCGTGCTGGGTGGTGATGTAGGTGGTGCAGCTGTGCAGTAATGACGGCGACACAGGTGTGAGTGGAAGCATGAATTCGTTTGGGTGACCCGGTGACACGGCGGGTGGATCAGGCAAATGGGCGTAAATGGCATGCAGATTTTCCGCATAGTGGCTGGGGATGATGATGACTTTCTGTGCGCCCGGAATGAAGCTGGCATCGTATCCGTATTCGCGCGGCTGCTCACCTTCAGCCAGAAACGCGATGACTCGGGCCTCATTGGCTTTCCAGTCGCCTTTTTCACCGATGATGGTGGACAGGTGCTGCATGATATTCTGATACTCACGCTTTGACTGTACCCAGCGCAGGACAGCGAGAATGGCGCGTTTACGGCTGGCAAAGGTGGTGCCACCCTCGCAAGCCTCCCCCTGATGACTGGCAGGGCTGGCGACCTCATCCCAGAAATTTTTCTCTATCAGGGCGGCGATGGCAGCACCTTTACTTTCCGGCGGGGCGTATTTCAGATACTCATCATTATCGAGTATTTTTTCCATCAGTCTTACGCGAGCTTCCTTGTCGTTCCAGCCGACTTTCAGGGTAGTTCCGATAGCGCTCGCTGCATCAATGGCCCGGTTCAGGTTGTACATGCCAGCCAGCAGAGGGATGGCACAAAAAGCACCATAATCATCTTCTTTCATAACCTCCATCAGGCGGATGTAGTCGGCATTGCGTAGCATATAGGCGAGGCAGGGCATAAAATCAGACATGATGGCTTTGCCGTCCACCTCTAGAGTGACAGAGCCTTTTGCGCCGAGGCCGGAACAGACACCACCCTTGACGCGAATACGGACTTTTCCATCTTTCCAACTGAGTTCCATGCAACCGCTGACCCCCCAGCCTGCTTGCCCTGTTACACCTACAGCCACTTTTGCCAGGCAGGTAAATTTTTCGCTGCCCTTACCAGCCTGGTCCGGATTGAACCAGACCATTTTCCCGGCAAGATTGGCCCCGGCTTCCGCACCGGCAAACAGGCTTAGTTCTGCGCCAGGCTTTACTTCTTCGGCGGTTTTTGAAATGTCAACATTGCGCCACTGTCCGGGCGTGCCTGTTGGTGTGGCTTTGACGGGAAGGCCTTTCACCACGTCCCCGGAAAAGCTGATGCCAGCTTCAATACCCAGACTGGCTCCTATACTGCCGGACAGGGCGAGCTCGAAATCAAAGCGCAGAACGCCGAGCAGCCCCATGCCGCCGCCGGGGATGCGTGTCGGATCCAGGGGGTAGCAGATACGGGTTCCTGCATGGTCAGGCCAGTACACTTTTGCGGTGCTTTTGGCTTCGGCCAGTGCCAGACTGGCGTAGGCGCTCAGTTTCCCGCTGGCCGTGGCGGTTGGTTTTACCTTACCGGTGCGGATGTCGTATTCAAAAGGGTTCAGGGTGCCTTTGAGGCCTGCGCCGTAAGTCCAGCGCATCAGCTGAGCCTGACCGCCAAAAACGATGTTGCCGCTTTCCGATTCGCTGTGTTTTTTTAGGCTGTCATTCAGTTCTCTGGCCCAGTCTGTGAGAACGTCCACATGGTCATCAATCAGCTTCTGCTCCCAGAGGGTCATGGAAGGTTTTACTTTTGCCAGCTGTGATTTCAGCCTCTGTGTATCGATTTCCTGCCGCGTGCGAGTGACGCTATCTTCACCGGTATGACTGACGGTTTTAATAAAACTCTTTGTCGTCGGCTGTTTTTCGCCATCATTCAGGCGATAGCGGCGCCAGTGACTGCGGATTTTATCGGAGCGGACATAGGTGTAACGGCCACCACGGTATCCACCTCCCCGAATTTCAATCATCTCCATAATGCCGATAGCGCTTTTTTTGGCGTTATCGTCCAGCAGTGTGGCCTTTGGGAGCTGACTGGCCGGCGTCAAATCCTGAAGCTCGTTTCGCAATGCTCCGATAGCACTGTCGAGCTGTTGATATTCCTGTTTTAGCTGTGATTCGAGGCGGTTCCGCTCGGCAACATGATACCAGTCCAGGGCGGTTATCTGCTTTGTCAGGTCATCAATACGTAACTGAGCATCTATACGGGTAGCCAGCAGCTTTTCCAGTCGTCCATGCTCTCGTTCAATAGCATCGTTATCACAAGCATCAACGGAAATCAGAGTTTCACTGTCAGGATGAAAATAGAGTGCAGGTCCAAAGGTGCAGTACGCCGTGACGCCCGTAGAACGAAGCTTCAGGCGGGTGGACGTTTTATTGTCGGCTGGCTTGGTCTGACTCATCATCTATATTAATCCATTAATATATGTGTGGTTATGCGCACCGGCATCATACAACAATCGCGACATAAAACGTTCATGGTCAGACATTAAAAAACATCCAGATAACCCCGCTTAATAGATTATTGTGATCTTCGCCTGATTTCGGGAACGTTCCCATTTTCGCCGTCACGCTGAAGGAGTAGGCTTGCGCTCAGGTCATTACCCCCCTCACCATCTGTCATGAGGTTTCATGATGAGTAAAGTCAAACAAGCAGATATCGATCGGCTGATCGTCCTGGTCGGCGGACGCGAAAACATCGCAACCGTCAGTCATTGCATTACCCGCCTGCGCTTCGTGCTGAACGACCCGGCCAAAGCCAACCCGAAGGCCATTGAAGAACTTTCCATGGTCAAAGGCTGCTTCACCAACGCCGGTCAGTTCCAGGTCGTTATTGGTACCGAAGTGGGCGATTACTATCAGGCTTTGCTGGCGACAACCGGGCATTCTTCTGCTGATAAAGAGCAGGCGAAGAAGGCCGCGCGCCAGAATATGAAATGGCACGAGCAGCTGATCTCCCACTTCGCGGAGATCTTCTTCCCGCTGCTGCCGGCGCTGATCAGCGGGGGCTTAATCTTAGGCTTCCGTAACGTCATCGGCGATGTGCCGATGAGCGACGGCAAAACCCTGGCGCAGATGTACCCGGCGCTGCAAAGCATCTATGACTTCCTATGGCTGATTGGCGAAGCCATCTTCTTCTATCTCCCGGTCGGGATCTGCTGGTCCGCGGTGCGCAAAATGGGCGGCACGCCGATTCTGGGTATCGTGCTGGGCGTCACGCTGGTCTCTCCACAGTTAATGAACGCTTACTTACTTGGGCAGCAGGTGCCGGAGGTGTGGAACTTCGGGCTGTTTACCATCGCTAAGGTGGGCTACCAGGCGCAGGTGATCCCGGCACTGCTGGCCGGTCTGGCGCTGGGCTTTATTGAAACGCGCCTGAAGCGCATCGTGCCGGATTACCTCTATCTGGTGGTGGTGCCGGTCTGCTCGCTGATTATTGCCGTGTTCCTGGCGCACGCCTTTATCGGTCCGTTTGGCCGCATGATTGGCGACGGCGTGGCCTTCGCGGTGCGTCACCTGATGACCGGCAGCTTCGCGCCGATTGGTGCCGCGCTGTTCGGCTTCCTGTATGCCCCGCTGGTGATCACCGGCGTGCACCAGACCACGCTGGCGATTGATATGCAGATGATTCAGAGCCTTGGCGGCACGCCGGTCTGGCCGATTATCGCGCTGTCTAACATTGCGCAGGCCTCTGCGGTGACCGGCATCATCATCGTCAGCCGCAAGCACAACGAGCGTGAGATCTCCGTTCCGGCAGCCATCTCCGCCTACCTCGGCGTCACCGAACCGGCAATGTACGGTATCAACCTGAAATACCGCTTCCCGATGCTCTGCGCGATGATCGGTTCCGGTCTGGCAGGCTTGCTGTGCGGCCTGAATGGGGTGATGGCAAACGGGATTGGCGTCGGCGGCCTGCCGGGCATCCTTTCCATCCAGCCCGCGTTCTGGCAGGTATTTGCGCTGGCGATGGCGGTAGCAATTATCGTCCCAATGGCGCTCACCACCGTGGTTTACCAGCGTAAGTTCCGTCAGGGCACGCTGCAGATTGTTTAACGTCTTCTTTCGGGGCGCAGTTGCGCCCCTTCGCATTTGCAGGAACGCACTATGAATACTCTTCCTCACTGGTGGCAGAACGGCGTCATCTATCAGATTTACCCAAAAAGTTTCAAGGACACCACCGGCAGCGGCACCGGCGATCTGCGCGGCGTGTCGCAGCGTCTGGACTACCTGAAAACCCTCGGCATTGACGCCATCTGGCTGACGCCGTTTTATATCTCCCCGCAGGTGGATAACGGCTACGACGTGGCGAATTACATCGCCATTGACCCGGCCTACGGCACCCTGGATGACTTCGACGAGCTGGTTGCCAAGGCGCACGCGCGCGGCATTCGCATCGTGCTGGATATGGTGTTTAACCACACCTCCACGCAGCACGCCTGGTTCCGCGAATCGCTGAACAAAGCGAGCCCGTACCGCCAGTTCTACATCTGGCGCGACGGCACGCCGGAGCAGCTTCCCAACAACTGGCGCTCCAAGTTTGGCGGCAACGCCTGGCGCTGGCACGCCGAGAGCGAGCAGTACTATCTGCATCTCTTCGCGCCGGAGCAGGCGGACCTCAACTGGGAGAACCCGGAGGTGCGCGCCGAGCTGAAAAAAGTCTGCGAGTTCTGGGCCGATCGCGGCGTGGACGGCTTGCGTCTGGACGTGATTAACCTGATTTCAAAAGATCAGGATTTCCCGGACGACAACATCGGAGACGGCCGCCGCTTCTATACCGACGGGCCGCGCATCCACGAATATCTGCAGGAGATGAGCCGCGACGTCTTCACCCCACGCAGCCTGATGACGGTTGGCGAGATGTCCTCGACCTCGCTGGAGAACTGCCAGCAGTACGCGTCGCTCGACGGCAGCGAGCTGTCGATGACCTTTAATTTCCATCACCTGAAGGTGGACTACCCTGGCGGCGAAAAGTGGACGCAGGCGAAGCCGGACTTCGTCGCGCTGAAAACCCTCTTCCGCCACTGGCAGCAGGGGATGCACAACAAAGCCTGGAACGCGCTGTTCTGGTGTAACCACGATCAGCCGCGCATCGTGTCGCGCTTTGGTGATGAAGGGGAACACCGCGTGGCTGCCGCGAAGATGCTCGGCATGGTGCTGCACGGCATGCAGGGTACGCCGTATATCTACCAGGGCGAGGAGCTGGGGATGACCAACCCGCACTTCAGCCGCATCACCGATTACCGCGACGTGGAGAGCCTGAATATGTTCGCCGAACTGCGGGCCAACGGCCGCGAGCCGGATGAATTGCTGGCGATTCTGGCGAGTAAGTCACGTGATAACGGACGAACCCCAATGCAGTGGGACGCGTCGCACAATGCGGGCTTTACCGAGGGCGAGCCGTGGATTGGCGTCTGCGACAACTACGAGACGGTGAACGCCCGCGCCGCGCTCGACGACCCGGATTCAGTGTTTTACACCTACCAGTCGCTGATTAGCCTGCGTAAAACCCTGCCGGTGCTGACGTGGGGGGATTATGAGGATCTCCTGCCGGAACATCCTTCCCTTTGGTGTTACCGCCGTCAGTGGCAGGGACAGACGCTGGTGGTGGTGGCAAACCTGAGTCATACGCCTCAGGAATGGGAAACGGGCGTTCTCAGCGGTCAGCCGCAGGTGCTGATGAGTAACTACCCTACATCGCAAACGACGTCGCTCCGTCCGTTTGAAGCGGTCTGGTGGCTGCAGCAGTAACGTTCCTTGTCGGGTGCCGCCCAGCACCCGGCTTATTTTACTGTTTTTGTTGAATAATTAATCAAATTTTTCCCGCGCGCCTTTACAATCGCTGAAGCGCCCGCCGTTTGTACTCTCGTCTTTTTACTTTGTTCTGCATCAAATAAATCGCAAACATGTTTGATGCAAATCACTATATGTAGCACTTAAAATGCACGCCGACCCAACATCTTGTATTTATCGTCTACTATTCCAACAACAAGACGGCGCTTACGCTGGCCGGAATTGTGGATAACACGAGCTGGGAACGCGGGAAGTCTTTGGCCCGGCGGGGAATACGCCCGGTGAATACTTCTCCACCTCTGTGGATAACCTGTTTTCAAAAATGGAGTGATCATGACACCGCATGTGATGAAACGTGATGGCTGTAAAGTGCCGTTTAAATCAGAGCGCATCCAGGAAGCCATTCTGCGTGCAGCTAAAGCAGCGGGAGTCGATGACGCAGATTACTGCGCCACCGTCGCAGAAGTCGTTAGCAGCCAGATGAATGAACGCAGCCAGGTCGATATCAACGAGATCCAAACCGCGGTTGAGAACCAGCTGATGGCGGGGCCTTACAAGCAGCTGGCGCGCGCCTATATTGAGTACCGTCACGATCGTGACGTGCAGCGCGAGAAGCGCGGCCGCCTGAACCAGGAGATACGTGGCCTGGTCGAGCAGACCAACTCCGCCCTGCTCAACGAAAACGCCAATAAAGACAGTAAAGTGATCCCGACCCAGCGCGACCTGCTGGCCGGTATCGTGGCTAAACACTATGCCCGTCAGCATCTGCTGCCGCGCGACGTGGTGTCGGCGCACGAGCGCGGCGAGATCCACTACCACGACCTCGACTATTCGCCGTTCTTCCCGATGTTCAACTGCATGCTGATCGACCTGAAGGGCATGCTGACCCACGGTTTTAAAATGGGTAACGCCGAGATTGAACCGCCTAAGTCCATCTCCACGGCCACCGCCGTCACCGCGCAGATTATCGCTCAGGTTGCCAGCCACATTTATGGCGGCACCACCATTAACCGCATTGATGAAGTGCTGGCCCCGTTCGTGACGGCAAGCTTCAACAAGCATCGTAAAACGGCCGAAGAGTGGCAGATCCCGGACGCTGACGGCTACGCGCACTCCCGCACCGAGAAAGAGTGCTACGACGCCTTCCAGTCGCTGGAATATGAAGTGAACACGCTGCACACCGCCAACGGCCAGACGCCGTTTGTGACCTTCGGCTTTGGTCTGGGCACCAGCTGGGAATCACGCCTGATTCAGCAGTCCATCCTGCGCAATCGTATTTCCGGCCTCGGCAAAAACCGCAAAACCGCGGTGTTCCCGAAACTGGTGTTCGCCATTCGCGACGGCCTGAACCACAAGTTTGGCGATCCGAACTACGACATCAAACAGCTGGCGCTGGAGTGCGCGAGCAAGCGCATGTATCCGGACATCCTGAACTACGATCAGGTCGTCAAAGTGACCGGTTCGTTTAAAACGCCTATGGGCTGCCGCAGCTTCCTCGGCGTGTACGAAGACGAAAACGGTGAGCAGATCCACGACGGACGCAACAACCTGGGCGTCATCAGCCTGAACCTGCCGCGCATCGCGCTGGAAGCGAAAGGTAACGAAGATGCCTTCTGGACGCTGCTGGACGAGCGCCTGCAGCTGGCGCGTAAAGCGCTGATGACCCGCATCGCGCGTCTGGAAGGGGTGAAAGCCCGCGTGGCACCCATCCTCTATATGGAAGGGGCCTGCGGCGTGCGCCTGAAGGCGGACGATGACGTGTCCGAGATCTTCAAAAACGGTCGCGCGTCCATTTCGCTGGGCTATATCGGTATACACGAGACCATCAATGCATTGGCGGGCGATACGCATATGTACGACAGCGAGGCCCTGCGCGAAAAAGGCATCGCCATCGTTCAGCGCCTACGCGACGCGGTAGACCAGTGGAAAGAGGAAACCGGTTACGGGTTTAGCCTCTACAGCACGCCGAGCGAGAACCTGTGCGACCGCTTCTGCCGTCTGGACACTGCCGAGTTCGGGATTGTGGAAGGCGTGACCGACAAAGGGTATTACACCAACAGCTTCCACCTCGACGTGGAGAAAAAGGTGAACCCGTACGACAAGATCGACTTCGAAGCGGCCTATCCACCGATCGCCAGCGGCGGCTTCATCTGCTACGGCGAGTACCCGAACATTCAGCACAACCTGAAGGCGCTGGAAGACGTGTGGGATTACAGCTACCAGCACGTGCCGTATTACGGCACCAACACGCCCATCGACGAGTGCTACGAGTGCGGCTTTACCGGTGAGTTTGAGTGCACCAGCAAAGGCTTTACCTGTCCGAAATGCGGCAACCACGACGCGGCCCGCGTCTCCGTCACCCGCCGCGTGTGCGGCTATCTCGGCAGCCCGGATGCGCGTCCGTTTAACGCCGGGAAGCAGGAAGAGGTGAAGCGCCGCGTGAAGCATTTGGGGAATGGGCAGATCGGGTAAGTTCTGCACAGGGTTTTCCCCCTCACCCTACCCCTCTCCCTCAGGGAGAGGGAACTCTTCACCCTCTCCCCGTGGGAGAGGGCCGGGGTGAGGGCATCAGCGCGCACACATTCTCTGGACATTTTCTATGCGATATCACCAATACTACCCCGTCGACATCGTCAACGGCCCCGGCACCCGCTGCACCCTGTTCGTCTCAGGCTGCGTCCACGAATGCCCCGGTTGCTATAACAAAAGCACCTGGCGCTTAAATTCCGGCATGCCGTTTACCGCTGAGATGGAAGACAAGATCGTCAACGACCTCAACGACACCCGCATCAAACGCCAGGGGATTTCGCTCTCCGGCGGCGACCCACTGCACCCGCAAAACGTGCCGGATATCCTGAAGCTGGTGAAGCGCATTCGGGCAGAGTGTACGGGAAAAGATATCTGGGTCTGGACAGGCTATAAGCTGGATGAGCTGAACGCGCAGCAAATGGAAGTGGTGGATCTGATTAACGTCCTGGTTGACGGCAAGTTCGTGCAGGATTTAAAAGACCCAGCGCTGATCTGGCGCGGCAGCAGTAACCAGGTTGTGCATCATCTGCGATGAGCATTAGAGCCGTTTGTTTGCATCATGATAAACGGCTGCTTTCTCTCTCTTACCGATTGCGATAACAAATACCGTTACAACGTTGTCATGAACCTGATAGACCAAACGATAACCCTGCGATCTGAGTTTTATTTTGTAGCAATCCGGTAGACCATGCAGGCGGGCCGATTCGACCCTAGGGTTCACCAACACGTCCGCTAGTTTCTTCTTAAACTGGTCTTTTACAGTCTCCCCCAGCTTTCTCCACTCCTTTAACGCTCTCGGGTCAAATGCCAGTTCATAAGTCATCCAGACTAACCTTAATTCCCTTTTGCGGATTAGCCAGCCGATCCCGGACTGCCTTTATCAGTTCATCTTCACTGTCGCTAATGGTGACCGTTTTCACGGGCATGCGTCCCGTCTCCGCGACGTACTGAAACAGTAATCGCACGGCTTCCGTTGGGGTGATATTGAGTTTTTCCAGCACGGCATAAGCCTCGTTTTTGAGTTTGTCATCCAGACGGACGTTCAGCGTGGCCATTATGCCTCCGGTAAAATCGAATGTGTAATGCAGTTTAGCATTACATTCGCATTACATCGAATTCTGGATAACGCCTCTCAAAACCGGCTCAAACTCTCCATCGCCACCGCCTTAAACTCGGCAAAATCTCCGCAGCTACAGAGCCGCGACATCGCCCGTTCACGCAGGAAGGTGACAAAGATATCGTATATCGCCATCGCCTCTTCGTACTCGCTTTTGCTGATGGCGAGCAGGAAGATGACGTGCGCGGTTTCGTCGCCCCACTGCACGCCGTGCGGGGCGAGTACGGTATAGACCACCGTTTTCTGCGCCAGCAGGCCGAGGGAGTGCGGCAGCGCGATGCCGTCGCCGAGCATGGTGCTGACGATGGCTTCACGCTCGACGACGGAATCCAGGAACTCCGCGCCGACAAACCCCTCGCCTTCAAGCTGCGCGCACAGTTCCCGGAACAGCGTTTGCTGGTCAACGGGCGTGTCGATAATGCGGAAATGGGCCGCGTCGAAGTATTTATCCAGCATCCACGGGCGGGTACGGTCCACCAGCACCAGCTTGCCGATCTGCTCTAACTGATAGTCGGTCGGGAACGGGGCGATCGTCACCACCGGTTTCGACTTTTCGCTGACGCGGGCGGTGGCGATCACAAAGTCTTCGCCAATCGTTTCCGCCAGCTCGTACTCGCGCAGGGTGAGCGTGCGCGTAACCTCAATTTGCGGGTATTTACGCTGCAGCACCGCTTCAATCATGCGGACCATGGCGTTACCGGCGTCGCACACCAGCAGCACGCGCGGCTGGCGCTGGTAGCCTATGTTGTAGTGACGCTCCAGCCCGACGCCAATGTGCAGCACCAGGAAGCCAATCTCGTTTTCGCTGATCACGTACGGCGTGTATTTGCCCCAGCTCGACACCGCTGCGAGGGTCATATCCCACGCCATCGGGTAGTGCTGCTTGATGTTATCCAGCAGCGGGTTGGGGATCATGATTTGATACCGCACGCGGGTGATCATGGTTTTGATGTGCGTGAGCAGGTCCGCGTGCAGCTGCTCGTCGCTCAGCAGGTTGTAGTTATAGTGGGTGTTGATATAGCGCAGGATGTAGTTGACCAGCGCTTCATCGTCGTCTGCGTTAATCGCGCTCGGGGCAATCTCCTGGATCTGCCGCGCCGCAATGTGCACGCACAGCCAGCTCTCCTCCGAAGGCGAAAGCGCTTTGCCCGCCAGCTGCTGGATAGAGACCGCGATATCCTTCGCCGCCTCGCGCACGTTCTCTTCTACGTCTTCGGCGTGGAATTCCGGCAGCGGAAAGCCCTCGCTGATGCGACGTACCGACACCGCACAGTACAGACGCAGGAACAGCTCGCCTTCGTCGGTCAGGCGGATGTGATGTCGCGTCAGCGCATCATGCAGTACGGCCACCATCTGCTCCGGCACACCCGCGTTGAGAGCAACTTCGGTCACCAGCGGGTTGAGACTGTCCTGCTGCGCCAGCTCCCAGAGCAGGTCGGTCAGGCACGCGCGGGTGGACATCTCGCTGCCAAACAGCTTCATGCCGTGGCGCGGACGCGTTTCCAGGGTCAGGTTGTAGCGGTGGAACCACTCGCGCACTTCCACCATGTCGCTTTGCAGCGTGGCGCGGCTGACAAACCACTCATCGGCCAGATCTTCCAGCTTGAGGGAAAACGCTGAGGTGAGAAAACGTACCACCAGATAGTGCACGCGCTCGGGTCCGGTTCGCGGAATACGCAGCGCGCGCGGGTGGGATGCCTGCAGTTGCTGATAACGTTCAGCGTCGTCAATTTTGAGCTGATAGCCATTGCCACGGCTCAGAACAAACTGCGCGCCGTGGCTTGCCAGCAGCGCGTTCAGGGCGGTGATATCGGCACGGACGGTTCGCGTGGAAACCGACAGCCGCTGCGCCAGCTCGTCCTGCGGCAGCGTCTCGTTTTGCAACAGATCGAAAAGTTGCGCTAAACGTTGGTTCGGAAATCGCACGGGTTTGTCCTCTTACGGCTTACGGTGAAATGACCATCTGGGATGGACTGCCGACCGGCGTATAGTCCGGTTCGAAGCTGAGTTTGCCGTCCTGCGCCACGCGGAAACGGGTAATGTTGTCGCTGCGCTGGTTCATGACGTACAGCCAGCGTCCCTGTTTATCGAGCGTCAGGGTGCGCGGATAGTCGCCGCGCGTCCAGATATCGTCCTGATGCGTCAGCGTGCCCTCCGCCGTTACGGTAAAGTGCCCGATGCTGTTATGCAAACGGTTAGCCACATACAGCTGTTTGCCGTCGGCACTTAATGCCAGCCCGGCAGCAAAGCTGGTGCCTTTGTAACCTTCCGGCAGGGCTGAAAGCGTTTTGCCCTCTTTTAAGGTACCGTTGGCGTTCACGGTATAATGGGTGAGCGTAGACGCCTCTTCGTTAATCAGCCACAGGGCATCCCCTTTTGGCGTAAAGACAAAGTGGCGCGGTCCGGCACCTTTTGAGGAGGCGTTGATAAACGGCGGATCGTTCGGCGTCAGCTTGCCGCTTCGATCGTCAAAGCGGTACTGGTAGAGACGATCCAGCCCCAGATCGGTGGAAAATACGTACTTGCCGCTCGGATCGGCGGCGATCATGTGCGCATGCGGACCGTTGTGATCGCTGATGGCAAAGCTGCCCTCCGCAGCCGCTTCCGGCTTCGCCGCGCCCGGTTCGCCTTGATCCTGATGGTGATCCGTGGCGTCACCCAGGCTGCCGTCTGCCTTAACCGGCAAAACGGCAATCGATCCGCTGACGTAGTTCGCCACCAGAAGATGGCGACCGTTCGGCGTCAGCGACAGGTAAACCGGCCCCGCACCGCCGGATGCCACCTGATTCAGCTCGCTCAGCTCACCGTTATCCCCCACCCGCAGCGCCTGCACCACGCCCTGCTCCACTTCGCTTGCCAGATAGAGCGTTTTGCCGTCGCGTGAGACGGCCAGCTGCGCGGCGTTCGGCAGCTTGCTGACCAGCGTTTTATTCGCCAGCGCGCCGCTTTGCGGGTCAACGGTAAAGCGGTACAGCCCTTCGCCGTTGGGGTTGTAGGTGCCCACCCAGGCGTATTGCGTCTGGGCGATAGCGGTGGTGGCGAACATTGAGAGTGAAGCGACAAGCAGGGTACGGGTGTGCATGGTGGCTCCTTCAGGTGTGTGCGGTAAGGTTTTATTTTACTTCACCAGCTTCTTCGTCATCGCCAGCAGCGTACGCACGTCTTCCGGACGCGTATCGCCGCTGGCTTTGTCGATAATCGAGCTGTAGATATGCGGGATGATTTTGCTCACGCCCGCGTCGAGGGCGATCTGCAGGATCTCCTCATAGTTTTCCAGATCGATACCTCCGGTTGGCTCCAGCCAGAAATCGTGACGGGCGCAGGCTTCCGCCACCGCTTTGTACTCGTCACGGCACTTCAGGCCGCCCATCGGGAAGTACTTGATGGAGCTGCCGCCGAAATCCTTCAGCAGGGCAATCGCGGTTTCAACCGGCACGATGCCGTCCGGGGCCGTGCTGCTCAGCGGGCCGGTGGAGATTTTGACCATCCCGACGGTGCCGGTCGGGGAGACCAGACCGTTGACCACGGACTCGTTCTGCCCCAGCAGCGCGCGGCTGGTGGCCACGCCGGTGAAGACCTGATTGACGTGCTGCGGCTGCACCTGGCGGGAGATTTCACTCACCATCGCCGACTGGTTCGGATCCCCCGCGCCCAGGCCGACGGAGAGCGCGTTATCAATCAGCGCGGCATATTCACGCATATCAGCAACGGCGCTCGCCACGTCCGGGTAATTTTTGGAGAGCACGCCCACCAGCACGTGACCTTCCGCCGCCTCGTAAATGGCGCTGGCGTTGGCTTTCGATCCTGCCAGCACGTTCAGGCAGACGCGGTCACGGTAAAAGTTGGGGGTCAGTTTCATGCTTTTTTCTCCTGTCCTAATACTTCGCTAATGCGGCGGTAGACGATGTTCAGCTGGTCAGCATTCACGCTGCGCACGTCCGCCTCGATAATCCCTTCGTTGGCCTTGTAGCCACGGAAGTAAATGGCGTATTCGCCCTGCTTCAGCTTCGCCACCAGATCGCCGGTGCCGACGCCGGTTGCGGCTTCGTCGAACTTAATCTCGGTGCGGGCGATATCGCGACCGGCGCTGTCCCAGACCACGCGCGCGGTCACGCCGTTCAGGGTGTTGAGCGCGTCGATAAACGGCGTCATCTTCGCCACCATCTCAGCGCCGCTCTCTTTGGTCGCCGTCAGGTAGTGTTCGATGGCGCAGGTCAGGCCGAGAATGCCCTCTTTGCCCACTTTCATGGCGCGGCCAATGCCCGCCGTCTGACGCTTCACCCATTCAACATATTGAGTTTTGCCGATCACCAGCCCGCTGGTTGGCCCTTCGATCGCCTTCGCGCCGCTGTAGATCACCAGATCGGCGCCGGAGCGGTAGTAGGCGTGAAGATCTTCTTCCGCTGCCGCATCGACGATCAGCGGGAGATCGTGCTTGCGCGCCACGACCGCCGCCTGCTCGACGCTGAGCATGCTTTTCTGCACGCAGTGGTGCGATTTGATGTAGAGGATCGCCGCCGTGCGTGGGGTGATCGCCGCCGCCAGCTGATCGGCAGAGCATTCGTTGGCGTAGCCCGCTTCCACCAGCTTGCCGCCGCCCAGCGCCACCATGGTGCCCACCGGCGCGCCAAAGTTGACGTTGTGGCCTTTCGGCAGGACGATTTCGTTGTTCTCAATCGGGGTGACGTGCAGGTTTTCCAGCAGCCAGTCGCTGTCTTTCACCAGCACCGCCGCCACGGACTGGGCAATGCCCGCCGACGCGCAGGAAACCACCGTCGCGCCTTCCACGTCCAGCAGCTTCGCAATGTATTCCCCGGTTTTGTTAACCAGATCCTTCATCTCGAAATAGTGATTCATGCCGTCCATCGCCGCCTGCACCACTTCCGGGCGCGGCGTGGAGACGCCCAGCGCCGTCATGCGGCCGGAGGTGTTGATAACCTGCTTTAAGTTGTACTTCTCATAAATCGAAGGCATGTTCCGTGCTCCCTTGTTCGGTCATGTAGCCCTTGCCCGCGCGGATCGCGGCAAGCGGCACCAGAATGTGTTCAGCCTGCAGGCTGTCGTTTTCGGCATCCGTCAGCATCGTCGGCTGACGTTTAAGGGTGAACAGCGTCAGGTCGGCATCGAGACCCGGCTGAATGCGGCCTTTATGCGCCAGGCGCAGGCCGTCGGCGGCGTTCGCGGTCACGCAGTCAATCACCTGCGGCAGCGACATGCCGATGGCGAGGAATTTTGACATCACGCTTGCCAGCGAGCCGACCGGGCCGTTGATGCGGTTGCGGCAGTAGATATCCGAGCTGATGGTGTGCGGCAGAATGCCCATCGCGATGGCGCGTTTCGCCACCTCAAAGCTGAAGCTCGCCGTACCGTGGCCGACGTCCAGGCGCACGCCGCGCTTCAGGGCGGAGGTGATGGAGGCGCGCAGCTCGCCGGATGGCGTCAGAATGCGGTTGGGTTTGCCGTTGTAGCAGTGGGTGATGATGTCGCCGGAGCTCAGCAGCTCGGCAATTTCGTCGAGGTTCGGCGGGTTGTTGCCAATGTGCACCATCAGCGGCAGGTCGCCGTTCTCTTTCTGAATGGCCTTGGCGCGCTCCAGCGGCGTGATGCCGTTTTCACCGACCACGCTGCTGCTCATACGCGCCTTCAGGCCGACGATAAAATCAGGGTGGCGCTTCACCGCCTGCTTCACCGCGTCGGCGTCGATATTCGCCATGTTGGCCAGTTCGTTTTGGGCAATCAGCCCCACGCGGGAGATGTTCAGCAGGGCAAACACCTCGGTAGAGGCTTTGCGGGTGATGTCGTAGAAATCGTCCACGTCGTCGGCACCGGTACTGCCCGCGTCCACCACGGTGGTGACGCCGGTGGCAATGCCGACGCTGTCCGGTTCGTCGTGGTAAATCGGGGAGTTCGGGTAGCAGTGAACGTGGGAGTCAATCCAGCCTGCGCTGACGAATACGTCGCCGTTCAGCTCAACCGTTTTATGCGCGGGGGCGTCAATGTCGCCCAGCGCCGCGATCTTCCCGTCCTGAATGGCGATATCGGTCAGGGTATCGTCGGCAAGGCGCGCACGGCGCAGGAGTAAATCAAACATGAGGATCTCCTGATAAGGCGGGCGCCTGAGCGCCCGCGGGTATTAAAGGGCGACCGGGAACAGCCAGCCCAACAGCATCGCGCCGAGGATCGCGCCACCGGTGATCGGCTTCTGCCAGATGTAGAACACCAGCGCACCCAGCAGGGAACCGACGCCGATAGGAATGGAGGCGGTCATGGCGCTGAGGATAATCAACGGCCCGAGGAAGCGGCCGGAGGCGTTACCCGCGCCCATCATCACGTCTGCACCGTAGGTAGAGTTGCTCTGGTTGATGGTGAACTTACGCGCCAGGATGATGACGTAGCCAATCGCCAGACCAATCACCAGGCCGGTAATCAGCGCGGCAATGAAGTTGGTCACCGGGAACATGATCCCCGCGCCCAGCAGCAGCGCCGGTACGCCGAGGCCTACGCCAGTCTGGATCGCCCCGCCGATGTCGAGAATACCGACCAGCGAGCCTTCGATAATACGGGCGAACAGGAAGCTTGCGCCGAACGCTGCCACCGCGCCGTAGACGCCGGTATCCATCCCCGCTTTCAGCATCGCCACGAAGGCCACTTCGTTAAACGCGCCGATGCCGTAGAGGTAGTACATGTGCGTTCCGGCAAAGACGCCGGAGGAGAGCAGGCCAACGAAGATCGGGAACGACCAGTCGGCATACCAAAAACCTTTATTCTGTTCCATGTAGAGGCTCCTGTTATTTACCGCTGAGCGAGTTGTGGATCATGTCGAGCCAGTTCGGCACGGTCAGATGGAAGGATTCGATCATCTTCATGTCGAAGCCGCGGAAGAAGCCGCTCAGCACGAAGAGCAGGACGATGGCCGCCATCATCACTTTGGTGACGTGGTTCCAGCCGCTCTCTTCCACGCCTTTACCGATCAGGATCCCCAGCACCAGGCCCGGTACGGCGTTGCCCATGATCAGCTGCGCTGCGCCGCCGAAAATGGTCGCCCAGAAGCCCGATTTTTTACCCGCGTCGATGGCCGCCAGCCAGAAGATCACCGGCATGACGGTGTTCACCAGCAGGTTAGCCGCAGGCACCAGCACCTTCACGGCGGTGACCTGAAGCGCTGCCGGCACGGAGGAGGCGGTAAGGTTAAGGAAGGTCACGACGATCATGCCGATCACACCGCAGGCAATCGCCATTTTGCGGGGATCGTGCAGCGTTTCACCGACGTTACGGTTTTTAATCATCAGTGCAGCAGCACCCCAGTTCGGGATGATGCGGTGGTCAACGTCCTGTGTGAAGGCACCTGCGGCCACGGAAGAGGCCCAGGCGTTAAAGAAGAAACCTAACCCAAAGGAGAAGTGGGACGCCGGATCCCCTTCACAGGAGTTCAGTTCCCCCAACGTACGAAACGCGCCCATACCCTGTGTGGTAGGCGCATGAAACATGCGTGCAGCCCCGGCCCCCACACCGACGCCAACCAGGCCGCCAATGATGAGCGATTTTATTAATATAATTAAGAACATCAGTCTGCCCTTTTATGAATAATCAACGTTGCGTGACGAAATCCACCTGGTCAAGATTGATAGCGGTCACGTTGACGGTCACATCCAGCTCCACGCTGTAGGTGCGTCTTTCCCGGCGCAAAAAGAAGAACAGAAACGCTTCTTTACGCACCTCTTCTTGCGCCTGAACAACCTGCACATCCTGTGGCTCAATACGCAGTAAGATATGCGGTGAGGCTTTCATCACCGCGGCCTGTACGTGGTTGAGCGCGTCGGCAAAGGCGCGCGCTTTGGCGTCGCCTTTTCCCTTCACTCTCACCGTGGTTGAGAACTGTTCTTTCATGCTTATGCGCCGTATTTCTTCTGCCACGCCTGCACCAGACGCTCGCCCAGCTCTTCTTTATCCATAAAGCCAAAGCCCAGCACGTTGCAGCCTTCGTTGATGGCAGTCACGCCCTCTTCCACGGAACGCATGCCGTATTTCGCTTTGTAGCCATATTTGGTTTGCGCCGTGATGGCACCCGCGCCGCCGCTGCCGCAGAAGGAGATGCCGAAGGTGGCGTTTTCCGCTTTCATCATGTCGCCAAGCTTCATGTCCGCGGCCATGCCCGGTACGACAACCGCGCGTCCACCTGCTTTTTCCACACCGGCTGCCACTTTCTGACCTTTGCCCAGGCGATCGCCAATCACGACTGTAATCTGTTCCATGTGTTGCTCCTTAAAGGTTGTCTTTCGCGACTTCGAAGTGAACGGAGAGCAGCCAGGCTTCTTCATCAGGAAGGTTGCCAAACTGCGCTACCACTTCACGGGCAAGTTGCATTGAATCTGGTGAAATTTCGTCGAACAGCTCCGCTTCTACCTCCGGCAGCGGCTCGCCGGTCACGGACCGGTGCGCCATCGCGCGAACGTGGGAGGTCAGCATCTGCTCCTGCACTGCGTTAGGGATGATGTCGTGCCGGGCCAGCAGGGCATAAACCTGCTGCAGCATGGTGTTCGCGAGCTGTTCTGTTTGCTCCGCCTGTTCCCCAACGTCGTTCATTACCGCTCCGTTAATCACTGGTCTTACCCCGTTAATGGCTCTGGAATAAAACTAACGTTGCAGGGGAATTGTTTGTAGCGAGTTGTTTTCCACTTCGAAGTGGAAAGGCGAGCAGCAGCAGTGATCTGTGCCACATAAATGCGGTGAATCTGGATAGACCGCTGTATTTACGTGATGAATATCACGCTATTCAGCGGCAATGAACAGGTCAGCGAAGTGGAAAAGATTACGAGCAAGCTCGTAGAAATGTGACGTGGATAAGGTTTTCTTATGGGGATTCGCTAGAGTGGCGACGGGTGCTTGAGACTGACCGTCTCAGGCATGGGACGGAAAGTGGAAAGCCCCTACCTGAATTTAAATCAGGACGGGGCTGTAAACGACACGTCTAGCCACGTGATGTTTGCTACCTCGCCCGCTTTACAGCAAGGAGGCATCCATGAAACGCAGAAACCCAAGTATCGGGGTTTTGATGATTATTTCTTTGACGATAATCATCTTAACGCTGGTGACGAGGAAAACACTGTGCGAGATCCGTTTTCGAAACGGCTCGCTTGAAGTGACCGCGCGGATGGAGTGTCGCTCCGGTAAGTAGGGAGCAAAGATGCGGGGGCGCGTAATGCGCCTCCGCATACGGAGGAAGGACGTACAGCTCAGGCACCCAATTAACGATACTTTTTATGATAGGTGTTGCGCGTCGCCACAAACTGGTCGGCCGCCGCCTGGGCTTCCTTCACCTTGCCTTCGTTAGCCAGCTTCAGCGCACCGTCGATCTGGCCGACCAGCACGTCAAAGCCGTGGCGATAGTCTTTCATCTCTGCACTGTCTGCCGCTTTGCTTTCCAGCTTCGGCGGGGTTGCTTTTTGCGCATCCAGCGCCGCTTCACGCATTTTGGTCAAGGCGTCTTTCATGTCCGCCGCATTGTCCGTTTTCTGCACCACCTTCAGGTTTTCACTGAGGATGTCCATGTTGTCTTCAAGATCGGCGGCAAACGCAGACGAACCAAGAACCAGCGTTGAAGCCGCGACGATCGCTAACAGATGTTTACGCATTGCTCACTTCCTTTTTTATTATTAACAAAACGCTATCTTTATTGACCCGCAATTTTCATTTCGGGCAGAAGAACTGAACCACACTGTATATTGCTACGTGTTTCAATATCGTTACCGATCGTAACGATGTTGCGCCACATATCCTTCAGGTTACCCGCGATGGTGATTTCGCTCACCGGATACTGAATTTCGCCGTTTTCGACCCAGAAGCCCGCCGCGCCGCGCGAGTAGTCGCCGGTGATGCCGCTTACGCCCTGGCCCATCAGTTCAGTGACGACCAGGCCAGTGCCCATCTCTTTCAGCATCTGCTCAAAGTTGAGGCCCTGGCCGGCAATGCGCCAGTTGTGGATCCCGCCCGCGTGACCGGTGCTTTTCAGCCCCAGCTTGCGCGCGGAGTAATTGGTCAGCAGCCACTGGGTCAGAATACCGTCTTTGATAATATCGCGACGTTCGGTGCGCACGCCTTCACTGTCGAACGGCGTGGAGGCCAGCCCTTTCAGCAGGTGCGGATGCTCTTCAATGGTCAGCCATTCCGGCAGGATCTGCTTGCCCAGCGAGTCGAGCAGAAATGTCGATTTACGGTACACCGAGCCGCCCGCGATAGCGCCCACCAGATGGCCAAACAGGCCGGTTGCCACTTCATTAGCAAAGATGACCGGGGCCTTCATGGTGGAGAGTTTGCGCGGTGACAAGCGAGACAGCGTGCGTTCGGCACACTCTTTACCCACCCACTCAGGAGACTGCAAATCCCCCAGCGCGCGGCCAATGGTGTAGGCGTAGTCACGCTCCATGTCTCCGTTCTCTTCGGCGATGACGCAGCTGGAGAGCGAGTGGCGGGTAGAGCAGTAGCCCTGCAGCATGCCGTGGCTGTTGCCAAAGACTTTGATGCCGTAATGGCTATTGAAGCTGCCGCCTTCGGTATTAGTGATGCGCTTATCGGCCTGCAGGGAAGCCTGCTCGGCGCGCGCGGCCAGTTCTATGGCGTCGTCCGGAGTCACTTCCGCCGGGTGGAAAAGATCGAGATCCGGCGCATCAAACGCCAGCAGCTCTTTATCCGCCACGCCTGCGTAAGGATCAGGAGAGGTATAACGGGCGATATCCAGCGCCGCCTGCACCGTACGGGCGATGGCATCCGGACTGAGATCGGTGGATGACGCGCTGCCTTTGCGATTCTGGTGATACACCGTGATCCCAAGCGCGCCATCGCTGTTGAATTCGACATTCTCCACTTCGCCATAGCGGGTGCTCACGCTGATGCCGGTGGTTTTGCTGACCGCCACTTCGGCGCCATCTGATTTTTCTGAAGCAAGCATCAGCGCGGTGGAGACGGCTTCTTCCAGAATCTTACGCTGCGCTTCAACTTGTGAGGTTACTTTCATCGCAAATGCCATACTGTAAGAGAGAGTTATCTGAAGTCTAACAGAGAACCGTTTTTCAGTGCGCGTCTTAACTGGTAACATTAGCCTCTTTTTTTAAGGAGCCTGACATGACTAAGCAGCCCGAAGACTGGCTCGACGACGTTCCCGGTGATGACATCGAAGACGAAGATGATGAGATCATCTGGGTCAGTAAAAGTGAAATTAAACGTGACGCCGAAGAGTTAAAACAGCTTGGCGCAGAATTGGTAGAACTGGGTAAAAACGCGCTGGATAAGATCCCGCTCGACCAGGATCTGCGTGATGCCATTGAACTGGCACAAAAAATCAAAAAAGAAGGCCGTCGTCGCCAGCTTCAGCTTATCGGGAAAATGCTGCGTCAGCGCGACGTCGATCCGATCCGCCAGGCACTGGACAAGCTGAAAAACCGCCACAACCAGCAGGTTGCGTTTTTCCATAAGCTTGAGCAGATCCGCGATCGTCTGATTGAACAGGGTGATGACGCCGTACCGGAAGTGCTGAACCTGTGGCCGGATGCCGACCGCCAGCAGCTGCGTTCTTTGATCCGCAACGCGAAGAAAGAGAAAGAAGGGAATAAACCGCCGAAGTCTGCGCGCCTGATTTTCCAGTATCTGCGCGAGCTGTCTGAGAACGACGAGTAATCCGTGCGGTTTTGCGCCGGATGGCGGCGTAAACGCCTTATCCGGCCTACAAGGTCGTGCAAAATGTAGGCCCGGTAAGCGCTAGCGCCACCGGGCTTTTTTTTACTCTGCGGCCGCTTCCGCTTTCTTCGCCAGACCGTCCAGCAGCTTCTGATGGATCCCGCCAAAACCGCCGTTGCTCATCACCAGAATGTGGTCACCGGGCTGAGCGGCTTTCACCACCATATCCGCGAGCACATCCACATCCGCACTCCAGTGCGCAGGCTGAATGCAGGCATCGGCCACTTCAGCCACCTGCCATGGAATATGCTGAGGCTGCAGCAGGAAGACTTCATCGGCACGCCCTAACGACGGCGCGAGGTCATCTTTGCAGATGCCCATTTTCATGGTGTTCGAGCGCGGTTCCAGCACGGCCAGAATGCGCGCGGTGCCGCCAACCTTACCGCGTAACGCTGCAAGCGTCGCCAGAATCGCCGTTGGGTGATGTGCGAAATCGTCATACACCGTCACGCCATTCGCTTCGCCGCGCAGTTCCAGACGGCGACGGGCGTTAATGAACGAGCCCAGCGCATTGGCTGCATCCGCAGGCAGCACGCCCACGTGACGCGCCGCAGCAATGGCCATCAGGCCGTTGTGCATGTTGTGCTCGCCCACCAGGCCCCACTTCACCTCACCCACTTTTTCACCGTCGAGCAGCACTTCCCACTCGGAGGCATCGGCGTTGAGTTTCTTCGCCTGCCAGTGACCCTGTTCGCCCACCAGCTCCTGCTCGCTCCAGCAGCCCATTGCCAGGGTTTGCTTCAGGTTGATGTCGTTCTCCGGCAGGATGATGCGGCCCTGACCCGGAACAATGCGCACCAGGTGGTGGAACTGTTTCTGGATCGCTTTCAGGTCGTCAAAGATATCCGCGTGATCGAACTCAAGGTTGTTGAGGATCAGCGTGCGCGGGCAGTAATGCACAAACTTGGAACGCTTGTCGAAGAATGCACAGTCGTATTCGTCGGCTTCGATCACAAAGAACGGGCTGTCACCCAGACGTGCAGAAACGTCGAAGTTGCCCGGGACGCCGCCAATGACAAAGCCAGGCTTATAGCCGCAGGCTTCGAGGATCCAGGTCGCCATTCCGGCGGTGGTGGTTTTGCCGTGGGTACCGGCAACGGCAACAACCCAGCGGTCGCGCAGCACAAAATCATGCAGCCACTGTGGGCCAGACATAAACGGAATATTGCGTTCCAGCACCGCTTCAACACATGGGTTACCACGGGTCATGGCGTTGCCAATGATCACCAGATCCGGTTCAGGATCCAGCTGGCTGGCCTCGTAGCCCTGAATCAGAGAGATGCCCTGCTTCTCCAGAAGCGTGCTCATCGGCGGATACACATTGGCGTCCGAACCTGTTACTTCATGGCCCAGTGAGCGCGCCAGCATTGCCAGTCCACCCATGAAAGTGCCACAAATCCCCAATATATGAATGCGCATACGTCACTATCCTTCTTCAATGTGGCGCACATTTTACTCACATGTTAGCGGCTGTGAAACGCATTTCAGGTAAATCCGTATTTGCTGGCGCGATTCACCAGTGCGCTACTATTTGAATATTTGTTAAGATTGTTGGGCTTTAGTCGTTTTGGTGAACATACAATCGCTCTACTCACATAAGATGCAGGGAAAGTGTTATGAAAACGTTAGGTGAATTTATTGTCGAAAAGCAGCACGAGTTCTCTCATGCTACCGGTGAACTCACTGCTTTGCTGTCGGCAATAAAGCTGGGCGCTAAGATCATCCACCGCGATATCAACAAGGCCGGTCTGGTCGATATCCTGGGTGCCAGCGGTGCCGAGAACGTTCAGGGCGAGGTTCAACAGAAACTCGATCTGTTCGCAAATGAAAAACTGAAAGCTGCACTGCGCGCGCGCGACATCGTTGCGGGTATCGCCTCCGAAGAAGAAGATGAAATTGTTGTTTTCGAAGGATGCGAACACGCGAAATACGTTGTCCTGATGGATCCGCTCGACGGCTCCTCCAACATCGACGTTAACGTTTCTGTCGGTACCATTTTCTCCATCTACCGCCGCGTCACGCCTGTTGGCACGCCGGTCACCGAAGAAGATTTCCTCCAGCCGGGCAGCAATCAGGTTGCTGCGGGCTATGTGGTGTATGGTTCGTCCACCATGCTGGTGTACACCACCGGCTGCGGCGTTCACGCCTTTACTTACGATCCGTCGCTGGGCGTGTTCTGCCTGAGCCAGGAACGTATGCGCTTCCCGGAGAAGGGCAACACTTACTCCATCAACGAAGGCAACTACATCCGATTCCCGAGCGGCGTGAAGAAGTACATCAAATTCTGCCAGGAAGAAGATAAAGCCACCCAGCGCCCGTACACCTCCCGCTATATCGGTTCTCTGGTCGCTGACTTCCACCGCAACCTGCTGAAAGGCGGCATCTACCTCTACCCAAGCACCGCAAGCCACCCGGACGGGAAGCTGCGTCTGCTGTACGAATGCAACCCGATGGCATTCCTCGCCGAACAGGCGGGCGGCAAGGCGAGCGACGGTAAAGAGCGTATTCTGGATATCGTGCCGGAAAGCCTGCACCAGCGCCGTTCGTTCTTCGTCGGCAACAACCACATGGTTGAAGACGTTGAACGTTTCATCCGTGAGTATCCGGACGCGTAACCCCTTTCTCCTGGGAAGCCGCCCGGCTTCCCAGTCATTTATATATTTTACCGTATAAGTGTTTATAAAAAAGACGCTTTAATCTTCATCCCTGCTCCTGCATTATTTCCATAACAGTTTGACAATTATTTCCTGGAGCCTATTCGTGATGAAAAACTATTCTCGTGCCAATACCGGCATTGATTTAAATCTTATTCCTGTCTTTATTGAAATTGTTCGCTGCGGCAGTATGGCGAAAGCCTCTGTGCGCCTGGACATGTCCCGCCCGGCGGTAAGCCTGGCGCTAAAGCGTTTTAATCAACTTTTTGATGAGCCACTGTTTTACCGTAAAGGTTTATATCTTGAACCCACAGAAAAAGCGTTAGCGTTAACCAGCGCGCTGGAAATATTAATGGGGAATATTCACGATAATATTAATGCGTTAAATTCATCGACAAATAAAACCCTGGCACAGCACGTACCAGGGATGAATATGATTATGCAGCAGTCTGGGTCGTCAGCTTAAACGAGGACATGGCTTCCATCAGTTCGCGCGACTGCTCTTCCAGCGAGCGTGTCGCGGCGGATGACTGCTGTACCAGCGCCGCATTTTGCTGCGCCGTTTCGTCCATCTGGTTCACCGCAATGTTCACCTGCTCAATGCCGCGACTCTGTTCCTGAGACGCGGTCGCAATTTCACGCATCAGTTTGGTCATTCGCAGCACTTCTGTTGCGATCTCATCCATCGTTTCGCCGGCCTGCTGTGCCAGTTCGCTCCCCTCATTCACATGAGTTTGTGAATCGCTGATAAGCGATCGGATCTCTTTCGCCGCGTCGGCACTGCGGCTGGCCAGGTTTCGCACTTCGCCCGCGACAACGGCAAAACCCCGTCCCTGTTCGCCCGCACGCGCGGCTTCAACGGAGGCGTTCAGCGCCAGAATATTGGTCTGGAAGGCAATGCCGTCGATCACGCTCAGGATATCGGCGATGCGCGCCGAGCTGCCGGAGATATCGCGCATTTTTTCAATCACGTAGCAGACCATTTCGCTGCCGTGATCGGCCGTGTCGGAAACGGACTTCGCCAGCTGGTGCGCCTGCTCGGCGTTGTCGGCGTTGAGTTTCACCGTGGCGGTGATCTCTTCCATGCTGGCCGCCGTTTGCTCAAGTGAGGTGGCGGTAGATTCCGTGCGCTGGGCAAGGTTCATATTTCCTGCCGTCAGCTCCCGGCTGCCGGTATCAATTTGCGAACTGGCATCGCGCACCCGCAGAACCGATCCCATCAGCGACTGACGCATCGCTTCAATGGCCGCGTTGAGCCGGTTAAATTCCTGGCTGGCCGTCGGATCCAGGGTATGGGTTAAATCGCCTGCCGCGACATGTTCAAGCTGAGCAATCGATGCCGAGAGCGGCTTCAGCAGCATATGGCGCAGCACCAGCCAGGCGAGGACGATAATGCCAGCCGTCAGCAGCGCGGCGACAACGATCAGGATCAGTACGCGGGTTTTGCTCGACTGCACGGCGCTAACTTCCGCTTTGCCACGCGCTTCGCTCCACGCCTGGAAAGCCTGCATATCATTATCAAACTTGTTTGCCACCGGAATCAGCGCGTTCTCAATCAGGTCGTAATAACCGTCCGCACTCTGGTCGTTCAGGGCTTTCAGCATCGGGTTGATGCCCTGCCGGGTATACGCCGCCAGACTCGCCGCCACGTTATCCAGCAGCGTTTGCCCCTGCTCGTCAGCCACCCCGCCGTCGATCACGGCTTTCAGCGTTTTCTGCGCCTGGGCAATTTCCTGATTGATGTTTTTTACCGATTTGGATGCATCGTCCAGCAGACCAATTTCCATCATTCGGACGGCCTGGCCCGCCTCATTGCGCGCGCGCAGGATCAGCGTATAGCCTGAATTAAGCTGCACCATTTGCTCACCCTGAAGGTGGTTGATGCGCTGGAGTGAAGAAGAACTCTGTGTGAGGGCATAAATACCAATGCCGCTGACAATCAGCAGCAGAAGGGTCATAACGGCCAGTAAAGAGAGCAAGCCGGTACGAATCGATAGCGTTTTCAGCATGATGTTATTTCCGGTAGCGAGATATTTCTTGGCGTAAAAGAAGAGTATCGGCCGCTACCGGAAAATGTTTAGACTTTAAGCAATTTCAGCGTGTTATGGCTCTGTTACCGATGTGTTTACGCGGGTAACAGGCGAGCTTTGACGATTCTCCCAGAGCACCGTCAGACCGCGCTGCAGGGCAATAAAAATAAACAGCAAAATGCCGATGGCAATCTTCGTCCACCACGAGCTGAGCGTGCCGTCGAAGTTAATGTAGGTCTGTATCAGCCCCTGGATCGCCACGCCGAACAGCGTGCCCAGTACCGTGCCTACCCCGCCGCTGAGCAGCGTGCCGCCGATAACCACAGAAGCAATCGCATCCAGCTCAACGCCGACGCCCGCCAGCGCGTAACCGGCCTGGGTATACACAGAGAAGACGATACCCGCCAGCGTCGCCAGCCCGGTCGAAAGCATATAGATGCGGATGGTGGTGCTGCGGGTGGAGATCCCCATCAGGTTGGCCGACGTGGCGTTACCGCCAATGGCGTAGACCTGATTGCCAAACCGGGTGCGGTGGGCGAGGAAGATGCCAATCACCACCACGCCCAGCATCAGCAGCCCCATCGCGCTCAGGCGGCCGCCGCCGGGGATTTTCCACGCCAGGCTGGAGAGCGTGTCGTAGATGGGGTGGTTAATCGGGATCGACTCCTCCGACACCAGATAGCTCACGCCGCGCAGGAAGAACATCCCGGCGAGGGTGATGATAAAGGCAGGAATTTTCAGCGCGTCGATCAGCAGCCCCATAAAGGCACCAAACGCGCAGCCCATCGCCAGCACCAGCGGGAATGCCACCAGCGGAGAGATGCCCCAGAACCCAATGGCTTTCGCGAGGAACACGCCCGTAAACGCGATCACCGAGCCGACGGAGAGATCGATCCCGCCGGAGAGGATCACAAAGGTCATCCCGACGGCGATGATGCCTAAAAAGGCGTTATCGGTCAGGATATTGCAGATCACACGCGTGGAGGCGAAACCGGGAAACTGGGTGAGGCAGTAGAGATACCCCAGCACAAACACGCCCAGCGTGATCATCAACGGCAAATTACGTTTTATCATGGCCACGGATCCCCTTAATGATGCTGACAAAGCGCGGCGACTGGACGATCAGCACGCAGAGCACGACCACCGCTTTCACCACCTGGTTGAGTTCCGGCTGGAATCCCGAGAGCAGGATGCCGGTGTTCATGCCCTGAATGATCAGCGCCCCCACCACCGAGAGCAGCAGGTTAAAGCGCCCGCCCATCAGCGACCCGCCGCCGATCACCACCGCGAGGATCGCGTCCAGCTCCAGCCATAACCCGGCGTTGTTGGCATCGGCCCCGCGAATATCCGCCGCGACGATGACCCCGGCAATGGCGGCGCAGACGCCGCTCAGCACGTAGGTCAGCATCACCATCAAGCGGGTGTTGACCCCGGCGTTGCGCGCGGCGCGGATGTTGATCCCCACCGCTTCAATAAACATGCCGAGCGCCGTTTTGCGGGTAAAGAGCCAAAAGATAAGCAGCGTCACGAGGGCAATAATCACCGGAGTCGGGAAGAACAGAAGGTTGCCGCTACCGAGCCACGCCAGGCTCGGGGAGTTAAAGGTGACGATCTGCCCGGACGTAATCAGCTGCGCCACGCCGCGCCCGGCCACCATCAGGATCAGGGTGGCAACAAAGGGCTGAATTTTCAGCACCGCCACCAGAATGCCGTTCCAGAGCCCGGCTAATACCCCGGAGCCCAGTGCGGCCAGCAGCACCACCGGCAGGCTGTGCCCGGCCACGGTCATTGAGGCGGCGGTGGCGCCAGCAATCGCCATCACCGCGCCGACGGAGAGGTCAATCCCGCCGGTGGCGATCACCAGCGTCATACCAATCGCCAGCAGCGCCACGGGCGCGGCACGGTTCAGGATGTCAATCGGGCTGCCAAACAGGCGGCCATCCTGCACGATGATCTGGAAGAAATGCGGCGCGACCAGGCTATCCACCAGTAAAACCACCAGCAGCGCCGCGATTTGCGGCGTGCCGGTCGGCCAGCTGAAGCGGCGCTTTGACTCACCGGTTTGCGAAAGTGAACGGGGCATCACGATTAGCTCCTTACGCCGCGATGGCATTCATGATTGCCGGAACGGACAGCTTATCCAGCGGGATCTCTGCTACCTGCTTGCGATCGCGCATGATAATGACGCGATCGGCATAACCCACCAGCTCCTCAAGCTCGGACGAAATGACCAGCAGCGCCAGGCCGTCCGCGCACAGCGTTTCGATAAGCCGGATAATTTCGGCGTGCGCGCCTACATCAATGCCGCGCGTCGGCTCGTCGAGGATCAGGAACTGCGGTTTGGTCAGCAGCCAGCGCGAGAGGAGAACCTTCTGCTGGTTACCGCCGGAGAGAAATTCTATGGGCTGTTCCGCGCTCGGGGTGCGAATACCAAGCTGACGGATAAAGCGCTCAGCAATGGCGTTTTGTTCTTTACGCGGAATGGGACGCAGCCACCCGCGCTGCGCCTGCAGCGCCAGAATGATGTTTTCCCGCACCGAGGCGGCGGCAATAATGCCGTCCGTTTTCCGGTCTTCCGGGCAGAAGCCGACGCCCAGACAGGACGCCTGATGCGGCGATCGCAGGGTTTGCGGTTTGCCCTTGATCAGCGCCCTGCCGCTGTCGGCAGGTTTGATCCCGAAGATCACCTCGGCGGTTTCGGTTCGGCCTGAGCCTAGCAGGCCCGCCAGGCCAACAATCTCACCGGGGCGAACCTCAAGGTTAAACGGCGAGATCACCCCTTTTTTGCCGTAATCGCTGAACGCGGCGACCGGTTTTTCGCTCAGCAGCGTGCGCCCTGCACGCTGAAGGGCGTTGGTTTCCAGCTCTCGGCCCAGCATCATTTTCACCAGCTCAATCTGCGGTAGCTCGCGGGTCTCGCGGCAGCCGACAAAGCTGCCGTTGCGCAGCACCGTGATGCGATCGCTCACTTCATACACCTGATCGAGGAAGTGCGTAACGAAGATCAGGCTCACGCCCTGATCGCGCAACTGGCGCATCAGGGTGAAGAGCATTTCGACTTCCTGAGTATCCAGGCTGGCGGTGGGTTCATCGAGGATCAGCACCTTTGCCGAGAGATCGATAGCCCGGCAGATGGCGACGATCTGCTGCATCGCCACGGAAAAGCGGTTCAGCGGCTCGCGGACGTCGAGGGAAAAGCCGTATGATTCCATCAGTTTTGTCGCCCGCGCTTCCATCTCTTTGCGGCGCAGCAGGCCAAAACGACGTGGCTCACGGCCAATAAACAGGTTATCCGCCACCGACATGTTCGGCAGCAGGTTGACTTCCTGATACACCGTCCCAATCCCCAACTGTTGGGCATGGGCGGTATTTTTTGGCGAAATGGCGTTACCTTCCAGCCAGATGGTGCCGCGATCGGCGTGATACACGCCGGTCAGCGCTTTTATCAGCGTCGATTTCCCCGCGCCGTTCTCGCCCAGCAGCGCCATAATCTCGCCGCGACGCAGGCTGAAATCGACGTTATCCAGCGCCTTCACGCCGGGGAAGAATTTACTCAAGCCCTCTGTGCGGAGGATTTCCTGGTGTTGTTCAGTATTCATATTTACGTCCCCGGCACGTTCCGGTAGGCCGGGTAAGCGCAGCGCCACCCGGCAATTTCACTGGATCAGTAGCCCATATTTTTCTTCTTCTCTAACTCTTCTTTCGCCGTATCCGGCAGGTAGAGCGTGGACTTGGTGACCGTCACCTTCTCAGGCATCGTGCCGTCTTTCTTGAATTTCTCCAGCGCGTCGAAGGCCGGGCCCGCCATGTTCGGCGTCAGCTCCACGCTGGCGTTGGCTTCACCGTCGATCATCGCTTTGTAGATGTCCGGCACGCCGTCGATAGAGCCGGTGAGGATATCTTTGCCCGGTTTCAGACCCGCTTCTTTAATCGCCTGAATCGCACCGATCACCATGTCATCGTTGTGGGCGTAAACCATGCAGATGTTCTTGCCGTTGTTTTCAGCCTTGATAAAGCTCTCCATGACCTCTTTGCCCTTACTGCGGGTAAAGTCACCGGACTGAGAGCGGATAATTTTAATGTTTGGCGCTTTAGCGATGGCTTCAGCAAAGCCTTTCTTACGGTCGATGGCCACGCTCGCACCGACGGTGCCCTGCAGTTCAACGACGTTACAAGGCTTGCCGTCGACCTGTTTCACCAGCCAGTCACCAATTAACTGTCCTTCAAGCACGTTATTGGCCGTCACGGTGGTCATATAGAGAGATTTGTCTTTTACATCAATGGAACGATCGAGCAGGAAGACCGGGATCTCCGCGTCTTTCGCTTCCTTCAGCACGGGCTCCCAGCCGGTCGCCACGACGGGCGCAATAAAGATGGCATCTACGCCCTGGGCGATAAAGGAGCGTACGGCTTTGATCTGGTTCTCTTGTTTTTGCTGACCATCGGCGATTTTCAGCGTGATCCCGCGTTTCTGGGCCTCGCTTTTCGCGACGTTGGTTTCTGCCGCTCGCCAGCCGGATTCAGAGCCGACTTGCGAAAAACCTACGGTTAAAGGTGCGGCCATCGCCATAGACGACATGGCTGCCGAAACTGCTGTGACAAGAAGTAAGCGCTTCCACATATGAACGTCCTCGTAGGGTGAGTTATTGTTGGTTAAAAGATGTTCTGCGAAATGACTATAGCCAATGAAATATGTAACGAATTGCGTTACATCACACTTCAGAAAAGTGAATAAAACGTTAATCACAAGTTTGTAATCGCTTTCATTTCACCATTAAAAATGCGGCTGAGTTTATGGATTTTCCTGTCATGGAAACGGTCTGAAAAGTGGGGTCAACGAGGGAAGATGGCGAAAACAGGCGGAGACATTCAGCGCGAGTTGGCTATAATACCTGCCACTTGTTTACCATCCATTTTAAAGGACACCGACATGAGCTTACTCAACGTCCCAGCGGGTAAAGAACTGCCAGAAGACATCTACGTAGTTATCGAAATCCCGGCTAACGCAGATCCGATCAAATACGAAGTGGACAAAGAGAGCGGCGCCCTGTTCGTAGACCGTTTCATGTCTACCGCGATGTTCTATCCGTGCAACTACGGTTACATCAACCACACCCTGTCTCTGGACGGTGACCCGGTTGACGTGCTGGTCCCAACGCCATACCCACTGGAGCCAGGCTCCGTCATTCGCTGCCGTCCAGTTGGCGTGCTGAAAATGACCGACGAATCCGGTGAAGATGCGAAGCTGGTTGCGGTACCGCACACCAAGCTGAGCAAAGAGTACGATCACATCAAAGATGTGAACGACCTGCCAGAGCTGCTGAAAGCGCAGATCACTCACTTCTTCGAGCACTACAAAGACCTCGAAAAAGGCAAGTGGGTTAAGGTTGACGGCTGGGACAACGCTGAAGCGGCGAAAGCAGAAATCATCGCCTCTTTCGAGCGCGCGGCTAAGAAGTAATTCTTACTGCCTGTCGATAAAGCCCCGCATGTCGGGGCTTTTTTATTTCTTTGGTTAAAATCGGCACAAACGTATTATTTAAGAAAAATCCCATTCTTTTTGATTTGGATATTAAAAACAGAAAAGACACCCTATCATTTATGGTGGGAGTGGTTGAATAGCCTGGCTCTTCACAACATACTGTCACGATGAGCATTAATCCCCATTCCTTACAGGATTCATATGTCATCCATTAACATTGATGTTGCCCGCCCAACTGGGATTTATTTTATCATTGAACGGCTGTATTCCCGCGATGGTCTTATGCCTTCTGTTGGGGAAATCAGCCCCTCTTTAACACAGGTGCACCGTACTGTCATTCAGCTAAAGCGCAAGCAAGATATGTTTATGGATGGCGTTAAGGTTATCCCTAAAGATATTACCCTTTGGCAACAGATAAAATATATTACGGGTTCAAAAGTAACGACCAAAGATACAGATGCGTTAGTGTATACGACCGATTTTATTGGATCTCTTGTTGCCACAACACCTTTAGGTAATATTGAGCATGAAAATATTCCTCGGTTCCTCACGACAGAGTCTATCCACGCCCTGCCGCAGGCGGTGAGTTATGGGCGTGATCCCATCCCACAAGTTCTTCTTTATGGTCGTAAGGATATTGTCTTCTTTATGGACAATGGTGGTAAAGGTACGCCAACCGCTATTGCAAAATATAACCACAATACTCGTGACCTTGCCATAATCAAAGATCAGCTAGAAGCCAGTAAAACGATGAAGGAACTGCTATCTAAGGGAGCAAAATCATGAGCAAGAAAAACCATACCGTGAGCCTATTCGTCCTTATTATTGCCTCCTTTATATTTGGCAGAGGTACGTATGTTGAATATCTGTCATGGTACTATGGAAGCGATAATTTAATATTCAGCGAAATAAACAGTTCCTTACTATCAAGTTTATTTAACGGGTTTTACTTCGCTCTATCAGCAAGTATTATTTATGCATTACTCACTCTATTAAAAAGAATTCCAGCGAATATTGTCACTTCTTGCCTACTTCAATTCTGTATTAACATCGGGCTATATACGCTTTTTGTTGCAGTAGATAGAGGATATAGTAAATTACATACTTTAAGCTCGGGTGCTACTGATATCACCCACAGCTATTTTTTAGGGGCGTTGCTGACGAGCACACTCCTGACCGTCGCGATCGTGAGCGTTATACATGCTAAGTTTCTTTCTTCAAAGCATAAAGATGGGCTACATAAAGGCGTTTGACTGTTACGGAAAAGACAGCAAATGGCAGTATCTCTGCATCATGACATTCCAGCTTGCCTGGTTTTTGTTTTACTTATGGCTCCCTTATCGAAGCGATTATGCGATTCTGCTGTTTTTACTGTTTTTCCTGCCCGTGATTTCAAGCAATACGCGGTGCATAAACTACTATGGCCGTTCACGAGCCCTGTGTTTGTTATGGCTTATTGCCCCGTACATCATGCTGTTCGTTCCTCTGTTTTTAACCCGGCGCCGGGATACAGAAGAGAGTTGAAGGAACAAAAAAAGCAACGCCACCTTTCGGTGGCGTTGCTTTTTTTTTCAGTACTGGTCTCTGTCTAACCAGTTACCGCTTTCAATCCGCGTTAGCCCATCAACAGGACGCTGATAAACGTACATCCACGCACTTCCGTATGGCGTCTGGATCAACTGGCGAGCGTATTCACCGCCCCTGGTGCGCAAGGCATCAAGTTCGGCAAGCGTAGCATTGTCAATACGATAAACTTCACCCTGTACTGTTCCTTCCCCCGGAACCGCGCCTGGATAGTGGCCCAGACTGTACAACTGGTAGTTCTCGATATTGTAATTCCCCAGCAGCAGGGCATTGGTCATCCAGTGACTGTTGCCTTGCTTGGTTCGTAAACTGCCGTACACAAATATTCGCATTGCTAAAACTCAAACTGATAGAGCAGATCAAGTGCCTGGTCTACGCCGGACACTGCTTCCAGATATAGCTTAGGCATCAGGCGATAGCGTAGCGTGAGTGTTGCCAGTGAGTCAAAGATCCCCACACCATATTTTACCTGCAGACCCGGCAGTACATAGCCGCTGACCACCACCTGCGAGGAGTCGCCCACGCCCTGGGTGTCCAGCGCCAGATTGCTTACGCCGAACGTCTCGCCGATTTTACCCACAACCTGACCACTTTGTGCAACCCCCAGACCCACTAACATTGATGTCATCGCAGCACCATCGCCTTGTGCGCTATCCAGTCCCTGTCCACGCAGGAGATAAGAAAGTGCTTCTTGCTGCGACATGGCCGGGTCGGAGAAGATCTCCGCTTTGGGTTCGTCGGCAGAGCCGGTGACACGCACGCCAGCAATCACATCGTTTTCAGTCGCTTCAGGGTTACGAATGGCTTCGATATTGAGCACCGGCTGATCCGGTGGACCGGAGAACAACAGCTCGCCTTTACGCACAATCAGATCCTGACCGTAGGCGTGGAAACGCCCATCAGGAATATTGATTTGCCCGTTAAGGCCCAGCCCTTGACTGTCCTGCGCCACTTTCAGATCGCCCGTGAGCCTCGCCTTCAGCCCAAACGCATCCAACCGCACGTTATTCCCCACGTGCACGATAAGATTACTATTGATTGGTATGCCTGCGCTCTGTTGTTCAACAGGTTTCAGATTTTCACTGAGCATAACTTCATCGCTGGAGACGCCGACTGCACTTTCCGGTACCTCGTGAACCACGATACGCGCCCACGGCACGTCGACACGACCGTCCAGAGTGAACAGGCTCGGTGTCGCCTCAAAGACGACGTCAGGTGAGACATCCAGACGCACCATCGGCGGTACGGTGATGCGTACCCGGCTCCCCTTCGCCGCGATGCGTGCGCGCCAGTTATCAAGCTGGCTCCAGTCAGCATCACCGCTCAGATTAATTTGCCCCTGCTGGGTCAGCACCGAGCCGTTCAGCGTCGAACTCATGCCGTTGAAGTTCAGTGCTATCTGGCTCGGCTGCATGTCGAACGGCATAAAGTTACCGTCAATATCGAGCCCGCTGAGCCGCATCTGACCAAACAGCTGCGGGCTTTCCGCGTTGCCAGCCAGACGCAGATTGGCATTGAGCAGTCCCACGGCTTTTTCCCCGCGCGCGAAAATGGGGTTCACCATCGCCAGGTTGAAATTGCGGATATTCACGTTACCGCCGAGATTACGCCGCCCTTGCGGATCGGTAATCTGCACCTGCCCGTCCAGCTGACCGTTGTTGGTCAGGCGGATCGTCCATCCCAGCTCAGCACGGTTGTTATGCAGATCGGCACTCAGGTTCAGGGTGTCGAACGCCACCGGCAGCGGCGCGTCGTTGACTTCTTGCGTCACCTTCACGTTACGCCCGGAGAGCGTCACGCTGCCCTGCGGCAGCCCCTCTTTGGTGGTGTCCCATGCGACATCCGCTTTACCGCTGAAGACGCCGCTGGCCTGGGTCGTGTCCGGCATAAACGGCTTTAGCATCGCCAGATCGAAGCGGTTGAGGTTAATCTGCGCGCGCCCTTCTGCCCCCGCATCAATAGTCTGCGGTACGCAAAGTTCTGCGTTAGGGTTGGTCCAGCAGTGCGGTCCGATGCTGATCTTCTGCTCGGCGTTGCGGTAGTCCAGCGCAATGGAGCGCGACAGCGCCAGCGGCCCAACCGGCGTGCTGAAACGGGTGTTATCCAGTTGCCCCTTCCAGCGTTCCGCTTTGCGGTCGAAGCTTCCCGTCAGATGGAGCTGGCCGGACACCGGTTCGCCCTGCACGCGCAGCTGGAGATCGTGCTGCTTCTCGTTGCCTTTGGCTTCCAGCGTCACCAGATTGATGTTCACATCCGGCTGGGAGATACGCTCCACGCGCAGGTTCAGATTGCCGCCGATCTGATCGGTGGATTTTACATCCCCTTCAACGCGAACGCGGGCAACGCTCAGCTCCTGCCAGCGCAGGTTATTGGCGGTGATATCCGCCAGCAGCTGCGGCGCCTCCACCGTACCGCGCACCTTCACCAACCCTTTCGCCGTGCCGCCAAGACCCGGCAGGGCGTTATCCAGATTCGGCGCGTCGATGGTGGCATCCAGGTTGAGATCCTTCACGCCCAGCTCGCCTTTGATATCCGCCGTGTTGCGGCCCAGCGCCACGTGCAGCCCCGGGATGATCCACTGCAGATAGCTGTTGCCTTTCAACGAGCCTTCAACGTTAACCTTGTTCTGCTTCACGTTCCCGGTGAGCTTGATTTCCGGTACGTCCATCTGCCAGGTGCCGCCGTACAGGCTACCGCGGGTTTTAATCAGACCGTCCAGTTTCGACGGCCAGTCCGGCACCTCTTTGGCAGTATTAATGCCCGTCAGCTTCAGCTCGCCGCGCCAGCTGATTGCCTGCTGCCAGTCAAGCAGCGCGGTCAGCTCGGTTTTGCCTTCCAGCGCCGCGACGGTCAGCTTGTCGAGGTTAACCTGCTGTTCGTTGCCTTTTGCATCCAGCGTAATGTTCGCGGGCGGCACGCCCTGCCCCTTCACCGCGGTGCGGAACGACAACGTGTAATCGGTCATCTTGCCGCTCAGCTTCAGCTTCAGGTCATCGGCCTGGAACTGTTTTTCGCCAGTAAACGGCCAGTAAAGCTGCTTGCTGACAATCTCAAGATTGAGCGGCAGCCCGGCCTCCGCCAGCTGCGTTTGCGCGCGCAGGACCATGTCCACCGGGCCGGAGAGATTGACCCCGACGTCCAGCTTCTCGCGCAGCGCCCCGCCTACTTTGACCTTCACCTTTTCGCCTTTCAGCGGGTCGATGTTCAGGGCGCTGTTGAGGGTGATATCCACCGGCCAGTTGTCGCGCAGCAGGGCATTCCCTGACGCATTGACAGAGCCCTGATTGGTGTCGATATCCAGCGCGTCGAGCTTCATGTTGCCGTCAATGCTGCTGACTTTCAGCAGCATGTTATAGACCGTCAGGTCGGTATCGCCCGTCAGACGCAGCTGTTCGCCTTTGAATTCCTCAATGTTGAGGTTCAGCGGCAGATGCACGTCGGTCATCTCCGGCAGAACCGGTTTCGAGAAGAGATCTTTCAGCGTTTCACCCAGCGGCTTTTCTTCCGGCTGCGGGTTCTGGATCTTCGGCTCAACAATCTCTTCCTGCGCCACGTCGGCCACTTTCGGTAGCGCAATCAGCAGCCCCTGCAGGGACGTTGGCGTCAGGGTAAGGTTTTTCTCCTGCCAGCGCAGGCCGGAGGTGAAATCCATCACGGACACGGTGGTGTCGTCGATTTTGATATTGACGTTATCCAGCGCCACCCGATAGAGCGCAATCGGGTACGGTGTGGACAGATTCAGCGGGCCGCTATCCTCTTCCTCGACCGGCGTAGACTTCGGCATTTTTTTTGAATCTATCGCCACGTTCACATCTTTTAGCGACAGGTCGTTCACGCAGAGCTTACTGTCCCGCAGACAGCCCAGCGTCACGGCCAGATGGAATTCGCCTGCATTAACGGCCACACCCGGCTGCTCATAACGAATGTTCTTCAAACGCAGGTCGCGCCAGCCACCCGTCACCTGGCCAATTTCCAGCCCCGGCACCCAGCGGTTAGCCGCGTTAAACAGCAGATGCAGGCCGGTGGTGGTGCCCACCAGAAACGCCACCGTACCGAGCAGCAGCACGATAAAAATCAGTACGCCGAGGCTTATCTTCTTCCATAAACTCATAATTCAGGCCCCAGACCGATGTAAAACTGTAAACCGTGTTCGTCTTTGTCGCCCACCGGAACGGCGAAATCGAGCTTGATGGGCCCGACGGGAGACTGCCAGCGCACGCCTACGCCCGCGCCGGTTTTGAAATCGCTGCGGCGGATGTCGTTCACCGCTTCACCGCCGTCCACGAACATGGCTCCCCACCACTTGCCGCTGACGTTGTACTGATACTCCAGCGAGCCGGTCGCCAGTTTTGATGCCCCGGTCAGCTGGCCTTTTTCGTTTTCAGGTGAGATCGATTTGTACTTATACCCGCGAATGCTGCGGTCGCCCCCGGCGAAGAAGCGCAGATCGGGCGGCACGCGTTCGAAATCGCCCGTTTCAATCCAGCCCAGGTTGCCGCGCATCACAAAGCGGTGTTTGTCGTACAGCGTGCGGATCCAGACGTTTTGCGCCTGAAAGACGGAGAAGTCCACGTCGGAGCCCCAGGCGGTGTTGGAATAATCGATGGAGTAGCGCTGTGAGTCGCCCCAGGTCGGCATCAGGCCCCCGCGCGAGCGGGTGCGGCTGATCATCACGCCCGGATAAAGCAGCATGGTGGTGTTGGTGACGTTGGCCTGGGTAAAGTGGTCGAGGCTCCAGCGCAGGTTAATGGCGCGCTGCCAGCCGCTTGAAAGATCCCAGAAACGCGATACGGCAAGCGTCGTTGAGTCCTGCTCGGTGTCGTTCAGGTCGGTGCGCTTAAAGCCGCCCTGCAGAAGGTAATACTGCTCAAGCGGATTTTTCAGCAGCGGCATTTTGTAGCTGAAATCCAGCTGCTGCTCAGGCGCAGAGAGGCTCAGACTTGTGGTCAGGCTGTGGCCGTAGGAGTTCATCCACGGTTTTTTCCACGATGTTTTCACGCGTGGGCCAACGTCCGTGGAGTAGCCGACACCGGTTTCAATGGTGTTCTCGGTGCGCGGAGAGACCACGCCATGCAGCGGCAAGACTTTCGTTTTACGGGACTTTTCAAATTCCGGCGCGACAATCACCGAGTTAAACCAGCCGGTTGCCGACAAACGGCGGTTGAGTTCGCCCAGGTCGCTCGACTGGTAATAGTCGCCTTTTTTAAACGGTACCAGGTTTTGCAGGTACTCCTCGCGGATCTGCGATCCTTCGAACGTCACATCGCCAAAACGATAGCGTTCACCGCTGTCGTAGTCGATGTCCCAGAAGGCCTGACGCCTCTCCAGCGCTACGCCAAGCTGGCTTTTATTAAACTGGCTGTCGAAATAGCCTTTACGTAGCGCGACGTTGGTTAAGGATTTTTTAAAATGATCGTAGTCGCCGTGATTCAGAACGGTGCCAACTTTAGGACGGGTACTCAGCAGATCCAGGTAATCCCGATCCGTACGCGCGCCGCCGCGCAGCACCACGTTGGTACCGCCAATCAATACCGGCTCACCCGCTGAGACGCGGGCAATCAGCACCTGACGCCCCTTCTTTGGTGGCGGGCGGAGGTCGAAATCAATGGTGGGTTCGTAATACCCCAGCGCTTTCAGTCCTTCGCGGATCGCGTCATCCACGCGCGCGCGAAAACGCCGGTCCGGCGTCACTTCGTCACTCTGGATCGTCGATAACTGCGCGCGCACGTTTTTTTCCAGCGCCCCGGATAACCCCTCAACCTGCAAACGGACATTCGCCGCGCTGGCAACCCCGCTTGTCAGCAATACACTGACCAAACATAACTGGCGGATTTTTGTCACGTTTTCTCCTGAATATCCCTGTTTCCACCCTGGAAGCAAATGAAATGCCGCTCTGCGGCAAAAAAACGGCCTGTTAGCCAAAAACCCAAATCGTGGGTTGAAAATGGGTGTAACACCCAAATATTTCTTATGATTAAATCTAGACTCATTCAGCGCATTTATTGTGTTCAATTAAACGCTTCGTGACAACCTTAACCGAAACATCGCTACCCGGGAGGCACCATCGTGAGTTTATTCGACAAAAAGCATCTGGTTTCACAAGCAGATGCATTACCGGGACGCAACACCCCTATGCCTGTGGCGACCTTACACGCCGTAAACAACCATTCAATGACAAACGTTCCTGATGGAATGGAGATCGCCCTGTTCGCCATGGGCTGCTTCTGGGGAGTTGAACGTTTGTTCTGGCAACTGCCCGGCGTTTACAGTACCGCAGCAGGCTATACTGGCGGTTACACGCCAAACCCAACCTACCGCGAAGTGTGCTCTGGCGATACCGGTCACGCGGAAGCGGTTCGCGTGGTGTATGACCCGGCCATCATCAGCTACGAACAACTGCTGCAGGTGTTCTGGGAAAATCACGACCCGGCGCAGGGCATGCGTCAGGGTAACGATCACGGCACCCAGTACCGTTCGGCCATTTATCCGCTCACACCCGAGCAGGATGCTGCCGCGCGCGCCAGCCTTGAGCGTTTTCAGAAAGCCATGCATGACGCGGGCGATACGCGCGAAGTGACCACGGAAATCACCACCGCGAAGCCGTTCTATTATGCCGAGGACGATCACCAGCAATATCTGCATAAAAACCCGTATGGCTACTGCGGAATCGGAGGCATCGGCGTCTGCCTGCCGCCACAGCTGGCCTGATCACTGGTCTAGCGCCACGCGAGCCGCGTGGCGCGTCGCATTACTCACCGAACCAAAATCCATCACCTTCCCCTGCAACAGCAAATTATAAACCGGCGCCTGAGGTCGGTTGAGCCGTGTTTGCAGCAAATGCACCGCTTCTATCCCCAGTTCACGACAGGGCACCGTGACGCCGGTGACCGGTTTTTCCAGGCGGTGCGCTAAATTCCAGGCAAAATCGGTGGTGATGAGTGAAATGTCTTCCGGGATACGAAGCCCGTGACGCGTCAACGCGCTGATCACCCCCTCCACCATGCTGGTACTGTTGGGGAAAATCACCTCCGGCCACTGCGCTTTATCATGACTCGACAGCCACTCATCCAGCGCCTGTTCGGCCTCCTCCGCGGTAAACCACTCCGTCACTAACAAATCACGTCGTGGCTCAAAGGCAATGTGAAAATGGCGGTACGCCTCTTTGATACCATCCAGGCGAGCATAGAGCGTATCCCGCCGCAGACACGTTAAGGTCAGCACCCGGCGGTGTCCCTGCTCAAAAAGGTGCTGCATGGCGGTAAAACCAATGGCCCGATGGTCGGGCGAAACGGAGTCCAGCACCCGATCCCTGTCGACGGAATTAATTAAAACGCAGGGTTTATTGAGCGTGCTGGCCAGTTTAAATATGGTGGAATCATCCGTGCCAATGATAATTATCGCGTTGATATTTTTATGACTGGCCTTTTCCAGAAACAGTTTTACATCGGCGTGCTGTTCTTCTAATCCGCAATAGCTGACCCAGACATTATGCGGCGCGCTGGCTTCGGCGATTCCTTTGGTCACTTCGAGATAAAAAATATCGCCGCGGCCCTGAAAGGTTCTTTCCGGCGCAAAAACAGCGATACCGTTAATTAATAGCCGCCCGCTTGCCATGGATTCAAGGACACCTAATTCCCGCGCGGTGCGAACAATCGCTTCCCGGGCCTTATCGCTGGTATACGACTTCCCGCTTAGCACCCTTGAGACAGTGCTAACGGAATAGCCCGTCAGGGAGGAAATTTCCTCCATTTTTAACTTACCCGCCATAGTGTGACCTCGCTCCCAATCAGTTTTTGCAAATATTTGCAGAAACAGCGCATTGATTTTAAAACTAAATTTCAAAATGGTTAGAGTTTACTTATTGACCTTGCGAGTATTCTCACAAAAACACATTGTCGCTGCGCCTGAGCTTTCCTATTTTCCGGTCATCACTCTTTTTGACTGAAATTAAGGTGAGACATGGAGAAGGTACGTTTTGGCATTATTGGTATAGGTAATATTGGCACGGTCCACGCGCGCTATTTACTGGCGGGTACCGTCAGCGACGCCTGCCTGGCGGCAGTTTGTGATAACGCGCTGGAAAAGCATCCTGCCATTCGTCAGATGGTCGGCACCCTCCCACTGTTTAGCGATGCGCAGGAGATGCTCCAGAGCGGGCTTATCGATGCGGTCATTGTCGCCACGCCGCACTATGAGCACCCGCGCCTGTCGATGCTGGCGATGCGCAACGGCATTCATACCCTGTGTGAAAAACCGGCGGGCGTGTACACGGCGCAGGTTCAGGAGATGAACGCCTGTGCCCAGGCGTGCGACGTGGTGTTCGGCATCATGTACAACCAGCGCCCGAATCCGCTCTACCAGAAAGTGAAAGATCTGATCGACAGCGGCGAGCTGGGTGAAATCCGCCGTTCAAACTGGATCATCACCAACTGGTATCGCTCGCAGAGCTACTACAACTCCGGCGGCTGGCGCGCCACCTGGAAAGGTGAAGGCGGCGGCGTGCTGCTCAACCAGGACCCGCATCAGCTCGATCTCTGGCAGTGGCTGGTCGGCATGCCGGTCCGCCTGCGCGCGTTCTGCCAGTTCGGTAAGCATCGCGATATCGAAGTGGAAGACGAGGTCACCGCCTACGCCGAGTATGCCAACGGTGCCACCGGCGTGTTTATCACCACCGTCGCCGAAACGCCGGGCACCAACCGCCTGGAAATAGCGGGCGATCGCGGCAAAGTGGTCGTCGAGGAGGGGAAACTGCGCTACTGGCGACTGCGCGAATCCGAAACCGCCTTTAACGCCCGCTGGGAGAACGGTTTTGGGGAGCCTGAGTGCTGGGAAGTCTCGATCCCCGTCGCCCCTGAATACAGCGAACATCACGTCATTACCGCCAACTTCTGTGCGGCCATCCTGCGCGGCGAACCGCTGATTGCACCGGGTCTGGAAGGGATCCATGGGCTCACGCTCTCTAACGCCATGCACCTTTCCACCTGGACGGACGACTGGGTCGAGCTGCCGCTCAACGAAAAACAGTATCTGCGCCTGCTTCAGCAACGCATCAGCACCTCAGTGGCTAAAGAGACAGCCAGCGTCACGCTGGACGCCTCTGGCACCTGGTAACTCCGGAGAAGAAACGATGTTAAATGTCGCCATTGTGGGAACGGGGAATATCTCGCATAACCATATTCAGGGCTATTTGCAGTTTGGTCAGCGCTGCCGGATCGTTGCGCTGGTGGATATCTACCCGGAAAAAGCGGAAGAGAAAAAAGCACGCTACGGCCTGGCAGATGCCCGCGTGTATGAAAGCCACCGTCAGATGCTGGAATCTGAGCCGAATGTCGACATCGTCGACGTCTGCACGCCGCCCTACGTCCACGCAGAGATCGGTATCGACGCGCTCAACGCCGGTTGCCACGTGCTGTGTGAAAAACCGATGGCCGCCTCGCTGGAGGAGTGCGACGCGATGATCGCCGCACAGCAGGCCAGCGGTAAAACGCTCTCCATCATTGCCCAGAACCGCTTTACCGATGCCTTCTGGCGCTTAAAAGCGGCGCTGGACTCCGGCCTTGCCGGGAAAGTCTGCCATGCGCAGGTGGACTCCTTCTGGTGGCGCGGTCACTGCTACTACGACCTGTGGTGGCGCGGCACCTGGGAAAAAGAGGGTGGCGGCTGCACCCTTAACCATGCGGTGCACCACATCGACGCCATTCAGTGGATGCTTGGCTTCCCGTCCGAGGTGGTGGCGATGATGACCAACGTGGCGCACGACAACGCTGAAGTCGAAGACCTCAGCGCCGCGATCTTCAAATACCCCAGCGGCGCGCTCACGCAGTTGACCGCCTCGGTGGTACACCACGGCGAAGATCAGAAAATGATCATTCAGGGCGATAAAGCGCGCATCTCTGCGCCGTGGCAGGCCTTTGCCAGCGTCAGCGCCGATAACGGCTTCCCGCAGGAAACCCACGACCAGCAGCGAGAAGCACAGCTCAACGCCGTTTTTCAGGAGACGCCAAAGCTCGAGTGGACGCTGCACACCGGGCAGATCAATGACCTGCTTTATGCCATTGAGCACGGCGCCGCGCCGCTGGTAGACGGCGTGCAGGGCAAACGCTCGCTGGAGCTGATTACCGCCATTTATAAATCAGCCATCACTCGCGCTGTCGTCTCATTACCCATTGGCCGCGACGATCCGTTTTACCGTACCGGCGGGACCAACGCCCTCGCCCCCCGTTTTTATGAAAAATCCGCAAGCGTCGCCAACTTCAGCGAAGTGGGTGCGATTCCCCTCGGCAAAGATCTGGATTAAGGAGTGACACCATGAACAAGAATGACGGTATGAACTACGCCCCGGTGGGCAAACCGCAGCCGGTTGTCCGCGAGGGTGAATTCGTCTTCGCCGCCGCCGCGCTCGACCACGGCCATATCTACGGGATGAGCAACGGCCTGATAGAAGCCGGAGCCACGCTGAAATGGGTGTTCGACCCCGATCCGGCCAAAGTGGATAAATTTATCCAGCAGTACCCGCAGGCAAAAGTGGCAGAGTCGCTGGAGGTGATCCTCAACGACGACGAGGTGCGTCTGGTTGCGGGAGCAGCAATTCCTTCCGAACGCTGCGCGCTGGGGCTGAAAGCGATGGCGGCGGGGAAAGATTACTTCACCGACAAAGCGCCGCTCACCACCCTTGAACAGCTGGCGGACGCCAAAGCGATGGTCGAAAAGACCGGCAAGAAATATGCGGTGTACTACAGCGAGCGTCTTCACGTAGAGAGCGCGGTTTTTGCCGGGCAGCTGGTGCAGCAAGGCGCCATTGGCCGCGTCGTGCAAACCCTGGGGACCGGGCCGCACCGGGAAGGCACGGGCCGTCCGGACTGGTTCTACGATCGTCGCTACTTCGGTGGGATCCTGTGCGATATCGGCAGCCACCAGATAGAACAGTTCCTGTTTTATACGGGCAACAGCGATGCCACCGTCGTCGCCAGCCAGGTGCGCAACGTTAACCATCCTCAGTATTCGGCGTTTGAAGATTTCGGCGATGCGATGCTCAAAGGCGAAAACGGGGCTAGCGGCTATTTCCGCTGCGACTGGTTCACGCCGGACGGACTCTCCACCTGGGGCGATGGCCGCCTGACGCTACTTGGGACCGACGGGTATATCGAAATCCGCAAGTATGTCGACCTCACCCGCGGCGAGCAGGACGTGGTGTATCTCGTCAATAAAGAGGGGGAGTTCCGCTATCCGGTGGCCGGGCAGGTCGGGTTCCCGTTCTTTGGCGAGCTAATCCTCGACTGCCTGCACCGCACCGAAAACGCCATGACGCAGGCACACGCTTTCAAGGCTGCCGAACTGTGCGTGAAGGCTCAAATGCTGGCCAACGCAGCCGGATAAGGGGAACGACGATGACGATCCTGAACACGGCAATTATTGGCGGCGGCGCGATCCACCGTTGCCATGTGAATGCTCTCCGCCAAATTCCTAACGTGGCGCTACGCGCGCTGGTGGATATCGACAGCGTCAAAGGGTTGAAGCTGGCGATGGGCTATCAGTGCCGCTTTTATCAGGATTACCGGGAAATGCTGCTGGATGACAGCATCGACGTGGTGCATATCTGCACGCCTCACTTTGAACATAAAAGCATGATCCTGGCGGCGCTGGCCGCCGGGAAGCACGTTTTCTGTGAAAAGCCGGTGGGCATGAACGGCAGTGAACTGGTCGATATCGCCCGCGCCGTTGAGCAGGCGAAGGGGCAGTTTGGCGTCTGTTACCAGAACCGACTCAACCCCACCAGCCTGCGCGTGCGTCAGGAGTTAGCCCATGGCGGGCTGGGTAAGATGCTCAGCATCAAGGCGGTGCTAACCTGGTCACGCTTCGGCACCTACTACACCGACAGCCCGTGGCGTGGGCGACTGGCGACCGAAGGCGGCAGCCTGCTGATCAACCAGGCAATCCACACCCTCGACCTGATGCAGTGGTTCGGCGGCGGCGTGACGCGGCTGAAAGGCGTAGTCGATAGCGGAGAACTGGCAGACGTGACCGAAGGGGAAGACAGCGCGATGGCGACGCTGCATTTCGCCAACGGCGCTCGCGGCCTGTTTTATGCCACTAACTGCCACACCACCGATTCCCCTCTTCTGATGGAGATCCACTGTGAACACGGTTCACTGCTGCTGGAACACAACGTTCTCTGGCGCATCACGCCCGGTGAACGCCTCAAACTGACAACCGACGATTCACCCGACGGCTCGGTCAAAAGCTACTGGGGCCTGGGTCATCAACAGGCGATCCGTCGCTTTTATCACGCCCTTATTCATCCGGAAAACAGGGATTACACCGATATCCATGAAGCCGGCAAATCACTCACCCTTGTGGAGGCCATTTATCGCTCATCTCAATTACGACAATGGATAGAGATCAATAACTAGAACGTAATGTGCAATCCAGACGTTAATAAAAACACGACCTGACATACAGGTTAAACATTACCCTACACTGGATATTATTATGGTCAAACCAACTGAACGTAGAGTTGGTTATGGCGTAGCGCTTGGCTACGGCATAACCGATCTGTTTGGCGGAGGCGCTTTCGCCATTATCGGCACCTGGCTGTTATTTTTTTACACCACCTATTGCGGACTCTCTGTGATTGAAGCGGGCTCAATATTTGCCATTGCCCGCGTCATTGATGCGTTATTAAGTCCGATTATGGGTTATATCACCGATAATTTCGGGGATACCTGGCTTGGACGAAAATTTGGTCGTCGCCGCTTCTTTTTATTACTCAGCTCCCCGTTAATGTTTCTGTACGCCCTGCTGTGGATGACGGACATGGGATACTGGTACTACCTGGGCACCTATCTGTCTATCGAACTGCTGTCGGCAATGGTGCTGGTGCCCTGGGAGACGCTGGCGGCGGAAATGACCAACCGCTACGAAGAGCGTAGCCGCCTCTCCGGCGTGCGCATGATCTGCTCACAGCTGGGCGGTTTTCTTGCGGTGTCGGTCCCCGGCGTGATTATGCAGTTCACCGGCAAAGATAATCCGTTTACCTATACCCTCACCGGACTGATATTTTCCTGCGTGTTCTGCATCGCGGTATTTATTACCTGGTACACCACCTGGGAAGCAAAAGATGTCCATCAGGAGTCGAACTTCAAGGTGGATAATCAGCGCAAAGGCGGCCTGGGGAATCACTTGAAATATCTGGTGCTCGATCTCTTTTCGTCATTCCGCATCCGTGCGTTCCGCCTGCATATTCTCATCTATATTTTTTCTTTTACCGCAATGGATGTATTCGGTTCAGTCTTTACCTATTACGTAGTGTATTGCCTCAGCCAGGATGCCTCAGCGGTTTCCGGCTGGCTAAGCATTGCGGCCTTTGCCTCGGTACCTGGCACCTATGGGTTTATGCTGCTGTTGAACCGGCTGAACATGACGCCTTCTGCCGCCCTGCGGCTCGCGTACGGCTGTATCTTCCTGGTGCTGGCGTTCCTGTTTACGGTCTACCTCACCAAAACGCAGGTGCCGACGCTGCTCTTCTCAGCGGTCTTTATCCTGCTCGGTGCGGCACGTTCCGGCCTGTATTACATCCCCTGGAATATCTACAGTTTTATCCCGGACATTGACGAGATGGTCACGCAGCAGCGCCGCGAAGGGATTTTTGCCGGGGTGATGGTTCTGACCCGCAAAAGTACCGTGGCGATTGCCATTATGATTATCGGCCTGGTGCTGCAGGAGTCCGGTTTCGTGAAGGGCAGCGGTGCGCAGCCTGAAAGCGCGCTGGGTGCCATTATCGGGCTAATGATATTCGCCACGGCAGCCCTGCTGGCCGTCAGCTTCTTCACGACATACAAATTCAAGCTGACCCGTGAGACACACAAGGTACTGCTCAAAGAAATTGCCCGCCGCAAGCTGGGCGGCGATTATCGCGACTGCGACGAGAAAACCCGCGTGGTGATCAAGCAGCTGACGGGCTACGAGTATGACCAGGTGTGGGGAGGCGACGCAACGCGCCGTGCAGTGGGTAACGTCCCGCTGTCGACCGTAAAATAGCGACATCGGCCGGACAGGCTCCCCGCCTGCCCGGCCTTTTTTTGCCCAAAATGTGACCTCTGGCAGATTTACATCTCTTTACGCTATACTACCGCTGAAATAATCGGCTCAACGCTACGAGCTGACGTTCAATGTGTCTTCACACAAATGGTATCAACTCCCCTTCTGAGGATCTGGCGAGAAGCCGGATAAACTATGTTAAACAGTATTTTAGTAATACTTTGCCTTATTGCCGTCAGTGCATTTTTCTCGATATCCGAGATCTCGCTGGCCGCGTCCCGTAAAATCAAACTTAAGCTGCTTGCCGATGAAGGCAACATCAACGCCACGCGCATCCTGAAAATGCAGGAAAACCCGGGCATGTTCTTCACCGTGGTGCAGATTGGCCTTAACGCGGTCGCCATTCTCGGCGGTATCGTGGGTGATGCGGCGTTTTCCCCGGCGTTTTATAGCCTGTTTGTGCAGTACATGTCCGCCGAGCTGGCCGAACAGCTGAGCTTTATCCTCTCCTTCTCGCTGGTGACTGGCCTGTTCATCCTCTTCGCAGACCTGACCCCGAAACGCATCGGTATGATTGCGCCAGAAGCCGTGGCTTTGCGTATCATCAACCCGATGCGCTTCTGCCTGTACGTGTTCCGCCCGCTGGTGTGGTTCTTTAACGGCCTGGCAAACGTGATTTTCCGCATCTTTAAGCTGCCGATGGTGCGTAAAGATGACATCACCTCTGACGACATTTATGCGGTTGTAGAAGCCGGGGCGCTGGCCGGGGTGCTGCGCAAGCAGGAGCACGAGCTGATTGAGAACGTATTCGAACTCGAATCCCGTACCGTGCCGTCTTCCATGACGGGCCGTGAGAACATTATCTGGTTCGATTTACACGAAGATGAGCAGAGCCTGAAGAACAAAGTGGCGCAGCATCCGCACTCTAAGTTCCTGGTCTGTAATGAAGATATTGACCACATCATCGGCTATGTCGACTCCAAAGACCTGCTGAACCGCGTGCTGGCCAACCAGAGTCTGGCGCTCAACAGCGGTGTGCAGATCCGCAATACCCTGATTGTGCCGGACACTCTGACGCTCTCAGAAGCGCTTGAAAGTTTCAAAACCGCCGGGGAAGACTTCGCGGTGATCATGAACGAATACGCGCTGGTGGTGGGTATCATCACCCTGAACGACGTGATGACCACGCTGATGGGCGATCTGGTGGGCCAGGGGCTGGAAGAGCAGATTGTTCAGCGTGACGAAAACTCATGGCTGATCGACGGCGGTACGCCGATTGAAGACGTGATGCGCGTGCTGGACATCGACGAGTTCCCGCAGTCGGGCAACTACGAGACCATCGGCGGCTTTATGATGTTTATGCTGCGTAAAATCCCGAAACGTACCGACTCGGTGAAGTTCTCCGGCTACAAGTTTGAAGTGGTGGATATTGATAACTACCGCATCGACCAGCTGCTGGTGACGCGCATCGATAACAAACCGACCGTGCTGGTGCCGAAGCTGCCGGACGCGGAAGAGAAGGTGTCGGCGTAAAGTCCCTGCCCCACATACATCAACGGCTCCCATTGGGAGCCGTCTTTTTAACTACTGCATAGCACGTTGGTTAAGCCATCTCAGTCTGCAGACGCATAACCTGACGGTTGACTTCGGACATCACAGACAGGTGCTGTTTGTCCTTCACTTTTGGGATAAGGATTTTGCCCTTATCAAATTCAAAAGCGCCAACATCCTTGATATACAACCGTCCACGGAACAGGATCTTCACGTACTTCGCCACCTGAAGCGGGTTGTAGCGTTGGAAAATTTTCATTCTTGTATCTCCTGCGAATCATACGCTCTTGCGGTGCCACAATCGGCCCGACTGTCCTGAGCGCAAATTTTATTGCCCAATGACTATAGACCAGAACTACGTTGTTACCCAGTGTGCATAAGTTTATTTACCGTTTGATTACAATTATTCAGAATAATCTTTGCAAACCGTTACTCAGGGCAGTATAAGCCGTCGTTTTTTCATGGATATGTGCGTTCACCCGCAAACTGGCATCGGGATTGCGGGAAAACCCCATTGATCGCACTTATGATTAAAAGCGTAAGACCAAGTGGTCGGATCACCTGCTAACAAAAAAAGGAAACACCATGACCCTACGTAATATCCTTGCAGCAGCCTGCCTGCTGCTGCCCCTGTGGGCTTGCGCTCACACGATTGAAAAAGGACAACGCGTACCGCCAGTCGGCATTGCTGACCGGGGAGAATTGATTCTCGACAATGATAAGTTTAGCTACAAAGTCTGGAATAGCGCGCAGCTTGCGGGCAAAGTGAGAGTTGTACAGCATATTGCCGGTCGTACATCCGCGAAAGAGAAAAACGCTACCCTGGTGGAAGCGATCAAAGCCGCAAAATTCCCGCACGATCGCTACCAGACCACCACCATTGTGAACACCGACGATGCCATCCCCGGCTCCGGCATGTTTGTGCGCTCGAGCCTGGAGAGCAACAAAAAGCTCTATCCGTGGTCGCAATTTATCGTCGACAGCAATGGCGTGACGCGTAAGGCGTGGCAGCTTGACGAAGAGAGCTCTGCGATTGTGGTGCTCGATAAAGAGGGACGCGTGCAGTGGGTGAAGGACGGCGGATTAACACAAGAGGAAGTGCAGCAGGTGGTTGCTCTGCTGCACAAGCTACTGGCTCAGTAAATTGAAACCCGGAAGCCAGGGTTGAGGAACGATTCGCGCGGGGTATAGTCCAGCGGCTTACCCTGCCAGTCGTGAACATGCGCACCGGCCGCCGCCGCTACCGCGTGCCCTGCCGCCGTGTCCCAGACGTTGGTTGGCCCAAATCGCGGGTAGAGCTGCGCGTGTCCTTCCGCCACCAGGCAGAACTTGAGCGATGAACCAATCGACGTCGTCTGGTGTTCACCCAGCTGCTGCAAATACTCCTGCAGTTCGCTGTCGCTGTGGGAACGGCTGATCACCACCAGCGGTGGACGCGCATCACGCACCTGAATCTGCTTACGCACGCCGCACTCTTCCTTCCAGGCTTTACCTTCCGCAGCGCTGTACATGACTTTCATTACCGGCGCGTAGACCACGCCGAGCACCGCTTTTCCTTTCTCAATCAGGGCGATGTTGACGGTAAACTCACCGTTGCGCTTGATGAACTCTTTCGTTCCGTCCAGCGGATCCACCAGCCAGTAACGCTGCCAGTGCTGGCGCTCGTCCCAGCCCTGCGGCGCTTCTTCTGACAGGACGGGAATATCCGGCGTTAACGCCTGCAAACCTTTCAGGATCACGCCATGCGCCGCGATATCCGCCGCTGTGACCGGGGAGTCATCAGCTTTGCTGACAACGTCCATCGGCTTCTCGCCGTCGTACACTTGCATAATGGCATCACCCGCATCCCGTGCGAGCTGACAAATTTTATCTAACATTCTCCACCTCTTCGTTAACGCAGTGGTCATAACTCGTTGTTTTATTTATATCGTAATGTGAACAATTCTGCTATCTGTGAAGCAATTCCGGTTTCACTACCCTTATTTCTGGCAGGATTCACACTTCTGTAAGCAACGCGATATACATACATAATCTTTTGTGGCTTGGATCGAAAAAAGGACTCTTCTGATGATTAAGTTTAGCGCAACGCTCCTGGCGACGTTGGTGGCCGCCAGCGTTCAGGCGGCAACGGTGGATCTTCGTATTCTGGAAACGACCGATCTTCACAGTAACATGATGGACTTCGATTACTACAAAGATACGCCTACCGAAAAATTCGGACTGGTACGCACAGCAAGTTTGATTAACGCCGCCCGCGGTGAAGTGAAAAACAGCGTGCTGGTCGATAACGGGGATTTAATTCAGGGTAGCCCATTGGGCGATTACATGGCCGCGAAAGGGCTGAAAAAGGGCGAAATTCATCCGGTTTATAAAGCGATGAATACCCTGGACTATACCGTCGGCAACCTCGGTAACCACGAATTTAACTACGGTCTGACATACCTGCACGATGCGCTGGCCGGTGCGAAATTCCCGTACGTTAACGCCAATATCATCGACGTTAAGACCCAAAAGCCGCTGTTCACTCCTTACCTGATTAAAGAGACCGAGGTTGTCGACAGCGAAGGTCATACGCAGACGCTGAAGATTGGCTACATCGGCTTTGTGCCGCCGCAGATCATGACGTGGGATAAAGCCAACCTCGACGGGAAAGTGACCGTTAACGACATCACCGAAACCGCGCGCAAGTATGTACCGGAAATGCGCGAGAAAGGCGCTGACCTGGTGGTGGTTGTCGCCCACTCGGGTCTCTCCGCTGACCCGTATCAGGCAATGGCGGAGAACTCCGTTTACTACCTGAGTGAAGTGCCGGGCGTTGACGCGATCCTGTTCGGCCACGCTCACGCGGTCTTCCCGGGCAAAGATTTCGCCAGCATCAAAGGCGCGGATATCGAGAAAGGGACGCTCAACGGCGTGCCGTCGGTGATGCCGGGGATGTGGGGCGATCATCTCGGCGTGGTGGATCTGGTGCTGAATAACGACGGCGGCAGCTGGAAGGTGACGCAGTCAAAAGCCGAAGCGCGTCCTATTTACGACGCTGCGGCTAAAAAATCGCTGGCAGGTGAAGATAAAAAGCTGGTCGACGTGCTGAAGCATGACCACGATGCGACCCGTGAATTCGTCGGCAAGCCGATTGGGAAATCCGCCGACAACATGTACAGCTTCCTGGCGCTGGTGCAGGATGACCCAACCGTTCAGGTGGTCAATATGGCGCAAAAAGCCTATGCCGAACACTTTGTTCAGGGCGATCCGGATCTGGCAAAACTGCCGGTGCTTTCAGCCGCAGCACCGTTCAAGGTGGGCGGACGCAAGAACGATCCGGCAAGCTACGTGGAAGTCGAAAAAGGCCAACTGACGTTCCGTAACGCCGCCGATCTCTATCTTTATCCGAATACGCTGGTCGTCGTCAAAGCGACGGGGAAAGAGGTGAAAGAGTGGCTGGAATGCTCCGCCGGACAGTTCAACCAGATTGACCCGAACAGCAGCAAGCCGCAGTCGCTGATTAACTGGGACGGGTTCCGCACCTACAACTTCGACGTGATCGACGGCGTGGAGTATCAGATTGATGTTACTCAGCCAGCCAGATACGACGGCGAGTGCCAGACCCTTAATCCGCAGGCTGAACGTATCAAAAACCTGACCTTCAACGGCAAAGCAATCGACCCGAATGCCACCTTCCTGGTGGTGACCAATAACTACCGCGCCTACGGCGGTAAGTTTGCCGGAACGGGTGACAGCCACATCGCTTTTGCTTCACCGGACGAGAACCGCTCGGTGCTGGCGGCGTGGATCAGTGCGGAATCGAAGAAGGCGGGCGAAATTCATCCGACAGTGGATAACAACTGGCGTCTGGCGCCGATCCACAGCGATACGAAACTGGATATCCGCTTTGAAACCTCGCCGTCCGATAAAGCTGCCGCGTTCATTAAGAACAAGGCGCAGTACCCGATGAAGAAGGTCGCAATGGATGATATCGGGTTCGCGATTTATCAGGTGGATTTGAGCAGGTAGCGGTGATTGTGCCGGGTGGCGCTTCGCTTACCCGGCCTACGAACTACGGGTAGGCCGGGTAAGGCGAAGCCGCCACCCGGCGTTTATGCCGCACGCTCGTCCCGGTTCGCCAACACCTGCGGCGTATTCAGTTCAATCCAGTCCGCCAGCGCGGCCACTTTCTCGCTCACCTCAACGCCCAGCGGCGTCAGACTATACTCTACGTGCGGCGGCACAACCGGATATGACACGCGATCGACAAATCCGTCCTGCTCCAGCGCCTGAAGCGACTGGGCCAGCATCTTCTCGCTCACGCCGCCCATCTTGCGGCGCAGGTCGCTAAAGCGATGCGTACCCTCGCGTAACGCCACCAGGATCAGCACGCCCCAGCGGCTGGTGACGTGCTTAAGCACGTCTCTTGAAGGACACTGTTCCGCGAAGAGATTGCCATCGCGCATTTGCTCGCTGAGTGTCGGAATGGTCTTTTTCATACTTACCTTTTTGTACGTACTTACTAAAAGTTAGCTTCAATGTTAGTGTGCCACAACACCAGACAAACACGAAGGAGATTCATCATGATCGCGATTACCGGCGCTACCGGCCAGCTTGGCCAGCTCGTTATTGAAGAACTGCTGAAAACCGTTCCAGCCAGCCAGATCGTGGCTATTGTGCGTAACCCCGCGAAAGCTGAAGCGTTGAGCAACCAGGGTATTGTGGTTCGTCAGGGGGATTACACCGACCAGGCGGCGTTCACGACTGCGCTGAACGGCGTGGATAAACTGCTGCTGATCTCCTCCAGCGAAGTGGGCCAGCGCGCTACGCAGCACCAGAACGTCATTAACGCCGCCAAAGCGGCAGGCGTGAAGTTTATCGCCTACACCAGCCTGCTGCATGCGGACACATCGCCGCTCGGCCTTCACGTTGAACACGTCGAAACCGAAAAAGCGCTGGCAGAGTCTGGCGTACCATATGCCCTGCTGCGCAACGGCTGGTACACCGAAAACTATCTGGCGAGCGCACCGCCGGCGCTGGAGCATGGCGTGTTTATTGGTGCTGCAGGCGAAGGCAAAATCGCCTCTGCGACCCGTGCAGATTACGCAGCGGCTGCAGCCAAGGTCGTTTCTGAGGACGGTCACGCAGGTAAGGTGTATGAACTGGCGGGCGACAGCGCGTGGACGCTGAGCGAACTGGCGGCTGAACTGAGCAAGCAGAGCGGTAAGCCAGTGGCGTATCAGAACCTGAGCGAAGCCGATTTTGCCGCCGCGCTGAAGGGCGTTGGCCTGCCTGCCGGGCTGGCGGATATGCTGGCGGATTCAGACACCGGCGCATCCAAAGGCGGACTGTTCGACGACAGCCGTACCCTGAGCAAGCTTATCGGTCGCCCAACGACGACGCTGGCGGAGAGCGTCAAATCCATCCTGTAAATGTTACGGATTGGTTATTTTTTGTGGCATCCCCTCGGGTCATCTCTGATAATGAAGCGATGACCCACGAGGAGGCTCACCGTGCAAGGCGTACCGGAACAGTTCATTGATGAGAGAGACAGCGCGCGCTTTCGCCATCTGGCGCAGCTGCCTGGCCTGGAACTCTATCACGCACATATCTCTGATTACGCCTTTGAGCCTCACACGCACGAAGCCTTCGGCATTGGCACCATTGAAACCGGCGCCGAACGCTTCCGCTATCGCGGTACCCAGCACCTCGCCTCCGAGAAATCCGTTGTCACCATGAACCCGGACGAGATCCACACCGGAGAATCCGCCACTGAAGGCGGCTGGCGCTACCGGATGGTCTATATCGAACCCGACCTGCTGGAAGAGGTGACCGGCCTGCGTCACTGGTGGTTTAGCGACGTCACCCGCTACGACCCGCAGCGCTCGCTGCAAATCGGCCAGCTGATTTACGGCCTGTGGCATACGAACGACCCGCTGACACAAAAAGGAATGCTGCTGGATCTGATTGAGACGTTCCGACCGTTAGCCCATCACGCGCCGGTGATTCAGGAAGGCGCACACCGGTTCGAACGTGTTCGCGAGTATCTGCACGATAACTATATGCACCCTCTGACGCTGGACGAGCTGGCAAACGTTGTCTCGCTCAGCCCGTACCATTTCCAGCGCCAGTTCAAGGCCCATTTTCACATCACGCCGCATCAAATGCTGATGGCGATCCGCCTGTGGCGCGCCAAAGCGTTTCTCACCCACGGCATGCCCGCCGCCGAAGTGGCTGCCGCAACCGGGCTAACCGACCAGTCGCATCTGACCCGCGCCTTTACCCGCCGCTACGGCATTACGCCGGTGCGTTATCAAAAGCAGGTTGCGCAGCGCTAATGCGCAATCTCATACAATACGCACGTATTTCGCCCTCCTACACTGAGTGCAAAGTAAATCAATGTGGATGGAAAAATGATTAGCGGCGTGTTGTATGCCCTGCTTGCAGGTTTGATGTGGGGGCTGATTTTTGTCGGCCCGCTGATAGTGCCGGAATACCCGGCGATACTGCAGTCCACGGGGCGTTATCTGGCGCTGGGGCTGATTGCCCTTCCTCTGGCCTGGCTGGGGCGGGTGCGCTTGCGCCAGCTTAGCCGCCAGGACTGGCTGACCGCGCTGGCGCTGACCATGATGGGCAATCTCATCTATTACGTTTGCCTGGCAAGCGCGATACAGCGCACCGGTGCACCGGTGTCGACCATGATCATCGGCACGCTGCCGGTCGTTATTCCTGTGTTCGCGAATCTGCTCTACAGCCACCGCGATGGCAAACTGGCGTGGTCAAAAATGGCGCCGGCACTGATCTGCACCGCCGTGGGTCTGGTATGCGTCAATATTGCCGAGCTGCGTCATGGGCAGGCGGAAGTTGACCTGTGGCGTTACGGTTCTGGCATTGTGCTGGCGTTCATTTCCGTGGCGTGCTGGGCCTGGTATGCCCTGCGCAATGCGCGCTGGCTGCGGGAGAACCCGGACAAGCACCCGATGATGTGGGCGACGGCGCAGGCGCTGGTCACGCTGCCCGTCTCACTGGTGGGCTATGCCGGGGCGTGCATCTGGTTAGGCCATCAACAGCCTGACTTCGCCCAGCCCTTCGGGCCAAGGCCGTGGGTGTTTATTGGCCTGATGGTGGCGATTGCGGTGCTGTGCTCATGGGTGGGCGCGCTGTGCTGGAACATTGCCAGCCAGAAGCTGCCGACGGTGATTTTAGGGCCGCTGATTGTTTTCGAAACTCTGGCCGGACTGCTTTATACCTTCCTGATGCGACAGAGTGTGCCGCCGTTATTCACGGCCTGCGGGATCGCGCTTCTGGTGGTGGGGGTGGTGATGGCGGTAAGAGCGAAGCCGGAAAAACCGAGGGTCGTTCCGGCGTCGGATATGTGAGCATTGCCCAGCGGCGCTGCGCTTGCAGGGCCTACAAAACCGTAGGCCCGGTAAGGCGTAGCCGCCACCGGGCAAGCCCTTAAAACGTTTCCCAGTTCCCTTCAGACGCCGCCGCTACGGGCTGCGCTTTTGGCACGTAGGTTTTCACCGGTGCCGCTTTGACCGCCTGGTTGCGGGTGATTTTAAACACCGCCACCGCTTCGTTCAGGCGTGCAGCCTGATCTTCCAGCGCTGCCGCGGCCGCCGCAGACTCCTCCACCAGCGAGGCGTTCTGTTGGGTGACGCGGTCCATCTCCGCCACCGCCTGACCGACCTGATCAATACCGCGGCTCTGCTCGTCAGAGGCCGAGGCAATTTCACCCATGATGTCGGTGACGCGGGTGACCGCATTGACGATCTCTGCCATCGTCGCGCCCGCTTCGTTCACCAACTGAGAACCCGCATTCACGCGCTCGCCGGAATCATCAATCAGCGCCTTAATCTCTTTCGCCGCCTGGGCGCTGCGCTGGGCAAGGGTACGCACTTCGCCCGCGACGACCGCAAAGCCACGGCCCTGCTCGCCCGCGCGCGCCGCTTCCACCGCCGCGTTCAGCGCCAGAATGTTGGTCTGGAAGGCAATACCGTCGATCACGTTAGTAATTTGCGCAATTTTGCTTGAGCTGGTGGCGATCTCGTCCATCGTACGCACCACGCCTTCCACCACGTTGCCGCCCTTCTTCGCGGTTGAGGAGGCATCCAGCGCCAGCCGGGAAGCCTGACGCGCGTTATCGGCGTTCTGCTTCACGGTGGCGGTCAGCTGTTCCATGCTGGCAGCGGTCTCTTCCAGAGACGCGGCCTGCTGCTCGGTACGGGAAGAGAGATCGTTGCTGCCCGCAGAGATTTCGCCCGCGCCGGTGTAAATGGTGTCTGCGCCTTCACGCACCACGCCCACGGTGTTCGCCAGCGACGTTTGCATCTCCTGTACGTTGCGGGCCAGGATCGCCATTTCGTTTTTACCCTGTGCCTGAATCGGCTGGGTCAAATCCCCTGCAGCAATGGCGCGGATATGGTTGATGACGTCCTCCAGAGGCAGCAGCAGCACGCGACGCATCGCAATCCAGCTGGAGATAATCACCGCAATGACGAGAATCATGACGGCAGAAAGGATCCACAGGATGCGCTTATAGTCGCTTTCGTTATCCCGAATGCCTTTATCAGTGAGCGCGGCCTGCGCCTCACGCCACTCGCGGTAGACCTTTTGCATCGCCGTCTGCTTCTGCTCGGCGTTCTGTTTAAACATATCTTCCAGATTGCCCTGGCCCAGCAGAACGTTCATTTGCGTCAGCGTGGCGGAATATATGCGGTACTGCTCCTCCAGCCGATCGGCCAGTTTTTCATCCAGACCCGGGGTTTCCGGCAGTGCGTAGTATTTATCGTAATGCGTCTGGGCATCGGCCAGCAGGTTTTTCGCGGTGTTCACCAGTTCGTTCAGCTGACCGCCGTTAATCTGCGACGCCATGCTGCTTTGCAGGCGCAGCATGCCGCGGTTCAGCGTCACGCGCGCCTGGTTCAGGCTGATCCAGGCGTCGGTAAATTCCGCGACGTTTTGGCTGGAAAGCTGAGAAACGGTGAAGTTCTCTTTATCGTTATTCAGCGCATTGATGAAAATGCCGGCAGAGATCAGCTGCATGATGCCGAGCACAAGCAGCACCGAAATCAGAAGGGTAATGACTTTTATACGTTTAAACATGCGTTGCCTTTTTTATATGCAGGTATTGTCTGACGTGTATCTATCGGCAGGCTCGGCGCGTTGTTTACTGTTTCTACACCTTTAAAAACTTTCTAAAGCACTTTCTTATGTTCATTCAGGGAGTTAAATGAGACATTTTTTTGTGATCCACATCTCATTCTCTCCCTTCCCTCTAAAGGGTTATAGCCTCGACTTAAAGATGCATTTAATATGCATCTTATATTATTCATGACGAGGTAACTGCTATGGCCTTCCGCGACCAACCCCTGGGCGAGCTGGCGCTCTCCATCCCTCGCGCTTCTGCGCTGTTTCGTAAATACGATATGGATTACTGCTGCGGCGGTAAGCAAACGCTGGCGCGCGCCGCGTCGCGTAAAGAGCTGGATGTCGAAGTGATTGAAGCCGAGCTGGCACAGCTGGCCGAGCAGCCCATCGATAAAGACTGGCGCACCGCACCGCTCGCGGAAATCATCGACCACATCATCGTGCGTTACCATGACCGTCATCGTGAACAGCTGCCGGAGCTGATTTTACAGGCGACCAAAGTTGAACGCGTTCATGCCGACAAACCTTCCGTACCGCGCGGCCTGGCAAAATACCTGACCATGCTGCACGAAGAGCTGTCCAGCCACATGATGAAAGAAGAGCAGATCCTCTTCCCGATGATTAAACAGGGCATGGGGAGCCAGGCGATGGGGCCTATCAGCGTGATGGAAAGCGAGCACGATGACGCGGGCGAACTGCTGGAGGTGATCAAGCACACCACCCATAACGTTACGCCGCCGCCAGAAGCATGCACGACCTGGAAAGCGATGTACAACGGCATTAACGAGATGATCGACGACCTGATGGAACACATCAGTCTTGAGAATAACGTGCTGTTCCCGCGGGCATTGGCCGGGGAATAAAAAAGGCCGCTGCGGCCTGACGCCCTCACCCCGGCCCTCTCCCACGGGGAGAGGGTGCAAAAACTAAAAACGGCAACCGAAGTTGCCGTTTTGCTTTTACCTTACGCCAGCCATCCGTTTCTTACCGATAAACATCCAGCCCAGCCCCAGCGCGATAAACCACAGCGGCGTGACGATCAGCGCCTGACGGGTATCATCTTCCAGCGTCAGCAACACCAGCACGAAGACGAAGAACGCCATGCATACCCAGCACATCAGCTTGCCCAGCGGCATCTTGTAGATCGATTTCTCATGCAGGTGTGGACGCTGTTTGCGGTACACCAGGTACGAGCACAGGATGATGGTCCAGACGAACATAAACAGGATCGCAGAGACCGTGGTAATCATGGTGAACGCGCCAATCACGCTCGGGTTGACGTAGAGCATCACCACGCCGCCCAGCAGGCAGATGCACGAGAAGGTCAGCCCTTTCGCCGGTACTGCACGTTTAGACAGCTTGGCAAACGCGCTCGGGGCAACGCCCTCCTGCGCCAGACCAAACAGCATACGGCTGGTGGAGAACACGCCGCTGTTTGCAGATGAAGCCGCTGAGGTCAGCACCACGAAGTTAATCAGGCTCGCGGCAGCAGGCAGACCCACCAGCACGAACAGCTCAACGAACGGGCTCTTGGTTGGCACCACCGAACTCCACGGCGTCACGGACATAATCACGATCAGCGCGAAGACGTAGAACATGATGATACGCAGCGGAATGGAGTTAATGGCGCGCGGCAGGGATTTCTCCGGATCTTTGGTTTCCGCAGCCGTGGTGCCCACCAGCTCAATCCCGACAAACGCAAACACCGCTATCTGGAAGCCCGCAAAGAAGCCGCTAAGGCCTTTCGGGAACCAACCACCGTCATTCCACAGATGGGTAAATGATGCCTGAACGCCGGTTGGCGACTGGAAGTGCGTCAGTACCATCACCAGGCCCACAACAATCAGCCCCACGATAGCGACGATTTTGATCATCGCGAACCAGAACTCCATCTCGCCGAACATTTTCACGGTGGCGAGGTTCAGGCTCAGCAGCAGGACAATCACCGCCAGCGAAGCCACCCAGTCCGAGAGGCCGGGGAACCAGAATTGCGCGTACGCCGTGATGGCCACAACGTCAGCCATACCGGTGACAACCCAGCAGAACCAGTAGGTCCAGCCGGTAAAATAGCCCGCCCATGGCCCCAGAAGGTCGGAAGCAAAGTCGCTGAAAGATTTGTATTCGAGATTCGAGAGCAGCAATTCACCCATTGCGCGCATCACGAAGAAAAGCATAAAACCGATGATCATATAAACGAAGATGATCGACGGCCCGGCAAGACTGATGGTTTTGCCTGACCCCATAAACAGCCCGGTACCGATGGCACCCCCGATAGCGATAAGCTGAATATGACGGTTTGTGAGATTGCGCCGTAGCGACTGTTCAGACGACGCCTCTTCGTCGGCGACGACTTTGACCTGATCTACCATGTGATATTTTCCTGTTTATGCCTGTCTGTGTTGTTAAGGCTCTTCTGGCCTTTAAATACGTCAAAGAATGACGGTCCCTTGTAAGGGCTAATCGATATTAGGTAAGAATCGGCGGGATGAATACTATGATTTGAATATTATGTTAATAATATGTTGAAAGTGAGTGTCATATCACTCATACAGCGCGAAACAGCTCACAAAAATACACGCAACAGTTTCGTTTGCAAGATAAAATGTTGATTGCGTCGTAACTATAGGTTTTATCACTATTTTCCTCTCCCCGGACGGAGAGAGGAAATAAGAAAAGCCGATTACAGAATTTCCAGCAGCTCGACTTCAAAGACCAGGGTGCTGAATGGCGGAATGGACGCACCCGCGCCACGCTCGCCATAGGCCAGGTTCTGAGGAATGGTCAGTTCCCATTTGGAGCCAACAGGCATCAGGGTCAGCGCTTCGATCCAGCCCGCGATAACGCCGTTAACCGGGAATTCAGCCGGTTCGCCGCGTGCAACAGAGCTGTCGAACACGGTACCGTCAATCAGTTTGCCGGTGTAGTGAACGCGAACGTGGTCGGTGCGTGCCGGGATCGCGCCGTCACCCTGGTTGATCACGCGGAACTGCAGGCCCGATTCGGTGCTGTTCACGCCTTCGCGCTCGCGGTTCTCTTCCAGGTATTTCACGCCTTCTGCTGCCATCTCTTCGAAGCGCGCGCGACGCACAGCGTCAGCACGTTCGTGAATTTCACGCAGCGCGCGGTGCACCACGTCAACCGGAACAGCCGGATGATTGCCTTCCAGCGCGTCAGCGATACCCGCCACCAGCGCTTCCGGTAACAGACCTTCCAGGCCGGATTCGCTCAGCTGCTGTCCTACCTGCAAGCCGATGCCGTAGCTTGCCTGCGCTTCGATAGTGTCAAAAGTCGGGGTGGTCATGGGTTTTCCTTCCATCACATTTAAAGTAGCGGGCAGCATATCAGCCATGCCCTTATGGGTAAAACTTTGTCTTAAGTAAAGGTGACAAACTGCGGCGAAACAGAAACAATAGAGCCAGTCAGGATTTTCCCAAATATGTGTCACGAAAGCTGGCTTTGTTACGCCCATCAGGCAGTTAGCAAACTACACTTCTCAGGACAGGATAAAAAAGACGCGGAGCAGGAGGAGAGCCATGCCCGGGCGATTTGAACTGAAACCTACCCTGGCGAAAATCTGGCAGGCGCCAGACAATTTTCGCATTATGGACCCGCTGCCCCCTATGCACCGCAGAGGCATTATCATTGGCGCGCTGCTGGTGATCGTGGGCTTCCTGCTTCCTTCTGGCGGGGACGACGTTGATACCGCGCCGGTGACCCGCAATGCGCAACTGGATATCCAGTCGCAAACGCGACCGCAGCCGGACGCGCAGCCCATGCAGACGCAGTTGGTGACGCCATCCAACGATCCAGGCCAGGTCGCACCTGTAGAGCCTGAACCCGTTCAGGAAGAACAACCGCAGGAGCAGGCCGCTGCGCCACAGGTTCAGCAACCGACAGGCATTGAACAGCAGTGGCGTTCCTATCGCGTTGAGCCGGGTAAAACGCTCGCGCAGCTGTTCCGCGACCACAACCTGCCTGCTACGGATGTCTATGCTATGGCGCAGGTGGAAGGTGCAGGCAAGCCGCTGAGCAACCTGCAAAATGGACAGATGGTGCAGATCCGCCAGAACGCCAGCGGCGTGGTGACCGGCCTGACGATCGATACCGGTAATGGCCAGCAGGTGCTGTTTACCCGTCAGACCGACGGCAGTTTTATTCGCGTACGCTAGTTCTGCAGGCCGGGTAAGGCGTAGCCGCCACCCGGCACACTGTTCTCAGGCACTCCGCTTATTCACCCACCAGATCCCCGAACAGACCAATACCAGCGCAATCGCATATTTGATATCCAGAATATTTTCCCCGAGGAAAATAGCGGATAAGACTGTGCCTGCCACCGGCACAACGAAGTTAAACGGCGCAATCATACTGACGCGGTTGACTTTCAGCAGCACGCTCCACAGCGCAAAGGCGACGGATGAGAGCAGCGTCAGATACCCCAGCACGGCGATGGCCTTCATACTGTGCACTTCCAGCGTTCCGCCTGTTGCATATCCTCCCCCCACCAACACCAGTCCACCGATAGCCAACTGCCAGCCGGTCATCACCGTGGGATCGACGGTCTGGGAGATACGTTTTCCGTAAAGCGTGGCAGCGGAGAGAATAAAAGCAGCCAGCACCACAAACCCGTCACCATTCCAGACAAACTGGAAATCGCTTAACCCGCTGTGGAAGTTCACCAACATCACCCCGGCAAACCCGAGAATACAGCCCAGCGTTTTGTTATAGCTGAGTTTGTCGTTGTGGTAGATAAAGTGCGCCAACAGCACGCTGAAGAAGGTTCCAGTGGCGTTCATGATTGAACCATTCACCCCCGTCGTGTAGGCCAGGCCTATATAGAAGAAAGTGTACTGAATAGTCGTCTGGGTCAGGCCGAGGATGGTGAGCTGGCCAAACTGTGTGGGCGTAAGCCTGCCAATCGGTTTTCGCTGGGCCAATGCAAACAGCAGCAGCAACACACCGGCAAACAGGAAACGGTATCCGGCAAACACCACTTTCGATGGAATATCATCGGTTGCGATCTGGAAAAGCTCATAACCACTTTTTATGGCCGGGTAGGAGCTACCCCAGAGCAGACAGCAGAGCGTGGCGCAGGCATAGGCCACATTTCGGCGAGCAAAGACAGGCGTGGGCAGAGCGGTATCCATGACAAATCTCATAAATAAAATTGCGTTTCAATTTATTATCAGAGAATGCGACAGGAATCGCTACCATACAAGAAGAAATGATGAATTCTGGTCCCTCAGAAAAGCAAAACGCCGGCACAAGGCCGGCGCTTCGACGTGAGCAGAGTAAAAAATTACTCAGCTACTACGTTAACAACCAGTTTAGCGAACACTTCGCTGTGAACCTGGAAGTCAACTTCGTGCTCACCAGTGGTACGCAGAACGCCGTTCGGCAGACGAACTTCGCTCTTAGCCACTTTAACGCCTGCTGCAGAAACTGCATCAGCGATATCGCGGGTACCGATGGAACCGAACAGTTTACCTTCGTCGCCAGCTTTAGACGCGATGGTAACAGTGCCCAGTGCGTTGATTGCTTCAGCGCGAGCGTTAGCAGCCGCCAGAACGTCAGCCAGTTTGGCTTCCAGTTCAGCGCGACGTGCTTCGAAAAACTCAACGTTTTTCTTAGTAGCTGGAACAGCTTTACCCTGTGGAACCAAGAAGTTACGTGCGTAACCCGCTTTAACGTTAACCTGATCACCCAGGCTGCCCAGGTTTGCTACTTTATCAAGCAGAATAACTTGCATTACCTTATCCTCTTAAAGTCGTATTAATGGACCGTGCCCGATTACTGATGACGATCAGTGTACGGCAGCAGGGACAGGTAGCGAGCGCGTTTGATAGCGCGAGCCAGCTGACGCTGGTATTTTGCACGAGTACCGGTGATACGGCTTGGGACAATCTTACCGCTTTCGGTGATGTAGTTTTTCAGCGTTGCGATATCTTTATAGTCGATCTCTTGAACGCCTTCCGCGGTGAAACGGCAGAACTTGCGACGACGGAAATAACGTGCCATATGGCTAGTCTCCAGAATCTATCAAATCAATCTGCTCGGCATGCAGAACCATTTTGCTCAGGCCGTTCTTTGCCTTGTGGCAAGAGATGAACCCCTGAACGATTACTGCGCTACCGACCGTTAAACTGTGAGTAATGGCCTGGTTTTCGTGTCCGCTAATAATAACGGGCATTTGGCACCACGCCTGCCGGTGAAACCCGGCTTCCTCTTGCACAGAACGATGCTCAAGCACGAACTGGCAATGCGGAATTCCTGATGGACTGACCTTTCGAAGGGGAGCCCTGCATACGATGCCGGACAACGCCAGACGGTTGGTCATCAGAAATTACTCTTCAGAATCCCCAGCATCAGAATCATCTGCGGTTTCGTTTGCGAAATCATCGCGACGCTCACGGCGCTCGTCTTTCGCTTTAACCATCGGAGATGCTTCGGTAACTGCGTTTTTGGTACGCATAACCATGCTGCGGATAACGGCATCGTTGAAGCGGAAGGTAGTTTCCAGCTCATCGATCACTTCCTGCGGCGCTTCAACGTTCATCAGAACGTAGTGTGCTTTGTGCAGTTTGTTGATCGGGTAAGCCAGCTGACGGCGGCCCCAGTCTTCCAGACGGTGGATCGTACCTTCTGCACCAGTGATGGCAGCAGAGTAACGCTCGATCATACCCGGAACCTGTTCGCTCTGGTCAGGATGGACCATAAAAACGATTTCGTAATGACGCATCGAATTGCTCCTTACGGATTATTCAGCCTCCTGTCTGGGTCAGCCGAGGCCCGGGGAGGCAAGGAACGTGTTAAAGGTCGGCTGAAAAATTGACGCGTCATAATACTTGCGCGCCCCTGGAAACTCAAGCTGATTGCACAAATAATTCGCACAAAGCGCGAAGCGGGTCTAAGTCGGTGATTTAAAATTAATCACACCGAGAAGCGTTGTTTTTTTGAACAACACCATCAGAAATGGTCACTCATCGCGCAGCGATAAGGGATTACACTTTTATCAGAGCCCATCTAAACCGAGAAGGAGCAGGACAAACCGTCACACAGCACGCAGTCGTGGAGCGCATATCATGAAAAAAATCGCATTAGCTATAATGGCGGCGCTTTTGCTCAGTGCAAACGCGATGGCAGCCATCAAGATAGACAGCCGACAGGCCAGAAACATGGATGATGTGCAAAGCTTGGGCGTAATTTACATCAATCATAATTTCGCCACGGAAAGTGAAGCAGATCAGGCATTAAACGAAGAAACCGATGCCCAGGGCGCAACCTATTACCACGTGATGTTAACCCGTGAGCCCGGCAGCAACGGCAACATGCACGCCAGTGCAGATATTTACCGATAACGCTTTAACGCTAGCACCAGGAAAGCCAACAAAGAGAACATAGCCATAGTTTGACTTGCCCCCTGCCCGGGGGCTTTTTTTGTGAATGGCTCCGGAATACCACCGGTTACAACTGTTTTTGGTATTCCAGAGCACTTATTCACTTCTGCCCGTAATAGGCATTCGGGCCATGCTTACGCATAAAATGCTTGTTCATCAGGTAATCATCAATGCCCTGAAGCTGTGGATTGATGTCGCGGGCAATCCACGCCATTTTGGCCACCTCTTCCATCACCACGGCATTATGTACCGCGTCGTGAGCATCTTTACCCCAGGCGAACGGGCCGTGCTGGTACACCACAATCCCCGGCGTATGCAGCGGTTCACTTTCGCCCAACGTTTCGATGATGACCTTCCCGGTGTTAAGCTCGTACTCGCCTTCCACTTCAGCCTGCGTTAATGCGCGCGTGCAGGGAATGTCGCCAAAGAAGTAGTCCGCATGCGTCGTCCCAAGAGCCGGTATGGGCAGTCCCGCCTGTGCCCAGGCAGTCGCGTGCGTGGAGTGGGTATGCACCACGCCGCCAAGGGACCGATAACGCCGATACAGCGCCAGATGGGTGGCGGTATCTGATGAAGGCCGCCATTTGCCGTCAACGACACGCCCTTCGAGATCCACCACCACCATATCTTCAGCTTTCATGGTGTCATACGCCACACCGCTCGGCTTGATCACTACCAGACCCTGCTCGCGGTCGATAGTGCTCACGTTGCCCCAGGTGAACGTGACCAGGCCATAGCGCGGCAGATCCATGTTAGCTTCAAAGACCTGCTGTTTAAGCTTAAGCATGTTCAGCCTCCAGCAATCCCGCCCGCGCCATACGTTCGCGCACCCAGTCCCGCGCTTTCACGACTTCGGCAGCCGGGTCGGCTGACGTTTCGCTCCACATCTCAATCAGGTAAGGCCCGCAATAACCCGTCTGTTTGAGCGTTTCGAAGCACCGTTCGAAATCCACCACCCCGGTGCCGAACGGAACATTTTTGAATACGCCTGGACGGGTATCTTTGACGTGCACCGCCACGATATGACCGACGCCAGCCTGCAGCTCCATCTGTACGTCGTTATCCCATGCCGACAGGTTGCCGATATCGGGATAAAGCTGGAACCATGGATTATTGAGATAGTGCGCGTAGCCCAGCGCCTTGCTGATGGAGTTCATCAACGGGTAGTCCATGATCTCCATCGCCAGCGTGACCTGCGCGCGACTTGCCATCTCAACGCTCTCTTTCAGACCATCGCGGAAACGACGGCGCGTTTCATCGTTGGCTTCCTGATAGTAAACGTCATAACCCGCCAGTTGGATCACGCGGATACCGACATCCTGCGCAAAGCGAATAGCTTTACGCATGATCTCCAGCCCCTGCGCGCGTATGGCATCATCTTCGCTACCGAGCGGAAAACGGCGGTGGGCACTCAGACACATGGACGGCACGCGCACGCCCGTTTCAGCAATGGCGCTCACCAGTGCGAGCCGCTGTTCACGGCTCCAGTCGAGACGAGAGAGGCGCTCGTCTGTCTCATCCACGGACATTTCGACAAAATCGAAGCCCAGCTGTTTTGCCAGTTGCAACCGCTCCAGCCAGCACTCCCCCGCAGGGAGTGCCTTTTCATAGATGCCAAGCGGGACCTGTTTTGACAACATACCCGCTCCTTAGCCCCAAAGCTGAGCGATTGAGCGTTTAAACTGACGCGCCGCTTCCACCGGAGACGCCGCATCACGAATGCTACGACCGGCAATAAAGACGTGAATTGGAATGCCCTGGAACAGCGGCAGATCTTCCAGCGCCAGGCCGCCGGTGACGGTCACTTTGAAGCCCATATCCGCCAGACGTTTGATGGCGCTGATATCCGCTTCACCCCACGCCACGCCTGCAGCCTGCGCATCACGGCTACGGTGGTAAACCACCTGCTGAATGCCCGCGTCACGCCACTCCTGCGCCTGCTCCCAGGTCCAGAAGCCGGTCAGTTCAATCTGCACGTCGCCGTTAAACTCTTTTGCCACGTCCAGCGCGCCTTTCGCAGTGTTGATATCGGCACAGCAGATCACGGTGACCCAGTCAGCATTCGCTTCGAAGCACATGCGGGAAAGGATTTTGCCTGCATCGGCGATCTTGGCATCCGCCAGCACGATTTTATGCGGATAGAGCGCCTTCAGGTCGCGAACGGCGCGAACGCCCTCACCCACGCACAGAATGGTACCCACTTCAATGATGTCGACTTCTTCCGCGATCAGGCGGGTGGTTTCGTAAGCGTGGGACAGCGTTTGGTTATCCAGCGCAACCTGCAACATTGGTAATGACATGTTCAATTCCTCTTAGACTGCCGCCGCAGTGGCGTTATCAATTAAATCCAGCACTTCCTGCTCGGTACGGCAGGCGCGTAAACGGTCGAAATTGGCTTCGTCATCAAACAGATTGACGATCTGCATGATGCCCACCTCCTGGTGGGTGTTGGCATCCACGGCGGCCATGGTGATCAGGATGTCGACCGGGTCGTTATCTTCATGGTTAAACACCAGCGGCGTTTTCAGCGTCACAAGGGCAAAGCCGGTTTTTTTCACGCCCTCTTCAGGGCGGCCGTGCGGCATGGCCAGCCCTGGCGCAATCACAAAGTAAGGACCGTGCTGCGCCACGCCATCAAGAATGGCCTGGTAGTAACGCGGCTCGACAACGTCAGCCTTAACCAGCAGATCCACGCTCAGCTTCACCGCCTCCTGCCAGGTGCTGGCCTCCGCCTGCAAAAGGATGGAGTTATTTTCTGCCAGCGAATCACGTAATTTCATGTTTCGTCCTTACTTCACGTCTTGAGGGAAGTGCTCTTTGATCACTTCCAGCAGTTTTGGGCCGAAATCCGCAGGCGACAGCATATTGCGCACGCCCACCACATATTTGTTGCCCGTCACGGTGATCTCACCGGCGATGTGGGTAGAAGCGATGATGATGTCTGCGCCGTTCAGCTCACTTTTGTATTCGCCCACTGCGCAGCTGTTCACCGTGTGGTCGATGTTTGACTGGGTTAAAAACTGATCCACTTTCATCTTCATGATCATGGAGCTGCCTTGCCCATTGCCACATACAGCCAGGATACGTACGGTCATAATCGAAACTCCTTAATGAGCAGACACTTCTGCTGTTTGTTTTTCCGCATCTTCTTCAGCTCGCAGAGAACGGCCAGCGAAGAACATATAAGCCAGTGCAATCAGAATGATGACGGCCATAAAGACCAGTCCGATGGAGGCAAAGCCCTGCATCATCGGCGGGGCCAGAATTGACCAGTCCGCCATGCCCATCCAGGCGCTCATACCGGTGAGCTTGACGGCCCACACGCAACCGAAGATTTCAACCATGCCCATGACCAGGCAGATCTTGAGCGCTGCGCGCCAGCCGCCGAAGTGGTTAGCGAAGACGCCGATGGTGGCGTTGGAGAAGAACATCGGGATAAAGCCAGGAATAATCAGGATTGAAGAGCCGCAGCCGACCAGGATGCCCACCGCAATCAGCTGGCCGATGGTGCCCCACATAAAGCCCCAGACCACCGCATTTGGCGCAAAGCTATAGATAGCAGCACAGTCAATCGCCAGCACCGCACCGGGGATCAGGCGTTGGGAGATACCGTTGAAGGCTTCCGACAGCTCGGCGACGAACATACGCACGCCCTGAGTGATGATGAAAATGGCCACCGCGAAGGAGAAGCCGGTCTGCAGGATATAGACCGTCCAGTGGGTTTTACCCGCCATCGCCTGAACGACGTCAATGCCGAAGGAGAGCAGAATGGCGCCGAAGAAGATGGTCATCACAATCGCCGTTGAAACGATGTTGTCGTGGAAAATATTCAGCCAGCCCGGCAGCTTGAGGTCTTCAACGCTCTCTTCTTTTTTGCCCAGGTACGGCGCAACTTTATAGGCAATCCATGAGGCGAACTGCTGCTGGTGACCGATGGAGAAGCCGCAGCCGTCAGTCACTTCCTGGGTTGGCTTGTACATCATGTTGGAGGTGATACCCCAGTAGAGCGAAACCAGCACCGCGGTGCAGATAATCGTGGTCCACATTGGGTAGCCGAAGATATAGAAAGAAACCGCAATCAGCCCCGCCTGCTGGAACATGATATGGCCGGTCAGCATGATGGTGCGAATGCCGGTAATGCGGCGCAGCAGAACGTAAATGATGTTCAGGGCCAGGGCGAGCAGAACCGCATACCCCACCCAGCTATAGGCATCACCCATGCGGTCGATGGTCGCCATCATTGAGGCGTAGGTGTCAGAGATGGCACCGTTGATGCCATACACTTCCGACATTTTGGCGACGACCGGCTTAAAGGTGCTGGTCAGAATGCCTGAACCCGCCTGCAGCAACATAAAACCAATAATGGTTTTGATGGTGCCTTTGATAATCACGCTGACGCTTTTTCGCAGCAGGATATAGCCCAGGCACGTCACGATACCCAGCAGCAGCGGGGCGTTGGTCATTACCTGATTAAAGAACACGGTAAAGACGTTGTAGAGGATCTCCATAACTCTCTCCAGAAATGAGAACACGAGGGGCAATCCCTGTGTGGTTGGTGCCATCACTCTAGTAATCACAAATAATCACCACAAGATTGAATTTGATTATTTGTGACGTATCACGCAAATTATTTCCATGGTGTTAGTAATGATTTTCACTACCGTACATGAAAAATAAATTAATCTTTATAATTCATGCAATTAATGATTAATAGTGGATAGTCTAACAAGTAAAAAACGGATAATCCGTGAAGTCGAACAGATAAAATTCACCATATTTACCATTGCAAAACGCGTCAAATGATGCCAGCATCAATCACAACAAATCACATTGTGATTAATTTTGATTAAACCAGGAGTCAAAACGATGAGTAAAGTGAACACCATCACCCGTGAATCATGGATTCTGAGCACCTTCCCGGAGTGGGGTAGCTGGCTGAATGAAGAGATCGAGCAGGAACAGGTTGCTCCTGGCACGTTTGCAATGTGGTGGCTGGGCTGTACCGGTATCTGGCTGAAATCAGAAGGTGGCGCCAATATCTGCGTCGATTTCTGGTGCGGCACCGGCAAGCAGAGCCACGGCAACCCGCTGATGAAAAAAGGCCATCAGATGCAGCGCATGGCGGGCGTAGAAAAACTGCAGCCGAACCTGCGTACCACACCGTTTGTGCTTGATCCATTTGCGATTCGTCAGATCGACGCCGTCCTCTCTACCCACGATCATAACGATCATATCGACGTGAACGTGGCTGCAGCGGTGATGCAAAACTGCGCGGACGATGTGCCGTTCATTGGGCCGCAGACCTGCGTGGATCTGTGGATCGGTTGGGGCGTGCCGAAAGAGCGCTGCATCGTGATGAAACCGGGCGATGTAGTAAAAATTAAAGACATTGAAATCCACGCGCTGGATGCCTTTGACCGTACAGCATTGATCACCCTGCCTGCCGATCAGAAAGCAGCAGGCGTGCTGCCAGATGGTATGGACGAACGTGCGGTGAACTACCTGTTTAAAACCCCTGGCGGTTCTCTGTACCACAGCGGTGACTCCCACTACTCCAACTACTATGCGAAGCACGGTAACGAGCATCAGATCGACGTGGCGCTGGGCTCCTACGGTGAGAACCCGCGCGGCATCACCGACAAAATGACCAGCGCCGATATGCTGCGCATGGCGGAAGCGCTGAACACCAAAGTGGTTATTCCGTTCCACCATGATATCTGGTCAAACTTCCAGGCAGACCCGCAGGAAATCCGCGTGCTGTGGGAAATGAAAAAAGACCGCCTGAAGTATGGCTTCAAGCCGTTCATCTGGCAGGTCGGTGGCAAGTTCACCTGGCCACTGGACAAAGATAATCTGGAATATCACTACCCACGTGGTTTCGATGATTGCTTCACCATTGAGCCTGACCTGCCGTTCAAGTCCTTCCTCTGATTGTGAAGTCAAATCGCCAGACCTTGTGTCTGGCGATGTCATATTTATTTTAGTAATTTCACGCTATTTCAAATATCATCTTTTCAAATCAATTCTTATCGGAATAGCTCATGACGGAAGCGCAACGACATCAAATTTTACTGGAACTCCTGGCGCAAACAGGGTTTATCACCGTTGAGAAAGTGATCGAACGATTAGGCATTTCTCCGGCAACCGCCCGACGGGACATCAACAAGCTGGATGAAAGTGGCAAACTGAAAAAAGTCCGTAACGGTGCGGAAGCCATTAGCCAGCAGCGTCCGCGCTGGACGCCGATGAACATTCATCAGGCGCAGAACCACGATGAAAAAGTACGGATTGCAAGAGCAGCATCACAGCTGGTCAACCCTGGCGAAAGCGTTGTGATCAACTGCGGCTCCACGGCGTTTTTACTGGGGCGGGAGATGTGTGGCAAACCGGTGCAAATCATCACTAACTATTTGCCGCTGGCCAACTATCTCATTGACCAGGAGCATGAAAGCGTAGTGATCATGGGCGGTCAGTACAATAAGAGCCAGTCCATTACGCTCAGCCCACAGGACAGTGAAAATAGCCTCTACGCCGGACACTGGATGTTCACCAGCGGTAAAGGCCTGACCACGGATGGGCTGTATAAAACCGATATGCTGACCGCCATGGCGGAGCAAAACATGCTTAACGTGGTAGGCAAGCTTGTTGTGCTGGTCGACAGCAGCAAAGTGGGCGAGCGCGCAGGCATGCTGTTCAGCCGTGCCGAGCAAATCGACATGGTGATCACCGGTAAAAATGCCAACCCGGAGATCCTCCAGAAGCTGGAAGATCAAGGGGTCAAAATTCTTCGGGTTTAAAGGTGCTGGCGGAAAAAGCTCACCGTGGCATCCAACGCCGTCGGCGTAATACGATGACGAACGCCCGCCTCCCAAAGGCAGGTTAAATTGCCGTCCAGCCCTTCATTCTTTAACGACTGCTGTAAACGGAAAGTTCCGTCAGGCGGAACCACATCATCCGCATCGCCGTGCCACAGCAGCAGCGGGCGATTGGCCAGGTGCGGTAACTTTTGGGTGACGTCCCATTCCGCCAGCGCCACCTCAATGTCTTTTGGGTTCTGCGAAGGAAACAGCGTCTGTGAAAGCGAAGTGAAGTAGCCCGACCCCATCAGGCAAGCGACGGATTTCACCTCCGAATGATGCGTCATGATCCCCAGCGCCGTCATCCCCCCCATTGACGCCCCAGCAACCGCCAGGCGATCGTTCTCCACCAGCCCGGTCTCAAAAAGCGCATCGCGCAGCCCTGCGAATTCCGTCAGGCTACCGTGCAAGATTTGCCAGAACTGGCCGAGCCGCGCCTGCTCGTTGCCCGAAAATCGCGCGCCATGATCCGGAGCATCCGGCATAACAACGCGGAATCCAGCCTGCGCCAGCGCCACAGCAAAATAGCTATAAACCAGTTTTGACGAGGTAAACCCATGATAAAAAACCACAACTGGCAGCGGCTGCTCACTTTTTCCGGTGGGGAAAGCATGTAATATTTCGCGGTCACCAAGGCGTCGCGTTTCGAGTTCAATCATTGTCGCTCCTGTACTGATGAATGATTCATAATGTTTGAGAGCTGGATTACGGTTTCTGGATATTTTCATTCGAAATCTTCGCCTCAGATAACACTTCGGGAACATTCCCCCAAAACTAAATTTACAGGCAACTACACTATGGCTATCAGGAAACGAGATATGGTTATGCGCAGGTTTGCTGCTTTATTGTTTGTGTTTCTGCTCAGTGGCTGTAGCGCGCTGCAGGGGACACCGCAACCCGCTCCGCCGGTCGCCGATCACCCACAGGAAATTCGTCGTAATCAGACTGAAGGATTACAGCGAATGGGCACTGTCTCCGCGTTGGTTCGCGGTTCCCCGGATGACGCGGAAGCCTCTATTGAAGCACAAGCCGCAGCCGCCAAAGCAGATTATTACGTCATCATTATGATCGACGAAACCATCATTACGGGACAGTGGTACTCGCAGGCGATTTTGTACCGTAAGTAATGGCGATCGTTTGAACGACATTTACACTGCTTTGCGTCCATAGACATTTTCCTGTCCACAATAAACTCCATGCCTGCACCAATGGAAGTGAGTTTATTTGCGAAGGATTGCCCGGCGGATACCGGAGACATGTGAAATGGAGCTGACGATGAAACGAACTCTTGCCTTGACCACACTGTTGCTCTCAGCTGGCCTTGTGAGCACAACCGCACAATCAGCTGAATTTGCCAGTGCTGATTGCGTGACTGGCCTGAATGAAATAGGCCAAATCTCCGTGAATAACATTTCGGGGAGCCCGCAAGACGTTGAACGTGTCGTTGCATTAAAAGCCGATGAACAAGGTGCTTCCTGGTATCGCATCATCCAGATGCAGGAAGATAACCATGTCGATCATTGGCGGGTACAAGCCATCCTCTATGTTTAACCCCTCCTGATAAAAGCCACTTAATTTTAGTGGCTTTTCGTTTTTGCAAATCTTTTATCTTTTTCAAAACCATCCAAAAACAAACAAATAACATTTTGTTACATTAATAGCATAAATGTTATCGCTGCTCTGCCGTTGAACAGGCATACCTTTTCAATGATGAGCAATTTATGATCAATTCGTTCCGCCGTGCGGGTCTGGGCACTAAGCTATCGCTGCTGACCGGTATGAGTGTCGCCATTCTGTTTCTGCTTTTCACTTTTCTGCTCAGCCATAAAGCCAGCCAGCAGCTTGAAGAGCTTGCCGTCGAAGATTTGCATAACCAGTCCACCGGCATGGTCGATATGGTGCAGATGTTTAATACCAGTCTGAGCGAAGAGGTCGAAAGCTATACCCGACTGTTCACCACTTTCCTGCCTCAGCCATTTACGGTCGATACGAGTCAGACCCGCACCATTAGCGGGATCAATGTGCCTTTGCTGAAAGGCGGTGAATCTGAACTGCATGAAAACAATGCTTTTTCTGACGACTTTCTGAATCGTACGGGCGCAATCTCCACGCTGTTCGTTCGCAGCGGTAACGACTTTATTCGCGTTGCCACCTCTCTGCGCAAGGAGAATGGCGACCGGGCGATGGGAACCCTTCTGGATACCACCAGCCCGGCGTTTGCGGCCGTCACCAGGGGCGAAGTTTACCGTGGCCTGGCGCTGCTGTTTGGTAAACGCTACATCACCCAGTACCAGCCGGTTAAGAATGGTGAAGGCCAGGTGATTGGGATCATCTTTGTTGGGGTAGATATCACACACTCCTGGAACGTTATGCGAGAGAAAATCCTCAACCGTCGGCTGGGTGAGAGCGGGCACTTCTATGTGCTGGATCGCAGCCACGGCAAAACGCGCGGGCAGTTCCTGTTCCACGGCAGTGAAGAGGGGCAACTGCCGAAGTGGGACAGCGCCACCCAACAGCAGCTGCTGAGCGATGCCTCCGGCACGCTGGAGCGCGTAAGCGACGACGGCCGCACGCTGAAAATGGCCTATACGCCGCTGCCGGGCTGGAACTGGACCATCGTGGGTGAAGTGGATAAATCGGTCCTTCTCGCAAGCGTCAACGCCATGCGTGACCGGTTCTTGCTGGCGGGCGTGGTGATTTCCGTGCTCTTCGCGGGCCTGTTTGTGATGCTCATTCGCCGGATGCTGACCCGCCCGCTGCGTAACGTGATCGAGCTGGCCCGCCAGTATGCCGCAGGCGATCTGCGCGCCAGCCTGCCCGTAACGCGTCAGGATGAGGTCGGCCAGCTGGTTGATGCCATCAACGGTATTGGCGATGGGCTGCAAAAAATTGTCCTGCAGGTGCGTGAGGCCGCGGGCGAGATCCATTTGGGCACCAATGCGCTGGCTTCCGACACCGGAGAAATCTCGGAGCAGATCAACAAGCAGGCCAGCAGCGTGGAAGAGACTTCCGCCAGCATGGAGCAGCTGGCCGCCACCGTGCAGCAAAATGCCGCCAACATGGAGCAAACGCAGCAGCTGGTGGGTGAAACCTCGCTCGCGGTTCATCAGGGCGGTGAGACAGTCACCCACGCGGTGTCGACTATGGATGATATCCGCGATGCCTCTAAACGCATTGAGGACATTACCCGCGTGATTGAGTCCATCGCGTTCCAGACTAACATTCTGGCGCTGAATGCGGCGGTCGAAGCGGCTCGCGCGGGCGAACATGGCAAAGGCTTCGCCGTGGTGGCGCAGGAGGTTCGCGACCTGGCTGCACGCAGTGCCAACGCGGTGAAGGAGATTGAACACCTGATTGGCGATACGCTGAACAAGGTAAGCGAAGGCCACGCGCTGTCAGAAAAGACGCGTCTGGCTATGGACGCCATCATTGTTCATATCGATAACATCAGCCAGCTGGTTACCGAGATCAACCACGCTTCCCGCGAACAATCCGCGGGGATTGGGCAGGTGAATCTTGCCATGACGCACATTGGCGAAGCGTCGCACATCAACGCCGACCGCGTCTCGCGCAGCGAGCAGACCGCGCACACGCTGCGCGAGAAAGGCTCACACCTCACCCAACTGGTCAGCCTGTTCCAGCTAAAAGGCTAACCGACTCTGCCCGTGGCGCGCAGCAGAAGGTCATTTTGCACCTGCTCGCTCATTAGCGTTCCGCCACGGGTATCCAGCATCATGCGGCACCACGCCTGCGCCACGGGCGGTGAAGCGTGTCGCAGCATCTGGCTTCCGGCACCCAGTAAAAAGAGCTGTTGAGCAATCTCCCGGCCCTGTGCCTCCTGCGGCTTACGCAGTTTTTGCTGCAGCTGGCGCCAGCTGCGGTCGAAGTGTCTGTCCTGCCCTTTTACCTGCGCAAACTCGTCTGCAAGCAGATCGTGGATCCCCGGCTGCTTCGCCAGCACGCGCAGCACGTCCAGGCACATGATATTGCCCGATCCTTCCCAGATGCTGTTGACCGGCATTTCACGGTACAGACGGGGAAGTTCGCTCTCTTCGCAATATCCGATCCCCCCCAGCACCTCCATCGCCTCCGCGACAAATGGGATGCCCGCTTTACACACGCTAAATTTCGCCGCCGGAGTGAAGAGCCGCGCCCAGGCAGCTTCTTGCGGATCGGCACGCTTGTCCCACGCGCGGGCCAGGCGGAACAGCAGCGCCGTGTGCCCCTCCAGCACCAGCGCCATACGGCTTAACACCTCACGCATTATCGGCTGGTCGATAAGATTTTTACCGAAGGTTTGCCGCTGATGGGCATGATAAAGCGCCACCGACAGCGCCCGACGCATCAGTCCGTGGCTGCCCAGCGCGCAGTCGAAGCGCGTCAGACCGCCCATTTTGAGTATCTGCCGTACCCCTTCACCTTCTTCCCCCAACAACCAGCCGGAGGCATCGAGGAATTCCGCCTCGCTGCTGGCGTTGGAGCGGTTCCCGAGCTTGTCCTTGAGGCGTTCCAGGCGGACGGCGTTGCGTTGTCCGTCGGGTAAAAAGCGCGGCACAAAAAAGCAGGATAGCCCGCCCTTAGCCTGGGCCAGCACCAGATGTGCATCGCTTTGCGGCACGGAGAAAAACCATTTATGCCCCACCAGCCGGTAGCTGCCGTCGCTGCATTTTTCCGCTTTGGTGGTATTGCTGAGCACGTCTGAGCCGCCCTGCTTTTCCGTCATCCCCATACCGATCAGCAGGCCGCGCTTTTGCGCGCCGGGGGCCAGATGCGGATCGTAGCGATCGCTGAGCAGCGGCGTGAGCCAGTCGTGAAATATTTTGGGGAGCGCCTGCTGCAGCAGCGGCGTGGCGGCGAACGTCATGGTGACAGGGCACAGCGTGCCGGCCTCCACCTGAGCATGAAGCACAAAGCGCGCGGCCCGAGCGACAAACGCCCCTTTACGCGCCTCCTCTTCCCACGCCAGGTTATGCACGCGGTTGGCGCAAAGCCCCTGCATCAGCAGATGCCATGCCGGATGAAAACGCACGTCGTCCAGCCGCTCGCCCGTGGCGTCATAGCGTAACAGCTCGGGCGGGTTGACGTTTGCCAGCCTGCCAAGCTCCAGCGACTCCGCGGTACCTAATTGCTGCCCGATACTGGCGAGCAACTCAATATCCCACTCGGCGCCTTCACGCGTAACCGCATCGCGCAGGGCGCAGTCTGAGAGAAAAAGGTTGCTGTTGGAAAGCGGTGCCGGTTGATTGAAAACGGTGTGGGTCTGCCAGTGCATGCTGTCTCCCTCCTTCAGTGGCAATGACGATAAGTATGGACAGACCGCGCGCACGCTGCATGGGAGGGGAATCACACGTTCACGATCCCGCTGATATCATTCGTGAAATAGCTCACATAACATAAGAATAAACTATTTCATCACTTCGCTTTTGTTGAATAATTTATTCTTACCCCTTTCAGTGAGGATCGTTATGCAACGGGACGCGCACAAGCGTGCATTAATTGCAGGCTCCATTGGTAACTTTATCGAGTGGTATGAGTTTGCGGTCTACGGTTTTCTGGCGACCGTTATTGCGAAAAACTTCTTCCAGCTTGAAGGAGAAGCGGGGCTTACCAGCCTGATCCTCACCTACGCCTCGTTTGCCATCGCCTTCTTCTTCCGCCCGCTGGGTGCGGTGGTGTTTGGCCGCATCGGCGACCGGATTGGCCGTAAGCCGACGCTAATCATTGTGCTGGTGCTGATGACGCTCGCTACCGCCACCATCGGCATTGTGCCGGTCTACGCCAGCATCGGGATTGCCGCCCCGCTCATTATTACACTGCTGCGCATCCTGCAGGGGCTGTTCGCGGGGGGCGAGTACGGCGGTGCGGTCTCGCTGATGACGGAGTTCGCCCCGCGCGGCAAGCGTGGACTCTATGGCGCGTGGCAGTCCTTTACCGTGGCGCTGGGGCTGCTGGCGGGGGCAGGCATCGTGGCGCTGCTCTCCGCCCTCCTCACGCCGGAAGCCCTCCACGACTGGGGCTGGCGCATTCCGTTCTTCCTGGCGCTGCCTATGGGCGTCGTTGCGCTGTGGCTTCGGGTCAGCATGGAAGAAACGCCAAGCTTTGTGCAGCAGCAGGATAAACCGGCTGTCGCTCAGGCGGATACTGCCGCCACGCTCCGGGCCATCGTGATGGGGATTGGGCGCGTGATGGTCTGGTCTGCTGCGGGGTATACCTACCTGGTGATTATGCCGACCTATCTGCAGTCGGCGCTGCACACCGGGTTTAACCAGGCGCTGCTGATAGCGGTGATTTCGAATATTGGGTTTGCGCTGACGATTATTCCGTCGGGGATCCTGAGCGACCGGATCGGGCGCCGCACGGTGATGATTATCGCCACCGCGCTTTTGCTGATCCTCGCCCTGCCGCTGCTGAAAATCCTGCAGGCGGAGTCGAGTACGCTGGCGGTGAAGGCTGTTGTGGTGTTGATTGCGGGCGGTCTGGTCGGGATGCTGGCGGGGCCGGGCCCGGCAATGCTATCTGAGATGTTCCCGACACGCGTGCGCTATACGGGGCTGGGGCTGGCCTACTCTTTGTCGAACGCGATTTTCTCGGGATGTGCAGGGTTAATCATTACCGGGCTGATTAAGCAGACGGGCAACCTGGATATTCCGGCGTATTACGTGATGGCGACGGCGGTAGTGAGTATCTTTGCCCTGATGACGCTGAGAAAGGATGACCATTTGCGGTCGCTGGAGGAGTGAGGTTAATGCCCGGTGGCGCTGCGCTTACCGGGCCTACGGTACCGTGCCTTTGTAGGCCGGGTAAGGCGAAGCCGCCACCCGGCACAACAGACTACCCTCGCTGACGCACCGCTTCAAACAGGCAGATACCCGTCGCAACGGACACATTCAGGGACGACACGCTGCCCGCCATCGGGATGCTGATAAGCTCGTCACAGTGCTCGCGCGTCAGACGACGCATACCTTCGCCTTCCGCCCCCATCACCAGCGCCAGACGGCCGGTCATTTTGCTCTGGTACAGCGTATGATCCGCTTCACCGGCGGTACCGACGATCCAGATGTTCTCTTCCTGCAGCAGACGCATGGTACGCGCCAGGTTGGTCACGCGGATCAGCGGAACGTTTTCCGCCGCGCCGCAGGCCACTTTCTTCGCCGTCGCGTTCAGCTGCGCGGAGCGATCTTTCGGCACAATCACCGCGTGTACGCCCGCCGCATCGGCGCTACGCAGACAGGCACCGAGGTTGTGCGGATCGGTAACGCCATCGAGGATCAGGAAGAACGGGTTATCCAGTTCGGCAATCAGATCCGGCAGATCGTTTTCCTGATACTGACGGCCCGGCTTCACGCGCGCAATAATGCCCTGGTGTACCGCACCTTCACTTTTCTCATCCAGGAACTGACGGTTTGCCAGCTGGATCACCACGCCCTGCGCTTCCAGCGCGTGGATCAGCGGCATCAGACGCTTATCTTCACGCCCTTTCAGAATAAAGACTTCCTGAAAACGCTCCGGTGCGCGCTCGAGAAGGGCCTGCACCGCATGGATGCCGTAAATCATTTCACTCATTGATGGTTCTCGTAATAAGTATTTCCCCTCCCCCCGTAGGGGAGAGGGTCAGGGTGAGGGGAGAATTTACTCCGCCTGCTTTTTCTTGGCCGCACGCTTCGCTTTGGTGGCGGCAGCTATTTTCTGCGTTTTAGCGGACGGTTTTTTCGCTGAGCGAGCTTCTTTCTTCGCCGCCTTCGGCTTCTGTTTCTTCTCGCCGCGGAACGCGCTGTCCGGCTCGAAGTTTACCTTCTTGCCCGCCTGACGACGTTTACCGCCGCCCGGTTTACCGTTACCGCCTTTTTTCGCTTTCTCACGCTCGGTTTTGCCGACGTTACGCGGCGCGCGTTCGCTGGAGATCAGGCTGAAGTCGATTTTACGGTCGTCCATATTCACGGCTTCGACCTTCACTTCCACACGGTCGCCCAGACGGTATGTCTGGCCGCCAGACTCGCCAATCAGGCGTTGTCCGACCTGATCAAAGCGGTAGTAGTCGTTATCCAGGCTGGAGACGTGCACCAGACCGTCGATGAACAGCTCGTCCAGACGAACGAAGAAACCAAAGCCGGTCACGCTGGCAATCACGCCTTTAAAGACGTTACCCACCTGATCGAGCATAAAGTCACACTTCAGCCAGTCCGCCACGTCACGTGTTGCTTCATCGGCACGACGTTCGGCCATGGAGCAGTGCTGGCCCAGCTGCAGCATCTCTTCCATCGAATAGTGGTAGCCGCCGGTTTCGGTGGTGTTCCCTTTGTGGCCCTGCTCCTGCGCCAGCAGATACTTGATCGCACGGTGCAGGGAAAGGTCAGGATAACGACGGATCGGCGACGTGAAGTGGGCGTAAGACTGCAGCGCCAGACCGAAGTGGCCGCGGTTTTCCGGATCGTAGATCGCCTGCTTCATGGAGCGCAGCAGCATGGTTTGCAGCATTTCTGCATCAGGACGATCGCCGATGGATTCCAGCAGCTCGGCGTAATCGCGCGGCTCTGGCTTGTTGCCACCCGGCAGCTCCAGGCCCAGTTCAGCCAGCACGGAACGGAATGAGGTAATGGCTTCCGTGGTCGGCTTATCGTGAATACGGAACAGCGCTGGCTCTTTGGCTTTCTCAACGAAACGTGCCGCCGAGATGTTCGCCAGGATCATACACTCTTCGATCAGCTTGTGGGCGTCGTTACGCTGGGTCTGCTCAATACGCTCAATGCGGCGTTCGGCGTTGAAGATGAATTTCGCCTCTTCGCTCTCAAACGAGATCCCGCCGCGCTCTTCGCGCGCCTGTTCCAGCGTTTTGTAGAGGTTGTGCAGCTCTTCGATGTGTTTGACCAGCGGCGCGTACTGCTCGCGCAGATCCTGGTCGCCCTGCAGCATATGCCAGACCTTGGTATAGGTCAGACGCGCGTGCGAGCTCATCACTGCTTCGTAGAATTTGAAGCCGGTTAAGCGCCCTTTGGTCGAGATGGTCATCTCGCAGACCATGCAAAGACGGTCAACCTGCGGGTTCAGGGAGCACAGACCGTTAGAGAGCACTTCCGGCAGCATCGGCACAACCTGAGACGGGAAGTAGACCGACGTACCGCGGCTGCGCGCTTCGTTATCCAGCGGCGTATGCGGACGGACATAATAGCTTACGTCAGCGATAGCAACCCACAGACGCCAGCCGCCACCGCGTTTTTTCTCACAGTAAACGGCATCATCAAAGTCGCGGGCGTCTTCGCCATCAATAGTGACCAGCGGCAGGGAGCGCAGATCCACGCGGCCCACCTTAGACTCTTCCGGCACTTCTTCGCGCAGGCTTTCGATCTGATCTTCAACCGCTTTCGGCCAGACGTAAGGGATCTCATGGGTACGCAGCGCCATATCAACGGCCATCGTGGTGCCCATGTTATCTCCCAACACTTCGACGATTTTACCTACGGCTTTGGTGCGACGGGTTGGGCGCTGGGTGAGTTCTACTACCACCACAAAGCCCATGCGTGCGCCCATCACCTCTTCAGGTGGGATCAGAATGTCGAAGCTCAGGCGGCTGTCGTCCGGTACCACAAAGCCCACGCCCGCGTCGGTAAAGTAGCGGCCAACAATCTGGCTGGTTTTTGGCACCAGCACACGCACCACGCGCGCTTCGCGGCGGCCTTTACGGTCCGCGCCCAGCGGTTGCGCCAGGATCTGATCGCCGTGGATACACATCTTCATCTGCTCAGATGAGAGGTATAGATCGTCTTTGCGGCCTTCCACGCGCAGGAAGCCGAAGCCATCGCGGTGACCAATGACGGTCCCTTTCAGCAGATCGAGGCGTTCTGGCAGCGCGTAGCACTGACGGCGGGTAAAGACCAGTTGCCCGTCACGCTCCATCGCGCGCAGGCGGCGGCGAAGGGCTTCAATTTGCTCTTCACCTTCAATGTTTAATTCAATGGCAAGTTCTTCACGATTGGCGGGTTTTTCGCGTTTTGTTAAGTGTTCAATGATGAACTCGCGGCTAGGGATAGGATTCGCGTATTTTTCGGCTTCGCGTTCCTGGAAAGGATCATGTGACATGTCGGTTCCTCCGTTGTCAGCTCCGGTGGAAATTTTCTTCATTCCACCAGCAATAATTTATAAAGCGGTTGATTCTCTTCAACCAAATCGGCCAGCGTGTAGTTATCCAGCTCCATGAGAAAACTTTGCACGGCCTTAGAAAGCGCCTGTTTCAGGCGGCAAGCGGGGGTAATGTGGCAGAACTCGCTGCTGCAGTTCACCAGAGACAACGGCTCCAGTTCACGTACCACATCCCCAACGCGAATACTCTGTGCCGGTTTACCGAGACGGATCCCACCATTCTTCCCGCGGACGGCAGCAACGTATCCGGCACGGCTAAGTTGATTGATTATTTTGACCATATGATTACGGGATACACCATAGACCTCTGTTACCTCAGAGATGCTGGTCATCTTTCCATCGGGTAACGACGCCATGTAAATCAGGGCGCGTAAGCCGTAATCGGTGAAACTCGTTAACTGCACATCAACCTCAGGGAAAAAGGGAAAACGCGGTGAAACCGCAGAGATATTCATTAATGATGATAAACCAGCCAGATAGTTAGGGGCTAATTTATTTGACAGACGGGGCGAAAAAGCGGAGATCCAGGAGCGGTCGCCGGATGGCGCTACGCTTATCCGGCCTACGGGTCTCCCCGCAGGCCAGCAGTCACGAAGATTATGCGTCGAACGGGTCGCGCAGGATCATCGTTTCAGTACGATCCGGGCCGGTAGAAATAATATCGATCGGCACTTCGGTCAGTTCTTCAATGCGCTTGATGTAATCCAGCGCCGCCTGCGGCAGGCCGCTACGCTCTTTCACACCGAAAGTGGTCTCAGACCAGCCCGGCATGGTTTCGTAGATTGGCTCGATGCCTTCCCAGTCGTCAGCAGCCAGCGGAGTGGTGGTCACTTCGCGGCCATCTGGCATACGGTAGCCAACGCAGATTTTCACTTCTTTCAGGCCGTCCAGTACGTCGAGCTTGGTCAGGCAGAAGCCAGACAGGGAGTTGATCTGCACTGCACGACGCACTGCGACCGCATCCAGCCAGCCGGTACGACGACGACGACCGGTGGTCGCGCCAAACTCGTTACCCTGCTTGCACAGGAACTCGCCAGTTTCATCAAACAGCTCGGTCGGGAATGGACCGGCACCCACGCGAGTGGAGTACGCTTTGATGATACCCAGAACGTAATCCACATAGCGTGGACCCAGGCCAGAGCCGGTTGCCACGCCACCCGCGGTGGTGTTAGAGGAGGTTACGTACGGATAGGTACCGTGGTCGATGTCCAGCAGCGTACCCTGCGCACCTTCGAACATGACGAAATCGCCACGCTTGCGCGCCTGGTCCAGCAGATCGGACACATCCACAACCATACCGGTCAGAATATCAGCCACCGCCATGACGTCATCCAGCACTTTCTGGTAGTCAACAGCGTCAGCTTTGTAGAAATTCACCAGCTGGAAGTTGTGATATTCCATCACTTCTTTCAGTTTTTCAGCGAAGGTCACTTTGTCGAAGAGATCGCCCACGCGCAGACCGCGACGTGCAACTTTATCTTCGTAAGCCGGGCCGATACCACGACCGGTGGTACCGATCGCTTTCGCGCCACGCGCTTTTTCACGCGCAACGTCCAGCGCCACATGATAATCCAGGATCAGCGGGCAGGCTTCAGAGAGCAGCAGACGCTCACGAACAGGGATACCACGGTCTTCCAGACCTTTCATCTCTTTCATCAGCGCAGCAGGAGACAGCACAACGCCGTTACCGATGATGCTGGTGACGTTTTCGCGAAGAATGCCTGATGGAATAAGATGGAGGACGGTTTTTTCACCGTTGATTACGAGAGTATGGCCTGCGTTGTGACCGCCCTGGTAGCGTACAACATATTTAGCCCGTTCAGTCAGAAGATCAACAATCTTCCCTTTACCTTCGTCACCCCATTGGGTGCCCAGTACGACGACGTTGTTACCCATTTTTTTCAAAATCACCGTTTGCTTAAAAATGGATTCTACCATCGCTTTTTCAGATATACAGCACTTTTTGACCTCAAAATACGCCGATTGCGCCTACTTTTTGATCAGCCAATCGTTTTCTTCAACATGTAGTAGATAACGATACCTGCAACCACAAGACCGCCGCCAAAACGACGCAAAATATTATCCGGCAGTTGGCTCATCGTCGCGATCATTCGACGCCAGGCGCGCGGATAAAGCATCGGTCCAAGACCTTCAAGCACCAAAACCAGGGCCAGCGCGAGCCAGATCGTTGAATTCATTTTTAGTCCTTATAAAAGAAAACCACCGCTCCGTTGAGAGCGGTGGTTTGAATACTCAAACGGACCTGAGTTTATCGCGTTGCGTTAGTCGGCGTCTTCATATAACGGAAGAAATCGCTGTCCGGGCTGAGCACCATCACATCCTGGTTGCTCTGGAAGCTATTCTCGTAAGCACGCAGGCTACGGATAAAGGCATAGAAGTCTGGATCCTGACTGAAGGCATCAGCAAACAGCTTCGCCGCTTCGGCATCGCCTTCACCGCGCAGGATACGACCCTGACGTTCAGACTCTGCGAGCGTCTTGGTCACTTCGTAGTCCGCAGCGGCACGCAGCTTCTCAGCCTCTTCCTGACCCTGTGAACGGTGACGACGGGCTACCGCTTCACGCTCGGCGCGCATACGGTTGTAGATCGCCTCGGACACTTCCGCTGGCAGGTTGATTTGCTTGATACGCACGTCAACGACTTCGATACCCAGCGCGGCCATACTGTTCGGGTTGATCACCGGCACTTTACCGTTGGTTTCAGCCTGAACACGTTCAGCGGCTTTAGCAATCGCGTCATCCGCTGCTGGCGTTTCCACTTCGTCTTCCGTGCCCGCTGTACCGGAGTTCAGCGCATCACGTACTTCCAGCGTCAGACGGCCGCGGGAGTCGGTCACGATGTCTTTCACATCCAGACGACCAATCTCAGAACGCAGACGGTCAGAGAACTTACGTTTCAGCAGCACTTCTGCCTGAGAAACATCGCCACCGCCCGTTGCCAGGAAGTAACGGCTGAAGTCGCTGATACGCCATTTGATGTAGGAATCAACGATCAGGTCTTTCTTCTCTTTGGTCACGAAACGGTCGGCCTGGTTATCCATGGTCTGGATACGCGCATCAAGCGTTTTCACTGACTGAATGAAAGGCACCTTGAAGTGCAGACCCGGTTCGTAAATCACCGGGCGTTTGTCACCATCACGCACGACGCTGCTGAACTGGAATTTGATCCCACGCTCGCCTTCTTTCACCACAAAGATCGAGGTATACAGCACGACCAGTACGATGACGATGATCGCAATAACTGACTTACGCATCCTTATTCCCCCTGACGCTGGTAGTCGTTACGCTGCGCGTTAGCACGGCGTTGGTCCATAATGTCACCATCGTTCGAAGAAGGCGTTGTGTTCGCGCTGGCGCTGCCTGAAGAGGCTGGTGGCAGACGCAGCAGGTTATTCGCACCGCTGGTGTCTTTCGCAGCCGGTGCAGAACCGCCTTTCAGCATCTGATCCAGCGGCAGGACCATCAGGTTTCCGCCTTTGCTGTCGTTAACCAACACTTTGCGGGTGTGGCTCAGCACTTTTTCCATGGTCTCGATATACAGACGCTCGCGGGTAATTTCCGGTGCCGCTTTATACTCCGGCAGGATCTTCGCGAAGCGAGCCACTTCACCCTGTGCTTCCAGGATGGTCTGCGTCTTATACGCGCGTGCTTCTTCCAGAATACGCTGCGCCTGACCGTTAGCACGCGGCTGAACTTCGTTGGTGTACGCTTCCGCTTCACGGATGTACTGCTGTTCGTTTTCACGTGCAGCAATCGCATCGTCAAATGCGGCTTTCACCTCTTCCGGCGGACGCGCAGCCTGGAAGTTGACGTCCAGCAGGGTGATACCCATGTTGTATGGACGAATGGTCTCTTCCAGCTCGCGCTGGGTATCGCTACGAATAACGGTACGACCTTCGGTCAGAATACGGTCCATGGTGTACTTGCCGATCACGCCACGCAGGGCGCTGTCGGTCGCCTGACGCAGGCTGTCATCAGCGCTGGTCACGCTAAACAGATAACGCTCAGGATCGGTTACGCGGTACTGCACGTTCATCTCAACGCGCACGACGTTCTCGTCAGAGGTCAGCATCACGCCAGATGCCGCCAGTTCACGGACGGACTCCACGTTAACCGCGGTGACGTTGTCAACGAAGGTCGGTTTCCAGTTCAGGCCCGGTTCAACCAGATGGCTGAACTTACCGAAACGAGTGACCACGCCGCGTTCTGCTTCTTTAATGGTGTAGAACCCGCTGGCTGCCCAGATGATTACCACCGCAGCGGCCACAATGCCCACTACGCGGCCACCCATTGGCGGGCGCGGACTCTGAGTGGAATTACCACCCGAGCCAGAACCTTTTCCTCCGCCAAGGCCACCGAGCTTTTTGCTCAGCTTGCGGAAGATATCATCCAGATCCGGCGGCCCCTGCTCGCGACCACCTTTGTTGCCATTTCCCCCAGAGTTGCCGCCTTGATTATTGCTGCTTCCCCACGGGTCGCGGTCTTGTCCGTTATTACCGGGCTGATTCCACGCCATGTATATGCTCCATATTTGTTATGCAAGGGCGAATTATTCAGGCTTCCCCTTTCTGATCAGACGATATAGTCCGCCAGCGCAGGTTCTTGTTTACAGAGGCGACGCCAGTCAACGATCGGCATACGCACCTGCATCCCCACGCTGCCGTCATCCTCCATCCACTCTTTTTCTATCGCCTGAAGCTGATAAAACCGGCTGCGCAGCCTGCCTTCCTGTGGCGGCAATCGCAGCGTGTGCTGGGCGACCTCACCGGAAAGACGTTCTGTCAAAGCCTGGAAAAGCAGTGGCACACCGATACCGGTCTGGGCAGAAAGCCAGACCCGAATCGGTTTGTTCTCTTCATCTCTGTCGATACGCGGTTCGAAATCGTCCAGCATATCGATCTTGTTCATCACCAACAGCGTTGGGATTTCGTGGGCGTCGATCTCTTCGAGCACCACGTTCACCGCGTCGATGTTCTCCTGAACGCGCACGTCTGCCGCATCAATCACGTGCAGCAGCAGGGTCGCCTGTCGCGTCTCCTGCAACGTCGCTTTAAAGGCCGCCACCAGGTCATGCGGCAAATGACGGATAAACCCTACGGTATCCGCCAGCACCGTCTCACCGACGTCAGCAACGTCAATACGGCGCAGCGTCGGGTCCAGGGTCGCAAACAGCTGGTCAGCGGCATAAACCTGGGCCTCGGTGATCTGGTTAAACAGGGTGGATTTACCGGCGTTGGTATACCCCACCAGCGACACCGTCGGGATATCGGCTTTCGTTCGCGCCCGACGTCCCTGCTCACGCTGTTTCTCAACTCTTTCCAGACGTGAGAGGATCTGGGTAATACGGCCACGCAGCAAACGACGGTCGGTTTCGAGCTGGGTTTCACCCGGGCCGCGCAAACCAATCCCGCCTTTTTGTCTTTCAAGGTGTGTCCAGCCACGCACAAGACGCGTTGCCAGATGGCGCAACTGCGCCAGTTCAACCTGCAGCTTACCTTCGTGGGTACGCGCACGCTGAGCAAAAATATCTAAAATCAATCCCGTGCGATCGATAACACGGCATTCGCAAAGGGCTTCCAGGTTGCGCTCCTGGGCTGGAGACAGCGCATGATCAAACAACACGACTGACGCGCCGGTTGCTTTTACGGCATCCGCAATTTCGACTGCTTTACCTTCACCAACAAAATACTTTGGGTGCGGCGCTTTACGGCTACCGGTAATCACCTGCATTGCTTCGACACCGGCAGAAGAGACCAGAGATTCAAACTCCTGGAGGTCTTCCATATCTTTGTCTTGCGAAAAATAGATGTGTACCAGCACCGCCTGCTCACCGGCATCATAACGGTCAAACAAGCGTAAACCTCTCTAAAAAGATCAGCGGGGAACGCAGGATCCCTGGCTCCCCGTGTGGATAACAGTGCGAAACCTTATTCGGTCTCGTCGCTGTCCTGCGCCGGCGTTGAAGAACCCTGCGCGTTGCTGCCATGATGGTAGTTACTACCAGTGCCGCCGCCAGCGTTATTGCTGTGATGAGATACCGGACGGGACGGAACAACAGTAGAAATAGCGTGCTTGTAGACCATCTGACTGACCGTGTTTTTCAACAGAATCACGAACTGATCGAAAGACTCAATCTGACCTTGCAGCTTAATACCATTCACCAAATAAATAGAAACTGGAACACGTTCCCGACGCAATGCGTTCAGGAACGGATCTTGTAAAGATTGCCCCTTAGCCATTCTATCTTTTCCTTATATGCTTGTTTTGTACTTAGAACCTTGCGATTCTGAAAAATTGCGCACGATACGTCTCAATTGTACACATTCAGTCAGCGATATCACCAACAACCTCAATCACTTCGTTTAACGCCTGTTGCGGCTTTTCACTGTCTAACCAGTGAACGCCCTCCCAACCGCGCAACCAGGTGATCTGGCGCTTCGCTAACTGCCTCGTGGCGCAAACACCTCGATAAACCATTTCATCGTATGAAATCTCACCTTCAAGATACGACCACATCTGGCGGTATCCCACACAACGAACGGAAGGCATATCCGTATGCAAATCTCCACGGGCAAATAGCGCCCGCACTTCTGCTTCAAAATCTGAAGCCAACATCTGATGAAAACGCTGCTCAATTCGTTGATGGAGCAGTTCACGGCTCGCCGGGGCGATGGCGAACTGATGCACCTGATACGGCAGAGCGTCTCCTGACGTTTGCGTCAGTTCCGTTAAAGTTTTACCCGAAATGAAAAAAACTTCCAGTGCCCGGGAAAGCCTTTGCGGATCATTCGGATGGATTCGCGCTGCAGCAACCGGGTCAATCTCCGCCAGTTGCTGGTGCAAAACGTCCCATCCCTGCTCTGCCGCCTGCTGTTCAATCCTGGCTCGTACGTCCGGATCTGCCGATGGCAGAGGCGATAACCCCTCCAGCAGCGCCTTGAAGTAGAGCATGGTTCCGCCAACCAGTAGCGGTATTCGTCCCGCAGCGGTAATGTCGGCCATCTCGGCTAAGGCATCGCGGCGAAAGTCTGCTGCGGAGTACGCCTGAGCCGGGTCGAGAATATCCAGCAAACGGTGCGGTGCCGCGCGCAGTTCGTCTGCGTCTGGCTTCGCCGTGCCGATGTCCATTCCTCGATAAATGAGGGCGGAATCGACGCTAATCAACTCTACAGGCAAAACTTTACGTAACTCAATGGCTAACGCTGTTTTACCGGAGGCCGTAGGGCCCATTAAAAAAATCGCCTTAGGCAGGCTCGCCTTACTTACGTCAATCATGTCTCAGGGCGGTCATCGCCGTTTTTAAATCAACAGGTTGTAATAATCCACCCGGCGGCGTTTTCACCAGATGTGGGCAAAGGCGTTCAACCTCTGCCAACACGGTAATCGCCTGCGCCATACTCCACGGAGAGTGTTCACTGGCCAGATGGCGAGCGATCCACTGCGCGGTGTTGGCGGCATCAAACGACGTTTGCTGCGCCAGGTAGCCTATCAGTTCAGGAATCAAGTTTTGTAAATTTTGTTGGCGTAAGGGTAAAGGCACTGCGCGAATTGTCACATGCTGCGCTTCCAGCACGATTTCTATGCCCATTTCGGCAAGAAGCGCCTGTGCACGCTGCAAAACCCCTGTTTCTTCAGGGGTTATCTTTAACCGGACCGGGATCAGCAACGGCTGTGCGCAGGCGGCGTTTTCCCCCGGCGTCAGCTGCGCCTGTTTAAGCCAGCGTTCCGCCACCGGCAACGCCAGTAGCATCAGTTTCCCCTCGCGTTCGAGCAATGCCATATCCGGAGCAACAATCGTCAGTACACGACCAAAGCTCTGGCTATGCCCGTCCAGTGAAGGTTGCGACACCTCGATATGCTCTTTACGTTCCACGGCGGGCGTATCAAGCAGTTTGCGGTACAGCGCCCCCTGCTGCTTCTGATAACCCGACTGAGCGTTGGGGTAGTTCGCCCCCGTAGGGCGAGGCGCGCTGCCCGCCGCGGAGAAACGCGGAGCCGAGGGTTCGCGGGCAGCGGCGGGTTCAGCAAAGTGGTTGCGGCCAGCCGCCACCCGGTTTTCCGGCAGCTGACGCGGTGCCGGGGCGTCGTTTTCCAGCGGCAGCGTTGGCTCCGCCTGCTGCTGCAATACCGTGACAACACCCTGATAAATAAAGTCATGAACCAGACGTGACTGGTGGAAGCGCACCTCATGCTTCGCAGGATGGACGTTCACATCCACCTGATGGGGGTCGATCTCCAGATAAAGCACAAACGCGGGCTGTTGATCCGCGCCGAGTTTGTCTTCACAGGCCTGACGAATGGCGTGGTTGATCAGGCGGTCGCGCATCATGCGGCCATTCACGTAGCAGTATTGGATCTCAGCAAAGGCGGCGCTGCTCGCGTTCGGGTCTGCCACCCAACCGCGCAGCGCCAGATCGCCATGCTGCCACTCTATCGCCAGCGCTTTTTCAAGGAACGGCGTGCCGCAGATAGCCCCTAACCGGCGTTCCTTCTGCCCACCTTCCGCCACCGCACGATACTGACGCATCACCTTACCGTTATGGCTGAGGTTGATGGTGACATCGAATCGCGCCAGCGCGATGCGGCGAATGATCTCATCGATGTGTCCGAATTCGGTCTTCTCGGTACGCATGAACTTGCGTCGGGCGGGGGTGTTATAGAACAGGTCCAGCACTTCAAGCGTGGTGCCGACAGGGTGCGCCGCAGGTTTGACCGTGACGTCCATATCGCGTCCTTCAGCGTAGGCCTGCCAGGCCTCCTGCTGTTCCGCGGTACGGGAGGTCAGGGTTAAGCGGGATACGGAACTGATGCTCGCCAGCGCTTCGCCGCGAAAACCAAGGCTGATAATGGCTTCCAGATCGTCCAAAGAGGCAATTTTACTGGTGGCGTGACGCGCCAGCGCCAGCGCCAGCTCGTCTTTTTTGATGCCACAGCCGTTGTCACGAATACGAATAAGCTTTGCGCCGCCGCGTTCGATATCAATATCAATGCGGGTTGCCCCCGCATCGAGGCTGTTTTCCACCAGTTCCTTCACCACCGACGCAGGGCGCTCCACCACCTCACCGGCGGCGATTTGGTTCGCGAGCTGCGGCGGTAGAACCTGAATCGGCATGAATTCTCCTTAATTTGTGGCGGTCATCTCACCCGGCAGCGCGGCACTGGCCGTCTGGCCTGCACCGCTTTGCGGCGCTGACTGAAGCGGATGGGCTTCAAAATATTTACGCAGACCGTTATAAATCGCTTCGGCAATCTGCTGCTGGTAACTGTCGCTTCCCAGCAGGCGCTCTTCACCGTTGTTGCTGATAAAGCCCGTTTCCACGAGGATCGATGGAATATCCGGCGAACGCAGAACACCCAGGCTCGCATGCTCCGGACGGCGCTTGTGCAATGCCCCGATGCCCTGTAGCTGGTTCAGTACGTTAGTCGCGACATCATACCCGACGCGCTGGGAATGACCGAACTGTAAATCCAGCACCGCCTGGCTGAGATACGGGTCAGACTGGCTATTAGCGAGCACATCACCCGCACCGCCTAACAGTTCAGATTGTTTCTCATGCTCTTCAAGCCAGTTTGCCATTTCACTGTTGGCGCGACGGTTCGACAGCACCCAAACAGAGGCGCCGGTCGCGCTACGATTCGGCGCGGCATCCGCATGAATGGAAACCAGGAAGTTTGCGTTTTGCTTACGCGCCACGTCCGAGCGTCCCATTACGGAAATAAAATAGTCGCCGTCGCGAGTGAGCACGCCTTTAAACATCGGATCGTCGTTTAACAGCGTCCTGAGCTTGCGGGCTACCGCGATTGTCACGTTTTTCTCCCGCGTACCGCCCGGGCCAATTGCGCCAGGATCCTGCCCGCCGTGACCTGCATCGATGGCGATGATCACTTTGTCACCGCTAACCGCCGCGCGTCGTGCGCTGGCCGCCGGACGCATCACCGTATTACTGCTGGTTGCCGCTGTGATGCGATCGTTTTGCGACTTAAACGGATTACGGGCAGGTTCAGACGGACGCGGGGTATACACAGGTTCTTCCACGCGCTTCGCCACCACCGGTGCAGGCGGTGGAGGTGGCGGCGGTGCGTCGGCATTGATGGTAAAGACCACCGTATAGTTCGCCCCGTTTTGCTGCTTCACCGCCTTCGTTTTGCCCTTTTCGGTCAGATCCACAACCAGGCGTAACGACTGGCTATCCTGCGGCGTTCCCGAACGGATACTTTTCACCAGGTTGTTACCGCTGAACCGCAGCGGTAATCCCTGGATTACGCCCGTTTGTTTGATATCCAGCGCCACGCTGTGGCTGTCTGGCTGAGAAAACGCATATTCTGGGTCGCCCATAAAGCTAAACGTGATCCGGGCCTGATTTTCCCCGTTCGACACCTGAATATCTGAGAGGCTCGCCGCCCCGGCCTGCGCGCACAGCAGCACCGTGGCAGCCAACAACCAACCTTTAACGCGATTTTTCATCCCGTCATCCCTACGCTTAACCGGCCAGTCGCGCCAGTAAGGAACTGCCTGATGAGGAAACAGCACTGATGCGTGCCTCACGCCCTTGTGCCTGGTAATCTAAGTGAATTTCGACATCCGGGTCAGGCAGCACACCCGCACCTTGTTGCGGCCACTCCACCAGGCAAATGGCGTCGTTGGCAAAATAATCACGGATCCCCATAAATTCCAGCTCCTCAGGGTCCGCAAGGCGGTATAAATCGAAGTGGTACACCATGAGATTTTCAAGGGTGTACGGTTCTACCAGCGTGTAGGTTGGGCTTTTCACATTCCCGTTATGGCCTAACGCCTGCAAAAAACCCCGGCTGAAGGTGGTTTTACCCGCACCTAAATCACCATAAAGATAAATGACGGTTGCCCCCTGACAGGCCTGCGCCACGCGCTTGCCGAGATCTAAAGTGGCTTGTTCATCAGGTAAAGGAATCGCTCGATTAGTCATTTTCTACGTCAATCACATCCGGGTTAACAACACGCCGTAGCGTGCAAAAAAGATCGGTGGCCAGCATACCGCGCGTACCATAGCGTGCAGCAAACTGGTCAGCCGCTGCGCCGTGGGCCACACAGCCCGCACAGGCTGCATCATAAAGGGGAAGTTTCTGTCCAAGCAATGCGCCAATGATGCCAGACAACACATCACCCATGCCCCCGCTCGCCATGCCTGCATTTCCGGCATCAATAATACCCAACGCATCCTCGCTGGCGATAACGGTTCCCGCCCCTTTTAAAACAGCAACACCTCCGTAACGTTTTACCAGACGCTGGGCAGAAAGTAAGCGATCGCTTTCAATTTCTGCCACGCTGCAGTTAAGCAGCCGCGCGGCCTCGCCGGGGTGTGGCGTCAGAATGCGATTGTGACGCTTATCCGGGTTTATTGCCAGAAGGTTAAGCGCGTCGGCATCCCACAGCATCGGTTTACGAAAATTCTCGACCTTTTGCAGGGCTTGTTTACCCCATGCCTGCTGCCCAAGCCCGGGGCCAATCACCACAACATCGGCCCATTCGAGGCTCTCTTCCAGCGTCTGCGGCGTGAGTTCATGCACCATTAACTCTGGTCGGGCAGTAACGATCGGGATGATATTGTCACTACGCGTTAACACCCGCACTAAACCGGCACCGCAGCGCAGAGCCGCCTCGCCGGTCATGCGGATAGCGCCCGCCGTGCCGTGGTCGCCCCCGACTATCACCAGCCTGCCGTGATCGCCCTTATGGGACGTTGGACGGCGCGGCGGCAGCCATCCGGTCAACTGTGAGGCGTCATATCGTGAAACTTGCGTATCCTGTCCCGCCAGCCAGCGTTCAAGCCCCAGCGCGTTGTGATGCAGTTTCCCGACCACATCCCGCGCTTTTCCGGTTAGCAGACCCGGTTTCAGGGCAATAAAGGTGACAGTATGTGACGCCTGAATCACCGACCCCGGCGTCGCACCGGTTTGCGCGAGCAATCCAGAGGGGATGTCCAGCGCCACCACCGGTGCGGGATGCGCGTTAGCACGCTCAATCAGCGCGGCAATGTTGTCGCGTGGCGCGCGCATCAGACCGGTGCCCAGCAGACCATCAACGACCAGATCCACCTCTTCCGGCCAGAGGATATCTGACGCATGAATCACACCGCCTGCGTTCAGCCAGGCCTCTCGCGCCGCACTGGCTTCTTCCGGCAGCGGATGTTCGCTCTCAACGGCCAGTAACGTGACGCGAAGACCTGCCGCCACGGCCAGACGGGCAACGACATAGCCATCGCCGCCGTTATTACCGTGTCCACATAAAATGAGCCAGTGAGCGGCCTGCGGGTACGTGCGGCGGGCAACGTTAAACGCCGCCTCACCCGCGCGTAGCATCAGTTCATAAAGGGTAATGCCGAGGCTATCTGCAGCCTCTTTTTCGGCGCGTCGGAGGTCATCCGCATGCCAGATGGAATGTGGTATACTTGCGGGGTTTTTCTTCACCGTATGGTCCGTCATGTCACAGCCCCTCGATCTCAATCAGTTAGCGCAAAATATAAAACAGTGGGGTGCTGAGCTTGGCTTCCAGAAGGTGGGCATCACCGACACCGACCTCTCCGCCAGCGAGCCCAAACTGCAGGCGTGGCTGGACAAACAGTACCACGGCGAGATGGAGTGGATGGCGCGTCATGGCATGATGCGCGCTCGTCCACACGAGCTGTTGCCGGGCACATTACGCGTCATCAGCGTGCGCATGAACTACCTGCCCGCCAATGCGGCCTTTGCGCGCACGCTCAAAAATCCCTCTTTGGGTTACGTCAGCCGGTATGCTCTGGGGCGTGACTACCATAAGCTTCTGCGCAACCGTTTAAAAAAACTGGGGGAAATGATTCAGCAGCACTGTGTTTCGCTGAATTTTAGACCCTTTGTGGATTCCGCGCCTATTCTTGAGCGTCCGATTGCTGAAAAAGCGGGGCTTGGCTGGACAGGTAAGCACTCACTTATCCTTAGCCGCGACGCCGGTTCGTTCTTTTTCCTGGGTGAACTGCTGATAGATTTACCGCTGCCGGTAGACGGCCCGGTAGAGGAAGGCTGCGGCCGGTGTGTAGCCTGCATGACCATCTGCCCGACAGGCGCTATTGTCGAGCCTTATACCGTTGACGCACGCCGCTGCATCTCCTATCTCACTATCGAACTGGAAGGGGCCATTCCTGAGGAATTTCGACCGCTTATCGGCAACCGGATCTACGGTTGTGACGACTGCCAGTTGATCTGCCCGTGGAACCGCTATTCGCAGCTCACGGACGAAGAGGATTTCAGCCCGCGTAAGGCGCTGCATGCACCACCGCTTATTGAGCTGTTCGCCTGGACAGAAGCCTGGTTCCTGAAAGTGACGGAAGGTTCGGCCATTCGCCGTATCGGTCATTTGCGTTGGCTGCGAAATGTTGCCGTTGCGCTGGGCAATGCCTCGTGGGATGAAGCGAATATTCAGGCACTCGAAAGCCGTAGAGGTGAGCACCCACTTCTCGATGAACACATTGAGTGGGCGGTTGCACAGCAAATTGAGAAGCGAAATGCCTGCGTGGTCGAAGTGCAGTTACCCAAGAAACAGCGGCTGGTGAGGGTGATTGAAAAAGGGCTAAAGCGGGATGCCTGAACTATTCACAGCCTGTGTATAAAATTACAAACTCAGGCGCCATCAGGGCTGGCTAAGAGGTCAAGTGATCTCACTAACATTTTGAAATGATATTTTCTTTTTATAAATCAGAATATTATAAAGATACTATTCACCCTGCGAAGCGTTTGGCACTAACAGATCAGCGGCAGGTTCTGTGGATAACTCTGTTTACAAGAGTATTTCAGATGAAATAGAAAACGTCCCCAACGAAGCATTCCGCTGTGGATAATTTGAATATGAAGAAGAATTTGGAGCGGGAAACGAGACTCGAACTCGCGACCCCGACCTTGGCAAGGTCGTGCTCTACCAACTGAGCTATTCCCGCTTGGGTGTTCTGGTGCTGTGCGTATCTTGCGATACTTTCAAATTTTGGAGCGGGAAACGAGACTCGAACTCGCGACCCCGACCTTGGCAAGGTCGTGCTCTACCAACTGAGCTATTCCCGCTTGGGTGTTCTGGTGCTGGCGTATCTTGCGATACTTTCAAATTTTGGAGCGGGAAACGAGACTCGAACTCGCGACCCCGACCTTGGCAAGGTCGTGCTCTACCAACTGAGCTATTCCCGCAAATCTGTACTGCTTTTGTTGCTGTCGTAACGTGTAATTCTCTGTCGTTACGGGAGGCGCATTATACGAGAAATCCTTTTAGCTGCAACCCCCCTTAAAGCGATTTTTTTGAAAATCCGTTCAAATGCTTAATTAATCGGCAAGCTGAACAATTTAACGACAAAAACCCGGCCACGCAAGGCGCCGGGTCGCAAAATCACAGCTTTATAAAGTTTTCGCGGTAGTACGCCAGCTCCGCAACCGACTCGCGAATGTCGTCCATCGCCTGGTGTGTTCCCTGCTTTTTAAAGCCGTCGAGAATTTCCGGTTTCCAGCGACGCGCCAGCTCTTTCAGGGTGCTGACATCCAGATAGCGGTAGTGGAAATACGATTCCAGCTCCGGCATGTACTTAAACAGGAAGCGACGATCCTGACCAATGCTGTTACCGCAGATAGGCGATTTGCCCGCCGGAACCCACTGTTTCAGGAATTCAATGGTTGCCAGCTCTGCTTCGCGGTCGCCCTGGGTACTGGCCTTCACGCGCTCGACCAGCCCGCTGCCGGTATGGGTACGCACATTCCATTCATCCATCAGCGCGAGTTGATCGTCAGACTGATGTACCGCGATGGTTGGCCCTTCCGCCAGAATATTCAGGTTGGCATCGGTGACCAGCGTTGCAATTTCAATGATGCGATCGCGCTCGGGATCCAGCCCGGTCATTTCAAGATCGATCCAAATCAGGTTGTTTTCATCCGCGCTCATGTTATTTTCCACCCTTCTCGCATAACCGGCAGTAGCAGGTTAACTAGTATTAATTAGAGTGTATCATAGAGGTTTTGCCCCTTACGGGCGACCAGGAGCCAGCGCGATTGAGTAAAAATAAACTCTCCAAAGGGCAGCAGCGCCGCGTAAACGCCAACCACCAGCGCCGTCTTAAAACTACTTCGGAGAAACCGGATTACGACGACAACCTGTTTGGTGAAGCGACAGAGGGCGTCGTGATTAGCCGTTTTGGTATGCATGCTGATGTCGAATCCGCCGACGGGGATATCCACCGTTGCAATATCCGTCGCACTATCCGTTCACTGGTAACCGGCGATCGCGTCGTCTGGCGTCCGGGTAAAGAAGCCGCTGAAGGGGTGACGGTTAAGGGCATCGTTGAAGCCGTGCATGAACGCACGTCGGTGCTGACCCGTCCTGATTTCTACGACGGTGTTAAACCCATTGCCGCAAATATTAACCAGATCGTCATCGTTTCGGCGATTTTGCCTGAGCTTTCGCTCAATATTATCGACCGTTATCTTGTCGCCTGCGAAACGCTGCAGGTTGAACCGATCATCGTGCTGAACAAGATCGATCTGCTGGATGACGACGGCATGGCCTTCGTGAATGAGCAGATGGATATCTATCGCAAGATCGGTTATCGCGTGCTGATGGTCTCCAGCCACACCAAAGATGGCCTGAAGCCGTTAGAAGAAGCGCTGACTGACCGAATCAGTATCTTTGCGGGTCAATCTGGCGTAGGTAAATCGAGCCTGCTGAACAACCTTCTCGGCCTCCAGCAAGAGATTCTGACCAACGATGTCTCCAACGTTTCGGGTCTGGGCCAGCACACCACCACCGCCTCGCGTCTGTATCACTTCCCGCACGGTGGCGACGTGATTGACTCGCCGGGCGTACGTGAGTTTGGCCTGTGGCACCTTGAGCCGGAACAAATCTTCAACGGGTTTGTCGAATTCCATGACTATTTAGGCGCTTGCAAATATCGCGACTGTAAGCACGACAACGACCCTGGCTGCGCTATCCGCGAGGCGGTAGAGAACGGTGAGATTGCGGAAACTCGCTTCGAAAACTATCACCGTATTCTTGAGAGCATGGAAGACGTAAAAACGCGTAAAAACTTTTCTGATTCTGATAACTGACAACTAAGCTAAGCATCGCTAAAATCGTCCCCTTTTTTTCAGGTTCCGGCGCTTTTCCGCCGGATCAGGAACGACAAAACAATGGCCTGGAGGCTACCTTGTTAAACTCATTCAAACTTTCGCTTCAATACATTCTGCCAAAACTGTGGCTCACTCGCCTGGCGGGCTGGGGCGCGAGCAAACGAGCGGGCTGGCTGACCAAACTGGTCATCGACCTGTTCGTGAAATACTACAAGGTCGACATGAAAGAGGCGCAGAAACCGGACACCGCCAGCTACCGCACGTTTAACGAATTCTTCGTGCGCCCGTTGCGCGATGAACTGCGCCCGTTAAATACCGACCCTAACGTGCTGGTGATGCCTGCGGACGGCGTGATCAGCCAGCTCGGTAAGATTGAAGACGACAAAATTCTGCAGGCCAAAGGCCATAACTACACCCTTGAGGCGCTGCTCGCAGGTAACTACCTGATGGCAGATCTGTTCCGTAACGGTTCCTTCGCGACCACCTACCTGTCGCCGCGCGACTATCACCGCGTACACATGCCGTGTAACGGTATCCTGCGTGAAATGATTTACGTGCCGGGGGATCTGTTCTCTGTGAACCACCTGACCGCACAGAACGTTCCGAACCTGTTCGCCCGTAACGAGCGCGTCATCTGCCTGTTTGATACTGAATTTGGCCCAATGGCACAGATTCTGGTGGGTGCTACCATTGTAGGCAGTATCGAAACCGTCTGGGCGGGCACCATTACCCCACCACGCGAAGGCGTGATCAAGCGCTGGACCTGGCCTGCCGGTGAAGCGGAAGGCTCTGTGGCCCTGCTGAAAGGTCAGGAGATGGGTCGCTTTAAGCTGGGCTCTACCGTGATCAACTTGTTTGCACCGGGTAAAGTGAACCTGGTTGAACAGCTGGAAAGCCTGTCGGTGACCAAACTGGGTCAACCGCTGGCGGTGTCTACCGAAACCTTCATCACGCCGGACGCAGAGCCTGCGCCGCTGCCTGAAGAAGAGATCAACGCCGAGCATGACGCCAGCCCGCTGGTTGACGACAAAAAAGACGAAGGCTAACAACAGAAGGATCGCTGACGTGCGCCCGATTATCGTTCTACTGATGGCCTGGTGCCTCAGCATGGGGGCGTACGCAGCGACAGCCCCCGACGCCAAACAGATAACCCAGGAACTGGAGCAGGCAAAAGCGGCGAAACCCGCTCAGCCAGAGACCGTCGAGTCGCTCCAGTCTGCCCTGAACGCGCTTGAGGAGCGAAAAGGCTCCCTCGAGCGCGCTCAGCAATATCAGCAGGTTATCGACAACTTCCCCAAACTCTCTCAAACGCTGCGCTCACAGCTGAATAACCTGCGTGATGAACCGCGCGAGGTTCCTGTGGGCTTAACGTCGGATGCGCTAAACCAGGAGATCCTCCAGGTTAGCAGTCAACTACTGGAAAAGAGCCGCCAGGCGCAGCAGGAACAAGAGCGCGCACGTGAAATCGCCGACTCGCTCAGCCAGCTGCCGCAGCAGCAGACCGATGCCCGCCGTCAGTTGAACGAGGTCGAGCGTCGCGTTGGCACGCAAGCCGGTAATACGCCACAGAGCCAGGCGCAAAATCTTGGGCTACAGGCGGAGTCCGCCAGGCTCAAAGCGCTGGTTGATGAGCTGGAGCTGGCGCAGCTTTCTGCCAACAACCGCCAGGAACTGTCGCGCATGCGCGCTGAACTGGCGCAGAAGCAGAGCCAACAGCTGGACGCGTATCTGCAGAGCCTGCGCAACCAGTTAAATAGCCAGCGCCAGCGCGAAGCCGAACGCGCGCTGGAAAGTACAGAACTCCTCGCGGAAAACAGCGCAAATCTGCCTGTCGGCATCGTCGATCAGTTCAAGGTTAACCGCGAGCTTTCAGCCGCGCTGAACCAGCAGGCGCAGCGTATGGATTTGGTTGCGTCGCAGCAGCGACAGGCGACCAATCAAACGCTACAGGTACGTCAGGCGCTTAACACCCTGCGTGAGCAGTCCCAGTGGCTGGGGTCCTCCAACCTGTTGGGTGAAGCCTTACGCGCCCAGGTTGCCCGCCTGCCGGAAATGCCAAAGCCGCAGCAGCTTGATACCGAGATGGCGCAACTGCGCGTCCAGCGCCTGCATTTTGAAGACCTCCTCAATAAGCAGCCGCAAATCCGCCAGATCCGCCAGGCCGATGGGCAACCGCTTACCGGTGAGCAGAACCGCATCCTTGAAGCCCAGCTGCGCACCCAGCGTGAGCTGCTGAACTCTCTGCTGCAGGGCGGCGATACGCTGATCCTTGAGTTAACCAAGCTGAAAGTGTCGAACAGCCAGCTGGAAGATGCGCTGAAAGAGGTCAACGAGGCGACGCACCGTTATCTCTTCTGGACATCTGACGTGCGGCCAATGACCTTCTCGTGGCCAATAGAGATTGTGCAGGATCTGCGCCGCCTGATTTCGCTGGATACCTTCAGCCAGTTGGGCCAGGCCAGCGTGATGATGATTACCAGTAAGGAGACCATCTTCCCGCTGCTGGGCGCGCTGATTCTGGTGGGCTTCAGTATCTACTCCCGCAGGCACTTTACGCGCTTCCTCGAACGTTCCAGCGCGCGCGTCGGGAAAGTGACGCAGGATCACTTCTGGCTGACGCTGCGTACCGTATTCTGGTCGATTCTTGTTGCTTCACCGCTACCGGTGCTGTGGATGACGCTGGGATATGGCCTGCGCGAGGCCTGGCCCTATCCGCTTGCGGTGGCGATTGGCGATGGCGTCACCGCCACCGTGCCGCTGCTGTGGGTAGTGATGATTTGCGCCACCTTCGCGCGTCCAAACGGTCTGTTTGTCGCCCACTTTGGCTGGCCGCGCAGCCGCGTCGCGCGCGGCATGCGTTACTACCTGATGAGCATCGGCCTGATCGTGCCGCTAATCATGGCGCTGATCATGTTCGATAACCTCAATGACCGGGAGTTCTCCGGTTCGCTGGGCCGTCTCTGCTTTATCCTCATCTGCGGCGCGCTGGCAATGGTGAAACTCAGCCTTAAACGCGCCGGCATTCCGCTGTATCTCGATAAGACGGGCAGCGGCGATAACATGCTCAACCGCATGCTGTGGAACCTGATGCTCTCCGCACCTTTGGTGGCCATTCTGGCCGCAGCCGTGGGGTATCTGGCGACCGCGCAGGCGCTGCTGGCACGTCTTGAAACCTCCGTCGCCATCTGGTTCCTGCTGCTGGTGGTCTACCATGTCATCCGTCGCGGAATGCTGATCCAGCGTCGTCGTCTGGCGTTTGACCGTGCCAAGCATCGCCGCGCCGAAATTCTGGCCCAGCGCGCACGCGGTGAAGAAGAGCCAAACCACGTCAACAGTACAGAAGGGACAACGGATGCCGACGATGTCGAAATCGATCTGGATACCATCAGTACCCAGTCATTGCGGCTGGTGCGCTCCCTCCTGATGCTGGTTGCCCTTCTGTCGGTGATCTTCCTGTGGTCGGAAATTCATTCCGCGTTTGGCTTCCTGGAGAACATCTCTCTGTGGGACGTGACGTCCACGGTACAGGGTGTTGAAAGTCTGGAGCCGATCACCTTAGGCGCGGTGCTGATTGCCATTCTGGTGCTGATCATCACCACCCAACTGGTGCGAAACTTCCCGGCGCTGCTGGAGCTGGCGCTGCTGCAGCACCTGGATTTAACCCCCGGCACGGGCTACGCCATTACCACCATCACCAAGTATCTGATCATGCTGTTTGGTGGGCTGGTGGGTTTCTCGATGATTGGTATTGAGTGGTCAAAACTGCAGTGGCTGGTCGCCGCCCTGACCGTGGGGCTGGGCTTTGGCCTGCAGGAGATTTTTGCCAACTTCGTTTCCGGTCTGATCATTCTGTTTGAGAAGCCGATCCGTATTGGCGATACGGTGACCATCCGCGATTTGACCGGTAGCGTCACGAAGATCAATACGCGCGCCACCACGATCAGCGACTGGGATCGAAAAGAGATCATCGTCCCGAACAAGGCGTTTATCACCGAGCAGTTTATCAACTGGTCGCTGTCAGACTCCGTCACCCGAGTGGTGCTGACCGTACCGGCACCGTCTGACGCCAACAGCGAAGAGGTGACGCAGATCCTCTACACCGCAGCAGAGCGCTGCTCGCTGGTGATCGATAACCCGGCACCGGAGGTATTCCTTGTGGATTTACAGCAGGGTATTCAGATCTTCGAGCTGCGCATCTACGCCGCCGAGATGGGGCACCGTATGCCGTTGCGCCATGAGATCCACCAGCTGATTCTGGCTGGCTTCCGTGAGCACGGAATTGATATGCCGTTCCCACCGTTCCAGATGCGTCTGGAAAGCCTCGGTGGGAATAAAACGTCAAGAACGCTGTCATCTGCGGGGCGCAAACGCCCGGCGGGAAGTTTGTAATACTCGCCCCTCCCTGTGGGGAGGGGCGTTTCACCCCTACGCGACTTCCGCTACGTACGCCACCGAGCGACGACGATAGTTCTCATAAATCCCCATCGCCAGCAGCGAGAAGAAGATCGGACCGCCAACCATCCACAGCGCGCTGTTCCAGTCATTTGCCTCAATGATGGGCTGGATCACGGTGAATATGTTGGCAAACGCCACCACCAAAACGACCACCGTGGTTGCCAGCAGCGTTGTTGCGCGGGTTTTGAAAATCACGAACGGACGTTCCAGCCCCTGCTTCGCCTTAAAGAACGGGAACGCGAGCGTCAGGAACAGATACGGGAGCGTCATTGAAACGTTCGCCATCAGAGTCAGCTTGTTGTAAAACGCTGACGCCGTGTCACCACCGAACGACACCAGCAGAATGAACACGCATACCAGCAGACACTGCATCCACATGGCGTTAGCGGGCATGCCGGTGGTATTCAACTGCGTCATGCGCGCTGGCCACAGCGCTTTTGGCGTGCCCTGAATAATGGCTTTCAGCGGAGAGTAAATCAGCGTAAAGAACGCGCCCGTATACGCCAGGAACATCGACAGCCCGGTGATGCGCGCAAACCAAACGCCCATCGTCGCCGCCGCGTCCGGCGTCAGGTTCATCGCCTGCCCCAGCGTCATGCCCAGACTTTTCATCAGAACATAGGTGATGTTCCCGAGGTTCGTGGTGTTGTTGCTCAGTACCTGCTGCCAGTTAGTGCTGACGCCCCAGAGGAAAATCGCCAGCGAATAGCCAATCGAGATGACGATGGCGGCAAAAATAATGCCTTTGGCAAAGTTCTTTTCCGGGTTCTCGGTCTTATCGACCAGGCCGCCTACGGCTTCAATACCGCCGTAAGCAAAGATGGCAAAGACCACGAAGGAGAGCATGGCGAGTCCGGACTGATAGCTCGGGTTAGGGGATGAAACAAAATTCACCTCCTGCGCGAAATGGCCGCCGTTCAGACACAGAATGGCGATACTGACCACCAGCAGCACCAGGTTCAACCCCATAACCGAAATACCGCCCACAGCGGTAATCCGGGCTATTTTGTTGATGCCTTTAGACGCCACCAGCGTTACAACAACCATCCAGCAGACCGCCAGAATACCCACCACCTGCGTAGAGCTGAGGCCCGCCAGCGACCAGACCTGGGTTTTATCGGCACCGAACACAAACGTCGAGAACGGAACCCACACTTTCGCGGCCGTACTGACCATCCAGACGACGTAAGAGGAGAACCACATAAACGTGCCGATAAACGCATAACGCGGGCCAACGCTGTTGTTCATCCACGAATAGATCCCGCCCTCTTCTTTGCGATAGGCCGATCCCATTTCCGCCATCATCAGCGCAAAGGGAATGAAGAAGAATAGCGCAGAGACGATATAAAATGGCGTCGCGCTGTAACCCATCAGGTAGAAGGCCGACGGGCTGTTGGCAAAGCCAAAGACCGAGGTAAATATCATCAGGATGAGCCCGGTGAGGGTCATCTTTTTGAGTGAGTGAGACATATAACCATCCGAAGGAGAATTAAGCTGCGCGGATGGTAGCAGATGACCAGACAGAAATTGTGGCTATGCGAGGCAAACTAAGAAAAAGACCCGTGTATAGAGAAATTGGCAGTTTTTAATGTTGTTGTGCGGAAATGGAAAGGTTAATTGACAGGAATGGTAGACCGGGTAAGCGCAGCGCCACCCGGCACTTTATCAGGCGCGATCGACCGTGAAGGCAATCACATCGCCAAGCTGCTCTGCGCCCAGCGCCAGCATCACCAGACGGTCAACGCCCAGCGCCACACCAGAACAATCCGGCAGGCCAGCTTTTAACGCCTCCAGCAGGTTGGTATCAATCGGCTGCTGCGGCAGACCGCGCGCTGCACGCTTGCGGTTATCCTGCTCAAAACGCTGCTGCTGTTCGCGCGCGTCAGTCAGCTCGTGGAAACCGTTCGCCAGCTCAATACCTTTATAATAAACCTCAAAACGCTCCGCCACGCGGTGGTCTTCGGTGCTGATCTGCGCCAGCGAAGCCTGACTTGCGGGGAAATGATAAACAAACGTCGGACGATCCTTGCCAATCTGCGGTTCCACGCCAAAGGTAAAAAGCAGTTGCAGCAGCGTATCGCGATCTTCCTCGTTATCCGCCACATTGCTCAGATCCAGTTTTGCCGCCACTTCACGCAGCTGGGCTTTATCCGCTGAAAGAGGATCGATTTCCAGACAACGCTGGAACGCCTGCTGATAGGAGAGCGTCTCCGCTTCTGAACAGTCCAGAACCTGTTGCAGCAGATCGTCCACCTCATTCATCAGGCGATACATATCATAATGCGGGCGGTACCACTCCAGCATGGTGAATTCCGGGTTGTGGTGACGACCCATCTCTTCATTACGGAAGCTGCGGCACAGCTGATACACCGGACCACATCCCGCCGCCAGCAGGCGCTTCATGTGGTATTCCGGGCTGGTCATCAGATACAGATTCATACCCTGAGAATGGCCTGGGCCAACAAAACGGGTTTCAAACGGCACCAGATGAATATCCGTTACCGTTGCCTGACTCATGCACGGCGTTTCCACCTCCAGGACGCCGCGGTCAGCAAAGAAGCGGCGGATCTCCGCCATTACTGCTGCGCGTTTTAACAGGTTTGGGATGGATGCGCTCGGCTGCCAGGTGGCCGTTTCGCTCATGAGTCATTCTCCGATTTCAGACAAGGGCACGAAGTCTACTCGTAAGCCGGGGCGGAGACAAATTTTGCGCGGTAAAAGCGCCTTTTTCATAACGAAGAAAAATAACGTAACGGAATTCATCAATAACGATGATAAATCACCGCACTGAACAGCAAAAAAATCGAACACGTCAAATTTCCCTCACATCCATACGGTTATACTGTTTTACCCATAAAGGAGCAGTGGAATCGCTTTCGCAATTTCCCGTTCGGACAGGTGAGCTACCTTTAGTTCAACGCGTTGCGGAAAAACAAAAATCTGGAGGAATGTCGTGCAAACTTTTCAAGCCGATCTTGCCGTAATAGGCGCTGGCGGAGCGGGATTACGCGCTGCAATTGCTGCAGCACAAGCTAATCCCAACGCTAAAATCGCACTGATTTCAAAAGTCTATCCTATGCGTAGCCACACGGTTGCTGCAGAAGGAGGATCCGCCGCTGTTGCGCAGGATCATGACAGCTTCGAATACCATTTCCACGACACGGTTGCAGGGGGCGACTGGCTTTGCGAGCAGGATGTCGTTGACTACTTCGTGCACCACTGTCCTACGGAAATGACCCAGCTTGAGCAGTGGGGATGTCCGTGGAGTCGCCGTCCGGACGGCAGCGTCAACGTTCGCCGCTTCGGCGGAATGAAGATTGAACGCACCTGGTTCGCCGCCGATAAGACCGGCTTCCATATGTTACACACCCTGTTCCAGACCTCCCTTCAGTTCCCGCAAATTCAACGCTTTGATGAACATTTCGTTCTCGACATTCTGGTCGATGACGGCGAGGCGCGCGGCCTGGTGGCGATGAACATGATGGAAGGCACCCTTGTCCAGATCCGCGCGAAAGCCGTGGTAATGGCAACAGGCGGTGCGGGTCGCGTTTATCGCTACAACACCAACGGCGGCATCGTCACCGGCGACGGCATGGGCATGGCGCTCAGCCACGGCGTGCCGCTGCGCGATATGGAGTTCGTGCAGTATCACCCAACCGGTCTGCCGGGCTCCGGCATTCTGATGACGGAAGGCTGCCGCGGTGAAGGCGGTATTCTGGTCAATAAAAACGGCTACCGCTATCTGCAGGATTACGGCATGGGCCCGGAAACCCCGCTCGGCGAGCCGAAGAACAAATACATGGAACTTGGCCCGCGCGACAAAGTCTCTCAGGCCTTCTGGCACGAGTGGCGCAAAGGCAACACCATCTCCACGCCGCGTGGCGATGTGGTCTATCTCGACCTGCGTCACCTTGGCGAGAAGAAACTGCTGGAACGTCTGCCGTTCATCTGCGAGCTGGCGAAAGCGTACGTCGGCGTCGACCCGGTGAAAGAGCCGATTCCGGTACGCCCAACGGCGCACTACACCATGGGCGGGATCGAAACCGACCAGCAGTGCGAAACCCGGATTAAAGGCCTGTTCGCCGTCGGCGAGTGTTCCTCTGTCGGTCTGCACGGCGCTAACCGTCTCGGGTCTAACTCGCTGGCAGAGCTGGTCGTCTTTGGCCGCATGGCGGGCGAGCGCGCGATGGAGCGAGCGGCTACAGCAGGCGAAGCCAACGGTGCCGCGCTGGATGCGCAGGTCGCAGACGTTGAAAAACGTCTGAAAGATCTGGTGAATCAGGAAGGTAACGAGAACTGGTCTAAGATCCGCGATGAAATGGGCCTGTCGATGGAAGAAGGCTGCGGTATCTACCGTACGCCAGAGCTGATGCAGAAAACCGTCGACAAGCTGGCAGAGCTGCAGGAACGCTTCAAGCGCGTGCGCATCACCGATACCTCCAGCGTGTTCAATACCGATCTGCTCTATACCATCGAACTGGGCCACGGTCTGAACGTCGCGGAATGTATGGCGCACTCCGCGCTGGCGCGTAAAGAATCGCGCGGCGCGCACCAGCGCCTTGATGAAGGCTGTACCGAACGTGATGACGTCAACTTCCTGAAACATACCCTCGCCTGGCGCGATGCGGATGGCACTACCCGTCTGGACTACAGCGACGTGAAAATCACCACGCTGCCACCGGCGAAGCGCGTTTACGGTGCAGAAGCAGAAGACGCCGAGAAGAAGGAGAAGGCGAATGGCTGAGATGCAAAAACTGAAAGTTGAAGTGGTGCGCTACAACCCGGAAGTGGACGCCGCACCGCACAGCGCTTTCTATGAAGTCCCTTATGACGAGCAAACCTCCCTGCTGGATGCGCTCGGCTATATCAAAGACAACCTGGCACCAGACCTGAGCTATCGCTGGTCCTGCCGCATGGCGATCTGCGGTTCCTGCGGCATGATGGTTAACAAGGTACCGAAGCTGGCCTGTAAAACCTTCCTGCGCGAGTACACCAAAGGCATCAAGGTTGAAGCCCTGGGCAACTTCCCGATTGAGCGCGATCTGGTGGTCGATATGACCCACTTTATCGAAAGCCTGGAAGCCATTAAGCCGTATATCATTGGCAACCCGCGCACGCCCGACCAGGGGCCAAACACCCAGACGCCAGCCCAGATGGCGAAGTACCATCAGTTCTCCGGCTGCATCAACTGCGGTCTGTGCTACGCCGCCTGTCCACAGTTTGGCCTGAACAAGGAGTTCATTGGCCCGGCCGCCATTACCCTGGCGCACCGCTATAACGAGGATAGCCGCGACCACGGCAAAAAAGAACGTATGGTGCAGCTAAACAGCCAGAACGGCGTCTGGAGCTGTACCTTTGTGGGCTACTGCTCCGAAGTCTGTCCGAAGCACGTCGACCCGGCCGCCGCTATTCAGCAGGGTAAAGTGGAAAGCTCGAAAGACTTTCTTATCGCTACCCTGAAACCACGCTAAGGAGTGCATGATGACGACTAAACGCAAAGCCTATGTGCGGCCAATGCCGTCCACCTGGTGGAAAAACCTGCCGTTTTATCGCTTCTATATGCTGCGTGAAGGCACGGCGGTACCTGCGGTCTGGTTCAGCCTTGAGCTGATGTACGGGGTTTTCGCCCTCAAACACGGTCCGGAAACCTGGGCCAGCTTTGTCGGTTTCCTGCAAAATCCGATCATCGTTGTGCTGAACCTGATCGTGCTCGCGGCCGCGCTGCTTCATACCAAAACCTGGTTTGAACTGGCGCCAAAAGCGGCGAACATCATCGTTAAAGGCGAAAAAATGGGGCCAGAGCCGATGATTAAAGGGCTCTGGGCAGTGACGATTCTGGTCACTGTGGTCATTCTGTTTGTCGCACTGTTCTGGTAAGGAGACACCTGTGATCAATCCAAATCCAAAACGCTCTGACGAGCCGGTCTTCTGGGGCCTGTTCGGTGCAGGCGGCATGTGGAGCGCCATCATCGCGCCGGTCATTATCCTGCTAGTCGGCATTATGCTGCCGCTGGGGCTGTTCCCGGGCGATGCGCTGAGCTACGAACGCGTACTGGCGTTCGCGAGCAGCTTTATCGGCCGCGTGTTCATCTTCCTGATGATCGTTCTACCGCTGTGGTGTGGTCTGCACCGTATTCACCATGCGATGCATGACTTGAAAATCCATGTACCGAGTGGTAAATGGGTGTTCTACGGTCTGGCAACCATCCTGACCGTGGTGACGCTGATTGCGGTAGTCACCATCTGACGCGTCAGGCCCGCCATCCGGCGGGCCTGTTATTTCTGCATTTTTCCCACCAGCCACTGCGCAAACTCACGCATTGCGGGGGTTTCTGCCCGCGACTGGAGTCGCGTCAGCCAGTAACTGCCCAGGTCAATCTGCGTCGCAAACGGCTGCACGATGCGCTCGCTGTTCAGCAAATGGCTAAACATATCAACAGGTGCGATGGCAATTCCCACGCCCGCCTGAGCCGCCTCAAGCATGGTCACAGACGAATCAAACACCATCACCCGGTGCGTCGGTGAAGGAGGATGCTCACCCGCCGCCTGCATCCAGGCAGCCCATTCGTCGCGTCGGTAAGAGCGCAGCAGGGTAAATTTCAGTACATCTGCCGGGTTTTTTAGCACAGAGGCGATATCCGGCGTGCAAAGCGGAGCCAGCGGCGCAGGGCAAAGAAACTGCGCCTCTGTACCATGCCACGCGCCTCCACCATAGCGGATGGTGTAATCCAGTCCTTCGGCGGCAGGATCGACACGGTTGTTATGCGTGGAAAGCTGCAGATCAATGTGCGGATAGCTGCGACGAAAATCCTCCAGCTGCGGAAAGAGCCACCCTGTCGCAAAGGTACCCACCACGCCGATCTTCAGCTTCTCCATGGCAAGATGGTGAGTAAAGCGATCGAGCAGACCGGCGATACGATCGAACGAATCGTTCAGCACCGGCAGTAAATTCTCGCCTTCCGTGGTCAACGTCAGCCCACGGGAAACGCGAACGAACAGCTGGCAGTGCAGGTGCTGCTCCAGCGCCTTCACGTGTTGGCTAATGGCAGAATGGGTCACATTGAGCTCAATGGCGGCATGCGTAAAACTAAGATGCCTGGCGGCCGCTTCGAAAGCACGAAGCGAGTTAAGAGGAAGATAGCTTCGCGTCATCTGTCGTTCCGTTAGAAAAATTAACAGCTAATGCTAAATTTAACCGTTTGTCAGCCACAGTCAAATCCCACAGACTACGCTCGTCTGATGGGCCCGGACACTCCCCTGAACCGTGATTATGGAAGATAACTGATGATCAAAAAATCCCTTTGCTGCGCCCTGCTGCTCGGCGTGTCATGTTCCAGCATTGCTGCGTCGATGACAGAAAAACAGCTGGCTGACGTGGTGGAAAAAAGCATTACCCCCCTGATGAAAGCGCAGTCCATTCCGGGCATGGCGATTGCCGTGATCTACCAGGGCCAGCCGCACTATTTTATTTTTGGTAAAGCCGATGTTGCAGCGAACAAACCTGTTACCCCACAAACCCTGTTCGAACTAGGTTCTATCAGTAAAACTTTCACCGGCGTATTGGGCGGCGATGCCATTGCCCGCGGTGAGATATCGCTGGGCGATCCGGTTACAAAGTACTGGCCTGAACTGATGGGCAAGCAGTGGCAGGGGATTCGCATGCTGGATCTGGCGACCTATACCGCGGGAGGGTTACCGCTCCAGGTGCCGGATGAGGTGACAGACAGCGCGTCGCTGCAGCGCTTTTACCAGACATGGCAGCCGCGGTGGAAACCTGGCACCACGCGATTGTATGCAAACGCCAGCATCGGTCTGTTTGGCGCACTGGCGGTTAAACCTTCCGGCATGGGCTTTGAACAGGCCATGACGACGCGGGTCTTTAAACCGCTCGGGCTCGACCATACGTGGATCAACGTTCCGAAAGCAGAAGAGGCACATTACGCCTGGGGATACCGTGACGGTAAAGCGGTCCATGTGTCACCGGGGATGCTGGACGCCGAAGCCTACGGCGTGAAAACCAACGTGCAGGATATGGCGAGCTGGGTGGTGGCCAATATGGCTCAGGATAACGTTCAGGATGCATCGCTGAAGCAAGGCATTACGCTGGCACAGTCGCGCTACTGGCGCGTGGGGGCCATGTATCAGGGATTAGGCTGGGAAATGCTTAACTGGCCGGTCGATGCCAAAACCGTGGTTGAAGGTAGCGACAATAAGGTCGCGCTGGCACCCCTGCCCGCGAGAGAAGTGAATCCTCCGGCGCCTCCGGTAAAAGCCTCATGGGTGCACAAAACCGGCTCCACCGGCGGATTCGGCAGCTATGTGGCCTTTATCCCGGAGAAGCAGCTTGGCATCGTGATGCTGGCGAACAAGAGCTATCCGAACCCGGCACGCGTTGAGGCGGCATACCGTATCCTAGACGCGCTGCAGTAAAACATTGCCGGGTGGCGGCTTCGCCTTACCCGGCCTACAAAATCCACGGTATGACGCCGCACAAAAGCCACATTTTCCTTGCTGTCATCTACACTTAACAGAAAACAGTAAGGAAACACCTATGCGCATTCTGCCTGTTATCGCCGCGGTGACAGCCGCGTTTTTAGTCGTTGCCTGCAGTTCCCCTACCCCGCCACCCGGCGTCACCGTCGTCACGCCTTTCGATTCACAACGCTTCCTTGGAACCTGGTATGAAATCGCCCGAATGGATCATCGGTTCGAGCGCGGTTTAGAAAAAGTCACAGCCCATTACAGCTCAATGGATGACGGCGGTATTCAGGTCGTTAACCGTGGTTACAACCCGGACCGGGCGATGTGGCAACAGTCGGTTGGCAAGGCGTACTTCACCGGCGACGCGAGCCGTGCTGCGTTGAAAGTCTCTTTCATCGGCCCGTTCTACGGTGGCTATAACGTGATCGCGCTCGACAGAGAATATCGTCACGCGTTAGTGTGCGGGCCGGATCGCGACTACCTGTGGATACTCTCCCGCACCCCGACCATTTCACCTGAAATGAAACAGCAGATGCTGGACGTGGCGACCCGGCAAGGGTTTGATGTAGCGAAATTAGTTTGGGTTGAACAGCCGCATTAATGCGTGCTGAGCTTCAGGCCAACGATCCCGGCAACAATCAGGGCGAGGCTGGCAATACGCGCCAGACTCGCTGACTCTCCCAGCAATAGAATGCCGGTGATGGCCGCGCCTACCGCTCCAATTCCAGTCCAGACCGCATAAGCCGTCCCAACAGGCAGGGTACGCATTGCCCATGACAGCATGACAATACTGACAATCATTGCGGTAACGGTAATGACGCTGGGCGTCAGGCGGGTAAAACCGTGGGTATATTTCAGACCAATTGCCCAAACCACTTCGAGCAAACCGGCAATGAAAAGAATAATCCAGGACATTTCAGGCTCCTTAACTTAAGTACAAGTTGGGGCCGTCCCCGGTGAAAGAAGCGCTTACGGGTCGTCCCGAAAGGCAGAGATTACGCTCAATATTGTGGATAGAGTGCGCTTTTTTTTCAATCCCTTTGTGCTGAATATGTTAAGGCAAGAAATAGCCGCAGTATGGCGCGCAGTTCAGGCATTTATCACTCATCCGACTTCTCTATGATGATGTGCTTTCTGATGGCAGGAAGCCAAACCACTAGCCGACTGCGAATCCACTATGTTCAAAATTCTTTTGATTGACCGTTGCCACTTCACCCGTACGGGTTTTGAAGCATGGCTCAATCATTCTGGTCTTTTTCCGGGTCACTTCGTCGTGACCGGGTTGAATAACCTCTTCCTCGCCAGAGAGCATATCCTGCAGTGGAAACCGACGCTGGTTATCGCTGACTTACACGGTTTTCGACACGATTTTCATCATTTTCAGCAACTCTCTTCCCTGATGATTGCCAGCGAAACGCAGCCCTTTATTTTACTCCAGTCGGGCGAAGAACAAGGCATGACAAACTACCTGACACAATTCCCGGTATGGGCTTCGCTGTTGAAAAATGCCGATTTAGAAGAAGTGGCGATGGTGATTAATGACGCGCTGACGTCATGCGCAAGCGTTGAAATGCCGCAGATTGCCGCCCCGCTGCTGACTCGTCAGGAGGAGAAAGTGCTAACGCTGTGGATGGACGGCGCGAGCAACCAGAAGATTGCCAGCCATTTAAGTATTAACGGAAAAACGGTTTATACCTACAAGCGTAATATCAGGATGAAGCTGCATATGGACACGCGCTATTCCCCGTTTTTATCCCTGCAGGAAGCAGAGAATTGACGGTACGGTAAGAGTGGTGCGCCGTACCGTCAGTGCGTCATTAGTTCTGAGCTTTAGTGGCTGCACCAGAAATAGCATTGCCACCATCGGAGATATCTTCCCCTACACCGCGGGTGGTATTACATGCAGTCAGTACAGAAGAGAGCACCAGAACAGAAAAGATCGCTGCAATTGTTTTCTTAACCATAATATCTTCCTTTTATAGCCAAAGTTGTTTTGTGTATAGCAACTTAAGGATAGACAAGATCCCGTCATTTGACGGCACAGGAAGCATTTTTAAGAAAATTAGACGAAATTAGCTGGCTGCATTAGAAATGACGTGGCCAAGATCTTTGATGTCTTCACCCACGCCGCGCGCGGTGTTGCATCCAGAAAGGATTGCGCTGGTCAGCGCTAACAGAAGCAGAATTTTAACGGTACGTTTCATCATCCCTGCCTGCAAAAATCAGGCGCAGCGGGCGCTGCGCCTTCAATCATGACGTAAATTACTTCACGCGGGACACGTATTCGCCGGAGCGGGTATCCACTTTGATCACTTCGCCAGTCTGGACGAACAGTGGCACTTTAACCACTGCGCCGGTAGACAGTTTAGCTGGCTTACCGCCGGTACCTGCGGTGTCACCTTTCAGACCTGGATCGGTTTCAACGATTTCCAGTTCTACGAAGTTTGGTGGGGTCACAGCGATAGGCTGGCCGTTCCACAGGGTCACGATGCACTCAGCCTGATCCAGCAGCCATTTCGCGCTGTCGCCTACTGCTTTCTCATCAGCAGACAGCTGTTCGAAAGTAGAGTTGTTCATGAAATGATAGAACTCACCGTCGTTGTACAGATAGGTCAGGTTCATATCAACAACATCAGCGCCTTCAGCGGAGTCAGTAGACTTGAAGGTTTTCTCAACACGGGTGCCGGTCAGCAGGCGGCGCAGCTTAACGCGTGCGAATGCCTGGCCTTTACCTGGTTTAACGAATTCGCTGGCTTCAACCGCGTACGGTTCGCCGTCCATCATGATTTTAAGACCAGCACGAAAATCGTTGCTATAGTACGTTGCCATAAGGCCCTCTAAATTTGTTAACTGGTAGCTAAGCCACAAAATGGCGCATATTGTAACCCTAAACACCCCGTCCAGAGAAGATTGGTTATCGCAACTTGCCGATGTAATCACCAGTCCTGATGAATTGCTGCGTCTTTTAGACCTCGATCAACACGAAGAGTTGCTTGCAGGCCGCGAGGCAAAGCGCCTTTTTGCCCTGCGCGTTCCCCGTGCGTTTGTGGCGCGGATGGAGAAAGGCAACCCCGACGATCCGCTATTAAAACAAACACTTACTTCGAAAGATGAGTTTGTCACCGCGCCGGGTTACAGCACCGATCCGCTGGAAGAGCAGAACAGCGTGGTGCCGGGTTTACTGCACAAGTACCTCAACCGCGCCTTGCTGCTGGTAAAAGGCGGCTGCGCGGTAAATTGTCGTTATTGCTTCCGTCGGCACTTCCCCTATGCCGACAATCAGGGCAATAAACGCAACTGGCAGGTTGCGCTGGACTATATCGCCGCCCATCCCGAGCTTGATGAAATTATTTTTTCCGGCGGCGACCCGCTGATGGCGAAAGATCACGAGCTGGACTGGCTGCTGACGCAGCTGGAAGCCATTCCGCACATCAAGCGTCTGCGCATTCATAGCCGTTTGCCGATTGTTATTCCGGCGCGGATCACCGATGGGCTGGTCTCACGCATTGAGCAGTCTCGTTTACAGGTGCTGCTGGTAAATCATATCAACCACGCGAACGAAATTGACGATGAATTTCGCGCGGCGATGGCGCGGCTGCGTAAAGCGGGCGTGACGCTGCTGAACCAGAGCGTGCTGCTGCGCGGCGTAAACGATAGCGCCCGCGTGCTGGCAGATTTGAGCAATGCGTTGTTTGATGCGGGCGTGATGCCCTATTACCTGCACGTGCTGGATCGCGTTCAGGGCGCGGCACATTTCATGGTGACGGATGAAGAAGCCCGGCAGATTATGCGCGAACTGTTAACGCTGGTTTCAGGCTATATGGTGCCGAAGCTGGCGCGCGAGATTGGCGGTGAACCGAGCAAGACGCCGCTGGATTTGCAGCTGCGGCAGAAGTAAAAAGGCAGGTGGCGCTACGCTTACCTGCCCTACGGGCTCCGGGCGCAGCGCCATCAGCAAGTTAACTCAGTTCGGGCACTTGTAGACCTGGCCATTCATCTGGCTGGCGGTCGGCACGAAGCTGGACAGCATCCCCTGCGTTGGGCTGCTCACGCCGTAAATCACGTTACCACCCATTGCCGCAGCCTGGTTACGCAGGGCATTCGCCGCACCGCGCATAGAGCCACCTTCTTCGCCATGCTGACCTGACATCCAGTTACTTTGCTCACCGGTTGCCGTGCCTAACAGCTGGCATTCACTACCCGGCTTATCTTCCACAAAGCGAACGCCCTGGCCCGCTGCCGACAGCTCATTGCTGGAGCTACAACCCGCCAGCAGCAATGCTGCCCCTACAATCCCTGCACAGACTTTTACGCGCATGTTATTCCTCGTTTTCAATAAGCTGGACAGTAGTTGTCCGTGTGTAAACCTTATACCTAAAAGATGACCAAAAGAAAAACCCCCGAGCATTTCTGCCCGGGGGTTTTTCACATTCTAAGAGGTAAAGCGCACGATTACATCATGCCGCCCATACCGCCCATGCCGCCCATGCCAGCAGCACCTAAGTCAGGCGCGTCGCCTTTTGGCAGGTCGGTCACCATGCACTCGGTGGTGATCATCAGGCCAGCAACAGAAGCCGCGTACTGCAGAGCAGAACGGGTTACTTTTGTTGGGTCCAGGATACCGAAGTCGATCATGTTGCCGTATTCTTCCGTTGCCGCGTTGTAACCGTAGTTACCTTCGCCCGCTTTCACGTTGTTGGTTACAACAGATGGCTCTTCACCGGCATTGGACACGATCTGACGCAGTGGCGCTTCCATCGCGCGCAGCGCAACTTTGATACCCACGTTCTGATCTTCGTTCTGCGCGGTCAGGCCAGCCAGCTTAGCGGCAACACGCACCAGCGCAACACCACCACCAGCAACCACGCCTTCTTCTACCGCAGCACGGGTCGCGTGCAGGGCATCGTCAACGCGTGCTTTTTTCTCTTTCATTTCAACTTCAGTCGCCGCACCGACTTTGATTACCGCAACGCCGCCAGCCAGTTTCGCTACGCGCTCCTGCAGTTTTTCACGGTCGTAGTCAGAAGTTGCTTCTTCGATCTGCTTACGGATCTGACCAACGCGGCCCTGAATAGCGGCTTCTTCACCCACGCCATCGATGATGGTGGTGGTGTCTTTGTTGATCACAACGCGTTTCGCCTGGCCGAGGTCTTCCAGGGTCGCTTTTTCCAGCTCCATACCGATCTCTTCAGAGATTACGGTACCGCCAGTCAGGGTAGCGATATCCTGCAGCATTGCTTTACGGCGATCGCCGAAGCCAGGTGCTTTAACCGCAGCCACTTTCACGATGCCGCGCATGGTGTTAACCACCAGGGTCGCCAGCGCTTCGCCTTCAACGTCTTCAGCGATGATAACCAGCGGCTTGCCTGCTTTCGCAACGGCTTCCAGCACTGGCAGCATTTCGCGGATGTTGGAGATTTTCTTGTCAGCCAGCAGGATGAACGGGCTTTCCAGCTCAACAGCGCCAGTCTCTGGCTTGTTGATGAAGTATGGGGACAGGTAACCGCGGTCGAACTGCATACCTTCAACCACGTCCAGTTCGTCTTCCAGACCGGTACCATCTTCAACGGTGATCACGCCTTCTTTACCGACTTTATCCATCGCTTCTGCGATCAGTTTACCTACGGTTTCGTCGGAGTTAGCGGAGATGGTACCAACCTGAGCAATAGCTTTAGAGTCAGAGCACGGTACGGACAGCGCTTTCAGTTCTTCAACAGCGGATGCGACAGCTTTGTCGATACCACGTTTCAGATCCATTGGGTTCATGCCCGCAGCAACGGCTTTCAGACCTTCAGTGATGATAGCCTGTGCCAGTACGGTCGCAGTGGTGGTACCGTCGCCTGCAGCGTCGTTCGCTTTAGAGGCCACTTCTTTCACCATCTGCGCGCCCATGTTTTCGAACTTGTCTTCCAGCTCGATTTCACGTGCAACAGAAACACCATCTTTGGTGATGGTTGGCGCGCCGAAGGATTTGTCCAGCACTACGTTACGACCTTTCGGACCCAGGGTCACTTTCACTGCGTCTGCCAGTACGTTTACGCCGCGGAGCATTTTTACACGAGCGTCGTTACCGAATTTTACGTCTTTAGCTGCCATGTTCTTATTTCCTCAAATTCGTACAGTTTCGTGCGTAAATTACGCTTCAACAATTGCCAGAATGTCGCTCTCGGACATGATCAACACTTCTTCATTGTCGATCTTCTCGGATTTCACGCCGTAGCCATCGTTGAAAATGACGATGTCACCAACTTTAACGTCCAGCGGCTGCACAGTTCCGTTTTCCAGGATGCGGCCCTTACCGACAGCGATGATTTCGCCACGCGTTGATTTGGCTGCCGCAGAACCGGTCAGAACGATGCCGCCAGCAGACTTGGTTTCAACTTCTTTACGTTTGACGATCACACGATCATGTAACGGACGAATACTCATTGATAGCTCTCCTTTGAGAAAGTCATTATCAGTTATGGATGACGCCGGGCCGCACGCGGTTTTCCGGCTAGTGCCCTGAGAGATGGGGATAGCTTTTTCCCCCTTCAAGGGGGAATCGAAAAAAAATTTGCGAAAGTGTTACCATCGCCTCTCTTTTGATGGTGGCAGGACGATGGAAATGAGTGGACTCAAGCAGGAGTTGGGGCTGGCACAGGGCGTTGGCTTACTCTCCACCTCCTTGTTAGGCACGGGCGTGTTTGCCGTACCCGCCCTGGCCGCGCTGGTCGCGGGGAATAACAGTCTGTGGGCGTGGCCTGTGTTGATTGTGCTGGTTTTCCCGGTGGCAATTGTCTTCGCCATCCTCGGGCGGCATTTTCCCAGCGCGGGCGGCGTGGCGCATTTTGTCGGCATAGCGTTTGGTCCGCGCCTTGAGCGCGTCACCGGCTGGCTGTTTCTCTCCGTCATTCCGGTTGGTCTTCCTGCGGCGTTGCATATTGCGACCGGCTTTGGTCAGGCGCTGTTTGGCTGGCATAACGCGCAGTTGTTGCTGGCCGAACTGGGCACGTTGGCTATCGTCTGGTGGGTGGGCTCGCGCGGCGCCAGCTCCAGCGCCAATCTGCAGACGCTGGTTGCGGTGCTGATTGTTGCGCTCGTTGCCGCTATCTGGTGGGCGGGCGATATCACAATAAAAGAAATTCCCTTTCCCGCGGTAACAGACGTCGACCATTCACAGCTTTTCGCCGCCCTCTCCGTCATGTTCTGGTGTTTTGTGGGCCTGGAAGCCTTTGCCCACCTGGCGTCGGAATTTAAGCAGCCTGAACGTGATTTTCCCCGCGCGCTGATGATTGGCCTGCTGCTGGCGGGTACGGTCTATTGGGCGTGTACCGTGCTGGTATTACACTTTAACGCGTTCGGGGCGGATCTCGCTGCCGCTGCATCGCTGCCGGGCATTGTGGTTGAACTGTTCGGTGTGAAAGCGCTGTGGATCGCCTGCGTCATCGGCTATCTGGCCTGTTTTGCCAGCCTGAATATTTATATCCAGAGCTTTGCCCGGCTGGTGTGGTCGCAGGCGCTCGACAAACCTGATAATCGCCTCGCGCGCCTGTCTAAACGCCAGCTTCCGCTGAATGCCCTGAATGCCGTGCTGGGCTGCTGCGTCCTGAGTTCGCTGTGTATTTACGCGCTGGATATCAATCTGGACGCGCTGATCGTTTACGCCAACGGCATTTTCATCATGATCTACCTGCTGTGTATGCTCGCGGGTTGCCGTCTGCTGAAAGGTCGCTATAAAGCGCTGGCGGTCGTTGGGGGTGTGCTTTGCCTGCTGCTGCTGGCGATGGTGGGATGGAAGAGTCTGTACGCTATTGTCATGCTGGCAGGGCTGTGGCTGTTTTTACCGAAACAGCAGAATCCGTAGGCCCGGTAAGCGAAGCGCCACCGGGCAAAAAAATCACCGATCGTCTTTATGATCTAACCGGTCGCGCTGGTCGTCCTTACGCTGGTACTCCCCTTCAAACGTATCACCCGGCCCGGTGCTGAACCCGCCACCCGGCATGCGGCTGAAACGCAGATGCGGCAGCAGCTTCATGGTCAGGTGCTTCTGCACCAGCGGTAACAGCAGCAACAGGCCGAGGAAATCGGTGAAGAACCCTGGCAGGATCAGCAGCAGGCCCGCAATAATCAGCGACACGCTTTTGATCATCTCGGCTGCCGGGCTTTCACCCGCGGCCATCTTCTGCTGCATTAACAGGAAATTTTTGAAACCCTGATTACGCACCAGCGACATGCCGATGACGGAGGTGAAGATCACCAGAATCAACGTCAGCAGCACGCCCAGCACATGGGCAACCTGAATGAAAATCGAAATCTCAATGTAAACATAGAGAAAGAAAGCAATAAACGGTATCCAGCGCACTGGCATCTCCTGTAGGGCAGGTGCCATCTGGCCCCTGTCTGAATGTGTTCGCAAAACGCGTTTTTTAGAGATGGCGACGGTTAGCCAAAATTCAATCGGTTTGCACGGATATTTTTTTCGGAAATATTAAAGCGGTGACACATTTCACAGATTAATAATTATCATGGAATCGGGTCGATAATAAGTGATCCAGCTTACGGCAATTCGCTATCATCAGCATATGATCTCGAACATCAGGCCGATTGAGGGAATAATCGTCGGTCAGAAAATATTCAAAACCACATATATACTGTGTGTTTAGTACAATCCATCGGCAGCTTGAAAAGAAGGTTCACATGTTAAACAACATTCGTATCGAAGAAGACTTGTTGGGTACCAGGGAAGTTCCAGCGGATGCCTACTACGGTGTTCACACTCTGAGAGCGATTGAAAACTTCTACATCAGCAACAGCAAAATCAGCGACATCCCTGAGTTTGTCCGTGGCATGGTGATGGTGAAGAAAGCCGCAGCACTGGCAAACAAAGAGCTGCAAACCATTCCTAAGAGCGCTGCAAATGCGATTATCGCCGCGTGCGATGAAGTGCTGAACAACGGCAAATGCATGGATCAGTTCCCGGTTGACGTCTACCAGGGCGGCGCGGGCACCTCCGTCAACATGAATACTAACGAAGTGCTGGCAAACATTGGCCTGGAGCTGATGGGCCACCAGAAAGGTGAATACCAGTACCTCAACCCGAACGACCACGTTAATAAGTGTCAGTCTACCAACGATGCTTACCCAACCGGCTTCCGCATCGCGGTCTATGCCTCTGTAGTGAAACTGGTGGACGCGATCAACCAGCTGGGCGATGGCTTCCAGCGTAAAGCGGTTGAGTTCCAGGATATCCTGAAAATGGGTCGTACCCAGTTGCAGGACGCAGTCCCTATGACCCTCGGTCAGGAATTCCACGCGTTTAACGTGCTGCTGAATGAAGAGACCAAAAACCTGCTGCGCACCTCTGAGCTGCTGCTGGAAGTGAACCTGGGCGCAACCGCCATCGGTACACGCCTGAACACACCAGACGGCTATCAGCAGCTGGCGGTACAGAAACTGGCTGAAGTCTCTAACCTGGCCGTTGTCCCTGCGGAAGACCTGATTGAAGCGACGTCCGACTGCGGCGCATACGTCATGGTTCACAGCGCCCTGAAACGTCTGGCGGTGAAACTGTCCAAAATCTGTAACGACCTGCGCCTGCTCTCCTCGGGCCCGCGCGCGGGTCTGAACGAGATTAACCTGCCAGAACTGCAGGCGGGTTCGTCCATCATGCCAGCCAAAGTTAACCCGGTTGTGCCAGAAGTAGTCAATCAGGTCTGCTTCAAAGTCATCGGTAACGACACCACCGTGACCATGGCCTCTGAAGCCGGTCAGCTGCAGCTGAACGTGATGGAGCCAGTGATTGGCCAGGCGATGTTTGAATCCATTCACATCCTGACCAACGCTTGCTACAACCTGCTGGAAAAATGCATCAACGGCATCACCGCGAATAAAGAAGTGTGTGAAGGTTACGTCTATAACTCCATCGGGATCGTCACCTACCTCAACCCGTTCATCGGCCACCACAACGGCGATATCGTCGGTAAGATTTGTGCCGAGACCGGTAAGAGCGTGCGTGAAGTCGTGCTTGAGCGCGGACTGTTGACCGAAGCGGAGCTGGACGATATCTTCTCGGCCCAGAACCTGATGCACCCGGCGTATAAAGCGAAACGATATACCGATGAAAGCGAACAGTAACAGTTCAGGCTAAGCTTCCGAAAGGCACGTCACTTGTGACGTGCCTTTTTTCTTTTTAAGCATTACCAATTACACAACATTTCAATATCAACTTGTTAATAAACAAGGAAGGCACTTATGTTTGGAGCAGAACTCGTCATCGTCTTGTTGGCGATTTATTTGGGCGCACGACTCGGGGGGATCGGCATCGGTTTTGCCGGCGGTCTCGGGGTGCTCGTTCTTACCCTTATCTTTCAGATCAAACCCGGCGCAATCCCTTTTGACGTTATCGAAATCATCATGGCAGTTATTGCGGCTATCGCGGCCATGCAGGTCGCAGGCGGTATGGACTACCTGGTGAGCCTGGCGGAGCGTATGCTGCGCCGCCATCCAAAATATATTACCTTCCTTGCCCCGCTGGTGACCTGGTTTATGACCATTCTCGCCGGTACGGGCCACACCGCCTTCTCTACGCTGCCAGTGATTACTGAAGTGGCGAAGGAACAAGGTATTCGCCCGTCGCGTCCGCTCTCTATTGCCGTTGTCGCGTCCCAGATTGCGATTACCGCCTCGCCGATTTCCGCTGCGGTGGTCTTCTTCGCCGGTATCCTTGAGCCGATGGGCGTGAGCTATCTGACGCTGCTGGCGATCTGTATTCCGGTGACGCTGATTGCGGTCATGATCACCGCCGTGCTGTGTAACTTCCTTGGTGCCGAGCTGAAAGACGATCCGGTTTACCAGGAACGCCTGGCGAAAGGTGAAGTGAAGCTGCGCGGCAGCCAGGTCTTCGAGCTGAAGCCACACGCAAAACGCTCCGTGCTGCTGTTCCTGATCGGTATTGTCGCCGTGATGTTCTATGCGACCGCCATCAGCGACACCGTGGGCCTGATCCAGAACCCGGTCCTGCCGCGTAACGAAGCGATTGTGGTGTTCATGCTGACCATCGCAACGCTGATTAGCATCACCTGTAAAATTGACACCAGCGAAGTGCTGAACGCCAGCACCTTCAAGTCCGGTATGAGCGCCTGCGTGTGCGTACTGGGCGTAGCCTGGCTCGGTGATACCTTCGTGAAAGCGCACATCAGCGACATCCAGACCGTAGCCGGTGACCTGCTGCACAATTACCCGTGGCTGCTGGCGGTCGTGCTGTTCTTTGCTGCGACCCTGCTCTACTCTCAGGCCGCCACCACCAAAGCGCTGATGCCTGCGGCACTGATGCTGGGTGTGACGCCGCTGACGGCAATTGCCTCTTTCGCGGCGGTTTCTGCGCTGTTCGTATTGCCAACCTACCCAACCCTGCTGGCGGCGGTTGAAATGGATGACACCGGCTCAACGCGTATCGGTAAGTACGTGTTTAACCACGCGTTCCTGATCCCGGGCGTCGTCGCCATTACGCTTTGCGTGATCCTCGGGTTTATCATCGGCGGCATTGTGCTGTAAACGGATTGCCGTTGTAAAAATAGTTAAAATCGGGCCGCTCTGCGGCCCGTTTCATTAATGACCAACTGCCTTGCGTGATATAGTGAAGACTTTCGTGATGAGGAGGTCGACTTGTGAACACGCCTGATGCTGTTGTCGTACTGTGCACCGCCCCTGATGAAGCCACTGCCCAGGATCTCGCCGCCAAAGTGCTGGCCGAAAAACTGGCTGCCTGCGTGACGCTCCTCCCCGGTGCCACCTCCCTTTATTACTGGGAAGGCAAGCTGGAGCAGGAGTACGAAGTCCAGATGTTGCTCAAAACCAATCCGGCAAATCAGCAGGCGCTACTCGACTGCCTCAAATCTCATCATCCTTACCAAACTCCGGAACTGCTGGTGCTGCCAGTGGTCCACGGCGATAACGACTATCTCTCATGGCTCAACGCTTCCTTACGCTGATCCTGCTGCTGTGCAGCACGTCAGCTTTTGCCGGGTTGTTTGACGCACCCGGCCGTTCGAACTTTATTCCTGCCGACCAGGCGTTCGTTTTCGACTTTCAGCAAAACCAGCACGATCTCAATCTGACCTGGCAGGTGAAAGAGGGCTATTACCTCTACCGCAAGCAGGTGAGCATTACGCCCGCCCAGGCTAAGGTGGGCGCACTGCAGATGCCCGCGGGCGAGTGGCACGAGGACGAGTTCTACGGTAAGAGTGAAATCTACCGCCAGCGCTTAAGCGTGCCCGTTACGGTGAATCAGGCCGATAAAGGTGCAACGCTGACGGTGACGTATCAGGGCTGTGCCGATGCGGGGTTCTGCTATCCGCCGGAAACGAAGGTCGTGCCCCTTAGTGAAGTGAATGCTGCCGCCGCTATTCCCCCTCTCCCCTCAGGGGAGAGGGCCGGGGTGAGGGGTGAAGGTGAAGCCGCTGCAGACCTTCCGTTCTCAGCACTCTGGGCCTTACTGATCGGCATCGGCATCGCCTTTACGCCGTGCGTCCTGCCAATGTACCCGCTCATTTCCGGCATCGTGCTGGGCGGCAAGCAACGCCTCTCCACCGCACGTGCGCTGCTGCTGGCCTTCATCTACGTGCAGGGTATGGCGCTGACCTACACCGCGCTCGGCCTCGTCGTCGCCGCTGCCGGATTGCATTTCCAGGCGGCGCTTCAGCACCCTTACGTGCTTATCGGCCTGTCAGCGGTGTTTATTCTGCTGGCGCTGTCGATGTTTGGCCTGTTCACGCTGCAGCTGCCCTCCTCGGTGCAAACCCGCTTAACGCTGATGAGTAACCGTCAGCAGGGCGGATCGGCAGGCGGGGTGTTTGCGATGGGCGCGATAGCAGGGCTGATCTGCTCCCCTTGCACCACCGCGCCGCTGAGCGCCATCCTGCTGTACATCGCCCAGAGCGGCAACATGTGGCTCGGCGGCGGGACGTTGTACCTCTATGCACTCGGCATGGGCCTGCCGCTGATTCTGGTGACGGTATTCGGCAACCGTCTGTTGCCAAAGAGTGGCCCGTGGATGGAGACGGTAAAAACCGCGTTTGGCTTTGTGATTCTGGCGCTTCCTGTGTTCCTGCTGGAGCGCATCATCGGTGATGTGTGGGGCATTCGCCTGTGGGCAATGCTCGGCGTGGCCTTCTTCGCCTGGGCATTTATCGTCAGCCTGGGCGCAAAAAAAACGTGGATGCGCCTGGTGCAAATTCTTCTGCTCGCCGCTGCGCTGGTAAGCGTGCGTCCGCTACAGGATTGGGCGTTCGGCTCACCCGTTAGCGAGACGCAGGCGCACCTGAATTTCACGCAAATTAATAACGTGGATGAACTCAACGCCGCCCTGACGCAAGCCAAAGGCAAACCGGTGATGCTCGATCTCTATGCCGACTGGTGTGTCGCCTGTAAAGAGTTTGAAAAATACACCTTTAGCGATCCGCAGGTACAACGTGCCCTGAAAGAAACGGTTCTGCTCCAGGCGAATGTGACAGCCAATAATGCGCAGGATAAAGCGCTGCTAAAACAACTTAACGTTCTTGGGCTGCCAACGATTCTGTTCTTCAATGAGCAGGGCGAAGAGCAGCCGATGCAGCGTGTAACCGGGTTTATGGATGCGACGGCGTTCAGTGCGCATTTGCGCAATCGCCAACCGTAAACAACACTTTAGACGGGACAAACCGTTGGGAATAACGGAGGAGAAAACCGTGCAACGTGAAGACGTACTGGGACAAGCCCTGCAATTACTTGAGATTCAAGGGATCGCCAGCACCACGCTTGAGATGGTCGCCGACCGTATCGATTACCCTCTGGACGAGCTTACCCGCTTCTGGCCCGATAAAGAGGCGCTGCTTTATGACGCCCTGCGCTACCTCAGCCAGCAGGTGGATATCTGGCGCAGGCAGTTGATGCTTAATGAAGAGCTCACGGCAGAGCAAAAGCTGCTGGCGCGTTATACCGCCCTGACGGAATGCGTCAGCAACAACCGCTATCCGGGCTGTCTGTTCATCGCCGCCTGTACGTACTTCCCCGATCCTGGCCACCCCATCCATCAGCTGGCGGATCAGCAAAAACGTGCGGCGCATGATTTTACCCACGAACTGCTGACCACCCTTGAAGTGGATGACCCGGCGATGGTGGCGAAGCAGATGGAGCTGGTGCTGGAAGGTTGCCTGAGCCGCATGCTGGTGAACCGTAGTCAGGCGGATGTGGATACTGCTCACCGTCTGGCGGAGGACATTCTGCGCTTTGCCCAGTGCCGTATGGGCGGGGCACTGACTTAAGCCAGCATTCTGCGTCGACGCACAAACCGACAGACTGCCGCAAAGTTAAGCAGTTGAATCGCTTTTCCCGAAATAGTGTTGACGATCGGGCGGGTTTGCGGTTTAATGCGCTCCGTTGCCCGGATAGCTCAGTCGGTAGAGCAGGGGATTGAAAATCCCCGTGTCCTTGGTTCGATTCCGAGTCCGGGCACCACTATTTAAAGAACCCAGCCTATGGCTGGGTTTTTGCTTTTCTGCACCTGAAAAAAACATTCGCTTACCTCCCTTAAGATGCCTTCTTTGGTCAAACAGACGGTGCTTCCTCATCACGGCAACCCTGATGCAGAGATGCACGTGCCGCATTTACGAAATGCGGGGCATTCAGTCGTAAAAGCAGCAATATTATTCTGAGTCAAAAAAACATAAAGACATTATGCTTAATACCGGAACATTAAAAATTTTATTGGGAATTTTCTTACCACCCTGCGAGATTATAATTAGTATTTTTCAAAAGTTTTAGACATATCTATTTGACTCCTGCCCCATTGTTGCAAATAAAAATACCCCTTGTTAGAATGCGAACATAATTTATGTCGCTTTCTTTGATAAAAACCACTGATGATGTTTTTGCATTTTATCCCGTATAACCTGGCCATATTTTTCCAGCGGAAGAAGTAAGTGTCTAACTTTATAAATTGAAATACCGCACAGATCGGCAAGCTCCCTGGTGGAAAGACCGCGCGTACTATGATCTTTCAATAAATTGAGAATCAACATTTGTTCCGGCCCTCTGATCGTCGCCAGACCACTTATTCCCATTTCCGCCGCTAACATCTGCAGATTGTCGTGAGGGGCGTTGTAGCCTGGATGTACAGCACCCGGGTTGTATGAACACTGTGAGAGTTTCATTGTCGACTCCTGATTTTTGAAGGCGTTAGCAGTATGAAATCCCTTGAGTCAACCAGCAACATTAGCTTTAGATGAAAGTAAAAACAGGATTTTTATCTGACTTTCATGCTGTTTTATCAAAAACAGTCGGTATGTGAGAGAAAAGTAAGGCTTAGGGAGGAGAGGGAAATGAGGTACGATATTGAGGGATTTATCACTTTTGATACAGAGGATGCATCTCTCCTGAATCTGCTGACCGGAGATTGCGTTGAATTATCCCAGACTTCTACGCGTCTGTTAGCAGAATTACTCAACCACCGCGGCGATATCCTTTCCAGGAGTGAAATTTTCCATTCGGTATTTGATCAATACGGTGCCAGAGCATCAAATAGTAATCTAAATCAATATATCTCTACGTTACGCAGAAACCTGAGCGACCTGGGCGTAGAAAAAGAGATCATTACTACCGTTCCGCGCATTGGTTTCAAGATTGCGGATGACGTCGTCATCCATAACGATCGCGAGTATCGAACCCCTTTTCTGGAAGAAAAAGCCCCCGATCCCACCCGCAACCCACCTTCTCCTTCTTTTTTTGAAAGGATTGCCCGAATAATGACGCTGGGTTTTGTATTAATCCTTTTGTTAATTAGGCCTCATAACGTCGATTCCGGGGAGGATATACATAAAATCGTTGACGACCAATGCATTATCTTTACCTCCCCCGCCCTGACGCTATGGGATGTCAAAAATAGTTTTAATTTTACAACGCAACCGTTCGACTGCTCACAGCCTAAAGAATTGTATCTTTACAAAAAGCAGATAAAAGGAGCGCTGGGGAATATTATACATTTGCTTCTGATTGAGTGTAATAACGGCAACTGCGAAAGTTTTTATTACAGAGAAAAAACCAATGTCTAAGCGCGTCTTTTTCCTGTTCCTCTGCCTCGGCCTCTCCCTGGCGGGGGGGATTTTTTCGTTTACCAGACCCTCTACTTTCTCATGTGAGTCGCAGTTTTCTGTTGTACAAAACATCAATGACGATACTATCCATGCTGAAGGTCTGATTTTTTTCAACATGTCGAACGATAATATATTTATCAATATCGATGGTTTACTTTCTCATAACAATAAAAACCAACTTATATCACGCACGCTAAAGATAAAATATAAACCGTTTAACGCCAGCGCACATTTATATCAAGTCACAAGCGTCCTTACCCTGCGCGACAGTACAGACAATATTGACGACAGTGTCGCTCTGAACTTATTGTTTGGCAAAGGGTCTGATGACAAGATAATTTACCTCGATAAATTCAATAATAATACAATACTCTTTGGTAACCACACATTCCCGCAGTATGGTTGCAAGCGAAATTAATTTGTGTGGTTTTCTTTAACGAAGCACAGCGTAAGTTAAATTTTCAATATCATGAATATAAACTTAATAGAATCACTGGCTTGCATTTCAAAAATAATAGACATGATCAACCCCCGACTTAACTTGCATCATGTCAGAACGGCGTATATTGCCTGGCTTCTGGCACGTGAGTCGCAGTTTACGCCTGCGCAATGTCGGAAAACACTGCTGGCAGCCCTGCTTCATGATATCGGAGGACTGAACGAAGAGTCTCGTCTCCAGCCCATGAGCTATTACGATAATGAACTCAATAATCACGCCGCTGTGGGGGCTGAATTACTGGCCAGTGTTCCTTTACTGAATCCATTACATGCAATAGTACGCTATCATCATACCCATTGGAAAAATGGTCGAGGCGCATGTGTTAATGGCGTAAAAACGCCTAAAGAAAGCCATATCATCTATCTGGCGGATCGTCTGGATGTTTTAATCGCACACTATCGTGCTGGCGATATCATCACGGCAAAAGAAGAAATTATAAAAATCATTGTCAGCGGTGAAAGTGAATTATTTCAACCAGAATATATCAACGCATTTCGAAGGGTCGCAAAAAGCGAACACTTTTGGCTAAGAATAAAATCAACCGCATTTGACGATTATATTAAAGAAGTCCCCCGCATTCATAACGACTTCATCTCTTTACATAACTTCCGTGATATCGCCGGTATGCTGGCGTTTATTATTGATGGCTTCAGTCAACATGGCGTTCAGCATTCTTTGGTGGTTGGGAGAATATCGGGATACCTTGCCAAAGAGATGGGTATTCCTCCTGTGCAGTGTCTGAAAATTGAAATCGGGGGGCTGTTGCATAATCTCCCAACGCTGGCCGTGTGCGCCGCACCGGCACATGCCGATGGGGGTAATACCGTGTGGGATGAACTCTATCCTATCGAAGCAATCCGAGACATTGCCGGGTGGTGTCAGATTCAGAAATCGGTAGATGCAAAATCAGCCTATCCCCCGGAAGTGACGATCATCAAAGCCAGTATCTGGCTGGCCTCCTTACTGCAGGGAGTCACGCTATCGTCGGAATTTAAGGCTCGCGTGGCTGAAACGGCGGAAATCACGCCCGAGCTGGCGGGGATCGTGCGGCAACACAGTGCTATTTTATTACAGATATTCCAGGAATCTGTTAAAGAACGACGCGCGCTGGTACAGCGAATTAATCAGCTGAGCTCGTCATGAGCCGCGAGAAGTAGCCCTTCTCGCGGTTGCCTTACCTCAGACTGACAAACCTCCGTCCAGCACCAGCGTTTGCCCCGTGAGATAGCGGCTCCCTTCTCCGACCAGAAAGGCAACCGCGTGCGCAACGTCCTGCGTTTGCCCCAGACGGCGTAAGGGAATGTTCTGCCGCATAGCTTTCAGGCGGGCCTCAGGGATAGCCTCCACCATTTCTCCCTCAATGAGTCCAGGTGCCAGACAGTTTACCCGAATACCAAACCGCCCCATCTCCTGAGCCAGTGAACGCGTCAGGCCAATCATTGCCGCCTTACTGGCCGCATAAGCCGTTTGCCCGCTGTTGCCCTTTATTGCCGTGACGGACGACATGAGCACGATGGCTCCGCGCCCCTGCATCATCATGGCGGGCAAGAGAATTCGGTTCCAGTTCACGAGCGCAACCAGGTTGTTCGTCAGCACATCCTGCCAGTCGCGTGCCGTTTGATGAATATGCAGTGCGTCACGGGTCATTCCGGCGTTGTGAATAATCGCCGCGGGTGCGCCAAACTCATCAAGCAGCGACATCGCCAGTCGTTGAACATTCCCCTCGTCGCGACCATCGCAGCGGTAACCTTTAACCCAGGTTGACGTGTGCAGTTTGCGCGCCTGCGCCAGCGTGCGGCCAATACCGGCCTCACTGCGGCCGGTAAACACAATGTTCCAGTCTGGCAACAGGTGGCTCACCAAAGCCTGACCAATTCCTCTGCTGCCACCGGTGATCAACATCCATCTCTTTTCCATCTCAGCCGGCCATTTCCTGTTCGATGTACAGACTCAAATCGCGGAGGGTCATCGGCTGCTTTTTCATAAACATTTCAGCCGTGAGGGTCACATCAAACTCGCGTTTCGCCAGCACCATCAGTTCAACATAATCGAGGCTGTCGAGCTCCAGCTGCGGCAGCGTCGTGTCCGGCGTCAGCGCCTCCAGCGTCATATCTTTCGCATCGGCAATCATTTCACTGATTTTGCTGTAGATGTTTTCATACGGTTTCATTTGCATTTCCTTTTGTCAGCGGGCCGACTTTCAGCGTCACGGCACTGCTAATGTAGTGTTGTTGATAGCGGGTTTGCGCAGCAATTCGCACCACTGCACCCTGTAAAAGATCGCCGACCACCATGGCGGGTAATGTCTCGATCTCAAGAGGTTCTGGTAAAAGCACCGACTGCCAGGGCGCGAGCAGATGGCTGTCGAAAACAACCTCCTGATGGGTTTGCACAACGGGATAGCGGGTGAATAGGGCGTCCAGCGTGCGACCAGCTGGCACCAGCGATGCAATGACGTTCTGATCTAACAGCGCGGTATCCTGAAGAAGATGGCGAAACAGCAGCGCATCAAGAAAATGCCACTGCCGGGCATCGGGAAGCAGAGGCAAAAAAGTCTGATGCAGCGCGGCAATCGTTGACGCGCCGAGTTCTCGCTGACTTTCTGCTTCTTCCACAGCGAAAAGACTCACCGGCACGATAGTGCATGAGAGGCAGACTTTCTGCGCGGTAAGATCGTGCACGGCGGCTGAAACGGGCTTATTCGAGTCGCGCATCAGAAGATAATCGGTGTCCCGCCACAGCGGTCTGCGCAACCGCACGGTACACTTCAGAAAGGGTGAGCGGCGAACCTCCGGGCTAATGAAACGTTTAACATCCAGCAATGCGCGCATACCGTGAACGCTGAGCCTGCTTCCGCCCTGCGATTTCACCCATGCCTTATCGAAATGCACCGGATTGTAATCCCCTGAAAATGCAGCCCACAACCGTGCGTCCCGCTGGCTGTAATGCAGCGTCATCATGAATGTTTCTCCAGAATTAACGCCGCGTTTGCGCCACCAAACCCAAAGCTCAGGTTGAGCGTACGGCGGATATTCGCGGTACGATGCCCTTCCACAACATAGTCAAGGTCGCAGCGCTCATCGGCCTGCTGGAAATTGGCCGTTGCGGGAATCATTCCGTGGGCGATGGCCTGCAGGCAGACGATGCTCTCGAACGAGCCTGCGGCTGAAATTAAGTGTCCCGAGTAGGATTTCGTACTGGAAATGGGGATAGACCAGGCCGCATCCCCCAGCGCCATTTTTAGCGACTGCGTTTCGTTGATGTCGTTCAGCGGCGTCGAGGTACCGTGAGCGTTGATATAGTCCAGGTGCCCGGGTTCAAGCTCCGCCTGCCGCAGCACGGAGATGATGGTTTGCACGCGCGCAAGGCAGTCTTCGGCGGGCGAAGTAAAATCCCAGGCGTCAGAGAAATTGGCGTAACCCGTGATTTCACCGAGAATAGTTGCTCCTCGCGCGATCGCCCCCTCGCGCTCCTCCAGACACAGCACCGCCGCGCCTTCTGACAGCACGAATCCATTACGGTGCGCGCTGAAAGGACAGCTGGCGCGCCGCGGATCCCGCGCCTCTTTGCTCAACGCCCCTAATACGTCGATATTCCAGATCGCACAGGGACTCGTCAGAGACTCCCCGGCGCCTGCCAGCATCATCTGCGCCCTTCCGGTGCGGATCACCTCGTAGGCTTCGCCAATCGCGATCGTTCCCGTCGCACAGGCCGCCACAACGGTATTCTGAAAGCCGTTAAGCCCCCAGAACTGGCTGCAGGCGGCAGTGGTGACGCTCGGCATCGAATAAAAACAGTTAAAAGGCGAGGCGAAACCCGTTGCCGAAAAATCACGTTGCGCATCGTAACTTTCGTCCAGCCCTCCCCAGCCGGTGCCCATGATCGCTCCGCAGTCTAGCGGGCTGTAGAACTCCTGCGGTGGCTGGTCACCAAAGGCCATCGCCATGGCCTGACGCGCCGCGCCAAACGTGAGCCGAGCAAACCGCGGCAGGCGGCGTCTGACGGCGGCCGGCACCCCGACCAGGCTGGGTTCGTTATCCACCAGCCCAAGAAAATGGGTTTTGATATTCTGCGCCGTGTAATCGACGTAACGATACCCAAGCTGGTAGTTCACGATCGCCTGCCAGCTCTCATCAGCCGTCACGCCAAGGGGTGTAACGGCGCCATAACCGGTTACAACAACCCGCTTATCTCCATGTTTAAGCTTCATCTTTCATTATCCTGTATTGCGTGTCGCCCCCTTGCGCCAGCCAAAGCTGCAGCGTGGCGTAAAGGTAGTCGTATTGGATTTGCGCGAGGGCGTTCTCTGTGGTCAACAGTTCGTCCTGCGCGTCGAGCAGCGTCTGGAAATCCACCGCGCCTGCGCGATAACGGTTTTCCGTGAGGGACAATCGCCGCTGGCTCAGGGCCTGCGACTGAAGTAGCCTGGCGCGTTGCTCATCTGCGCTTAGCCGGTTTTCCATGGCCTCATCCACTTCAGCGAGTGCGGTATAGGCGGTAGAACGGAAAGCGACCGCAGCCAGTTTTGTCGCTAAATCCGCCTGCTCAACGGTGAGCTGGCGGGTATTCCACTGGATAAACGGCAAGGCCAGCGCGGCTCCTGTTGTGAGGATTGGGTCGCGGAACCACTGACTGAAAACCTGGCTTCCGGCATTCAGAGACGCATCAAGAGAAAGCGTGGGGTAGAACTGCAGGCGAGCCGCGTCATAACCCGCAAGCGCTGCGCGCAGGCGCGACTCGGCAGCCTGAATGTCAGGCCGCTGAGCGATCGTCCGCAGCGGCGTTGCGCGCGAGATGGGCACCTGCTGATGGACATCCAGCGCGATCGATTCATCCGCATGTTGCTCGGCTGGTCTGTTGAGCAACAGCGCTAACGCATTGCGTGTGTTCTGGCGCTGCTGAACTAAGGTTCTGAGCTGATTTTTCCGCTCCAGCAGCGCCTGCTGTGCTTGCAGAACATCAAGCTGCCCTACTTTTCCGGCGTTAAACCACGACGCCACCTGCTGTACGGTCTGTTCCGAGATCGTCAGGCCGTCACGCTGGTTGCGGATCTGCTGGTTATACAGGGCGATGCGCCAGTAAAGCTGGGCAGTGGTGCCGATAGTAGAAAGAACAGTCGCATGGTAATCCTGCTCGCTCGCCCTGGCCTGCCATTCACTCTGCTCACGGGTACGCGCCAGTTTCCCCCACAGATCCAACTCCCAGGCGATGGCAATACCGCCGCTGTAGCTCTCCTGTGCAGGTGTCCCGTGACGCACCGTTTTACTGTTGCTGACGGAACCGCTCGCCCTGACGTCGGGGGTCACGTTGGTGCGGGTTAGCCCTGCCGCAACGCGTGCCTGCTGTAGCGTGATGGCTGCCGCCGCGAGATCGTTATTGCTTTCCAGCACCTGTTCAATGACCCGAGACAGGCGGGCATCGTTAAAACGCCAGCCGTTTTCCGTTTCCTTCTCCGACGTCGTGGGCCACCCTGTCGGTAATGACAGCATTGGGCGCTGGTAGTCGCTGCGGGTCATCGCGCTACACCCCGCCAGGAGTAGCAGCGCGGCTAAAATGAGGTGTCTTGTCATTCGCGAGCCAGCGCCTCTGTGGGGTTAAGGCGTGCCGCACTGCGCGCCGGGAAATAACCAAACGCCAGGCCAATCGCTGCGGAAAAGCCGCAGGCCATCAGCACCGGGAAGACGGTAAACACCATTGAAAATGCATCCGTCACGAAGGCAAAAAATTGCCCCACCAGCCAGGCCCCTAACACCCCAGCCAGGCCGCCGAGCGCGCAGATCATCACCGCTTCGATGAGAAACTGATTCATGATGTCCGCGGGACGCGCCCCTACCGATAATCGAATGCCGATTTCATGCGTCCGCTCCGTCACTGACACCAGCATGATGTTCATCACCCCCACGCCGCCCACCAGCAGCGAGATGGCCGCGATCGCGGTAATCAGAAGCGACATGGAGTCAGAGGTTTTTTGCATGGCATTCGCCAGCCGGTCATCGGTTTGAATAAAGAAATCTTTCCGCCCATGCTCCCGCAGCAGGTGACGCTCCACGCGCTCCGCGGCCTCCTGTGGCTCCAGCGGCGGCTGGAAACGGAGAACCAGCGACTCCAGCGGTATTTGCCCCGTCAGTCGCTGCTGCAACGCGGTATGAGGCACCCACGCTGCCATGAATCCCCCCACCACTTTCGGCCCCGGACGGGTGGCGACACCGATCACCCGCCACGGCGCACCGGTAATCTGCACAAGCGCACCGAGCGGGTTTTCCCCACCGGGGAACAGGGTATCCCGCCCGGTTTCATCAAGAATGATGACCGGTTCGCCATCCGCAACATCACGCGCCGTAAAGCCCGTGCCCTGGACAAAGCGCAGCCCCTGCAGGGAGAAGAAGTCTTGCGAAACACCGGACAGCATCATTGAGGAATCGAAGCCTTTGCGCACCGCAAGCGCCGTGCTGCTGACGATCGGCGAGACGCCCATCACCCACGGCAGCGTCTGCAAACTGCGCACGTCTTCCATCGACAGCGCATGCTCCATGTCCGGACGCGCGTTGCCCCATCCGGTTCCCGGGCGGATCTCAAGCGTCGTATTTCCCAACTTGCCAATCTCATCCATGATTGCCCGCCGCGCGCCTTCCCCTACTGCCATAGATGACACCACCGATGCGATGCCAATGATGATCCCCAGCATGGAGAGAAACGCGCGCAGCCGGTGCCCAGCCAGTGCACGCCAGGCCATACGAACAGATTCGCGAAGGCGCCGCGCCAGTGACGCTCGCCCGTTATCCTGCTCCGGCAGCGGTTTTGAGGGACAAGCCTTGGCGTGCTGAACATCGCTGATGATTCGCCCGTCACCGATCTCAATAATGCGCTGCGCCTGTCGGGCGACGTCGCGATCGTGGGTAACGATAATGACCGTGTGCCCGTCCGCATGCAGCTGATGCAACACGCCCATCAGCGCCTTACCGCTGGTGCTGTCCAGGGCTCCGGTAGGTTCGTCTGCCAGGATAACGTGCGCGCCGTTTATCAGTGCCCGACAAATGCTCACGCGCTGCTGTTGTCCGCCAGAAAGCTCCGCTGGACGGTGCCGTAGCCGGTTTTCAAGTCCGAGCTGAAAGGCCAGTCTCCGCACGCGCGCCGTGCGCTCCCGTTCCGACATCGCGGTGTACAGCGCGGGAATGGCAATGTTTTCTTCTGCGGTCAGATACGGCATCAGGTGATAGCGCTGGAAAATGAACCCCAAATAACGACTGCGCAGATCGGCAAGGTAGAGGTTATCCGCGCTATGCACCGGCGTGCCATTGATCAGTACCTCTCCGGAAGAGGGCCTATCCAGGCAGCCGATGATGTTCATCAGCGTGGACTTACCCGAGCCGGACGCCCCCACAATCGCCACCATTTCGCCGCGATGAAAGGTCAGTGAAATATCACTCAGCACTGCCAGCGTTTGCGTGCCCGCGTTAAATGTTCGGCAGACCTGCCGTAGAACGATAATCGGCTCCATCCGTTATCCTCCCTCCGCGTCTTGTGCCAGCACCACCTGGTCACCCGCCTGCAGCCCTTCAAGCACTTCGGCGTATTGACGGTCGTTAATGCCAATGCGGATAGTACGGGACTGTGTTTTCCCGTCTTCAACGGTGGTAATGGTGTAACGATCGCCGTCCTGCGCCTGGCCCAGCGCGGCAACCGGAACGCGCAGAACGTTACTGGCCCTGGCGATCTGAATAAAGACCTGTGCCGTCATTGACGTTTTGAGTTCACGACCGCCGTTCGGCACCTCGAACGTGCCGGTGTAGTAGACCGCCGCGGCCTGCGGGTTCCCGCCCATCCCTCTCTCGCCGGATGCTTCGATCGCGTCCTGCGGCGCAGGCTGCACATAGCCCATGGTGCTGGCGTAGCGTTTATCCGGGTTGGCAATGACATAGAAACTGAGCGGCTGGCCGGGATGAATTTTTTGGACGTCCGCCTCAGAGATACGCGTTTGTACCTGCATCGTATCGAGATCCGCCAGCACCAGGATGGTCGGGGCCGTTTGCGACGAAACGATGGTCTGTCCTTCACGGGTCACAATACCCAATACCTCGCCGTCAACCGGCGCGACAATGCGCGTATAGCTGAGGTTGGCCTGCGCCGTTTTCACCGCCATTTCAGCCTGTGCGATCTGCGCCTCGCTCACCTCAATCTGCTGTATCTGCACCGCGTATTGCGATCTGGCCTGCTCGAACTCGCTGCGCACGCCTGAGCCGTCGCGCTGCATCATGCGCTGACGATCCAGCTCCTGGCGGTAGCGCAGCAACGTTGCTTGCGCAGAGAGCTTTTGCGCTCGGGCGCTGGCGAGCTGTGCCTTTGTATTCCTGAGTTCCGACTCCTGCAACGTTGGGTCGATTTCCGCCAGCAGTTGCCCTTTTTTCACCCGCTCTCCCTGGCGAACATACAATTTACGCAACTGCCCGTTGACCTGAGCACCGACGTTAACCTGGACCGCGGGCTTCAGGATCCCCGTCACCAGCACCATCTTTTCGATGTCGCCGGTGCCGATAGTGTCCACGGCCAGGCGCGCATGCGGTGAGGGCGAGTCCATCACCACCCAAAACCCCGCCATCGCGGCGGCAAGCGCCAGACCGCAGCCCAGCATGACCCAGCGGGAATCAAGCTTCATTGCCACCCTCCTGCAGGCTGAGCCTGCCGCCAGCCAGGCGGTAAACCTGCTGAAAGCCCGATAAAACCTGCTCGCTGTGCGTGACCACAATCAATGACTTTCCAGCCCTGCGGCAGTGCGCGTGGACCGTTGCCATAACGATTGCCGAGGTCTCGTCGTCAAGATTGGCCGTCGGCTCATCAAGGAGCAAAACAGGACGTGAGCTGTACAGCGCGCGGGCCAGCAACAGCCGCTGACGCTGGCCGAGAGACAGCGCCGCGTGGCTCTCGCGGATCAGGGCATCCAGCCCCCCCGGCAATGCACGCACCACGTCACCCAGCGCAAGAGCATCAAGCAGAGCCTCAACCCGTCCGCGGTCGCGTTCCCGGTAGTACGCGTCGAATAAGGTGATGTTTTCACGCACCGAGGCGTTAAAGAGAATGTCCTCCTGGCTTTGCAGGCAGACATACTGCGCCAGCTGTGCGGCAGGCAGCGCGTTCCCGCCTGCATAACATCCTCCCGCCTGTGGGGAGAACAGCCCGGCTATCAACCGGAGTAAGGTGCTTTTACCGGCCCCCGACTCTCCCACAATTGCAATCTGCTCCCCTGACCGGAGCGATAATGAGACGGATGTGAGGACGGGCATGGCGGGATCGTACCCGTAGCCCAGCGCGTTAAAGTCCAAATCAGGCGCTGCATCCGCCGGCGGTATAGCGGTCAGCGGCGCGCGCGCATCGTCTTTCCGTGGCGCAAAAAGGGCATGCGCGCGGGTGTCGATTACTTGCAGCTGCGTTTTCTGAATGATGGCGTAGAAGATCCGCGTGACGTAGGAGGTAAAGATTTGCCGCAGGAAGCTGTAGGCAAAAAAATCGCCCAGCGAGATCAGCTTGCCGTGAACCATCGGCAGCACCACCAGCATAAAGGCCACCATCTCCAGGCTGCCGCTCAGCTGATACAGACCCTCTTTTACCTGTTGATAGACCTTCTGGCGCTGTAAGCACGTAAACAGTTCGCGGCTTAAGGCGGCAAACTGCCCCTGACGCTGCCCTTCCAGCCCGGCGGTTTTGACGGTCAAGATGCCCTGAAGGGTCTCCATAAAAAAATCATTCAGCGCGGCGCTTTTCAGCTGCAGCTGCTGGGTAAACCAGCGGTCGCGGATCACGGCCCAGACGCTGATGATCCCCATCACCGTCACGCCGATGGCGGAGATCGCCGCCAGGACCGGTGCGATCCAGAACATGATCGCCAGCGCGATCGCGCCTATCACCCAATCGGAACGCAGACCATTGTCCAGCTCGATCTTCTGCAGCAGGCCCATCTGCCAGGCGGTAAAGCGGCTGAAGATCTCCCCGGGGGCTCGTTTTTCAAAAAAACGTAGTGGGTTTTGAAGCAGACGGGAAAATCCGACGCCGCTGTGGATCAGCACAAACCGTTTGATGTAGCGTTCGCTGATCGCCCGAACGCCCAGAGCCATCAGCGACGAGAGCACAAACGCCAGGATAAACCAGCCGTACGGGAAGCTGCTGTTCTCCACGCTGGAGAAGGCCTGGTTGATGGCGCTACTGACCATCGTGGGCATCAGAAACAGCGTTAACGACACCAGGAAGGTCAACAGCATCAGCCGATAAATGCCCGGCTCGCCCGCCGTCTCCTGCATGCTCATCACCCCTGGCATGGACTGTACCGTTGTCGGCAGCGCCAGCCCGGGATCGGCGGCCAGCGCCTGGTCGGGTTCCACAATCAGGGCATAACCGCTGATCTCCTGCTTAAGCGCGGCAAAGGGCAGCCACTGCTCGCCAATCGCCGGGTTCATTACGCAGACGTGGTTGCCTTTACGCCAGGCCAGCAGGACATAGTGGCTCGCACCGTAGTGCAAAATGGCCGGCAGCGGCAGTTCACGTAGCTCATGGTGCTCAAACAGCACGGGCGTCGTCGCAATGCCTAAGCGCGCCAGGATGGCCACCAGCGTGTCCAGCGAAGTACCGTGATCGGAGGCTGGAAAAATGTCGCGCAGCGTTTCCAGTGAGATCGTCTGCCCCTGCGTTTGCGCCAGCATCGCCACGCACGCCAGCCCGCACTCGTTAGTCTCTTCCTGAAAGATCAGATTCGGGATCGTGGTTTTCATTTTTATAGTGAGTGATTAATAAAGTAGAGAGAATGGCTGTGCCAGAGGAGCCACTCCTGCGGGTGCTTTCGCAGGGTAGATTCAATGATGTCGGGCAGCACGCCGGCGACATTCTGACTGCTCACCGGCGGATGAATGTGGATGCGCAGGCCGTTGTCATAGCTGAGGTGATAAAACACCACCTGTGCGGCAATCGCGCCGGAAAGACGCACCAGACCGCTATGCAACTTTGCGCTGCGACCAAATAAACGACATGGCAGCTTCGCCACCCGCGCCCCTTCGGCCTGCGAGGTATAGTCGGGCGAGATATCGGGAAAAATAATCATGTTCTGCTGCCCGACGGCGACATCGGTGATGAGATCCATCAGGCTGCTGGCCAGCGTTTTGTTCTCCTGATGAATTGAACAGTAGGCGAGTGCAACGCCCCCGAGCGCCCGGGCGGGGGCGTTGTAAAGCTCAGCGCTGGAAGAAACCACCACGCTCGCTTTGCCCGGCGTGACGCTGGCACCGATAATGGCAGCCAGCACGTCAGATACCGTATGGAGCGGGGCCAGGATATAGGGCACGTTTTGCTGGTGCAGCGGTACGACCACCGCATCGAGATCCGCGGCGCAAGCACGAATTTGCTGAAGCAGCACCGGGTTTTGCCCCCAGGTGGCGGCCTCTTCCAGCAGGCGTCGCCGGACTGCCATCCAGGCCACGTCCAGCCGGGACGTTTGCCCAGTCAGGCAACGATAGTTTTCATTAGCCACCGCGTTTTGTAAGCGAAACGCGCGTCCGAGAAGCCGCGATGCGCAGAGTCCCTTCGCCACCACCAGCGTCACGGGGAGAGGCACGTATCGCATTATTTTTCGCAATAGAAAAATACCGCACTGAGAAAGCGTTCGCTGAATGACTTCAATTTTTCCCGCGCTATTTTTGACGCTAAACACGCTCCAGACAATGAATAATCTGATCACAGAATTATTTATCCTCTTTGAGCAGTTCCAGCATGCGCTGCGCAAACGCCGGGAATTCGCGGTCCTGCGCGACAACATAGCGTTGATTAATAATAAACATCGGCGTGGCGTTAATATCGTAGTAATCGGCAATAGCCGCCATTTCGCTGAGACGTTCTTTAACCTTTTTACTTTTCCTCAATGTCGTAAACTTGACGACATCAATATTATTTTTCGCTAACCAACCGTTCAGTTTTTTCTCATCCGTCAGATCGACGTTTCGCGTGATAATGGCGTTATACGCACTGTCGCGAACATCCCTTTCTATTCCCATCGCTTCCAGCGTGGCAAAGATTGGCGCATAGGCGGCAAGGCCATTATCCTCGCCTGCAATATGAATAGAGGTAAATGTGGTGTCAGGCGGTAGTTTACGGGTAAGTTCTGCAAGGTTCTCTTCGTTTGCCGCACAATAATGGCAACCGTAAGACATGACCTCGATAATACCGTGCTCTTTTTTTATCGGACTTTTCGCAAGCTTTTCGGCGCTGACCTCTCGAAAAGCCTGCGTCGCGGAATCATCTTTGGCAAAGGAATTAAAAACAAAAATATGATAGAAAAGCACCGTAATCGAAACGGAAATAATAATCAGAAAGATCGAATAACCGATCGCTGTTTTGCGCGTTAATGGGTTCACTCTCGTTTTCTCACAGTAGAAAAGCCTGGGGCAGCACACCCCAGGCAGTGCCGATTTTAATAGCGGTTAGGGATACCACCACATTTGCTTGAATCAGCATCTCTCATGCTGGTCGTGCAGCCATGCTTATCCGTACAGGTTGTGATCTGCTTACAGGAGGTGACACCACCAACGGTGACGTTCTGATACGTGATTTCACAGGTCTTGCAGGTTCCCCCTACAACGCCAGCGGCTTCAAACACTGTCAGTTTTTTCATTTCCGTTTTCCTTACTTCGAGTTAATGACGTGCAACAATTTGCACCGTTAAATCGGTAATGCGTTCTACCGAAAGGTTGGCTCACGGATTCAGGGCATAATGCCTCTAAATGCGGTGAATAAAGCGATATTGCTTCTGATATTCAGCCTCTTCATTAAGTGGCGCTTGATATAGCTCAAGCGACGGATATCGACATTTACTTCGTCTGATATTTGCGATAATGATTTCCCCTTAAATAACTCTTCCATCAACCACCACTCACTCCCTGAAATAGTGGGATCTCTGCTCCGGTCGTAAATTTTTTTTTGCGTATAGCTGACCAGCGATGCGCTAAAGCAACATCCCTGACGTTTTTTATCCAACAGACGCTGAAAAAACGGCATAATGCTCTCAATATTTTCATTTTTAAGCAGCCAATGCGCGGTGGGCAAAAGCGAATACAGTGCAAAAAAAAGAGGCATATTGTGTTTACTCAATAGCATAATCAGGCTTTTATTTTCATGCTGATAAAACTCTTTCATTAATTGCAGCGTATGGAGCCGCTCTTGCGGCAGGCTATCTAAATCACAGAGGATCCACATGCAACCCTCGTCGTTAACCTGATGCTGTAGTTGAGCAATCAGCTGATCGTAGTCATCCGTTAAGGAATATAAAACGTCCGCCTGTTCAGCAAGTAAGCTGGTAATAACCATTTTAATTCCTTGCGAATAAAAAATATTTTTATCGTAAAGAAAAAACTGATACCTCATGCTGCAGTTCCCTGTTAACGCCGCTACTGATAGTTCAATGTATAATTTGCGGTGGCGGTAAAAGGCCCTGTCGTTAACGTTCCGTTTGCAATGGCATCGGGTTCCGCTTCAACAAAGGCCTGGAAGCTTAGCCGTAACAGGGTGTCGTTGATGAGGGTGGGACGCGTGGCGACATTCAAACGCACGGGCGTATCATCCTCCTCCAGCAATCCTATCCCCACCCCGCCCGCATTGCCTGGGGCAGTGGCGTTAATAGCCAGCCGGTCCGCCATGTTGCCGTTGGCGATGCCGCTGAACGTCACCGTCACCGCGTTAAAGACATTCGGATTACAGTCCTGCAAGGTAATAGTGAACGGAACAGGTGTTGTTTTTCCGTTTATATACAATGACTTTGTTGATACCTCACCGAAATCGACCAGCACCCGCGCCGATTCTGGCGCAATACTGCAGGGGTAAGCCATTACGACGCCTTTAAAGCTAAGATCGCCACCAATCAACTCCCCTCGCGCCCAGGCGGGTGTCGCAGAAAAGGCCGTCAAAAAACAGGCGAGGATAATTATCATGAGATGCATATTCCCTCCTTACTGGAATTCAGCCACAACCGTCGCCGATGCATGGAATTCACCTTCAGGGATAACCGAGGTGGCATTTTTGGCCACCGGCGCGGCGATCAGGTTCCAGTCACCCTCGTTGTGGGAAAATCCCGGCACGTTATAGAACGTGTTTGGCACCACGGGATTACCCTTGCTGTCACGCAAAGCGATGCCCAGCTCAGACCGGTCGGCGGTTCCCTGGGTACTCAGGTATTTACCGTCAGTGAATGCCGGATTAGCCTGCTGGACCCCCAGCTTGATATTCAGTTCTCCCTGAGAAAAACTGCCGCCCTGGCATTTCACGTGAATCGGTACGTTTTGACTGTAATTGATGCCATCCAGCCTGCTGCCCGTTCCCGGAATGTTGCCGAAGTCGACGACGATGGGCGTCCCCTGATTAACAATGCATTTATCCGGTACGGTGATGACGCCGGAAGCGATGGTGACGCGCGACAGTGGCGTTTGCCCCATGGCACCCGGCCCCAGTCGACCATAAAGCGTTGCGATTTCGGAACCCTGTAAGTTCACCCCGTTGATAATGGGTTTGGTGATCATAAAGGTCACTTTTCCCTTCGCGCCGGAGGCAAACTGATTGTCCAGTATGGTGCTGGGGGGGTTGCAGTAGTTCTGATTGACGTTGTTGGAGACGTTATCGAACGGTACGGTTTTGTACTGCTGTAAATTACCGCCGATGTAGATCTCGATTTTAACGTCCATGTAGTCATTGAGCTTGAGGTAACCCGCCGTCATTCCTGATTGGGTTAACGTTGCCTGCGACATGTAATATACCGGCTGGCTTATCATCGGCTGTGCGCAGTACGCACGGCCCTGAAACATCCCGGCCAGGTCAAATTCGTCAATAACAACGGCACCGACCTGGTTGCTGGTAATGTCATGATTGCTAATGTTAATCAGGTATTCATAGGTACCATTTACCGCCTTAATTTCACCGTCCACCACGGACCACGCCGCCCCGGAAAATCCGAGCGTGCACAACGCCAGAAGGGCTGCATAAGGAAAAGGGTTTTGCATTGTCAGGCTCCTTCCTGATTAGCCCTGCTGGGCGGGGGGTAACGCCTTGCAGGTAGTGCCTTCACACCGGAATTTCAGCTCCGGATGCCCGCCATAATCATTCACAAACTTCATCGAAAACTGGCTAACGCCTGCATCCGTCACCTCAAACTTCTGGCTCGATTTAGGCGCAACCATGATCCCCGGGAAACGGGTAATTTTCTGCCCATCTGCCCTGGTCAAGCTGAGGATGGTCACGTAGTAAGGCGTGGGATTTTGCACGGTCATCTCGCTGCCGCTTTTGTGGAATACCAGGCGATCCTGCCAAACTTCCCCCTTTGTCTTCGGGATCACCGCTTCAGGGCGATAGAACAACTTGATGCGTGACTGCATTGCCAGCTGCAGCGTGTTGGGTTTTTCCGGCTTTGGTGGAATTTCCCTGACGTTGAGGTAGAACAGACTCTCTCTGTCCGTCGGCAGTTTGTCGATGCCCGCCGTTTTAGTGACGCGCGCTATCCCTTTCTGACCCCCATTAATTCGCTGCAACGGCGGGAGCACAATCAGCGGCGAGGCGATCTTATTGCCCTTTTCATCCTCTACCCACGACTGGGCCAGGAACGGAATATCCGGACTGGTATTAGACAGATTGGCGCTGGACGAAGACTCTTTCTCCGTAATGATGATGCGCGTCCGATCCAGAGAGACGCCCGCCTGCGCGTAGCCGTTCAACAGGCTCAGCGCACACGCCGCCATAAGATATCTGCTATGTCTGTTCTTGCTCATTTTTAGCCTTTAATTACAGTGGGATAACGCTTTACACAGGGATTAGCGGCACGGCAGAAGCGTGTCCGAACGTCCGTTGTTCACGCCGGGCGGGATGGTCACTTTGCACTGCTGTTTGCCCCCCCACATGACATTCAGAGTTTCATTGGCGTTTATGCCCGCAAGCCATGCCTTGCCGTCCTCCAGCACCATGGCGACGCTTACGCCATCGGTGTTGTAAATTTCCGCCCCGAAAGGTGGGACGCTGTTATCTGCGAGGCGTAACGTGCCCATCATCTTCATCCCCTTCGCCATCCCAAAAGCCTGATAGCCGATGGCCCCTTCCGTCAGGGTACTGGTACTGATGGCTTTTGCCGGTTCGATATCACCATCCATGGCATCGACGTCTACGCGGGTGTCAAAGCTGTTGTAGCTCACCACATCCGGTACAACGGCAATACCGAAGCGGTTAGTCCGGGACTTTTCGCCATTAAGAGGGACGCCGCCAATGCCGTTGGTATCGACCATGACGCGCGCCGTGTTCATCGTTGCGCCGCTGTTATGCATCGCCGCGCCGTGCCGGGTCGCCGTGAAACCGCCGCGCAGGGTGGTACTTAACGCCATAAACTCATTTTGCTGGTAGCTGGCGTTGGTATTAATTTCCGCTAATTGCGAACGGTGCAGGTAATAGCCGTCCACGCTGGCGTTGCTGTTCTGACTGGCACCCGCGCGAACGCGCCACAGATTGTTGAAATCGCTGTTGTCGGTGTATGACGCCATCGGGCTGGTTTTACCGTTGTTGGTCTGGACGTCCAGCCCTGCCCATTTGTTATCCCCAATCGGCACAGATAATGAGAGGGAGATGGAGTCGTCCTTTTGCCCTTTATAGTCAGTACGGTAAGCGGAAAGATTGGCGGTGATACCGTTGATATCACCGATGCGGAAGACACGCCCCACGGACAGGCCGTATCGATCCTGGCTGCGTTGATTCCAGTAGTTTTGGTGGGTCCAGGTAAGAAAAACGGTTGTCGCTTTACCCGCTTCACCGGCCCAAAAGGTTTTACTCCCGGTGATGGTATAGAGCTGTTTTTCGCGCCCGACACGGTCATAACCCTGATAACGCTCATCAAGGTATTGCGCCATTGTGCGGAAGTCTTCCTGCGAGAAGCGGTATCCCGCGAACGTAATTGAGCTGTTGTATTCGTCGAAGGTTTTCGCATAGCTCAGCTTGTATGAGGTGCCTTTCAGACGTTTCCCGTCAGGCTGACGGCTCCACGACTCCGTGGCATCAATGGAGAGGGCTCCTAACACGTTGAGATCGCGGCCAATCCCCAGAGAGGTAGCGGTATAGGCTTCACCCGACGACTGCAGCCCACCGTACAGCGACCATGCATTACTGATCCCCCAGGAGAAATCGCCAGACAGGAACGTTGGCCCCTTCAGTGAGTGGTTATAGCGAGACGGCGTACCGCCCGACAGGTTGTAACGGACATAGCCAGGACGCGTGAGATACGGAATGTTGGCGGTGTTCACCTGGAACATCGAGATTGAGCCATCCTGCTCCTCAACGCGCACGTCGAGCGTACCGCGCACCGAACTGCGCAAATCCTGAATATTGAACGGGCCGGCGGGAACGGTGGTTTCATAGATGACGCGCCCGCTCTGACTGACGGTCACTTTGGCATTCGAACGGGCAATACCGTGGATTTCAGGCGCATAGCCCTGCAGCGCCGGAGGAAGCATCCGCTCATCGCTGGCGAGGTTAATCCCGGTAAATCGCAGCGTATCAAAAACCTGCGAGTTCAGGTAAATCTCACCCAGCGTCAGTTTTGCCGCCATCATCGGCAATGGCCGGTAGGCGTAGATCTGATTCCAGTCGAAATTGGATTGATGGGTCTGGCTGTAGTAGCTTGTCTGATATTCACCGCGCATACGCCAGCCGCCGAGGTTGGCTCCCGCCTGACCGTAGCCTGATATCGCGCTGTAGTTTTCATTGTCGCTGAACTGACGCGTCAGCTGTCCGTTAATGCTGTAGTCAAAAATCAGACCGGCGATACCTTCATCCCAACGTTCAGGCGGCGTCCAGTCAAGGTCGTTATACTTCATCCATGCCTGGGGCACGGTGATATCAAGCACACCGGCATAGTTACTTAATTTCGCCCCCGACAGACGCTGCAGGGAATAGCAGTTTTCATAGATTTGAGCGACTTGTGTACGTGCGTCTTCTTTCAGCGCCAGTTTGTCCAGCAGGTCGCCGCTGATACACGGCAGCGTACGATTGTCGTCAGGCGATTCCACATAACGGATTTTCTCCTGGCCTATCGACTGGCCGTTAATGCGGATATCCAGCAGATAATCACCAGGTGTGACATAGTTATCTGTCGCAAAGCGTGACAGATCGATACGGGTACGATCCGAAGCATCCAGAACATCAGTATTAAACTCAACTCGCTCCTCCGCGCGCGCCGTTGCCGCATAGCAGCAATTCATCACCAGGAGAGCAATTATTGTTAGATTAGTATTTAATTTTACTGACATGATCCCCGTCCCGAACAAATCCATTAAAAGCGCCCTGCGTTCCACTGCGTTATAATTATTTTGTGGGTGTCGACAATTTAAAAACATGCACGAACGCCGTAACGCCTTCCGCTTTAATAGTTACGTCGCGACAGCGAAATAAATCGGCATTAAGGACACGTTTTTATTTTCGTTCTTTAATAGTGCGGGAAATTTTCCCGCACTGACTACGCTCTGCGGATTACTGATAAGCAATCTCGAAGTTAACCGTTGACTGGAAGGAACCCGCCGTCACATTCGCGCTTGCGCTTTCTGCTTTCACATATGCCACGAACGGAATGGTGTTGGTGCCATCAACCAGTTGAACAGGGGTGGTTGCGTTACCCCAGACAACGTCCTGACTGGCGCTGTCACGCAGACCGATACCCGCACCAGACGCAGTACCAGAGGTGAAGGCTGCCAGAGACGCATCCGTTGGGTTTACGCTGGTTGGGGAGTAAGTTACTTCAGCAGTTTGAGCAACAGTGGTGTCACAGTGCTGCAGTTCGATGTTCTGATGTACGTTTCCGGCGCGCGCACCATTAGCCAGCGCAGAAACAGGAATCTGGCCAAAATCAACGCTTACCGGGCTGGAGCCTGGCGCCAGACCACATGCGGTATTCACCAGTTCACCCTGGAATTCAATTTGGCCATTCGTCGTATCAGCGAATGCAGACATTGAACCCAGAGCAGCGGTCAAAGCGACAGCCATAGCAACTTTATTCAGTTTCATAAAATATCCTGTTTTTACCAATATCCTGAGAAATAAAGAGTCGTCACGCTACAAAAATAATATACGCGAGTGAAATTAACTCTTGGTTTTGTTCTGGAAACGATATGCGAATAATGAAACTCGCAAATATTAAACATCACCGTTTCTTCGAACTAATTCAAATGCTACCAAATGAAAACTTCACCACAAAGCAATACATTTAATGTGGAATATATACGCATTGTTAACTCGCAAGGATACGAAAGCAGGGTTTTATATCTCGCAGAGTGACATGAATAGTCTTAAATTCATGATGTTTTTACCGCGTAAATAAATTTATAAAACAGGGGGAATTAAGATATTTCGTAGAAGGAAATGTGAATTTATTTAAAAATAAGGAGAAGAGTGGTGGGCTATTATATTACGGGGGGCGCCATTCTTTCTGACGCAGGGAGAAGGTGAAGGTGAAGATGAAGCACAAAGCAAAAAACCCCGCACCTTTCGGTACGGGGTTCTTCTAATTGATGCCTGGCAGTTCCCTACTCTCACATGGGGAGACCCCACACTACCATCGGCGCTACGGCGTTTCACTTCTGAGTTCGGCATGGGGTCAGGTGGGACCACCGCGCTAAAGCCGCCAGGCAAATTCTGTTAATCTGTATCAAAGCTGAAAATATCGTGTCTGTCTCTTCGCCAAAACACCTTCGGCGTTGTAAGGTTAAGCCTCACGGTTCATTAGTATCGGTTAGCTCAACGCATCGCTGCGCTTACACACCCGACCTATCAACGTCGTAGTCTTCAACGTTCCTTCAGGACCCTTAAAGGGTCAGGGAGAACTCATCTCGGGGCAAGTTTCGTGCTTAGATGCTTTCAGCACTTATCTCTTCCGCATTTAGCTACCGGGCAATGCCATTGGCATGACAACCCGAACACCAGTGATGCGTCCACTCCGGTCCTCTCGTACTAGGAGCAGCCCCCCTCAATTCTCCAGCGCCCACGGCAGATAGGGACCGAACTGTCTCACGACGTTCTAAACCCAGCTCGCGTACCACTTTAAATGGCGAACAGCCATACCCTTGGGACCTACTTCAGCCCCAGGATGTGATGAGCCGACATCGAGGTGCCAAACACCGCCGTCGATATGAACTCTTGGGCGGTATCAGCCTGTTATCCCCGGAGTACCTTTTATCCGTTGAGCGATGGCCCTTCCATTCAGAACCACCGGATCACTATGACCTGCTTTCGCACCTGCTCGAGCCGTCACTCTCGCAGTCAAGCTAGCTTATGCCATTGCACTAACCTCCTGATGTCCGACCAGGATTAGCTAACCTTCGTGCTCCTCCGTTACTCTTTGGGAGGAGACCGCCCCAGTCAAACTACCCACCAGACACTGTCCGCAACCCGGATTACGGGTCTACGTTAGAACACCAGCCATTAAAGGGTGGTATTTCAAGGGCGGCTCCACGCAGACTGGCGTCCACGCTTCAAAGCCTCCCACCTATCCTACACATCAAGGACCAGTGTTCAGTGTCAAGCTATAGTAAAGGTTCACGGGGTCTTTCCGTCTTGCCGCGGGTACACTGCATCTTCACAGCGAGTTCAATTTCACTGAGTCTCGGGTGGAGACAGCCTGGCCATCATTACGCCATTCGTGCAGGTCGGAACTTACCCGACAAGGAATTTCGCTACCTTAGGACCGTTATAGTTACGGCCGCCGTTTACCGGGGCTTCGATCAAGAGCTTCGCGTTGCCGCTAACCCCATCAATTAACCTTCCGGCACCGGGCAGGCGTCACACCGTATACGTCCACTTTCGTGTTTGCACAGTGCTGTGTTTTTAATAAACAGTTGCAGCCAGCTGGTATCTTCGACTGATTTCAGCTCCACCCGCAGGGGCTTCACCTACACATCAGCGTGCCTTCTCCCGAAGTTACGGCACCATTTTGCCTAGTTCCTTCACCCGAGTTCTCTCAAGCGCCTTGGTATTCTCTACCTGACCACCTGTGTCGGTTTGGGGTACGATTTGATGTTACCTGATGCTTAGAGGCTTTTCCTGGAAGCAGGGCATTTGTTACTTCAGCACCGTAGTGCCTCGTCATCACACCTCAGCGTTAAAAGAAGTCCGGATTTACCTAAACTTCCCGCCTACATGCTTAAACCGGGACAACCGTCGCCCGGCTAACATAGCCTTCTCCGTCCCCCCTTCGCAGTAACACCAAGTACAGGAATATTAACCTGTTTCCCATCGACTACGCCTTTCGGCCTCGCCTTAGGGGTCGACTCACCCTGCCCCGATTAACGTTGGACAGGAACCCTTGGTCTTCCGGCGTGCGGGCTTTTCACCCGCATTATCGTTACTTATGTCAGCATTCGCACTTCTGATACCTCCAGCAACCCTCACAGGCCACCTTCAACGGCTTACAGAACGCTCCCCTACCCAACAACACATAGTGTCGCTGCCGCAGCTTCGGTGCATGGTTTAGCCCCGTTACATCTTCCGCGCAGGCCGACTCGACCAGTGAGCTATTACGCTTTCTTTAAATGATGGCTGCTTCTAAGCCAACATCCTGGCTGTCTGTGCCTTCCCACATCGTTTCCCACTTAACCATGACTTTGGGACCTTAGCTGGCGGTCTGGGTTGTTTCCCTCTTCACGACGGACGTTAGCACCCGCCGTGTGTCTCCCGTGATAACATTCTTCGGTATTCGTAGTTTGCATCGGGTTGGTAAGCCGGGATGGCCCCCTAGCCGAAACAGTGCTCTACCCCCGAAGATGAGTTCACGAGGCGCTACCTAAATAGCTTTCGGGGAGAACCAGCTATCTCCCGGTTTGATTGGCCTTTCACCCCCAGCCACAAGTCATCCGCTAATTTTTCAACATTAGTCGGTTCGGTCCTCCAGTTAGTGTTACCCAACCTTCAACCTGCCCATGGCTAGATCACCGGGTTTCGGGTCTATACCCTGCAACTTAACGCCCAGTTAAGACTCGGTTTCCCTTCGGCTCCCCTATACGGTTAACCTTGCTACAGAATATAAGTCGCTGACCCATTATACAAAAGGTACGCAGTCACCTAACAAGTAGGCTCCCACTGCTTGTACGTACACGGTTTCAGGTTCTTTTTCACTCCCCTCGCCGGGGTTCTTTTCGCCTTTCCCTCACGGTACTGGTTCACTATCGGTCAGTCAGGAGTATTTAGCCTTGGAGGATGGTCCCCCCATATTCAGACAGGATACCACGTGTCCCGCCCTACTCTTCGAGTTCACAGCA
>NZ_JBYAZJ010000004.1:0-393087 GCF_057444735.1 Enterobacter sp. B79-1
TGGTACAGCACGAAAGTGGGGGTGATCGACCTGAAGAAAAAGTCGATCACCATGGGTAAAGGATGTTAAAAAGTGTTCACCATGTCCCCGAACACCTGTCTACCATGTCCCCGGACTGTACACCCACGGGGAGAGGGCTGGGGTGAGGGCTTCAGACCGCACTGCACAGCTAGTAAAGCGTCTTCTGCGGCGGCCCGGCAAACTTCAGCGCGCCAATCTGCCCCATCCGAACTTCCACTACCGACGGCCCCGGCATCGCCAGCGCCTCCGTCATCACCGCATAAAAATCCTCTGCCCGCTCAACGCTCCACGCCTGAAGGCCAATCGCCTGCGCCAGCAGGGTAAAGTCCGGCGTATGCAGTTCGTTATAGTACTGACGCCCGCCGAAATACTTGTCCTGAATACCGCGCATCACGCCGTAACCGCCGTCGTTCATGATCAGCAGCGTCACGTTGGCTTTCTCCTGCGCCAGCGTCGCCAGCTCGCCCAAGTTCAGGCTCAGGCCGCCGTCGCCCACCAGCCCCACCACCTTGCGCTGCGGGTTAGCAATCGCGGTGCCGATCGCCATCGGCAGCCCCATGCCAATCGCCCCGGCCAAAGAGTGAATGTTCATCAGAGGTCCGTTGGCGCGAAACAGACGGCTGCCCCACAGGCTGCCAGACACGGTGATATCACGCACAAGCAGGCCATCTTTCGGCAGCGCTTTCTCGATGGCGTCGTTGAGCTTCGCGTAGGCGCCGCACTGCTCGCGCAGCCCCTGTTCGGCTTGCTCAACCGCCTGCTGCACCTGCGTATCCCACTGTGCGTTGCCCCACTCGCGGCCCTGAATTTTGTCTGCAAGCGCGCCAAGCAACGCGGAACAGTCGGCTACCAGCGTGTTGTCCATCAGATAGTTACGGCTTGCCGCCACCGGGTCGATATCAATCTGCACGCGCGGATGCGGCAGCTCAAGCGTCCAGGAACGGGTTTCGTTGCTGCGCAGGCGTGAACCGGCGACCAGCGTAAAATCGCACTGCGCGATAAGCGCCTCCACCGACGGCGAGTTGTGAAACGCCCGCAGGCTGGCGCGATGGCCGTCCGGCAGCACGCCGCGCGCGTGGGTGCTGGAAATCACGGTGATGCCCGCATCCGCCAGCTTTTTCACCGCCTCAGCGCTTCCCAGCGCCCCGCCGCCCAGCCACAACAGCGGCTGTTTTGCCAGCTTAAGCTGCGTCCACAGCGCATCAACCGTCATGGGATCGACGGCTTGAACCGAAGCCGGTTTCACCGGTTTCGTCACCAGCGACAGCGGAATTTTTGCACCCTGAATATCAATCGGGATTTCCACAGAGACCGGCCCGCACGGCGGCGTCTGTGCCTCCTGAATGGCTTTATGCAGAATGGCCATCGCCTGGTTAGCGTTGCTGATGCGGTACGCCCGCTTTGAGCTGGCCTTCAGGAAGGTCAACTGGTCGCGGGTTTCGTGGATAAACCCGGTGTCGGCATCCAGCCAGGCTTTCTCTACCTGCCCGGTTAAATGCAGCAGCGGCGTGCAGGCGTTCATGGCTTCCACCAGCGCACCTACGGCGTTACCCGCGCCTGCGCCGGTGCTGGTCAGCGCCACGCCGAGGCCGGAAAAGCGCCCGTGGGCATCGGCCATAGTGACGGAGCCCGCCTCGCCGCGCGCGGGCACGAAGCGGATGTTGCCCCGCTGCCCCACCGCGTCAGCAATCGGCAGGTTGTGAATGGAGATGACGCCGTAAATGGCATCAACCTGATACTGCTCCAGCGTTCTGGCGATGGCGTCGCCGACGGTTATCATTTCGCTCATTGCACACCCTTTCTCAGTCGCACCAGTGGTTGACGCCGTTACCCGTCGCCAGATAAATGCTCTTTTGCTGCATCCAGGCTTTTAGCCCCTGAATACCCTTTTCGCGGCCCAGACCGCTCTCTTTAAAGCCCCCGAATGGGGTCGAAATGGCAAAAACCTTGTAGGTGTTGATCCACACGGTTCCCGCTTCCAGCTGGTCGCTTAACCGCAGGGCACGCCCGGTATCGCGCGTCCAGATCCCCGCTGCCAGGCCATAAACCGAGTCGTTCGCTTCGCGAATAAGCGCCGTTTCATCGCGAAACGGCATCGCCACCAGCACCGGGCCGAAGATCTCCTCCTGACACGCGCGGGCGCTGTTGCTCAGCCCCTCGATAATCGTGGGCTGGAAAAAGCTGCCGTTACAAAGATTGGGATCGGCAGGGATCTCCCCGCCGCACAGCACGCGGCCCCCCTCGCGCTTCGCCAGCTCAACGTACGCCTGCACGCTCTGACGATGCCCGTCGTTGATCAGCGGCCCCACGTGGACGCCGTCGGTAAACGGGTGCCCGACGCGCAGCCCGCGAGTTAACTCCAGCAGCCGCGCCATCAGCGGCGCGTAAATGCTCTCGTGAATGAACAGCCGCGATCCGGCAATGCACGCCTGCCCCGCCGAGCTGAAAATGCCGTAGCAGATCCCGCGCGCGGCCTGCTCGAGGTCTGCATCTTCCAGCACGATGGTCGGGGATTTTCCACCCAGCTCCAGCGAGGCCGGGATCAGCTTTTCCGCCGCCACGTGCGCCAGATGACGGCCCGTGGTGGTGCCGCCGGTAAAGGAAATTTTCCGCACGCGAGGGTGGCGCGCCAGCGCATCGCCAATCACCGAGCCTTTGCCCGGCAGCACGCTCAGCAGCCCGGCGGGCAGCCCGGCCTGTTCGAAAATCCGCGCCAGCTCCAGCGCCATCAGCGGCGTCGCTTCGGCGGGCTTGAGGATCACCGCGTTACCGGCAGCAATGGCCGGCGCGACCTTCTGCATCTCGCTGGCAATCGGCGAGTTCCACGGCGTGATGGCGGCTACCACGCCGAGCGGCTCGTAGCGGCTCAGCGTCAGCAAATCCAACTGGCGCGGCGTTGGAAGCTCACCCTCCAGCAGCTCGCAGGCGGCGGCAAAGTAGCGTGCCGTTCCCGCCGCGCTCATCACCAACCCGCGCGCTTCCGCCAGCGGCTTGCCGTTATCGCGGCTCTGCATCTGCGCCAGTTCATCCACGCGGGACTCAATCAGATCGGCAACCTTATGCAGGATCTTCGCCCGGACGTGCGGCAGGCAGCCGCGCCACGCCGGATCGCGCCAGGCGCGCTCTCCGGCCTCAATCGCCTCCTGCAGATCGTCGAGACTTGCCGCGTTCAGCGTAGCGTTAATTGACCCGTCAGCCGGGAAGTGACTCTGCATCGGCCTGCCGCTGCCGTGTCGCCACTGGCCGCCGATAAAAATCTTCAGATCGTCCATCGTCACTCCTCAGCTCAGGGCCAGTTCACGGCAGGCGCGCACCGCGCTCAGTGCCGCCAGGGTGGAGGTTTTAGGATTAGAAGCCAGCGGCAGCCCGCTCAGCTCAAGATGGAACTCGCCGAACAATCCTTCCACGTGCAGCGTGTGGGTATTGCGTTTCGTTAACGGGTCGACCATCAGCTGCACGCGGGTCTCATCCATTCCCATACCGCCAAGCGCCACGGTTGCCGCCACGTTAGCGTTGGCCGGAAACAAACGCGCCGCCTCGCGGGCGCTGCCCTCGAAGAAGACCTTTGCTTCAGAAACAGAACTGAGATCGACAAGCTGCTCAGCGTAGCTGCCGCGCCAGCTGGCCGGGCTTTTGCGCGACCGGTAGGTCACGCGCTCAAGCCCACCCTCTTTCGCCGCCGCCAGCCCGTCGATACCGGCAACCGCACCGGAGAGCAGAGTCAGTTTGCCTCCCGCCGCAAGCAGCCGCTGCTCCAGCGCGTTGTCCGCCAGCGCACCGGTGGAGATCACCGCCAGATGCCAGCCGCGTCTTAAAATCGCTTCGCCATACTGCGCCACCGCCTGCTGGCTGGCGCACTCCAGCACCAGATCGGGCGTATGCGCGCACTCCATCGGGGAGGCCAGCGCCACCACATCCTCGCCAAGCTGCGCGCGGATCGCCGCGTGGTGAGACTCGCGCGCCACGATCCAGCCGATAGCGACGCCCTTAGGCAGGCGTTCAATCACCGCCTGCGCCATGGCACCGAATCCAATTAACATTACCTTTTTCATGATGCGTCCTTACAGGTGGCGGCAGAAGCCGCCGGAAACGTCCAGCGCGGCGCCGGTGGTAAACGAGGCCAGCGGCGAAGCGAGAAACAGCAGCGCCTGCGCGGGCTCCTGCGGCTTGCCGAGGCGCGCCATCGGAATGCCGCGCTTGCGCGCGATATCCGCCGTCCACTCCAGCCAGCTCTGGCTTTTGTCCGCCCGGTTCTCAAAGCGACGCTGCCACTGCCCGGACTCCACCATGCCGAGCAGAATGGAATTGACACGGATGCCTTTGCCCACCAGCTCTTTTGAGAGCGTGAGCGTCATATTCAGCAGCGCGGCGCGGGCGGCGGAGGTGGCGATCATGTGCTCCTCCGGCTGCAGCGCCAGCAGGGAGTTCACGCAGGTGATAGAGGCGATGTCGGACTGCTCCAGCAGCGGTTGAAACGCCTGCACCGGGTTGATCACCCCGAACAGCTTCAGCTCGGCCTCGTGCAGCCACGCCTCACGCGGGGTGTCGTGGAAGTGCGCCACGTAGCCCTGCCCGGCGTTGTTGATCAGCATGTCCGCCCCGCCAAAGCGAGCCTGCACCGCGTCCGCGAAGGCCTGAATCTCGTCGGCGTTCAGCACGTCGCAGCGATAAGAGAAAATCTCCCCGTTGGGGTATTCGTTTTGCAGCGCCGCGTGGGCGCTGGCGAGCCGGTCCGGATCGCGGCCGCAGAAGGCTACCCTTGCCCCCTCGCCCAGCAGCAGGCGCAGCGTTTCAAAGCCAATGCCGGACGAACCGCCGGTAACGACCGCCACGCGGCCGTCAATGTGTGCATTCATCGCGCACCTCTTCGTTAATGCGTAAAAGCTGTTGGTTAAAAAACGCGTCGTTGTCGAGATAGCTGGCGTGTCCGGCCTGCGGGATCGCGATAAACGGCATGCCGTAGCGCAGCGCCAGCCCCTGCACCAGCTCCGGCTGGGTGATGGCATCCTGCTCGCCGCACCAGACTTCAAAATTGCCCGGGAAGCGCTTAAGCCAGCCGTGAATGTCGTCGTGCACTAGCATCCACGCGGCCGCGAGGTAGCCTTCCGGGCGCAGCGTGCGCATGCCCGCCGCCACGGTGGCAACATCTTCCTCTCGCGAGCCGGGGCGCAGCAATTTCGCGGCGCGGGTCTGGGCGAGGATCTCACCGCCCAATGCCATCTGCTGTTCGCGGCTGCGCCAGACCTGCTCGCGCTGCGCCGGTGCGGCATTGCCGTAGCCCTGCGCGGCGTCCGCCAGCACCAGATGGATGACGCGATCCGGGAACTTCGCCGCAAAGGCGCTGGCGACCAGTGCGCCGAGCGAATGGCCGACCAGCACCGCCTGCCAGACGCCCGCGCGGTCAAGCATCGCCGCCAGCGCGTCGGCGTAATCCCCCGCGTTTGCCCGCTCAACCGCCAGCATCGGGCTTTCGCCATAGCCGGGCATGTCCCACGCCAGCACGCGAAAGCCGTCCAGCGACATCTGCTTGTGCCAGGAGGTCGCGCCGGAGCTGATACCGTGCAGCAGCATCAGCGGGATGCCGCTTCCCTGTTCACGAAAACCCGTCATCATGCCCCCTTAGTTCCGCTTCACTTTGGAAAGCGGATGATCGGCGGGGTAGGTCGGGATTTCCGGCTTGTTGGTCCCCAGCATGACGCACATCAGCGCCTCTTCTTCGCCGTGGTTAAACAGCCCGCGATAGATGCCCGGCGGAACGGAGATCAGGTCACGCTCGCGCAGCACGGTTTCGGTGTAGTTGTCGCCGTCCTGGATCATCAGCGTGATTTGCCCTTTAAGCATGAAGAACACCTCTTCCACGTCGTCGTGCAGGTGCAGCGGCCCTTCGCACTTCGACGGCAGCACCATGGTGGAGAAGGTAAAATGGTCCGCCTGCACGGTGTTGGTGTCGTTCGCGACGCCCGTTGCGCCGGTGCCGATGTAGCGCATCTGCGCCCGGCGGTATTTCGGGTCAAAATCGGCCTGGAACTTCAGCGCGTTCCAGTCGTATTTACGCCCTTCGAAGCGCGCGATGCGCGACTCGACCCACTCTTCCATCGTCAGATGGCCAGGTTTGATGCCCGTTTTGTTGGTTACGGTTGAATCAGTCATGACACTCTCCTCAGTAACGTCTCAGCAGCGGCAGTAACAGGACGCAGCCCACCGCCGCCATCACCGCCAGAAAAATCAGCCCGGAATCCATGCTGTGGGTGAAGGCGATAAGCGCGCCCATCACCGCCGGCGACAGCGCGCCCGCAAAGTTTCCCAGCCCGTTGAAAATGCCGCCCGCCGTGGCGCTCACCCGCGGATGGGTGGCCTTCGCCAGCAGGGCGAAAATATTGGGTGCGCCGGTGCCCCACATAAAGGTGCTGAAGCTCATCGCCGCGATGATGGCCAGCGGGGTGTCGAGGTGCATCACCGCCGCCAGTCCTGCCGCCGCCCCCGCCATCGAGATAAAGCAGGCCGCCGCGCGCTTATCGACCCGGTCCGACAGCCACGCCCCAATGACCTCGCCCGCCAGCATGGCGATGAACGGCATCGACGACAGCCAGCCCGCGTGCTCCAGGTGAATGCCTTTGCCCTTAATCAGGTAGCCCGGCAGCCAGCCGTTGATGCCCCACAGGTAGGTCAGGAAAGCGATGTTAAAGATGCAGATGATCCAGAAGTGCGGGCTGACAAACAGCTCGCGGCGCGCGGCGCGGCGCTCGTCCTGAGACGCCTGCGAAGTACCGGGCTTCGTATCCAGACGGATCCCGCGCAGGCCGATGCGCACAAAGATCAGCACCGGCACGGTGAGCATCGCCATCACGAAAAAGGTGCTCTGCCAGCCGAAGGTGTTCAGCAGCCAGAGGGAAAGCGGGAAGCCAATCGCCGCGCCCACCGGCGTGCCCAGCAGCCAGAGCATGGTGGCGCGCGCCTGCAGATGCTGCGGGAAGTTGTGGCGCACGATGGCGAAGGCCAGCGGGAACAGCGGCCCTTCCGCCACGCCCAGCAAAATGCGCAGGACGATCATCAGCGTGTAGTTATGGGTGAAGCCCATCGCCACCATCAGCACGCACCACACCGCCATCATCCCGGTGAGCAGGCGCAGCGGCGCAATTTTGTCGCCCAGCCCGCTTAAAAACACCGACGAAAAGCCGTAGCTGAGCAGAAAGGCGCTCATCAAAATGCCGAGGCGCGTGGTGTCGAAATCAATGCCCATCGCCTGCTGGAAATGGGTATCAGAAAAGAGCGCCGCGATGCTGATTTTGTCGAAGAACGCCAGCAGCACGCAGGCCAGCAGCGACAGCGGGATGGCCCAGCGCACCGCTTTTTCAGGCGTACGGGTTCCCTCACCGCTCGCCTCAACGGGCGCGGTGTTGGTCTCTAATGTGGTCATGTCTCCCCCTACGGGTGCGGGTTAGCTATCGCAGTGACATCAGTGAAAAGGTCGGGTCGCCGAGCGGTACATCTGATAAATCCCGCCCCGCTGCCATCCAGCGCTTCGCGAGCTTGACGGTGCGCGCGTCGTTGAACGCCACCAGCTGCGTCAGCCGCCCGCTCTCGTCCAGCGAGAAGTACAGCGCCTCTTCACGCACGACCGTTCTGCTGCCCAGCTGCGGAATGCCGAGGATCTGAATGTTGTGCTGGTATTGATCCGACCACAGCCACGGCGCGTCGTCGTAGCCCGGCGCATCGGGGTTGAGCATCGCTTTCGCCGTCGCCACCGCCTGGTTCTGGGCGAAGGCCCAGGACTGAATGCACAGGCCGTAGTGATGATGTTGCGCCACATCACCGGCGGCAAAGATGAACGGATCCGACGTTCGCCCCTGGACATCCACGACGATCCCGCGTTCAGTCTTCAGCCCCGCGTCGCGGGCCAGCTCCAGATTGAGATCGACGCCGATCCCCACCACCACCGCATCAAAGGTTTCACGCTGGCCGTCGCAGTGGATAACCGGCAGGCCGTTATCGTCCTCCAGCTCCAGCGCGCCGCAGCCGGTTCGGATATCCACGCCCTGCTCGCGGTGAAGGGCCTCTAAGCGCTGCGATACCTCGCCGCTCACCGAGCGCATGCAGAGCGCGGGCTGCTGCTCGAACAGGGTGACCGCCACGCCGCTTTTGCGTGCGGACGCGGCAATTTCCAGGCCGATCCAGCCGCCGCCGACAATCGCCAGGGTTTGGCTTTCCGCCAGCCGACCTTTCAGGCGCTGCGCGTCCTGCCAGTGGCGCAGGGTATAGACCTGCGGATGCGCCGCCCACGCCTCACCCGGCACGCGCGCCCGCCCTCCAGTAGCAATTAAAAGGATGTTGTAACTAAGAAGATCGCCGTTGCTTAAACGCACCGTTTTCGCCTCGCGGTCGATCTGCTCTGCACGCAGCGGCCGGTGCCAGGTCAGGTTCAGCGCCCGCTGCGCTTCGTCGGAAAACAGGCGCGGAAGTGCCGCGTCCGGCTCCAGCAGAGAGGCTTTCGACAGCGGCGGACGCTCGTAGAAATCCCACTCTTCTTCCGCCACCACGCAAATCTCGCCGTCGAAGCCCTCGTCGCGCAGGGTTTTCGCCGCCCAGCCACCCGCCTGGCCGCCGCCGATAATGACAATCCGCGACGTCATACTGCCTCCGGTTTTTTCTGCTGGCGGCGCGTGTCGTGGTCGATCCCACCTTCCACCGCCCATTCGGTAAAGGAGACCAGCGAGTGCTCCAGCTCGCGCGGCTGCCAGTTTTCGGTCAGATAATCGTCGTTGGTGTAATACTCAAACGCGCCGCCGGTCGGGCTGTTGACGTACCAGAAGTACGCCGACGAAACCGGATGGCGGCCCGGCCCGATAAAGGTGCTCCAGTCATTTTTATTCATCGCGATACCGCCGCCGATCACCTCGTGGATGTCGCGCACGGTGAAGGCCACGTGGTTCAGCCCGCGCCTGCGGTTCGGCAGCTGCAGCAGGAACAGGTTGTGATGACCGCCGCGCGCGCCGCAGCGCAGGAACACGGCGCGGTTGATGTAGCGGTCAGAGACCTGGAAGCCGAGCACCTCACGGTAGAATTTTTCCACCGCCGCCAACTCCTCCACGAAGAACACCACGTGCCCCACGTTGATGGGCTGGGCGCGATCGTAAACCGGGCTGGGCGTGTCGATACGGCGAACGTCGCCCCACTGGTTGATCGGCTCAACGTTCAGCTCCACGTCGGTCTGCTGGCTGACCTGCACGCGCAGCGTCATGCCGTTCGGGTCGAGGCACTCCAGCGCGTCACCCACTTCGCGAAAGCCGGGCTGCTGCGCAAGCTTTGGGCGCAGCGCCTCTAGATCCTGCCGGGTAGCAACCGCCCAGGTCATGCGGCGCAGGGTGTTGCCCGCTTCAAACGCCGGCGGCAGGTCGGGGCTGTCAATCGGGTTAAGCTCCACGCGCGCGCCGCTCAGGGTGGTAAATCGCTGGCCGCTGGCATCGCCCGTCAGGCCAAAATCACGCATAAATTTGGCGCAGTGCGTCAGGTCTTCCACGCCAAATTCCAGCTTTTCAATTCCGGTTACACTCATCGTTCGTTGCCTCATCTGGCCCAAATTGGGCGTAAAACATGCCCGACGCGGTCAAGCGCCTGACGTTAACTCAATGATTTAACTGGCCTGTGACAGATACCCTAAGAAGCCAGAAATTTTATCCGCCGCGAGGCGAACCTCGTTTTGCAGGCGCTCGCGGTCGGTCTGCGGGATCTCCTCCGACGGCACCAGAATGCTGACCACCGCCGCCACGCGGCCGCTTCGGTCATACACCGGGTAGACGATGGAGGAGATGCCGTGGCGGAAGAAGGATTCGCCGATCACGTACCCGCGGGCTTTGTCCTGCTGCACCATCTGCCACAGGGCTTCGCGGTCGTGAAGCTGCCCCGGCGTGTTGCCCGGCAGGCGCTCGTGCGGGAACAGTTGTTCAAACTCGGCGCGGGAAATATCGGTCAGCAGCATGCGGCCGAGCGAGGTGCAGTGCACCGGCAGGCGGGTGCCAATGCTGACCTGATTGATGCGCGACCCGGCGGCGCTGACGCGGGCGATGTAGATAATGTCGCGCCCGTCGCGGATCGCCAGATGGCTGCTGCACTGGCTCACGTCGCGCAACTGCTCGATGACCGGCTGGCCAACCTGCGCCACGTCCAGCGAGGCGATGTACTCAAAGCCCAGGCGCAGCACGTTCATGCCCAGCGAGAAGGTATTGGTGCGCGCGTTGCGCTCCAGAAAGCCCATGAACTCCAGCGTCTGTACCACGCGGTAGGCGGTGGCCTTCGGCATATCCACCAGCCGGTGCAGCTCGGCAAAGGTCAGTTCGCGATGCTGCTCGCCAAAGGCCAACAGCAGCTGTAAACCGCGCTCCAGCCCCGGCACCAGATACTTCACTTCCCGATCGTTTGCCATCATCGCCCTACCTCAATTAAAGACAAAACCGCCGTTGACCGGGATCAGCTGTCCGGTGATGAACCGCGACAGATCGCTTAACAACCAGACCACGCTGCCGGTGACATCCTCCGGCTGCTGCGCCCCCGTTAATGCGCGACCGTTTTCGTAAAGCTGATGCCGCTCGGCCGGCACATATTCGGTTGCCTCGACGCGGGTTAATCCCGGGGCGATGGCATTGATTCGAATGCGTTTTTCACCCAACTCGCGCGCCATTGAACGCGTCATGGCAATCACCGCGCCCTTGCTGGCGACGTAGGCCATCAGGCGCGGCGCGCCCCACAGCGCGGTGTCGGACGCTACGTTCACAACGCCCGCCCCTTCGCGAAGCAGCGGCACGGCGGCGCGCGTCACCAGCCAGGTGCCTTTGACGTTCACGCTCATCACGCGGTCCCACAGGTCTGGATCGTAATCGAGCATGTTTTTGCCGCCCACGCCCGTCGCCATGGCCGCGTTGTTCACCAGGCCGTCAATCTGCCCCTGCTCGCCAATGGCGCTAAAGACCTGCTCGATGGAATGCGGATCGGCCAGATCGATAACGTGCGATTCGATCGCATAGCCCTGCTCGCCCAGCCCGTGCGCACGTTCAGCCAGCTCGCCTTCGAGGATGTCGCACATCACCACCGCGGCGCCCTGCTCCGCGCAGGCTTTGGCAAAGTGATAGCCCAGCCCGCGCGCGGCGCCGGTCACCACGATGCGCTTGCCGCTCAGCAGCCGGTTCATCAGGCGGCTCCCTGCTGTTCTTCACGTGCGGCCAGCTGCTCTTTCGCGGCCTTTTGCATCATGCGGCGCAGGCGGGAGAGGCCGACGTCGTGCTGATAGAGGTATTCATGGTCGCGGGCGTTCGGGGCCAGGCTTTCCAGCACCACGCGGTCCTGCTCCAGTACTTCCCAGTGCAGTTTTTCCAGACGGTTGCGGTACATGAAGCGCCACATGTCGCGCTGCCAGCCCTGCACGCGGCGGATGCGCCAGAAGAAGACGCGGCAGTTGTCGTTATCTTCCGGCACCACCATGCCGACGATAAAGAAGTGGCCGCCCGGTCCGAAGCGCTTCTTGTAAGGAATAGAGAGGCGCATCCAGCAGGTGCCGCTGTTGCCCAGCTCAACCCAGTCGAAGTTGACGCCGCTCTGCCCTTTTTTCTCGAAAATAAAGCCGGTTTTGGTCGGCTGGAGCACCATGTCGGCCTTGCGATCCCCTTCCGCCATTGAGTGCGAGGACGAATGCAGATAGGTGCCGTGCATCGGGTCCATCACGTTTTCCAGCGCGTACTGGTAGTTGCACTTCCACGCGGCGGTGCAGAGGAAGTTGCTGAAGTTCTCCGTATCGGCAAGTTCATCCGGGAAGGTCAGCGCGTCCGGCTGCTGGTCAGCGGTGACGCCAAACCACAGGAAGATGGCGCCGTGCGCCTCCTGCACGTTATAGCTGCGCACGCACTGCTGGCCGACCAGCGGGCATTTGTCCACGGCGGGCACATCCTTCACTTCGCCGTTGCCCGCCACTTCCACGCCGTGATACCAGCAGGCAATGCGGTCGCCGAGGTTCCAGCCCATCGACAGGCGCGCGCCGCGGTGCGGGCAGCGGTCTTCCAGTGCCTGCACCTGGCCGTCTTTATTACGCCAGACCACAATCTGCTCGCCCAGGCGGGTGATGCCCACAGGAGCAGACTGCACTTCCCAGCTTGCCAGTACCGGATACCAGAGGCCGCGCAGGCCTTTATCGAGATAGTTTTGTACGGTCGTCGTCATCGCGTTGTCCTCAGTAGCCGTTAACCTGTAAGAATGCCTGGAAGCTGGCCTCGCGCCACGGCTCACCCTGCTGGTCATGCATGCGCACCGCGTTCAGCCCGTTCACCAGTTCCGGTAGAGTTTCAACGCCCTGTTCGAAGAGATCTTCCAGCGTGGCAATCAGGTTCACCTCCCAGCTTTCCGGCTCGCGGCTGCGGGTTTGCCAGATCAGGTTGGTGTAATCACCCGGCTTATGAATGGCACCATTGCCGCCCTCTGCAGGCGGGGTAAACTGGCGGCTTTCCGGCAGCGCCGGGTTATAGTTCAGGGTGTCGCTCATGCCACGGTCTCCTCGACGAAGGTAATCTGGATTTGGTTTTCAAAGACCCGAACCGGGTAGCGGTTGAGGTTGCGACCACCGGGGCCGTGCAGGCACTGGCCAGTTTTGACGTCGAACACCGCCTCGTGCAGCGGGCATTCCACTTTGCCGTCTTCCACGAAGCCCTGGCTCAGCAGGGCATAGGCGTGCGGGCATACGTCTTCCAGCGCGTAATATTCACCGTCAATCAGGTAAACGCCGATCTCTTTCCCCTCGACGCTACCGCTAAAAGGGAAATCTTCCTGTACTTGTTCTGCGTCACATACGCCTATCCAGCTCATCACGATCCTCCAGGCTTTTGTTTCATATATGAAACTCTGTTTCTTATTTAATACGGTCAATATAAAAGCGATGAATGTTTCGTCAAGCGTCAATGTGACGAATTTGTTAATTCGATAGTAATTAATTAACTAAGTGTGCAAAGGATCACGAAAAAATGCAGCGATATGAAATTTTCATTATTACGGCGTGATAAATACGATTTATTAATGCCCTCGACATTTCAATAAAAGATATTGACTTCTTTTCTTTTTGTTCCTTAAAAATAAAGTAACGTCACATCTTCGGCGTTTCACCTGTGAAACAAAAAATTTATTTACTCTTAATAAACAACTAGTTTCACCAGTGAACCATTTTAGATCCGTGACAATCACTTTGATAAAAATATAAATAGATGAAAACGTAAGGCGGGCATGATGACGGCAAGATGGCAAGGTACAATTGCACTGTTATTACTGATTATTATTTCCTACGTCGACCGGGTTAATATCTCAGTAATGATTTTAAACCCGGAATTTGCCGAACATTTTCAGCTAAATGAAAACAGAATGTTACAAGGCATGCTCATGACCTGCTTCCTGCTGGGTTATGGTTTTTCGGCTTTATTATTAACGCCGGTTATCGAAAGCAAACTCCATTACCGTCAGGGATTATTAAGCAGCATTGCGATTTGGGCCGCGGTCTGCGCAATTTCTCCGCTGCTGGGTTCGCTAATGGGCATGCTTATCGCCCGCGTGATTTTGGGTGTTGCCGAAGGGCCGCTCTTTTCGCTGAAGACGCGCTTTATCAGCGATAACTTTAGCGCGGAAGAGATCGGCAAACCCAACGCCGTCACCGCGCTGGGCGTCTCGCTCGGGCTGGCCGTGGGCTTTCCGCTGGTCACCTGGCTGATGGCGCATCTGGGCTGGGCCGGGTCGTTTTACGCGCTGGCGGTGATGAATCTGGTGTTGGGCGGCGGGCTCATCTGGCGTTTTCTGCCCGCGCCGCACAGCCCGGTGAAGATGAAAAAACCGGGGTTTGTTCGCACCTTCACGCTGGCCTGGCAGACGCCGCTACTGGGCTGGATCCTGCTGGTTGAAATCGCCACGCTGAGCTATCTGTGGGGCAGCAGCGCGTGGCTGCCCGCATGGCTGCGTGACGAGCACCACTTCTCGCTGCACGCGACGGGCATGCTTGCGGCGGTCCCCTTCCTGCTGAGCCTGGGGTCAAAGTTTCTGGGCGGCGTGCTGCTCGACAAAATGCGGCCGGAACAGGCGCCGGTACTGTTTGTGGTGGGCGGTACGTTGACGGCACTCTCCGTGGTCGCGCTGATGCTCAGCCATCAACCCGCATGGCTGGCGCTGTTTATGCTGTCTGCCAACGTGTTCTGGGGACTTCAGGGAGCGGCTATTCCTGCGGTAATCCAGCATCACGCCGCGCGGGACGCCGTGGGCAGCGCGTACGGCATTATTAATGGGATAGGCAATATCTGCGCGGCGTTTATTCCGCTGCTGATGGGGATGGTGATGAAATCGGTGGGGTCGGTCAGCTCTGGCTTTTCGGTGCTGGTCGTCTCGCAGGTGATTACCCTGCTCGCCGGAGGAATGCTGCTGCTGCGCATGCGTCGCGCAGCAGCAGTGAGCGCGTAAGGCTTATTCGCCTTTTTTCGCCGCCTGGATGTAGAGCATTTCCAGCGCCAGGGTCGCCGCGGCCAGCGCGGTGATCTCGGACTGGTCATAGGCCGGTGCCACTTCCACCACATCCATCCCGACGATGTTCAGATCCTTCAGGCCGCGCACCAGCTTGATCGCGCGGTCAGAGGTCAGGCCGCCGATAACAGGCGTACCGGTGCCCGGCGCAAATGCCGGATCCAGACAGTCGATATCGAAAGTCAGGTACACAGGCATATCGCCGACGATCTGCTTAACCTGCGCCAGAATATCGTCCACGCCGCGATCGTTGACCTGGCCCGCATCCAGCACGGTGAAGCCGTTGTCTTTGTCGAACTCGGTGCGGATACCGATCTGCACGGAGTGGTTCGGGTCGATCAGGCCTTCGTTCGGCGCGGTGAAGAACATGGTGCCATGGTCGAACTCGCAGCCGTTCGCGTAGGTGTCGGTATGCGCGTCGAAGTGCACCAGCGCCATTTTACCGAAGTGCTTCGCGTGGGCGCGCAGCAGCGGCAGGGTCACAAAGTGGTCGCCGCCGAAGGAGAGCATGCGCTTACCGGCAGCCAGCAGCTTCTCGGCGTGCGCCTGCAGCTTTTCGCTCATCTCACGCGCGTCACCGAAGGCGTACACCAGGTCACCGCAGTCCACCACGTTCAGGCGCTCGCGCATATCGAAGTTCCACGGGAAGCGGTTGTGCTCCCAGGCCAGGTTGGTAGAAACCTGACGGATCGCTGCCGGGCCGTGACGACCGCCCGCGCGACCGGACGTTGCCATGTCGAACGGTACGCCGGTGATCACCCAGTCAGCGTCACTGTCGTACGGCTGGAAGTTCATTGGAAGGCGTAAAAAACCAAACGCGTTAGATACCAGAGAGTTATCGTACTGATGACCTAAAGTGCTCATGTCCTGACCTCTTTTAAAGTCGATACATTAAAAACAGATGAAAAAAAATCCCCTCCGCGTCGTTAAACCCGACGAGGAAGGGATTGATTCGTAAATCGCTAATTGGGGCGAATTATCGCCGGTAATGCAGACGGGTTCAAGTGAGTATAGCATTCTGCCGGATGACGGCTCCGCCTTATCCGGCCTACATTCGTAGGCCCGGTAAGCACAGCGCCACCGGGCATCAGCGGCGCAGCAGCCTGTTGCCCTCACCCCACCCCTCTCCCACAGGGAGAGGGAGGTTTTCCTACTCGTCTTCCAGGTAGGTGTACCCGTACAGACCCGCTTCAAACTCTTCCAGGAACTGCTGCTGTAACGCGTCGTCCAGACCGGTGTTTTTCACTTGGTCACGGAACTGGGTGAGCAGTTTTTTCGGATCCAGCTGAACGTATTCGAGCATGTCCGCTACGGTGTCCCCTTCGTCAGACAGCTCGACTTCCACGTTGCCGTCAGGGAAGACGAACACGTCAACCGCTTCGGTATCACCGAACAGGTTGTGCATGTTGCCGAGGATCTCCTGATACGCGCCGACCATAAAGAAGCCCAGCATCGGCGGGTTCTCCGGGTCGTACTCCGGCATTGGCATCGTCGTTGCGATACCGTCGCCGTCAACGTAATGGTCGATAGCGCCGTCGGAATCACAGGTGATGTCCAGCAGCACCGCACGACGTTCCGGGGCGTGGTTTAGCCCTTCCAGCGGCAGAACCGGGAACAGCTGGTCGATACCCCAGGCATCCGGCATCGACTGGAACAGCGAGAAGTTGACGTACATTTTGTCCGCCATACGTTCCTGCAGCTCGTCGATAATCGGACGGTGCGCGCGGTTGCTCGGGTCGAGTTGCTTCTGCACTTCATGGCACATGTTCAGATAGAGCTGCTCCGCCCACGCGCGCTCCTGGAGGCTAAAGGTGCCGGAGGAATAGCCCACGTGAATATCGTGCAGGTCCATCTGGCTGTCGTGCAGCCATTCGCGCAGGGAACGGCGCGTGCCCGGCTCGTGCATCTCCTGCCAGGTTTCCCACATGCTTTGCAGGGAACGCGGAGCATCGTCTGCCGGAGGCGTCGCTTCAGTGATTTCGCTACGCTCAACGCCGATGATGTTAGAGACCAGCACCGTATGGTGCGCGGTAACCGCGCGGCCAGATTCGGTGATCACCGTCGGGTGCGGCAGGCCGTTCTCTTCACAGGCATCGCCAATCGCCCAGATAATATTGTTGGCATATTCGTTCAGGCCGTAGTTCACGGAGCAGTCGGACTGCGAGCGGGTACCTTCATAATCCACGCCCAGGCCACCGCCCACGTCGAAGCACTGAATGTTCACGCCGAGCTTGTGCAGCTCAACGTAGAAGCGCGCCGATTCACGCACGCCGGTGGCGATGTCGCGAATGTTGGCCATCTGCGAGCCGAGGTGGAAGTGCAGCAGCTGAATGCTGTCCAGACGACCGCGCTCGCGCAGAATTTCCACCAGCTGCAGCACCTGGTTCGCCGCGAGGCCGAACTTGGATTTTTCACCGCCGGAGGACTGCCATTTACCGGAACCCTGCGACGCCAAACGCGCACGCACGCCGAGGCGTGGAATGACGTTCAGACGCTCAGCCTCTTCCAGCACGATGGCGATTTCGGTCATCTTCTCGATAACCAGATAAACCTTGTGGCCCATCTTCTCGCCAATCAGCGCCAGACGAATGTATTCGCGGTCTTTATAGCCGTTACAGACGATCACCGAACGGGTCATGCCCGCGTGCGCCAGAACGGCCATCAGTTCCGCTTTGGAGCCTGCTTCCAGGCCCAGCGGCTCGCCGGAGTGGATCAGGGATTCAATCACGCGGCGGTGCTGGTTCACCTTGATCGGGTAAACCAGGAAATAGTCGCCTTTATAGCCGTAGGATTCACGCGCGCGTTTGAACGCGGCGTTAATAGAACGCAGGCGATGTTGCAGGATCTGCGGGAAGCAGAACAGTGCAGGCAAACGCTGGCCCTGTGCTTCTCGGGCTTTCACCAGTTTGGCGAGATCGACGCGCGCTTCAGGGACGTCCGGATCCGGGCAGACGCTGATGTGGCCCAGTTCGTTAACGTCGTAGTAGTTATTGCCCCACCAGGCAATATTGTAAGTGCGCAGCATCTTGCTGGCTTCCTCGGAGCTCATCGCAACCTCCTGCATAGAACGTAGTACACCCTGTTCGCCCGCTGACGAAGGCGAAAAAGAAGACATGTCGTCAGACATAGCGAACCTCAACTCTTTGTATTAAGTGTAAAACAGTTGACTACTATCGCAGCGTTATACGGCGATAACAACCCATAAACGGCTCCGTTTCCCAGCAGAGTATGCTGAAATCCAGACCGTGCGACCGGTTTCTTATTCATATCATTGTAAAACACGTATCCGAACTCTGTATGACAAGGTTCGGCGAAACCACGAGAAAACTCTTGTATTAACAAGAGCGCCCTTGTTCAGTTGTCACAGAGCGTAACCGGCCCTGGGATCCTGAGAAGCGCCGAGATGGGTATAACATCGGCAGGTTTGCAGACTAGAAATGCGGGTTGCGGGAATCAACTGCGCGCCAGAACGGCTGCGCTGAATTAGCGGAAAACGATGGTTCATTATCTCGTATCACCTCCACGGCCGCCTCTGCTGAAACGGACCACAAGCCAAAGCTAAATGTTCACTGCTTAACCCGGCTGGAAGTGGCGACACGATGAGGTCATCGAGCGCTTTTTTGTATGAGCCGCGTGCCGCGTTTTATACCGAGAAGGTGGGGAAAATGCAAAACAAAAATGCGTGGGTTGCCAGTGCCGTCAGGAAATATTTCCAGCTTTGTTTTCAACACAGTGAGAGGTAAGTCAAAAAAAACTGGAAATCGGGTGAAGAAGTGACCTAAAATGGACGTCCAGATGTTAATCCATCTATACTGATTAACACTCAGACTGCCAGTGTCAAAAACCTGCAGGCCTTGGTAGAATACTCTCCTTTGGCTATTCCACACAGCAGTTCGAGCTAACCAAATTCCTCTTAGGTGAAATAAAACATGGCAAAACACCTGTTTACGTCCGAGTCCGTATCAGAAGGACATCCTGATAAAATTGCTGACCAAATCTCCGATGCGGTGCTGGATGCGATCCTTGCCCAGGATCCTAAAGCGCGCGTAGCGTGTGAAACCTATGTCAAAACCGGCATGGTTCTGGTCGGCGGTGAGATCACCACCAGCGCATGGGTTGATATCGAAGAGATCACCCGTAACACGGTGCGTGAGATCGGCTATGTACATTCTGATATGGGCTTTGATGCCAACTCTTGCGCGGTACTGAGCGCCATCGGCAAACAGTCCCCGGACATCAACCAGGGCGTTGATCGCGCCGATCCACTGGAGCAGGGCGCGGGCGACCAGGGCCTGATGTTCGGCTACGCAACTAACGAAACCGACGTGCTGATGCCAGCACCGGTTACCTACGCACACCGTCTGGTGCAGCGTCAGGCTGAAGTGCGTAAAAACGGCACCCTGCCATGGCTGCGTCCGGATGCGAAAAGCCAGGTTACCTTCCAGTATGACGACGGTAAAATCGTTGGCATTGATGCGGTAGTTCTCTCCACTCAGCATTCTGAAGATATCGATCAGAAATCGCTGCAGGAAGCCGTGATGGAAGAGATCATCAAGCCAGTTCTGCCAACCGAATGGCTGAGCTCTGCAACCAAATTCTTCATCAACCCAACCGGACGCTTTGTTATCGGCGGCCCAATGGGCGACTGCGGCCTGACCGGTCGTAAAATCATCGTGGATACCTACGGCGGCATGGCGCGTCACGGCGGCGGTGCATTCTCCGGTAAAGACCCGTCTAAAGTTGACCGTTCTGCCGCGTACGCTGCACGTTATGTTGCGAAAAACATCGTTGCTGCTGGCCTGGCTGACCGCTGTGAGATTCAGGTTTCCTACGCAATCGGCGTGGCTGAACCGACCTCCATCATGGTGGAAACTTTCGGTACAGAGAAAGTGCCTTCAGAACAGCTGACCCTGCTGGTGCGCGAGTTCTTCGACCTGCGTCCATACGGCCTGATTCAGATGCTGGATCTGCTGCACCCAATCTACAAAGAAACCGCGGCATACGGTCACTTTGGTCGCGAACATTTCCCATGGGAAAAAACCGACAAAGCCGCCCTGCTGCGTGAGGCTGCCGGTCTGAAGTAATCGACTGACAGTGTTTAACAGGCCAGCCTTTGTGCTGGCCTTTTTTATGTCGGTGGCGGCTCAAAGCCACACCCTTTGAAACCGCTTACACCCTGCCGAATATATCCCGCTTTCAGAATAATCTCTTTGCATGATCGCCTTTCTTCTGCTGTTACATTTCATTTCAGTTAAGTCTGAAATTCAAACAAACGCGATGCGCATCACCTCATTTACCTCTATATTTTCAAAGCTTTAATTATTTTTACGGTTGCACGTTAGTGTAACCGATTACACCAATGTGATTTGTCTCACATATTTTTACGGGTCACTCACCTACCCTTAACATCGACAAAACTGATAAATCAAATGGAGGGCATAATGCCTGACAATAATAAACAAGGGCGTACGTCCAACAAGGCGATGACATTCTTCGTCTGCTTCCTCGCCGCCCTGGCAGGATTACTTTTTGGCCTGGATATCGGCGTGATTGCCGGCGCACTTCCCTTCATCGCAGACGAGTTCCAGATTACCGCGCATACCCAGGAATGGGTGGTCAGCTCCATGATGTTTGGTGCGGCAGTCGGTGCCGTTGGCAGCGGCTGGCTCTCCTTCAAGCTCGGACGCAAAAAGAGCCTGATGATCGGCGCGATCCTGTTCGTTGCCGGTTCACTCTTCTCTGCTGCTGCCCCTAACGTTGAAGTGCTCATTCTTTCCCGCGTCTTGCTGGGCCTGGCTGTCGGCGTCGCTTCCTATACCGCACCGCTGTATCTTTCCGAAATCGCGCCGGAGAAAATCCGCGGCAGCATGATTTCCATGTACCAGCTGATGATCACCATCGGTATTCTGGGTGCTTACCTTTCCGATACCGCGTTTAGCTACAGCGGCGCATGGCGCTGGATGCTCGGCGTAATCATCATTCCTGCCATCCTGCTGCTGATTGGCGTCTTCTTCCTGCCGGACAGCCCGCGCTGGTTTGCCGCAAAACGCCGCTTCGTTGATGCTGAACGCGTGCTGCTCCGCCTGCGCGATACCAGCGCAGAGGCGAAAAACGAGCTGGAAGAGATCCGCGAAAGCCTGAAGGTGAAACAGTCCGGCTGGGCGCTGTTTAAAGAGAACAGCAACTTCCGCCGCGCGGTATTCCTCGGCGTGCTTCTGCAGGTGATGCAGCAGTTCACCGGGATGAACGTCATCATGTACTACGCGCCAAAAATCTTTGAGCTGGCGGGTTATACCAACACGACCGAGCAGATGTGGGGCACCGTTATTGTCGGCCTGACCAACGTGCTGGCGACCTTTATCGCCATCGGACTGGTGGACCGCTGGGGGCGTAAGCCTACCCTGACGCTGGGCTTCCTGGTGATGGCCGTCGGCATGGGCGTGCTGGGCACCATGATGCATGTGGGCATTCACTCTCCAACCGCCCAGTACTTCGCGGTGGCAATGCTGCTGATGTTTATCGTCGGGTTTGCAATGAGCGCCGGTCCGCTGATTTGGGTGCTGTGCTCTGAGATCCAGCCGCTGAAAGGGCGTGATTTTGGTATCACCTGCTCCACCGCGACAAACTGGATTGCCAACATGATCGTCGGCGCAACGTTCCTGACCATGCTCAATACCCTGGGCAATGCCAACACCTTCTGGGTCTACGCCGGTCTGAACCTGTTCTTTATTGTTCTGACTATCTGGCTGGTTCCAGAAACCAAACACGTTTCACTGGAACACATTGAACGTAACCTGATGAAAGGTCGTCCTCTGCGCGAAATCGGCGCACACGACTAATTCTCTGGCGGGAGGTGCCCCTTGCACCTCCCTGCTTCGCGCTTTATGCTCTGCCCCTATGAAAGCTCCCCGTCTCCCCATCGCCATTCAGCAAGCCGTTATGCGCAGCCTGCGGGAAAAACTCGCCCAGGCCAACCTTAAGCTCGGCCGCAACTATCCTGAACCGAAGCTGGTTTATCAGCAGCGTGGAACCGCAGCAGGCACCGCCTGGCTGGAATCGTATGAGATCCGCCTGAACCCGGTGCTGATGATGGAAAACCAGCAGGCGTTTATTGAGGAAGTGGTGCCGCACGAGCTGGCGCATCTGCTGGTGTGGAAGCACTTTGGCCGCGTCGCGCCCCACGGGAAAGAGTGGAAGTGGATGATGGAAGCCGTGCTCGGCGTTCCGGCTCGCCGCACGCATCAGTTCGAACTGGAATCAGTACGTCGCAATACATTTTCCTACCGCTGCCGATGCCAGCAGCACCAGCTCACCGTCCGCCGTCATAACCGCGTGGTGCGCGGCGAGGCAACCTACCGCTGCGTAAAATGCGGCGAACCGCTGGTCGCCGAATAATTATCTGAACTTTCAGGAACTTTCCTGATCTGACTGATTGCATACGGGAACAACATTCGTTACGTTGCGGGCTCGTTTTGACACGGAGTGTAAGATGTCCCGTAATGTTTCTCTCGCGGTTGCCCTTCTGGCGACGGCGCTCTCCGGCCATGCTCTGGCCGACGGTATCAACAGTTTCTCTCAGGCCAAAGCCGCTGGCGTGAAGGTGAACGCTGATGTGCCGGGTGATTTCTACTGCGGCTGTAAAATTAACTGGCAGGGTAAAAAAGGCGTCGTTGACCTCGAATCCTGCGGCTATAAGGTGCGTAAAAATGAAAACCGCGCCAGCCGCATTGAATGGGAACATGTCGTCCCGGCGTGGCAGTTTGGCCACCAGCGCCAGTGCTGGCAGGATGGCGGGCGTAAAAACTGTTCCAAAGATCCGGTTTATCGCCAGATGGAAAGCGATATGCACAACCTGCAGCCTGCGGTTGGCGAAGTGAACGGTGACCGCGGCAACTTTATGTACAGCCAGTGGAACGGTGGCGAAGGCCAGTACGGTCAGTGCGGCATGAAGGTGGATTTCAAAGAGAAAGTCGCCGAGCCCCCTGCCCGCGCGCGCGGCAGTATCGCCCGCACCTACTTCTATATGCGTGACCGTTACGACCTCAACCTCTCCCGCCAGCAGACGCAGCTGTTCAACGCCTGGGACAAGCAGTACCCGGTAACCGAGTGGGAATGCCAGCGCGACGAGCGCATCGCCAAAGTCCAGGGGAATCACAACCCTTACGTCCAGCGGGCTTGCCAGGCGCAAAAGAGCTAACCTACACTACGGCAATTCGCTTATATCGCATGACACATGGAATTTCTGACTATGCGCATTCCCCGCATTTACCATCCTGAACTGATTACCGCAGGCCGTGAAATCGCCCTGTCTGATGACGCCGCCAACCACGTGGGCCGCGTGCTGCGCATGGGTGCAGGTCAGGCAATACAGCTGTTCGACGGCTCGAACCAGGTTTTCGACGCCCAAATCACGCGGTCTGATAAAAAAAGCGTGCACGTTAACGTGCTGCGTGGCGACGTGGATGACCGGGAATCGCCGCTGCACATCCATCTGGGCCAGGTAATGTCGCGCGGTGAGAAAATGGAATTCACGATTCAGAAATCCATTGAACTGGGTGTAAGCCTCATTACGCCACTTTTTTCTGAGCGCTGTGGCGTTAAACTGGATGCGGAACGTCTGAACAAAAAGATCCAGCAGTGGCAGAAAATTGCCATTGCGGCGTGTGAACAGAGTGGCCGCAACCGTATTCCGGAGATCCGCCCGGCGATGGACCTGGAAGACTGGTGTGCAGAAGAGGACAGCGGGCTGAAGCTCAATCTTCATCCGCGCGCCAGCGCCAGCATCAATACGCTGCCATTGCCCGTCGAGCGCGTACGCCTGCTGATTGGCCCCGAAGGCGGCCTGTCGGCGGACGAAATTGCGATGACGGCACGTTACCAGTTTACTGATATTCTGTTGGGACCTCGCGTTCTGCGCACTGAGACAACGGCACTCACGGCCATTACCGCGCTACAGGTACGGTTTGGCGATCTGGGTTGAAGTAATAACGGAGAAGAACATGATCAAGCTCGGCATCGTGATGGACCCCATCGCAAACATTAACATCAAGAAAGATTCCAGCTTCGCCATGCTGCTGGAAGCGCAGCGTCGCGGCTATGAACTCCACTATATGGAGATGAACGATCTTTACCTGATCAACGGTGAAGCGCGCGCGCGCACCCGCATCGTTAACGTCGAGCAGAACTACGACAAATGGTACGAATTCGGCACCGAGCAGGACATCGCCCTGGCCGACCTTAACGTGATCCTGATGCGTAAAGATCCGCCGTTCGACACCGAATACATCTACAGCACCTATATTCTCGAACGTGCTGAAGAGAAAGGCACGCTGATCGTCAACAAGCCGCAAAGCCTGCGCGACTGTAACGAGAAGCTCTACACCGCCTGGTTCTCTGACCTGACGCCGGAAACGCTGGTGACCCGCAGCAAGGCGCAGCTGAAAGCGTTCTGGCAGAAGCACGGCGATATCATCATGAAACCGCTAGACGGCATGGGCGGCGCGTCGATTTTCCGCGTGAAGGAAGGCGACCCGAACATCGGCGTGATTGCCGAAACCCTCACCGAACTGGGTACGCGTTACTGCATGGCGCAGAACTACATTCCGGCGATCAAAGACGGCGATAAGCGCGTGCTGGTTGTAGATGGCGAACCTGTACCTTACTGCCTGGCGCGTATTCCTCAGGGTGGCGAAACCCGCGGTAATCTGGCCGCTGGTGGCCGGGGTGAACCCCGTCCGCTGACCGAAAGCGACTGGGAAATTGCTCGCCGCGTCGGGCCGACGCTGAAGGCCAAAGGCCTGATCTTCGTTGGGCTGGATATCATCGGCGATCGCCTGACCGAAGTGAACGTCACCAGCCCGACCTGCATCCGTGAAATCGAAGCGGAGTTCCCGATCTCGATCACCGGAATGCTGATGGACGCTATCGAAAAACGTTTACAGAAATAATCTGTGACAGCGCCCAGGTTTATCCCCATACTGGGCGCTGTCGCTTTTTAAACCAGGAAACAGTACCTCTGACAATGAATTTACAGCATCACTTTCTTATTGCCATGCCTGCTCTCCAGGATCCGATTTTCCGCCGCGCCGTGGTTTATATTTGCGAATACAACGAAGACGGTGCGATGGGGATTATCATCAACAAGCCGCTGGAAAACCTGCAGGTTGAAGGAATTCTGGACAAGCTGAAAATCACCGCTGAAGCGCGTCTCCCGGAGATCCGTCTCGATAAACCGGTGATGCTGGGTGGCCCGCTCGCGGAAGATCGTGGTTTTATCCTGCATACGCCGCCGGTCTTCTCTTCCAGTATTCGTATCTCCGACAACACCGTCGTCACGACCTCTCGCGACGTGCTTGAAACGCTGGGCACTGCCGAGCAACCTTCCGAAGTGCTTGTCGCGCTGGGCTACTCCTCGTGGGAGAAAGGCCAGCTTGAACAAGAGATACTGGATAACGCGTGGCTGACCGCACCTGCCGATATGAACATCCTGTTTAAAACGCCTATCGCCGATCGCTGGCGTGACGCGGCGAAACTGATTGGCATCGATATTCTGACCATGCCAGGCGTAGCGGGGCACGCGTAATGAGCGGAACGCTTCTGGCCTTCGATTTTGGTACCAAAAGCATCGGCGTCGCCGTGGGTCAGCGCATCACAGGCACGGCGCGCCCGTTGACGGCACTCAAGGCCAACGACGGCACGCCGGACTGGAACCTCATCGAGCGCCTGCTCAAAGAGTGGCAGCCGGACGACGTGATTGTAGGCTTGCCGCTGAACATGGACGGCACCGAACAGCCACTCACCGCCCGCGCGCGTAAGTTCGCCAACAAAATTCATGGCCGCTTTGGCGTGTCGGTAAAGCTCCACGATGAACGTCTGAGTACCGTCGAAGCGCGCGCAGGCCTGTTTGAGCACGGTGGTTTCCGGGCGCTGAACAAAGGCAGCGTCGACTCCGCCTCAGCTGTCATCATTCTCGAAAGCTATTTCGAACAAGGTTACTGAGCGCCGGGGCCTACAGCCGCCCCTGCGCCCGCCTTTCCGCCAGACTCTGCTCAAAGTTCTGCATCCCCACCTGCTGACCCGTTTGTATGATGCCGGGTAGTTGCCACGTTTTCCCTTCGCGGATGAGATTCGCCGCCGCCGAGGTGTTCACCAGCAGTTCATAAAGTGCCACGCGTCCGCCCTGCACGTCCTGGAGCAGTTTTTGCGCCAGTACAGCGCGAAGGCTGCCTGCCAGCTGGTTACGCACCGGATCTTTCTCCTGCGCCGGGAAGGTATCCACCAGCCGTTCAATCGCCTGCGAAGCGCCGCGTGTATGCAGCGTCGCCAGCACCAGGTGCCCGGTTTCGGCCGCCGTCAGCGCAAGGCGGATGGTTTCGCTGTCGCGCAGCTCTCCCAGCAGAATAACGTCCGGATCTTCGCGCAGCGCACTACGCAGCGCCTCGGCAAAGGAGAGACTGTGCTGACCCATCTCCCGCTGCTGTATCAGGCAGCGTTCACTCTGGTACATAAACTCCACCGGATCTTCGAGCGTCAGAATATGGCCGTCAGTGTGATGGTTGAGAAAATCCACCATCGCCGCGAGCGTCGTGGATTTTCCGCTTCCGGTCGCACCCGTCACCAGAATCAACCCGCTGTCACTGGAGAGCAGTTCCGGGATAGCCCTGGGCACACCCAGTGCAGAAAGCTGCGGGCACGCGAGCGGCAACAGTCGCAAAGCGATCGACACCCCCTTCATATGCGTAAACGCACTGCCGCGAAGACGCTGATTGCCTGTGAGCGTGACGGCAAAGTCTACCTGTCCGTTTGCCCACCACGCGCCCTGCTGTTCATCGTTGAGCCAGGTTTTTAATAGCGCCTCAACGTCGGGGGCTGGAAACGGGGCCGGTTCAAGGCGGCCTAATCTGCGCCAGCGCGGCGGTGAATCACTGCACAGGTGTAGATCGGAGACGTTATGCTTTACACTAAGGGCCACAATTTCTTCCACATCCATAGACTACTCCTCGGAAAATGAACGACATTGCGCATAACCTGGCACAGGTCCGGGACAAAATCTCAGCCGTTGCAACGCGTTGCGGCCGTGCTTCAGAAGAAATTACCCTGCTTGCAGTCAGCAAAACTAAGCCTGCGAGCGCCATCGCAGAAGCGATAGCGGCAGGCCACCGGGCGTTTGGCGAAAACTACGTGCAGGAAGGCGTCGATAAAATTCGCGCCTTCCAGGAGCAGGGGAATTCAGATCTGCAGTGGCACTTTATCGGCCCGCTGCAGTCGAACAAAAGCCGTCTGGTGGCAGAGCATTTCGACTGGTGCCATACCGTTGACCGACTGCGCATTGCTACCCGTCTGAACGACCAGCGGCCCGCAGAGATGCCCGCGCTTAACGTGCTGATTCAAATCAACATCAGTGATGAAAACAGCAAGTCCGGCATTGCGCTGAGCGAACTGGATGCGCTGGCAGAAGAAGTCGCCGCCCTGCCGCGTTTAACCCTGCGCGGGCTGATGGCAATTCCGGCACCTGAGTCAAGTTATGAAAGGCAGTTTGCCGTGGCACAGCAAATGGCTGTAGCATTTGAGGCGCTTAAAGCGCGCTATGAAACGGTAGACACGCTTTCACTGGGCATGTCGGATGATATGGAAGCCGCCATCGCGGCAGGCAGCACTATGGTGCGCATCGGCACGGCAATTTTCGGTGCGCGCGACTACTCAAAATAATAAGGAAACCTGAGGAACGCCATGAAGACGTTGACTTTCCTGCTCTCAACGGTGCTTGAGCTGTATACGATGGCGCTTTTACTGCGCGTCTGGATGCAGTGGGCCCGCTGTGATTTTTACAATCCGTTTTCCCAGTTTGTTGTGAAAATCACGCAACCTGTTGTCGGGCCGCTGCGCCGTATTATTCCGGCGATGGGTCCCATCGACAGTTCGTCTCTGCTGGTGGCGTTTATTCTGAGCGTTATCAAAGCGATCGTGCTGTTTATGGTCATCACCTTCCAGCCGATTATCTGGATTGCTGCGGTCTTGATTCTGGTCAAAACCGTCGGGTTGCTGATCTTCTGGGTGCTGCTGGTGATGGCGATAATGAGCTGGGTAAGCCAGGGCCGTAGTCCGGTTGAATATGCGCTGATCCAACTGGCCGAACCGCTGCTGCGCCCTATTCGCAACCTGCTGCCTTCGATGGGCGGTATTGATTTCTCGCCGATGATCCTGGTACTGCTGCTGTATGTGGTCAACATGGGTATCGCTGAGCTGTTACAGTCCACGGGCAACATGCTGCTGCCGGGGCTGTGGATGGCGCTATGAGTGCCGTAAGCACCTGCGCTGACGGGCTGGTTTTGCGGCTGTACATTCAGCCCAAAGCCAGCCGTGACAGTATTGTTGGGCTGCATGGCGACGAGTTAAAAGTCGCCATCACCGCCCCGCCGGTTGACGGCCAGGCGAACGCGCATCTGACCAAATATCTGGCAAAACAGTTTCGCGTCGCCAAAAGCCAGGTCATCATTGAAAAAGGTGAACTTGGGCGGCATAAACAGGTAAAAATCCTCAATCCGCAAGCAATCCCGACGGAAGTCGCGGCTCTGACAGAACAGGACTAAACCATGCAGAAAGTTGTTCTCGCGACCGGTAACGCCGGTAAAGTGCGCGAGCTGGCCTCGCTATTAAATGATTTTGGGCTGGACGTGGTCGCCCAGACCGAGCTTGGCGTCGAGTCCGCCGAAGAGACGGGGCTGACGTTTATCGAAAACGCGATCCTCAAAGCGCGCCACGCCGCACAGGTCACCGGCCTGCCCGCGATTGCCGATGACTCCGGCCTGGCCGTGGATTTTCTCGGCGGTGCGCCGGGGATTTACTCTGCACGCTATTCCGGCGTGGACGCCACCGACCAGCAGAATCTGGAAAAGCTGCTTGTCGCCCTGAAAGACGTACCGGACGAACAGCGCACCGCGCAGTTCCACTGCGTACTGGTTTATATGCGTCATGCGGAAGACCCGACGCCTATCGTCTGCCACGGCAGCTGGCCGGGCGTGATTACCCGTGAAGCAGCGGGCAACGGCGGCTTTGGCTACGACCCGATCTTCTTTGTCCCGACCGAGGACAAAACCGCCGCGGAACTGACCCGCGAAGAGAAAAGCGCGATATCCCACCGTGGACGCGCACTGAAACTGTTACTGGAAGCGTTACGTAATGGCTAATTTGCCACCTCTGAGTCTTTATATTCACATCCCGTGGTGCGTGCAGAAATGCCCGTACTGCGATTTCAACTCGCACGCGCTGAAGGGTGAAGTGCCGCATGATGACTACGTTGCGCATCTGCTGGCCGATCTGGACGCCGATGTCGCTTACGCACAGGGACGTGAAGTTAAGACCATTTTCATTGGTGGCGGTACGCCGAGCCTGCTTTCAGGCCCGGCAATGCAAACGCTGCTGGACGGCGTACGCGCGCGTCTGAACCTGGCAGCGGATGCTGAAATTACGATGGAAGCCAACCCCGGCACCGTTGAGGCCGACCGTTTTGTCGACTATCAGCGTGCGGGGGTGAACCGCATCTCCATCGGCGTGCAGAGCTTTAGCGAGCCGAAATTGAAACGTCTGGGCCGCATTCACGGCCCGGAAGAGGCAAAGCGCGCGGCGAACCTGGCGACCAGGCTTAATCTTCGCAGCTTTAACCTGGATTTGATGCACGGCCTGCCGGATCAGTCGCTGGAAGAAGCGCTGGACGACCTGCGCCAGGCGATCGAACTGAACCCGCCGCACCTGTCGTGGTATCAGCTCACCATCGAGCCAAACACGCTGTTCGGTTCCCGCCCGCCGGTGCTGCCGGACGACGACGCGCTGTGGGATATCTTCGAGCAGGGTCACCAACTGTTAACCGCTGCGGGCTACCAGCAGTATGAAACGTCCGCGTACGCGAAGCCGGGCTACCAGTGTCAGCACAACCTGAACTACTGGCGCTTTGGCGACTATCTGGGGATTGGCTGCGGCGCGCACGGCAAGGTCACCTTCCCTGACGGGCGCATTCTGCGCACCGCTAAGACCCGGCACCCGCGTGGATATATGGAAGGCCGCTATCTGGAGCGTCAGCACGACGTCGAGGCGGCGGATAAGCCGTTTGAGTTCTTCATGAACCGCTTCCGTCTGCTGGAAGCCGCGCCGCGCGCGGAGTTTGCGCTGTACACCGGTCTGCCGGAATCGGTGATTCGCCCGCAGATCGACGAGGCGCTGGCGCAGGGGTATCTGACCGAGTGTGAGGAATACTGGCAGATCACCGAGCACGGCAAATTGTTCTTAAACTCCCTTCTTGAGCTGTTCCTCGCCGAAGATTCCTGAAGGCTGATTCAGGATTTTGCATCCCGTTCTGCCGGCTGAGGGAAAGGCTGGCAGAGTGTGGGGATGGACAAATCAAAACAACTCCGCAAACAAATGACGCCCGAAGAATTACGCCTCTGGTATTTGCTCAGAGGCCGTCGCTTCTATGGGTATAAGTTTCGCCGCCAGATGCCGATTGGCCCGTATATCGTCGATTTTGCCTGCTTTAAGGCGAAACTGATCGTTGAGCTGGACGGGGGGCAACATCAGGGTGAAGAGGACTATGATTCACGTCGTACCGCGTTTTTGAATACGCACGGGTGGGAAGTCGTACGGTTCTGGAATAATGAATTTCGCGTTAACGAAGATGAAGTGTTAAATATCATTCTTCAACGACTGCAATGCCTGATGCCCTCACCCTAACCCTCTCCCACAGGGAGAGGGAACTCTAACCCCCTCTCCCATGGGGAGAGGGCCGGGGTGAGGGGCCCAGCGCGCAGAGATCTTACTTCAGCGTCCCCACCAGCGCCTTCCGGCTATCTTCCAGCGACACCACGCGTTTACACACGTCTTTGCCGAACTGCTGGAAATCATCTTCCTGGTTTTTCCACTCGTTCTGAATCGAGGTCTGCAAGCCGCCAAGGCTACCCAGCACGCCCTGCAGCGGGTTACCGCCGCCTTTCAGCACGGCTTTCGCCCCCATCTCGTTGATGCTGTCCTGCAGGATGCCGCCCATCGCCTGATTCACCAGTTGCTGCCCGTCAGCACGGACCTGATCAATCGCCTTGTAGTGGAACGTCAGACCATCGGTACGATTCTCGATAATCCGGTTCATCTGTTCTTTAAGCTGCTTGTCCAGCTTGGTCAGACGGGTGCGCATATTGCTGCTCTCACCCACCTCTTTGGTGATGATCTTATCCAGCGCCACGCGGCTTTTCTCAACGCGCGTCAGCGCGCCGTCGTTAATCCACGGCAGTGCGGTACGCAGTTCGGCCTGGTAATCCTTCGCCTGCTCGCGCTGCGCGGCAGTCAGGTTCTGCGGTTTGCCGTTAAACGTCACGTTACCATCCGGCGTAATCACCAGATTGCCGTTCTCGCCTTTGACCTGCACGGTTTGCGGGCTTAACACCACGTCGTCACGCGGGGTGACGCTACATTTATACTCCGCATGGGCGGTGGATCCGATTGCCAGTAAAGCAACCGCCAGCAACGTTTTGCGCATCTTTAACACTCCCTCAGACAAAATGGGCCAGCTAATGCTGGCCCTGTACTTGCTTTATTAGTCCCACCAAACGTCGAAAAGTTCGCTGATGCGGACATCTTCCAGTTTGTGGTCCTCAAGCCATTTGCGTACCAGCGCCTGATGTTCTTCGGTGCATTTACCGACTTCCTGGGTGCAGATCAGACCTTCCCACGCCAGATAGCCGCTACCGTCGAAGGCCAGCTTGTTTGGCTCGATCACATCATTAATGAACGCGTCAACGTCCTGATCGATCTGCTCCACGCTGGTGCCTTCCGGGAAACGCCAGGCAACAGAGAAGCCCACTTCCTGGAATTCTTCGATGTGCATCTTTTTACGCAGACGACGGCTACGATTCTTTGCCATTATTTCACCCTCTCGAACATTAAGTCCCATACACCGTGACCAAGACGATGGCCACGCTGTTCAAATTTTGTCACCGGACGTGAATCCGGGCGCGGTACATAGTCGTTGCTTTCAGACTGGTTTTTATAGCCGTCCAGCGAGGACATCACTTCCAGCATATGTTCCGCATATGGTTCCCAGTCGGTCGCCATGTGGAAGACGCCGCCCAGTTTTAACTTACTTTTCAGCAGCTCGGCAAACGGTGCCTGAACGATACGGCGTTTATTATGACGTGCTTTGTGCCACGGGTCAGGGAAAAAGAGCTGAACCATGTTCAAAGAATTGTCAGGAATCATTTTGTGCAGCACTTCCACCGCGTCGTGACACATGACGCGCAGGTTCTCAACGCCCTCTTCGTGGGCCGTTGCCAGGCATGCACCGACGCCCGGCGAATGCACCTCGATACCGAGGAAGTTCTGCTCCGGTCGCGCTTTCGCCATGGTCACCAGCGAGGTGCCCATACCAAAACCGATCTCCAGCGTCACAGGCGCTTCTCGGCCAAACAGGTCGGCGAAGTCGACAGGCTGTTCAGTGAACTCAACGCCCATCACCGGCCAGTAGTTGTCCAGCGCGTGTTGCTGCCCTTTTGTCAGGCGGCCCTGACGGCGGACAAAGCTGCGAATACGGCGCAGCGGGCGACCGTTTTCATCAAATTCCGGTGAAATGACGTCGTTTTTCATAAAAGAGTTGTCTGCTTGTGAGAGTGTTCGGGAAACGGGCATTATCCAAAGTTAAGGCTTCTATGCAAGCATGGGAAAGATCCGGTTTACAGCAGATTGACGCTGTGCTGCAATCTGCGTCCCTGATTATGTGAATCGATGACCATGCAAGCCTCTCAATTTTCAGCCCAGGTGCTGGACTGGTACGACAAATACGGGCGTAAAACCCTGCCCTGGCAAATTGAAAAAACGCCTTACAAAGTATGGCTCTCCGAGGTGATGTTGCAACAAACGCAGGTCGCCACGGTCATTCCTTACTTCGAGCGTTTTATGGCGCGCTTCCCGACGGTCAACGATCTGGCAAACGCGCCATTAGACGAAGTGTTGCACCTGTGGACAGGCCTGGGCTATTACGCCCGCGCGCGTAATCTTCACAAGGCCGCGCAGCAGGTCGCGACGCGCCATAACGGTAAATTCCCGGAAACCTTTGACGAGGTGGCCGATCTCCCCGGCGTCGGGCGCTCCACCGCAGGCGCGATTCTTTCCCTTTCATTAGGCAAGCATTTCCCGATCCTCGACGGCAACGTGAAGCGCGTGCTGGCACGCTGCTATGCCGTCGACGGCTGGCCGGGTAAGAAAGACGTAGAAAAACGCCTTTGGGAGATCAGCGAAGCGGTCACCCCGGTGAAAGGGGTGGAGCGTTTTAACCAGGCGATGATGGATCTGGGCGCGATGGTCTGCACGCGCTCAAAACCAAAATGCGAACTCTGCCCGGTGAATAATCTCTGCGTGGCGTATGCCAACCATTCGTGGGCGCAGTATCCCGGTAAGAAACCCAAACAGACGCTGCCGGAGCGCACCGGCTATATGCTGCTGATGCAACACGGCGATGAGGTGTTCCTTGCCCAGCGTCCGCCGAGCGGTCTGTGGGGCGGTCTATACTGCTTCCCACAGTTTGAAAATGAAGATTTGCTGCGTGAATGGCTTAAACAGCGCGGAATAGCCGCCGATAACCTGACGCAGCAGACGGCGTTTCGCCACACCTTCAGCCATTTCCATCTGGATATTGTGCCCATGTGGCTTCCCGTGTCCTCATTCACCTCGTGCATGGATGAAGGCACCGCTCTCTGGTATAACTTAGCGCAACCGCCTTCAGTCGGGCTGGCGGCTCCCGTGGAGCGCCTGTTACAACAATTACGTGCCGGTGCAATGGTTTAGCATCGGCAAGAAAAAGAGGAATGAGTATGGCCAGAACGATTTTTTGTACTTTCCTGCAGCGTGACGCTGAAGGCCAGGACTTCCAGCTTTATCCGGGCGACCTGGGTAAACGCATCTACAATGAAATCTCCAAAGAAGCCTGGGGACAGTGGCAGAAAAAGCAGACCATGCTGATCAACGAGAAAAAACTCAGCATGATGAACCCTGAACACCGGAAGCTGCTGGAGCAGGAGATGGTGAGCTTCCTGTTCGAAGGTAAAGACGTGCACATCGAAGGCTATACGCCACCGGAAAAATAATATTGAGCGGCTGTTGCCGGGTGGCGCTGCGCTTACCCGGCCTACAAAACCGTAGGCCCGTGCAAGCGTAGCGCCGCCGGGCAATAGCAACGACTAAGCAAACACAACACGCACTCCCGGAATGATGAAAAAACTTTTAGCGCTAGCTCTTGTTGCGCCGTTGCTTGTCTCTTGTTCTTCCAAAAAAGGCGATGATTACAACGAAGCCTGGGTTAAGGACACCAACGGTTTTGACATTTTGATGGGGCAGTTTGCCCACAACATCGAAAACATATGGGGATTTAACGAAGTTCTTATCGCCGGACCTAAGGACTACGTTAAGTACACCGATGCCTATCAGACCCGTAGCCACATCAACTTTGATGACGGTACGATCACGGTTGAAACCATCGCAGGCACTGACCCTGCTGCGCGCCTGCGTCAGGCGATTATCAAAACCCTGCTGATGGGTGACGATCCGGGCTCTATCGATCTCTACTCCGACGCTGACGACATTACCATTTCCAAAGAGCCGTTCCTGTACGGCCAGGTCGTCGATCAGACCGGTCAGCCGATCCGCTGGGAAGGCCGCGCCACGAACTTCGCGGATTATCTGCTGCAAACGCGCCTGAAAAGCCGCTCGAACGGCCTGAAGATCATCTACAGCATCACCATCAACCTGGTGCCGAACCACCTCGACAAGCGTGCGCATAAGTACATTGGGATGGTGCGTCAGGCGTCACGTAAATACGGCGTGGATGAGTCGCTGATCCTGGCGATTATGCAGACCGAATCTTCATTCAACCCGTACGCGGTAAGCCGCTCCGACGCGCTGGGGCTGATGCAGGTTGTGCAGCACAGCGCCGGTAAAGACGTCTTCCGCTCGCAGGGTAAATCCGGCACGCCGAGCCGCAGCTATCTGTTCGACCCGCAGAGCAACATCGATACCGGCACCGCCTATCTGGCGATGCTGAATAATGTGTACCTGGGCGGAATTGATAACCCAACGTCGCGCCGCTATGCGGTGATCACCGCCTATAACGGCGGTGCGGGCAGCGTGCTGCGCGTCTTCTCCAGCGATAAGGTGCAGGCCGCGAACATCATCAACAGCATGGCGCCGGGGGATGTCTACTCAACCCTCACCACCCGCCACCCGTCTGCGGAATCCCGCCGCTATCTGTATAAGGTGAATACGGCGCAGAAGAATTATCGTCGTCGCTAAAAAACGCCCCCTCACCCTAACCCTCTCCCCAAAAGGGAGAGGGAACGTGAACACCCATACGAAAATGTTATTTGCATCACAATCCAAACTGCAAATTAATGTGGATTGCATTTTTTTGCGGGAGGTAACAAAACATATCGTTGCCAACTGATAGAATTGCATCAAATAACAACCCTGAATGTTCCCAAAACAACATATCTCCCGCTCACTTGTGAGGAAAGTAACATGAACCTTAAGCTGCAGCTTAAAATTTTGTCGTTTCTGCAGTTCTGCCTGTGGGGTAGCTGGCTGACCACACTCGGCTCCTATATGTTTGTGACGCTCAAGTTCGACGGTGCGTCTATCGGTGCCGTATACAGTTCGCTGGGTATCGCGGCTGTCTTCATGCCAACACTGCTCGGTATCGTGGCGGATAAATGGTTAAGTGCGAAATGGCTATACATGCTTTGCCACCTGGTGGGTGCGGGGACGCTGTTTATGGCGGCCGAAGTGACCACGCCGGGGGCGATGTTCATGGTGATCCTGCTTAACTCGCTGGCCTATATGCCAACGCTTGGCCTGATCAACACCATCTCCTACCACCGCATCAAGTCTGCGGGAATGGATATCGTGACCGACTTCCCGCCAATCCGTATCTGGGGCACCATCGGCTTTATCATGGCGATGTGGGGCGTGAGCTTCGCGGGCTTTGAGCTGAGCCATATGCAGCTCTATATCGGTGCCGCGCTCTCCGTGGTACTGGCGCTGTTCACCCTGACGCTGCCGCACATTCCAGTTTCTAACCAGCAGAAAAACCAGAGCTGGAGCGCCATGCTCGGCCTGGACGCGTTCGCGCTGTTTAAAAACAGACGCATGGCGATCTTCTTTATCTTCTCAATGCTGCTGGGCGCAGAGCTGCAGATCACCAACATGTTCGGCAACACCTTCCTGCACAGCTTCGATAACAACCCGCTGTTTGCCGGAAGCTTTATCGTCGAGCACGCGTCGGTGATGATGTCCATCTCTCAGATCTCTGAGACGCTGTTCATCCTGACCATCCCGTTCTTCCTGAGCCGCTACGGCATCAAAAACGTCATGCTGATCAGTATCGCTGCATGGATGCTGCGCTTCGGCCTGTTCGCCTACGGTGATCCGAGCGCGTTCGGCACCGTGCTGCTGGTGCTGTCGATGATTGTTTACGGCTGCGCCTTCGACTTCTTCAACATCTCCGGTTCGGTGTTTGTGGAAAAAGAGGTGAAGCCTGAAATCCGCGCCAGCGCGCAGGGCATGTTCCTGATGATGACCAACGGCTTCGGCTGTATTCTGGGCGGCGTGGTGAGCGGTAAAGTGGTTGAGATGTACACCACCAACGGCATCACCGACTGGCAGCCAGTGTGGCTGATCTTCGCCGCGTACTCGCTGGTGCTGTTCTTCGCGTTTATCGCGCTGTTCAAGTACAAGCACGTACGTGAACCACACGGTGCGCAGCCGATCGCGCATTGATCCTTGATGTCTTTTGCCCGGTGGCGGCTTCGCCTTACCGGGCCTACAAAAGCACGGAGAGTAGGCCGGGTAAGCGTTAGCCACCCGGCTATTTTATTGCAGAGAGCACCCACCCCACCGACAGCAAATCCGCACTGCCGCCCGGGCTCAGATTGTGTTCAATCAATGCCTTATCCATTCTAAGCAACGCCTCACGATCCCAGCCGTTAGCCAGTAATTCCCGCGCGTAGCCCTGAACGTAGCGCAACCCTTCCATGCCGCCGCGCGATACGAGATTGCTGTCCTGATTAACCGCCATCAGGCGCAACAGCAGGCCGTGAAGCGACTGTCCGTTCCACGAATCCAAAGCCTTACGCACTGTCGCGAAGCCGCTCTCCGCCTCGCCGCGCGCGCCAGTTAAACCGTACTGCTGAAACTGCCGCTCGCCCGCCGTCGCCTGCCCGCTGCGTGCGGCCAGCTCACGCGATACCAGCCCGCTGCAGATGTTACTCACCTCACAACAGAGGCTGTCTGCGGAGATGTTTTTCACACGCCCGGCAGCGAAGCACAGTAAACCCAGGGCAAAAATCCCGCCCTTGTGAGTGTTCACTCCGTTCGTCGCGGCGTACATCGCCTGCTCGCAGGCCATCCCCATCGGGCGGATAATCCTTAATTGTTCGGCAGCAGGTTTATCTGCATGCGTGCAACCCAGCTCAGCAAAGCGCGAAAACCAAGGCGTAATCGCCGCAATGCTGCGGACGAACAGCGCGTGGTCCATATCGCGATGGGAGCCGTTATTGAGCTTGTCCACCAGCCCCGGCTTGGGCGTCAGCTCCAGCTCCTGCCACAGCGCCGCTTCGGCAAGCGCGGGCACGTCAACCGGGCGCTGTTTAGTCGCGAGCAAACCAGTCATCGATCGTCTTCTCCACGCGGGAAACCACCGCCTCAACAGGATGCTTTCGCGAGCGGGAACAGGCGTGAGCGGGCTCGTCGCAGATCAGGCAGCGTCTGAGATTCGCCCCCAGCGACTGACGCCCGACGTGGCCGTGCTGAGGGCAGATCACGTCCAGATCCCACAGCCTGCCGAGAGAGTGCGTCTGCTCCAGATCCGCACAGTGCGCTTTGATTTCCGCCGCCGGATGGGCCACGCACCACAGGGCTTCTGGCCCGGTCGGTAGCCACAGCACCTGGCGGTCCAGCACCTGCCAGCGGTTCTCCCACAGCAGCTGGTCGCACATTTGCAGCGCCACGCCCATGGTATTGCGATAGCGCAGGCTGTCTTTGATTTCCCCCGGCGTGACCAGCGTGAGGGAAATCACCGGTTGTTGATAGTGCGTGAGCATGTCGGCCTGGCGCGCCGCACGGCGATCTTTCGCCGCCAGCAGTTCGTCCAGGCTGACACCCGCCCGCACGGGTGTCGCTGAAATCATACTTACTCCTTCACCTGTCGTACGGTGTCGATCACGCTGCCGTCGCGGTAGCGGATCACCCCGACGATTTTGTCGGTAAATTCAATCGGTTTCGGTACGCCGGTCAGGGAAATCGCCCGCGCGTAAAGCGCGCTGATATCCACAACGTTGAGCCCGGCTTCCAGCAGCCGCTCGCGGATCTCCGGGCGCGCCGGATTGACCGCAATGCCGTGGTCGGTGACCAGCACGTCAATGCTTTCGCCCGGCGTGAGGCGCGTGGTCACCCGCTTCACGACCGTCGGAATACGGCTGCGCAGTAGCGGCGCGACCACAATGGTCAGGTTCGCCGCGGCGGCCACGTCGCAGTGCCCGCCGGACGCGCCGCGCATCACCCCATCGGAGCCGGTGATCACGTTGACGTTGAAATCGACGTCGATTTCCAGCGCGCTGAGGATCACCACGTCGAGCTGGTCGCAGCTTGCTGCCTTGCTGCCGGGGTTGGCGTAGACGTTAGTGGAGATCTCCACGTGGTTCGGGTTGCGCGCCAGCGAAGCCGCCGCCTGGCCGTCAAAGCACTGGGTGTCGAGCAGCTTTTCGATCAGCCCCTTCTCGTGCAGATCCACCAGGCTGCCGGTGATGCCGCCAAGCGCAAAGCGCGCCTTCACGCCGCTGCGCTCCATCTTCTCTTCCATAAAGCGCGTGCAGGCGGTCGCCGCCGCGCCGGAGCCGGTCTGCATCGAGAAGCCCGGTTTGAAGTAGCCGGAGTGTTCAATGACGTCCGCCGCATAGCGGGCGATCATCAGCTCGCGCGGGTTGCTGGTGACGCGCGCCGCGCCGACGCTGATTTTCGCCGGGTCGCCCACGCTCTCCACCTGCACGATGTAGTCCACCTGGTCCTGCACCAGGCTGGCGGGCATATTGGGGAACGGCACCAGTTCTTCCGTCAGCAGCACCACCTTGCGGGCAAAGTGCGCGTCCACCATGGCGTAGCCCAGCGAGCCGCAGCAGGATTTGCCGTGCGTCCCGTTGGCGTTGCCAAACTCATCGCTGCACGGCACGCCGAGAAACGCCACGTCGATATTTAGCTCGCCGTCCTGGAGCAGCTTCACGCGCCCGCCGTGGGAGTGAATTTGCACCGGCTCGTCCATCAGCCCGTGGGAGATGGCATCCGCCAGCCTGCCGCGCATCCCCGAGGTGTAAATCCGGGTGATAACGCCGCTTTCGATATGTTCGATCAGCGCGTCGTTGCAGGTCATCAGCGAGCTGGAGGCCAGCGTCAGGTTTTTGAAACCCATCCGCGCCAGCAGCGCCACGACGGTGTTGATCACCCGATCGCCTTCGCGAAACGCATGGTGGAAGGAGATGGTCATCCCGTCCTGCAGGCCGCTTCGCATCACCGCCTCTTCAATGGAGGCGCAGAGCTTGCGACTGTGCTTCGCGTCGCTGTCCGCCAGCCACGGCGTGGCGCTGTGGGCGGTATCGAAGGGTTTTAAGTCCCGCAGATGGGGAAAATTCACGTGAAGAAGTTCTGTCTGATTCATCATCTCATCCTTACCGACGCACGCCGGAGGCCGCCGCGCGCTCCAGCACCACCTGCGCGTGGTTAATAATCGGTGCATCCACCATTTTGCCGTTGAGCGACACCACGCCCAGGCCGTTACGCTCGCCCTCTTCTGCCGCCTCAATCACCCTTTTGGCGTGATCCACCTCTTCCTGAGTCGGGGCGTAGGCGTTGTGCAGCAGGTCAATCTGGCGCGGGTTAATCAGCGATTTGCCGTTGAAGCCCATCTTGCGGATCAGATCGACCTCGCGCAGGAATCCGGCCTCGTCGTTAACGTCTGACCACACCACGTCGAAGGCGTCGATGCCCGCCGCGCGGGCGGCGTGCAGCACGGCGCAGCGGGCGTAGAACAGCTCGGTGCCGTCGCCGCGCTCGGTCTGCATGTCCATCACGTAGTCAAAGGCGGCCAGCGCAATCCCGATGAGGCGCGGAGAGCTGCGGGCAATCGCCACGGCGTTGATGACGCCAATGGCTGATTCAATCGCCGCCATCACGCGGGTGGAGCCGACCTTGCGGCCGCACGCCTGCTCGATACGCTCGAGGTGGCCTTCCAGCTCGTAGATATCGTCCGGGGTGTCGGTTTTTGGCAGGCGGATCACATCCACGCCTGCCCGCACGGCGGCTTCCAGATCCAGCAGGCCAAACGGCGTGCTGAGCGGGTTAATGCGCACCACGGTTTCGATATCCTGATACATCGGGTGCTGAAGCGCGTGGAACACCAGCATGCGCGCGGTGTCTTTCTCGCGCAGGGCGACGGCGTCCTCAAGGTCAAACATGATGGAGTCAGGACGGTAGATAAAGGCGGTGGAGAGCATGGCGGCGTTGGCACCCGGCAGGAACAGCATGCTGCGGCGGAGTTTGCTCATTTCAGCGCCCCCCAGTTGATGGCCTGTTCATCGGCGGCACGCATCAGTGCGCTCTGCAGGCGGGCGCGGATCACACAGTCCAGCGCCCCTTTGTCTTCAATAATGATTAATCCCTGGTGCACGTTCATGGCGCGCAATGTGTCGTTGACCACCTGGCGGATCTGCTCGCCAAACTGCTTAATCACTTCACTGTGGATGACAATCTCCAGCTCGCCGTGAGCGGGAGCGATTTTCACCATCAGGTCGCTGGACTCCTGCGTTCCGGCCAGCGCCTCCCTTACAATATTCATGATAAATTCCTGGTAATTAAGCGACTTCCGCACTCGCACGGTAATGTGCTTCGAGGTGCGCGAAGGTGGAGTCCGGGACAATCTCCCGGATCCGGGAAAACTGCTGTGTCTTCAGTAAGCGGCGCACTTCCGAGGCCGAAATGGCGTTGCCGGTGGCCTTGATGCGCGGCATTTCCACCACGTCGATATGCGAGGCCAGCAGGTCGTGCAGCGTCTGGTTGTACTGGCGGGTGATATCGCAAAACGGCTCCGAGCCGATAAAGCGGTGCGTGATGCCCAGCGCCGGAGCAATAAAGTCCCGGAAGATCAGCACGTCGATCTCGCTCCACGCCTGCTGCACCCTGCCGGTCTCCTTCAGGAAGTAGGCCGGGAAGGTGGCGCGGGAGATGATGTACTGCGAGCCTTCATGCACCACCACGTTCGGCAGATGCGCCACGCCCGCGCGCACCATCTCGAGGCGCGCGCTGAACGGGAAGAACGAGGCGTCTTCACGCACCACGAACAGATGCAGGGCATCGCACCGCGTCGCCGCCTGCTCCACCAGATGGCGGTGGCCGAGGGTGAACGGATTGGCGTTCATCACTATCGCGCCAATGTTCTCCCCGCACTTGCGCTTCGCGCGCAGGGAACGGCAGTAGCGTTCAATCCCCTGCGGGGTGTTCTCCATTAGCACCGCGTTGTTCCCGCTTTGGGCAATCGGCCAGAAGCCGCTGCGGGCAAAGCGCTCCCGGTTGCACGGACGGGTGCAGAGGAAGAGGTGAAAATGGCCGCGCTCCAGCGCCGCATTTTCCACCTCTGCCAGCAGCCGCGCGCTGAGGTTCTCGCCGCGAAGCTGCTCGTTGACCGCCACGCATTTGATGACGTTGGCAGCAAGCCCTGCGCAACCCACCAGCTGCGAGCCGGACCAGGCTTCGACAAACAGCGTGATGTCGTTGTCCAGGCCAAGGCCGCTGTCTGCCAGCAGGTAGCGGATCTGGCTTAAGCGTTCCGGATGCTTCGCCACGAGGGTGTGGCGAAAATCGATGGGTTGACTGTTCATGCCGCCTTACTCAGTGTGCCGCCGCAAGCCCAACGGCCGGCGCTTCCATAATCACGTTGCTCAGGTGACCGATATGCTCGATCTCCACCTCAATGCGATCGCCCTCTTTCATAAACAGCGGCGGGTTACGCTTTTTACCCACCCCGCCCGGGGATCCGGTGATGATCACGTCGCCCGGACTGAGGCGGGTAAAGGTACTGATGTACTCGATCAGCTCCGCAACCTTGTGGATCATGCTGCTGGTGTTGTCTTCCTGCACCATGCGGCCGTTCAGCCAGGTGCGGATTGCCAGCTGATGCGGGTCCGGGATTTCGTCCGCTGTCGCCATCCACGGGCCAAACGCGCCGGTCTGACGCCAGTTTTTACCGGCGGTAAACCAGGTGTGCTGCCAGTCACGGGCGGAGCCGTCCATGTAGCAGCTGTAGCCCGCCACGTGGCGCAGGGCGTCGTCGCGGCTGATGTTCTCCCCGCCTTTGCCGATGATCACCGCCAGCTCGCCTTCATAGTCAAATTCGCTGGAGTGGCGCGGCTTCAGCACCGGCTCGTTGTGGCCGGTCTGTGAATCCGGGAAGCGGACAAACAGCGTCGGGGCCGGGTTATGCTGGTCAAACTCCTTGCGCTTGTCGGCGTAGTTCATGCCCACGCAGAGGATTTTTTCCGGCTGCACGATCACCGGTAAGAAGGTGATGGCGCTCAGCGGCACGTCCACCGCGTCGTTAATATAGCGGGTGGCCTGCGCCAGCCCGTTGCCCTGCAGCAGCGCCTTGAGGTCGCCGTAGCGGTCGCCGAGACGGCGGCCTAAATCAATCACGCCGTCGGCCTGGACGATGCCGTAGCTGCGTTTTCCCTGGTATAAAAAGCTTGCGAGTTTCATTGTTCTTTCCTGAAAACTTAAACGAGGAAGTTGCCCAGAATCAGCAGTGAGATAGAGACGTTAATCGCCCCGCCGATACGGGTAGCAATCTGGGCGAACGGCATCAGGCTCATGCGGTTGCCTGCGGTCAGGATCGCCACGTCGCCGGTACCGCCCTGCCCGCTCTGGCAGCAGGAGACGATGGCGACATCAATCGGGTGCATGCCAATCTTTTTGCCGACGAAGAAGCCGGTTGCCACCAGTGCGGAAACGGTGCTGACGATCACCAGCAGGTTGCTGACGGTGAACGCCGCCACCAGTTCATGCCACGGGGTGATGGCCACGCCGACGGCAAAGAGGATTGGGTAGGTCACGGAGGTCTGGAAGAATTTGTACACCACCTGCGAGCCTTCCAGCAGGCGCGGAGAGGCACCGTTGCAGAGCTTCACCAGCACCGCCATAAACAGCATGCCGACCGGGGCAGGCAGACCAATCAGCTTGTGTCCCAGCATGCCCAGCATGTAGAGCAGCACCGCCAGCAGCGCACCGGAGGCGATAGTGGTGACGTCCGCTTTGCCGGAAAATGCAGGCTGAGAGACGGTGGCATCGGCATTCGCGCGGTTAGGCATCAGCTGGCCTTCACCGGTCAGGTGCGGGTAACGTTTACCGAGCTGGTTCAGGCAGCCGGAGATGATGATTGCCGTCAGGCCGCCGAGCATGACCATCGGCAGCACGCGACCGAGCGCCACGCCCTGGTCCATGTGCAGCAGGGTGGCATAGCCGATGGAAAGCGGAATTGCCCCTTCCCCGACGCCGCCCGCCATAATCGGCAGAATGATAAAGAAGAAGATCTGGAACGGCTCAAGACCCAGCGCCAGACCAACGCCCATCCCCACCAGCATGCCAACGATTTCGCCGCATAGCATCGGGAAGAAGATGCGCAGGAAGCCCTGAATCAGCACCGTGCGGTTCATGCTCATGATGCTGCCGACGATAATGCAGCAGATATAGAGATAGAGAATGTTGGTGGATTTGTAGAACTTAGTGGTGGACTCGACCACCACATCCGGCAGCAGGCCGTAATAGACCAGCGCGGAAGGGATAAAGGTAGCGCAGATCGCCGCCGCGCCGAGCTTGCCGACAATCGGCAGGCGTTTGCCAAACTCGCCGCAGGCAAAGCCGAAGAAGGCCAGCGTGGCAACCATCACCACGATATCGCTCGGCAGTTTTCCGCCCAGGCAATCAATGGCAATCAGCGCGCCCGCCAGAACGAACAGCGGCAGAGGAATAATCCCAATTTTCCAGGTATCCATAATATGCCACCAGCGCTCTTTGAGCGAAGGTCGCTGAATTTCAATCGGGTCGTGGGTAACAGAGAAAGAATCGTCAGTTGTGCTCATAATAAGCCCCTTGGTTATTTTGTGCGTTCAGCTTAGAGTCACAAAGGCTTACTTTATGTGAGGAATGGCATATTAAAAGCGAAGTTTTAATGGCAGCTATGGTTTTAATGGTTTCTTTTATTTAATGTGATTTACACCTTATTTATTTCCGTGGTTTTAATGGTTTCTTTTCTTAAATGAACAGATAAATAACATTTATTAATTTAGCCTTAAGACGCCTGGCGTATCGGATAAATCTTTTACAGGCGCTGCTGTGCAAGGGATCACAAGTTTTCTGCAAAGCAGGCGTCACCACGAGAAAAGATGATATATTAGCCTGCCTTGTTGATACCCGGCGTGATAGTTATGAAAGTGTCATTTCAGATCAAGCTGTTTATTTCGCTGGTCGCTTTTTTCTCGGTACTGTTTGCGCTACTGGGTGGATATTATTACGTCGACGTTGGAAGGCAGCTTTATCAGGAAATGAGCGCACGTGCAAAAATACAGGCCGAAGAAATTGCGCTTATTCCTACTTTGCGAAAAGAAGTCGAACAGAAAGATATCAATGGCATCAGCGACTTTATGCAGAAAATAGCGGCCCACAGCGACGCCAGTTTTATTGTGATTGGCGATAATAAAGGGCTGCATTTGTTTCATTCGGTGTTTGCTGACCGGGTGGGAAAAACGCTGGTCGGCGGCGATAACGACGAGGTTCTGCAGGGTAAAAGCACGACCACTATCCGCAAGGGCGGCTTAGGTATTTCACTTCGCAGTAAAGCGCCGATTTTTAACGATGCGGGGCACGTCGTGGGGATTGTCTCGGTGGGCTATCTCACCAGCTATCTGGATACCATCACCGTCAATAAAGTGGTTAACATTCTGATTGCCGCCGTGCTGCTGCTGATCGCCCTGTTTATCTTCTCCTGGTTTTTCACCCGCAGTATAAAGAAGCAGATCTTCTCGCTGGAGCCACGCGAAATTGGCCTGCTGGTACGCCAGCAGAAGGCGATGATGGAATCCATCTATGAAGGGGTCATCGCTATCGATGACGATCTGCGCATCGAAGTGATCAACCAGGCGGCACGCAAGTTATTAGGCTTAAGCCAGCCCGCCCGCGAGCTGCGCGGACAACTGATTAGCCAGGTGATCGATCCTGTTCCGTTCTTCAATACGCATACCATGCTGGCGAAAGACACCCATGATGAAATCTGCCGCTTTAACGATCTTACGGTCATTGCCAGCCGGGTAAGGATCATGCTGGAAAACTCGCTGCAGGGCTGGGTGATCACCTTCCGCGATCGCAATGAGATCGACACGCTCAGCGCCCAGCTCAGCCAGGTTAAACGCTACGTTGATAACCTGCGCATCATGCGCCACGAGCAGCTCAACCGGATGACCACCCTTTCCGGCCTGCTGCACATGGGCCGCTATGAAGAGGCGATTGGCTATATTCAGGCGCAGTCAGAGCACGCACAGGAGCTGCTGGACTTTATCTCGTCGCGCTTTAGCTCCCCGACGCTCTGCGGCCTGCTGTTAGGCAAGGCCGCGCGTGCGCGGGAGAAAGGCGTGGAGCTGAGTTTCGACCCCGCCTGCCGGATGGATAAACCTTTCCTGCCGCTGCTTGAATCGGAACTCATCTCGATTATCGGGAACTTGCTGGATAACGCGATTGAAGCGACGCAGCGCGCACCGCTTCCGCATGCGCCGGTTGAAGTGCTGATAAAACTGAGCGAGCAGGAACTCATCATCGAAGTCGCCGACCAGGGTATTGGCATCAAACCGGAGATCCGTGAACAAATATTTGAACGCGGCATTACCACCAAAACGCGCGGCGATCACGGTATTGGCCTGTATCTGATTGAAAGCTACGTCACGCAGGCGGGCGGCGCCATCGAAGTTGCTGATAACACGCCGCGCGGTGCCATTTTCTCACTGTTTATTCCCGCCACGGGAGCTGCCCGGCGTCCCGCACAAGAACTGGAAGATAATGATTATGCAACATGAACTTATCGACGTACTGATTGTTGAAGACGAGAACGAACTGGCGCAATTGCATGCGGAGCTGATCGGTAAACATCCGCGTTTGAGGCTGGTCGGGATTGCCTCTTCACTGGCTGACGCGCAGACGCAGCTTGAGAGCAAGCAGCCTCAGCTGATGTTGCTGGATAACTACCTGCCGGACGGCAAGGGCATCACGCTTATCAGCAACCCCATGCTGGCCCGCGCCAACTGCTCAGTGATTTTCATCACTGCCGCCAGTGACATGGACACCTGCAGCCAGGCCATCCGCAACGGCGCGTTTGACTACATCCTCAAACCGGTGTCCTGGAAGCGGCTCAGCCAGTCGCTGGAGCGCTTTGTGCAGTTTGCCGAGCAGCAGCGGGTCTGGAAGATTGTCGACCAGCAGAACGTGGATTCCCTCTATCAATTGCAGGCAAAAAATTACCGTCAGGACAACGGCAGCAAAGGAATTGAAGAGAATACGCTGGCGCTGGTACAAACACTTTTTAACGCCAAAGCAACGCACTGCTTTTCCGTGGATGAAGTGGTGAGCGAAACGGGTTTGAGTAAGACCACCACCCGGCGCTATCTGGAACACTGCGTGGAGGCGGGGTTTCTCAGCGTAGAGATGCTGTACGGGAAGATTGGGCATCCGAGGAGGATGTACCGCCGCGCAGAAGCCTGATGCAGTATTGTAGGCCCGGTAAGCTTGCGCCACCGGGCACATCGCCGGGTGGCGCTAACGCTTACCCGGCCTACGTTCGAGAGAGGGTCTACTTTAAAACATACCCATACAACCGCTTAATCCCGTCGGCATCCTTCTCGCTGTACACACCCTGCAGCTCCGGCGAGAAGCCCGGCAGCATATTGATGCCCTCCTCCAGCGCCAGAAAATAGCGCTGTACCGCCCCGCCCCAGACTTCACCCGGCACCACGCACAGCACCCCTGGCGGATACGGCAGCGCGCCCTCAGCGGCAATGCGTCCTCCGGCATCACGAATACGCACCAGCTCCACGTTCCCGCGAATGTACTCCTGGTTGGCATCCTGAGGGTTCACCACGACGTCGGGGAAGCTTTCCCGGCGGAACATCGCCTTTTGCAGATCTTTCACGTTAAAGCTGACGTAGAGATCGTGCATCTCCTGGCACAGCTGGCGGATCGTGTAATCACGGTAGCGAACGGGATATTTCTGGTAGATGGTCGGCAGAACGTCGGCCAGCGGCGTATCGTCTTCAATGTGCTGTTCAAACTGTCCCAGCATCGCCACCAGCTGCGCCAGCTTCTCGCTGCTTTCGGCAGGGGTCAGCAGGAACAGGATTGAGTTGAGATCGCACTTCTCCGGCACGATGCCGTTCTCACGCAGGTAGTGCGCCAGAATCGTCGCCGGGATACCAAACGCGGTGTAGTTACCGGTTTCCGCATCGATACCCGGCGTGGTCAGCAGCAGCTTGCACGGGTCAACAAAATACTGGTCACGGGCGTAGCCGTCAAAACCGTGCCAGTTCGCGCCTGGCTCAAAGCTGAAGAAGCGACGCTCGCTGGCGATGGTGTGTGTCGCATGATCCTGCCACGGACGCCCCGCCACCACCGGTGGGATAAAGGGTTTAATCATATGGCAGTTGGCGACGATCGCCTTGCGCGCTTCAATGCCCAGTTCGACGCACTCCGCCCACAGCCTGCGTCCGCTTTCACCTTCGTGGATCTTGGCGTTCACGTCCAGCGCCGCGAACAGCGGATAAAACGGGCTGGTTGAGGCATGTAGCATAAAGGCATTGTTCAGCCGCTTGTGCGGGCAGAAACGTGCCTGACCGCGAATGTGGTTATCCTTTTTATGGATCTGCGACGTTTGTGAGAACCCGGCCTGCTGCTTATGCACCGACTGGGTCACGAAAATCCCCGGATCGTTCTCGTTCAGTTCCAGCAACAGCGGGGACGTTTCCGCCATCATCGGGATAAATTGTTCGTAACCTACCCAGGCAGAGTCAAAGAGGATGTAGTCGCAAAGGTGGCCGATCTTATCGATCACCTGACGGGCGTTGTAGATCGTCCCGTCGTAGGTGCCCAGTTGAATGATGGCCAGACGGAACGGGCGAGGCGCATCGGCCTTGTCCGGGGCAACGTCACGGATCTGATTTCGCAGATACGCATCGTCGAAGCAGTGCTCGTCAATCCCGCCGATAAAACCAAATGGGTTACGTGCCGCTTCAAGGTAGACCGGCGTGGCCCCTGCCTGAATCAGCGCGCCGTGATGATTCGATTTATGGTTGTTACGGTCGAACAGCACCAGATCGCCGCGGGTCAGCAGCGCGTTGGTAACAACCTTATTCGCGGCTGAGGTGCCGTTCAGCACGAAGTAGGTTTTATCGGCATTGAAGACTTTTGCCGCGAACTTTTGCGCGTGCTTGGCGGAACCTTCGTGAATCAGCAAATCACCCAGCTTTACGTCGGCGTTGCACATATCGGCGCGAAACACGTTCTCACCGAAGAAGTCATAAAACTGCCGCCCGGCGGGATGCTTTTTGAAAAACGCGCCGTGCTGATGCCCGGGGCAAGCAAAAGTGCTGTTGCCCATCGCAACATACTGGCTCAGGGTGTCGAAGAAAGGCGGCAGCAGATCCTCTTCGTAACGGCAGGCGGCAGACTCCAGTTCCAGGAACTCCTGCGCTTTTCCTGCTATTACAGCAGTGACACCTTCAGGAACATTCGTCTGCTCCTGCGAGAACATAAATACCGGAAGCTGAAAGCCCGTACGTTTCAGCAGCGCAAGGATGCCGCTACAGCTTTCAGCGACCGTAATGACCACTGCCGCCACATCGGTAAAATCAGTGTTATCCAGCGTCACCATTTCCCGGTGAGTAGACACAGTAGAGACCAGCTCGCGGCTGACGGCAATTTTCATGGTTTTCATAGGCGCAGTTACCCTCACCGGGCGGTGAGACAGGGAGGAGAAAATTCGCGCAATAATGTCACCTTTTATTTTTAGGCGCAAGAAGGAATCAGTATGCACTTAGCCTTGCAAAGCTAAGCGTGATGCAGCGTTGTCGTGTCATAATCATGCAATACCAATGATTAAGTAACAGGAGTTAACGGTGGTAATTGGACCCTTTATCAACGCCGGTGCCGTATTGTTAGGCGGCGTACTCGGCGCAGTGTTAAGCCAGCGGTTGCCGGAACGTATTCGCACCTCGATGCCCTCCATATTTGGCCTGGCCTCGTTAGGCATCGGCATCCTTTTGGTGATCAAATGCGCCAACCTGCCCGTCATGGTGCTCGCGACCCTGCTCGGCGCGCTCATTGGTGAATTTTGCTACCTGGAAAAAGGCATCAATAATGCGGTAGGCAAAGCCAAAAACCTGATCGCCCGCCCGGGCAAGGCGAAACACGGCACCCATGAGTCGTTTATTCAAAACTATGTCGCGATAATTATTCTGTTTTGCGCCAGCGGCACCGGGATTTTCGGTTCCATGCAGGAAGGGATGACGGGTGACCCAAGCATATTGATTGCGAAGGCGTTTCTTGATTTCTTTACGGCCACTATTTTTGCCACCACGCTCGGCATTGCCGTAGCCGCGATTTGCGTACCGATGCTGCTGATCCAGCTGGCGCTTGCCACCTGCGCCACGCTGATCCTGCCCCTGACGACACCTGCGATGATGGCGGACTTCACCGCGGTTGGCGGCCTGCTGCTGCTGGCGACAGGGTTGCGTATCTGCGGAATCAAGATGTTTGCCGTGGTGAACATGCTGCCCGCGTTGCTGCTCGCCATGCCGCTCTCCGCGCTCTGGACGCACTTTTTCGCTTAAGAGTGCGGCGAAATGGTGAGAGATTGCGCAGTCTGTAACGAAAACAACATTTTTCGTTGACGGCAGAGGGCAGATCGGGTTTAATGCGCCCCGTTGCCCGGATAGCTCAGTCGGTAGAGCAGGGGATTGAAAATCCCCGTGTCCTTGGTTCGATTCCGAGTCCGGGCACCACTATTTAAAGAAACCAGCCTTAGGGCTGGTTTTTTGCTTTCTGGGGTTCCGGTAGATTTCTGGTCGTTTTGACCGCTAATGTCGCTGCTTTACCTCTTTCATCCGGCCTAAACATTTCTTCTAAGTCCCCCCTCTGACCACTGTAGCCTTGTCTGTCAGACTTCAAATCACCAATACACCAGCCCTGACTCCACTTCCCAGCCGTCAATAGTGCCCCCTATATCAAACCGAACATTTTTCACCCTGATTGATTTAGCTTTAGTCATGTCTTGGGTATTATGCTCGCGATATCAATATGATTCATGAGGGATTATGACCAGAGCACTGGTAAGGCTTGGAGACAAGACCACAAGCGGCGGAGAGGTGATTTCAGCTTCTTCGACGATTATTGAAGGCCGGAATATTGCCCTGAATGGCGATATGGCATGGTGCCCAAAAGATATCTGCAACGGGCCATTTCAGATCAATGGCACTGCGTATTACTTTGCTGAAAACAAGCCCTGCGTAGCCACGGGCGATCAGGTACTTTGCAACTGCAAAAACAATCAGGTGCTGGGCAGTACGACGATTTGGGTGGAAGATAGTCCGAGCGATCCTTTTGAGGAGCATCGCAAGCGGGCAGCGGAATGGCCCATGAACAAAATAGCTGCCGCCGCTATAGCCGCTGTCCCGGTGTTTGCAAAGTCTGTCCTGCGTGGTACTGGTAATACCGATGCCGGGGAGTCAGAAGAGCCACAAAGCAACATCGGCGAAATGAGTTTCTATCAGTCACAACCCACTCAGCCAGACCCTGAGCCAGAACAACACGCACAGGCCGCAAAGAAGAAGAAAAATGCACAGCCACCAGAGCCACCGAAGAAATCACTCTTCGATAAAGTCACAGGCTTTTTCTTTGGTGAAGCGGAAGCTATGCCTCTAGTCGCAGGGTCCGCCGAAGCCGGGATGGCTGCCTCTGCCGGGGGGGCAACGGCTAAAGCCAGTCAGGACGCCGCCAAAGCGTTAACACACTCGATAAAGCACCTTTCCGGGCCTGAGATCTGGAACGGTAAGCTGGCGATGAATCTGCCCTTCGTAGTCATGGGAGCCATCATTCAGTCACAGCTAAAGGGTGAGAAGAGTGATCTACTCACGCCGGAGAAGTTGGCAGACGTGGCCCACAGCAAGGGAACCGTTCCAACCCGTGTTCGCTATAATTGGGTGACAGACGAGGAAAGTGGAAAGCTGAAAGCGGTTGGCTATCACACAAGTGCAGCCAGTGGACGTGATCAGGTCAGGGTCCGAATGCTTGAGAAACAGAGCGACGGCAGTTATGAATTCTGGGGAGACGAACGAAGCGATAAGCCGCTAATCACATGGACACCAGCAAACACGCCGGGTTCACAAGCTGGCTGGAACACAGGGAATAACAGCCCACAGGCAGGAACCGTCACGATACCGGGGCTTGAGCACCCGGATATTCAGAGCGTGACCATCACCACCACGCCACCACCACAGGAAAAGGACTTCCGGGATTACATTCTGGTGTTTCCGGGCAACGTACATCCGCCAATCTACATCTACCTCAGCAAGCCTCCTGTGGAACTGCTGGAAGTAGCCCGCTATTGCGATTTCGAAGGTCGCTCGCGACAGGGGAAATACCATGTTGACCATATGCCGTCAAGGCAAGCTGTTATTCTATATTTGAAACGCGAATACCCAGACCTTGATGATCAAATCATAAAACAGATGTCAGATAGAGTTGCTGCAATCGCTATTCCTGCGAAGGTTCATAGGAAACTAAGCGCAACTTATGGTGGAAGGAACATGAGTCAAAAAGGTCCCGATTCCTATAATCTACGAGCGGCTATTGATAAAGACTTTGATACAATAAAGGAATCATTAAAAGAGCTAGGTGCAACTGACAAGCTGTTAGAAGAAAAACGTTTAGAGATGCATGAAATTAACAAAAATGAAGGGTTATACTAATGACTGCAAACGTTGAAGTATTGATTAGAAGCTTGGGTAAAGGTTATCAAGCTGTATTCGATGCTGGAATAATACCTTACAAAACAAGGCCTCAAGGAACTCAAAGTGATGAGTTCTTGTCTATCGACATGAAAAAAGAAGGGATTTTTCTTTCTTTCAAAAACAATCAAGAAAAAACGTTATCGCAAGTTATTATTAAAATATTGAAGAAAGGCAGAGACCGATATTTCCCTAACGAATTGCCGACGCCATTCCAAGTTGAAATGTCACGTCGATGGGTACATGAAAATTTCGGAGAACCAGAAAATAGCATTCCCCCAAGAGTTATTATGAAACAGGAAATTGGCTGGGTTGAACGTTTCACCGTTGTGGATTTTCATATTCCTATCACAATGCAGATACGATATGACATGGAAGAAATGGTAGAAGCAGTAACATTTTTGCCAACATCAGATCTTCGCTGGTAATTGTCATAGCGGCACCTCTCTGGGTGCCGTTTCCGGTCCCCTTAGCCTCACATTGAGACTATACGCTCAGCCCTTAAGGAGCGTGGCGTAACCGATAGTCAAATCGATGAAGCCAAAGCTAAGATGCATCAATTAAATCAGGAACTGGGACTATACTAGCAAGGTGATGTAATCATCTAACCAGTTAATGAATTTGCCTTCTCTTTGATAATAGTCAAGTGTCAAAGAGGAGGTCGAAACATTTGACGTTTTTTCATATAGTTATCGCCATCCCGCCTGGAGAGCAAACCCGCTACTTATTTTTTCTCTGAAGGTAATTTACGTGATCTATATATGAGAAATGCGTTATTCGTTTGATATGCCCTGCCACCGATAAGAGCTTATGTTAAGGTAACCCCCTAAATGATAAAATCAGGGGCAACAGTACGTTATGGTTACTTTATCTCTTTTTAATAACAAAGGTGGAGTAGGTAAAACAACTCTTACATGGAACCTCAGCGTTGCTTTAGCAGCCAAAGGTAAATCCGTTTTGCTGATCGATTTCGATCCTCAATGCAACCTTTCAATTGCTACGCTCGGCGATACAAATTTCGCAAGGCTTTTAGAAACTAACGCTCAGAAGCCCTTTGGTCAAACCATTAGGGCTTTTGGTCAACCTTACATTCAGCAGAACAGACCTCCAGAAGTAATTATTAATCATCCCAAGCACCCAATGCCTAGACAGGCTGGTCATTTAGACATCGTGGCGGGCGACTTCTGGCTTAACAACCTTTCAGACACGCTCAATGTCGGTACAGACTTAATTGCTGGTACAAGCATTTATCGCTTCCTGATGCCCTATTTAATTTCAGAGGCAGCATCACAAACTAGTGGTGTTGATTACGACTTCGTATTGATTGATCTTCCACCTTCATTCAATACGTTAGTTCGCTCTGCTTTGTACTGCTCCGATTACTTCATTGTCCCATGCACAGCAGATATGTTTTCGGCCTACTGCATCGGTTTGATCGGCGAGATGCTTCCAAAATTTGCGACTGATTGGCAACAAGGTGTAGCACGTTACCTTGCTGGTAATGTTCATGATGCCGTTTTACAGACTAAAGGGCAGCCGAAATTTGCCGGATGGGTGTTCAATGGTTTTGATATGAGAAAAAAACAGGGTGCAACTGTAGCAACTGAGGTAGGTGCTGACCTAGCACACAGAAACGTGATTAGCACGGCAGTCCAAAATGCATTAATTCCTAGTTTGGCTACCATAACTTCTTACAATGCAGTGCCAAGTTTTGTTACCTCAGACCCTGTAGCAAAAGTAGAAGACCTAAACGTCATGGCACCAGACAGCATTATTCAAAGCGTACCGCTTAAATATCTCCAAAGTGTGCGCCCAACTAGACAGGTTTTAGTTCGTGGTCAATGGGCACCAAACCAAATTGATCTCATGGACAAAATGGATGTTGAACATGACAGGCTAGCTGACCATGTGATCGCTAATTGTATCTAAAGCAATTATTGATTGATGGTACAAAACAGTGGTACATTCGGAATCGAAGCGTAAAGGTAACTTACTGTTATTCGGTGATTTCGTTGTTGTGGCAATGAATCCTTGGTTCGATTCCGAGTCCGGGCACCACTATTTAAAAAAACCAGCCTTAGGGCTGGTTTTTTGCTTTCTGGGGCAGGTCAATACAAATATTCCAGTATTTCATCACCCCGATACAGCATCCCTCTTCCGCGAGTATTTTTATCTAAGTACATTAGTTAAAGCGGAAGGGTAGAAATATAATTGCTAAATACTCTTCACCAAATCCCCCAGCGTCACCATCAACATCATCGGGTCCATCGGTGATGGCTCAAACCCCACCCGCAGATAAAATTCCCGCGCTTCATCCGACAGGGCATGAACCAACATTCCGCGGATGCCGATGGTCTCCGCCACCTGGATCACCCGCAGCCCGGCGTCGCGTAACAGCGCCCGACCAACGCCCAGCCCATGAAGCGACTGATCTACCGCCAGGCGTCCCAGCACCACAACAGGGATGGGATCGGACATATTGCGACGAAAGCGGCCGGAATTGGTAAGTAACTGAAAGTTCCCGATCCCGGGCACCAAATCAAGACTTCTACACGCCCTTTTATCCACGTCATCCCGACCACTGCGTCAGCAGCGCATACAATTTAGCGGGCTCCAGAGGCTTACGCAGCACCAGGTACCCTTCCTGTTCTGCCTCCAGCAGAACCGGTGAATTAAATTCGCCGCTGACTATCGCGCCGCTCATATCCGGCAGACGTTCAAAAAGCGCTTTAAGAACGTCGAAGCCGCTTTCGCCGGATCGCAGGCGCTGGTCGCACAGCACGGCGAACGGCTTAAAGCCCTCGTCGATTATGGCGAACGCTTCTTCAGCGGAGGCCGCGCAGCGCACGTTGATTCCCCATACGCTCATCAGGCTCTCCCAGGCAGACGTCACCAGCGGGTCGTCATCGACGACCAGGCAGGAACCGTGCAGCGGTGCATAGCGTACCGGCGTGGCGGTGCTATCACAGGCGGGTGGAGTGTCCAGCGTGATGTCTTCGCCAGCATATTGAGTGAAGCGCATCCAGAAGCGTGAGCCTTTACCCTCAATGGATTGCATCCCGTACTTCACCTTCATCAGCTTGGCACAACGGGCCACTACGGCCAGTCCCAGCCCGTGTCCGGCGCTGTCTATCTTCCATGCCAGCTCAGGGCGATAGTAAGGTGAGAAGATTTTACCTTTCTCGTCATCGGCGATACCGACACCCGTATCCCACACCTCTACCATACACTCCTCACCGCGTGGTCGGATGGCGACCAGTACGCCCCCCTGTAGCGTGTAGCGAAGGGCGTTTTGAATCAGGTTAATCAGGGATTGTCGCACCAGCAGCGGATCGCCTGTCACGTAGATGCGGCGTTTGGGTCGACGGGTAGACAGCCGCAGGGCACGGCTGTTGGCCTCTTCGCGAAACAGCGTGATCACCGAGTCAAGCAGAGCACCGATATCCACTTTGGTCGGGGCAGAAAGGACATTCCCGGATTCAATTTTGCTGAGATCGAGCAGAGAGTTAAGCATTAAATGTACCGAACGAACGCTCTGCTGCAGGTCAAGGAGTTGCGGCGTCAGGCTATCGTCCCGGTTTCGGTGGAGAATGGCTTCGATCAGAAAACCCATGGCGTGCACGGGCTGGCGCAGATCGTGGCTGGCGGTTGTCAGAAACTGATTTTTATCCAGCAGAGCCTGCTCCGCGTCCTCTTTGGCCTGACGAAACTGTTCCGCCAGGCGCGAGCTTTTTTCCTCAAGAAGCGCTTGCTGTATAAAGAACGCGTGTGACGTTAATGCATGGCGGTAAATCGCGAAACCGTAAAGCAGATTCAGCATGAGCACGATGAACATCAACTCATCCAACCGCCAGATAATGCCGAGGTTCAGCACCCCCCAGGAGGCGAAGAAAAAGCGCGTAAAGGTGCTGATGACCGGCGTCAGATGTGTCGCATTGGCGGCGACGATAGCGGCGATGCTGATATTAAGGAGCAGGAAAAAGTCAAAGTTCTGCGTCTGCGGGGTAATTAAATAGAGTGATGAAATGCCCAGCCCGTGAATAAAGGCGATATTATTAATACGCGGAAGCCAGCGTCGCAGCACGTCCTTTTCAATATTGTCTTTCGCTTCGCGCTGATAGCGTCGATGCAATATTCGTATCGCCACTGCACATAGCAGATAAATGGTTATCCAGGTAATCGTTGGGCCAAGGTCATCCCCAAGCATATAAATCCAGATGGCGAAAGGGATCCCGACAAAGGGCACTGCGCTAAAGCTAAACACCAGCCGCAGAAAGGTGTTGTTTAGCAAACGGATCTGCGCCGGAGGAGAGATACCCTCGTTCTGTAAGCTCTGGAAAAACCTCATTCCGACGGTTCCTGCTTGCCATGCAGAAGCGTGATGGCCTCTACCCTGCTGTTAACACCTATCTTTTTCAATATATTGCTGATGTGTTCTTTGACCGTGGGCTCAGAAATTGAAAGCTGCGCGGCGATTCTTTTATTTGGCAGGCCACGCATAATCATATTTAACACATCTATTTGCCGCGGCGTTAAGTTAAATTTACTTAACTTATCATTATTCGACTGAACGGAAATTTCGCTTCCATCAGGGAACCAGGTCAAATTATTAGTGAGTGTGAAAACGGCCTGTGAGAACATTTCAGGCGGTTCGCTTTTCAATACAAAACCGTGCCCCCCGGCGGCATGAACTTTCCGCCAGAGATCATTATTGTCATCCCCGCTGACCACCAGGAGTCGTATCTGTGGGTAAAGTTGTTTCACTTCTTTGAGTAATTTCAACGCCGTTCCGGACGAGAGCCAAAAATCGATTACCAGCAAACGTGGCGGGCCATTATCCCTAATTTGACGGTAGCAATCGTCTTCATTCGTCACCACATACGCCTGCTTAAATTGGCAATGTGTAATCAGATAATTGGCAATGCCGCTAGCGACCAATGGATGGTCATCAACGACCAACGCATAATTCTGTCCCAAAGGGTCCTCCTTTAACCTTCGCATATCTGAGAGTACAGATGAATTATTTTCTACCCACCCTACTTTAGGAGGGTTTTTTCGATTAGGAAAGGGAAATATATTATTCGCTGATTTGAGTAAATGAAAACATAAATACAATCAGTGAAATTAACTGATTGGATATCAAGGATAATTTATGAAAAAACCTCTCGTCTTTTTAACCGTTACGTTGATGCTAACCGGTTGTTCCACGCTGAAAACCGATCAGGCTATTCCACTCCTGCAGGCGGAGACCGCTAAAATGCTGGGGCTGGGCTCATCGGATGAAATAACCGTGACCAATGTTAATGGCGCCCAGCCGGACGCACTGGGTGGACAAAAGCTGTCTTATCGCGCCACGACGGAAAAAGGGCGTATTTTCGATTGCTCATCAATGATGATGCCGGGGATTTTAGGATCCGCACCGACACTCAGCGCGCCAACCTGTACCCCTGTCGTCACTCATAAATAATTAACTTCAAATCAAAAGGCGTACATAAATAACGCCTTTTATATTTTCTGACGTATCTGAGTTTTCATAAAAACGATTTTCCAGACATCACGCTAATGAGTACGGAGATAGCCCGTGAATAACTCTACATCGCATGCTTTAGCGGTTAAGACGCCGCTTTCCAGACTTTACCTCGCTCTATTTTCCGCGCCGCTGTTACTGCTTTCACCTGCCGATTTCGCACGTGCAGCCGATGCAATTTTTGATGGCGACGCGCGTATTACCGAAACGCTGGGTTACACCGGAGATGTTTACGTTGGACGTAATCAACGCGGAAACCTGCTGATCGATAATGGCAAAATCACTGCCTATAACATCAATATCGGTCGACTGTTCGACGGCCAAATTTATGAAAGCGTGGTCACGGTTCGTGGGCCAAACGCTGAGCTTAACGCGGTGAACGATCGGTACGTCCTGCGCGGTGACCTTAATCTTGGCCTCGGCACCCTGCGTGTCGAAGAGGGCGCGCTGGCGAGCGCGAAGGAGATCGTTGTCGGCACCACCCGCGGCTACGACAGCCACCTTATCGCCACGGGTGCGGGTTCTCGCGTGACCAGTAATTTTCTCAGCGTAGGCACCGATCTGGGGGCACGCTCCACGCTGGCGATTGAAGACGGCGCGGCGCTCAGCACTGCCTACGATGCGCGCATTGGCAACGGTACCGGACCGGGTGAAACCGACACGCTGAGCCCGAAAGCCACCGTCACGGGGAGCGGCTCACAGTGGAATGTTGGCCGTACATTGACGCTTTATGGCGACCTGGACGTGCTGAACGGCGGAACGGTTAACGTTGGCGGCGTGCAGGTGGCGGGCGTCTCCGGGGCGGGTAAAACCGCCGAGCTGGTTATTGCGGGCAAAGACTCGCGCTTTACCAGCGGCAGCAGCGTGAGCGTGGGCGATTATGGCAATGGCGTGCTGTCTGTGATTGACGGCGGTTCATTTTCCGCTGGTAGCAATACGCTGATCGTGGGGACTTCGGGTTCCGGTTCGAACCGGGGTGCGCTCATCATCGGCAGCCGCGGCAATATGGACACCGGCACGGGTTTAACTGAGCCAACGCTTGGCACAGCGGGCGGCGCGGGTACTCTCGATGCGAATACGGCAATCAGCCTGCGCGGCGGGCTGTTCGGCAGCTATGTCTACTTCAACCATACCGACGGAAATTACGTCTTCAGCAACACGATGAGCGGTGAAGGTGAGGTGATCAATACCTCCGGGCAGACAACGCTAAACGGCGATCTTTCAGCCCTGCAGGCGAACGTGACCGCGCGCGGTGGCAAAGTCATTATTGCCAGCAATATCAACACCCAGCCAGAAGATGATATTTTTGATATTCAGACCCTTAGCGCCGAGAACGGCGGGACGCTGATCCTCAACGCGACGGCGGGATCCGACGTTAGCAACGGGCTGGGCTACAGCAGCGCCGCGTCAATCAAAGCCGGCGGCACGCTGGGAGGGAACGGCACGCTGGGCCAGACCGAGATCCTGTCCGGCGGCCATATCTCGCCCGGTGACGGCAATATCGGTACGTTGACGCTGAAACGCTATCTGAACTTTATCGGCGAATCCTTCTATGATGTTGATATTGCCGGAGATGGTCGCAGCGACCAGCTGCTGGTATCGGGTAAAACCACCATCAGCGATCAGGCTCAGGTACAGGTCACCGCGCTGGATCCGCAAACCAGCTACAAAACGGGTCAAAGCTATCGCATTTTAACCTCCGACGGGGGAATTGACGGTCAGTTCGCGGGGGCGATCTCCAAATCTGCCTTCCTGGACGTGGCGCTCAAGCAGGGCACCAACGCCGTCGATCTGACCATCGCGCAGAAAGAGACCGGCGGCGAGAATCCGGGAGGCGAAAATCCGGGCGGTGAAAACCCGGGCGGTGAAAACCCCGGAGGCGAAAACCCGGGCGGTGAGAATCCTGGCGGTGAGAATCCTGGCGGTGAAAACCCGGGCAGCGGCAAGCCGGGCATTTTCCAGACCGTGGCCAAAAGCAGCAACCAGTGGAATACCGCCGGTGCGCTCTCCACGCTGACGCAAAGCGGCCCGTCGCTGGCGCTGTACAACTCGCTGCTGGTGCTGAGCGCGCCGGAAGCGCGCGAAGCGTTCAACCAGCTGTCCGGTGAAGTTTATCCGTCAATGCAGTCCAACCTGATCGCGGGCAGCACGCAGGTGTTTAACGTGTTAAACCAACGTATGCAGCGCGCGTTTGATAACGACAGCCTGCCGATACCATCGTTATCGATGTCGCTGGTGCAGCAGCCGGAGCCGCAAAATAACGGCGTCTGGGGTCAGACCTTCAGTTCATGGAGCCGAAACAACGGCGACGATAACGTGGGCAAGCTGGATGGCAATACCACCGGCTTCCTGCTGGGGGCAGATCGCAAGCTGGCGGATCATAACGTGCGTGTCGGTGGCTACTTCGGCTACAGCCGCGGTGATTACGACGTCGATAGCCGTCGTTCCTCAACGGATACCGACAATTACCATCTTGGCCTGTATGCAGCGGGTCAACAGGATGCGTTCTCCCTGCGCGGCGCGCTGGGTTATACCTGGCACAAGATCGAAGGCGAGCGCACTGTTGATTTCAGCGGCTTCTCGGATCGTCTGAAGTCGGATTACGACGCCAACTCGCTGCTGGCGTTCACCGAAGCAGGCTACCGTTTCGGCCAGCCTGATATGAATATTGAGCCGTTCGTCAATTTATCGTACGTCCGACTGCATACCGACAGTTTCAGGGAAGACGGCGGTGCCGCCGCGCTGAGCGTACGTAACGAAACGATGAACACCTTCTATTCCACCCTCGGGGTGCGCGGTGTGACCGAGCTACCGAAGAACGTTAACCTCTACGGTTCGTTGGGCTGGCAGCACGCCTATGGCGATAAGAACACCTCTTCGCGCATGGCGTTTGCGGGCAGCGACACGTTCATTACCCAGGGTCAAGCCGTGGATGAGGACGTGATGGTAGGTGATATCGGCGTGAGCGTACAGCTGTCGCGAGCGGCGACGCTGGATGTGGGTTATCAGGGGCAATATGGTGCGGATACCCGCGTCAACTCGGTTAACGCGAATCTGCGCTGGTCGTTCTGAATTATTTCTATTAAACGAACCCGCCCTTGTGGCGGGTTCTTGCTTTTGGGCACTCAGGAATTCAGGGATCGTTCCCACCTGCGTCCAGCAGTTTGTTTTTAAAGATAAACAAACACGCCTCGTTGAAGTTCTCCACTCCCAGGCGTTCCGAGAGCGTCGTTCGTTTGCGATAGAGGCTTTTCACCGACGTATTCAGCTCCTCGGCAATGGCTTCCATCGACATCCCTGCCCTCAGCAACCGCAACATGATCGCTTCGTGCGTGCCAGGCCGTAAATTCAGTAGCCACCTCGTGGTCAGGCGTCTGCCCTTCATATTAAGAATCAGATTAAACAGCGAGGCCATATCCGGCGCGGTGAGCGACGTGTTCATAAATAACTTCATACTGAGCAGATTCTCCTCGCGGTGTCGCATATCAAGCATAACGCAGCAGATTGTTTTTTTCGTTCTGGCCGGATGGCGTATCAGGTAATCATATAAACGGAGCGGAGCACGACTATCAATCAACACAGAATATTCATCTGCACCGCTATCAAATATGTTTCTGTCAATCTTGTCGAGCAGGATAATATCCGGAAAAAAAATCCGCATCCCCCTCACAAGGTAGCGATCCTGAGTCACTAACACTATTGAAGTTGCCACTAACCATCCCTTTTAGATTAAAGCAAGAACGATCCTTCAGAAAGAAGGCCGCCTTCGTTTTATAGCGCTGTTATTTTAACGATAAATGTATTCTGGCTTTAGATATCCCTCAATACAGACATTGATGAGAAAGACTTCCTGTAGACTATCATTCAATGGCTGCCATTAATTATAAATAAAAAACAATCGCAGAAAAGTCACTTCTCTAAACATTAAGAATTTTTGTCATGAAACTTCCCAAATATGTACCAGAAAGTACTTTAATTGACACAGCAAAACCGCATAAAAAATATATAACCGGCTGTTACAATAAAAATAAATTAAATAAATTTCAACAAGTTACAAATAAACCATCAATTCAATAAAAACGTTAAAAACCGCTCGATACAGAATTATCTCAAAACGATAAACCCGCTTTTCAACATATTTATCAGGCAACATATCAGGTGTACATTAGCTTTCACCCAATCCCCTGAGATAAGGATCCATAATTACCTTTAGGTAAGTATCCCACAACATCACTGCATTTAGATTTAATGTTCTCATTTATGGCCTTTAACGCTGAGTTTAAAGGCGGCCGTGTTATGCAATGGATTCACGATAAACAAATGGCAAATAGATATGGAAAGATCGCTTCGCTTCAATACGTTATTCTTTTATCGCACCCCAACATTATTGTTCCTGTTATTCCTCTTTCCTGTTCTGGCTCAGGCGACTGAATCCGTTTATGAGCAACAGATTCAACAGGCGCGTAACGGTAATTACACGCCGTTTCTCGATTATCTTCAGCGTTACCAGCAGCAGCATGCCCTGACACCTGAACACGTTGCGGACTGGTTACAGGTGGCAGCCTGGGCGGGTCATGATGACGAGGTTATTCAGGTCTGGCAGCGTTACGGCATTTATATGCCGCTGCCTGCCCGCGGCGTTGCTGCCGTCGCGCAATCCAGGCGAAATCAAAAAGCGTGGCAGCCAGCCCTGGCGCTCTGGAAAGAGGCGCGTAGCCTTGCGCCAGATAACGACGATTATCGTATCGGCTATATAAAAACCCTGGCCGATGCCCGCATGGATACGCTTGCCCTACAGGAAGCCCAACGGCTGGTGGCGGAAAATCCCTCTCAGGCGCATCTTCAGACGCTCTCCTATGTCTGGTTACGCCAGGGGAAAAGCTGGGATCGGCTTCTGGCAGACACGCGCGCGCTGAATATCGCACCGGAGAATAAAGCGCTCCTCAGCGAGCTGATCGACGCGCTTACGGATAACCGGGTGAATACCCCCGCGCTCCAGCTTTCACAAAGCATGACGCTGTCTCCCGCGGAGCGTCGACGTCTTGAGCGTAGTGCCGCCGCCGAACGCGTTCGCCTTGCCGATGTGCCTGGCAGAACAGAAAAGGAGCGCCTGCAGCTTGCGCAATCCGCGCTGAATCGTTACGACGCCCTTCTTGCTCGCTGGCAAAACGAGCCGCAGGCGGCGGAAGACATCGTCCTTGCGCGTATCGACAGGCTTGGCGCGCTGTACGCCCATGCTGATTACCCACAGGTGATAAGCGAATATCAGGATCTTACGGCAGCCCGGCATCCGGTGCCGGGCTGGGCAATCGGCTGGGTCATCTCCGCGTATCTGCAGGAGAAAAACGCGGCCGCCGCCTTCGCGCTTCTGCAACGCTATCCGCAATATGCTTCCGACCCGCAGGATGAGGAGCACGCGCTTTTTTACGCCTGGCTGGATACGGGAGAGTACCAGGCCGCCCGCCAGTACGTTGAGCGCCAGACCCGCGACGTCCCCTGGACCCGTTACGATTTCGGCTCCCCTACCCCTCAGCCGAACGACAGGTGGCTTACCGGTCAGTCGCTCCGTTTTAACTATTTGCTGGCGACGAATGCCCTGCCGGAAGCCGAAACGCTGGCGCACCGTCTGGCGACAACGGCGCCGGGCAATCAGGGTTTACAGATTGACTACGCCACCCTGCTTCAGGCGCGGGGCCTGCCGCGCGCGGCCGAGCAAAAGCTGAAAACGACGGAGGCGCTGGAGCCGTCCAATACAGAGCTAGAGCAACAGCAGGCCTACGTTGCGATGGACCTACAGGAGTGGCGACAGATGGATTTACTGGCCGACGACGTGCTGGCTCGCGCGCCCGCCGACCGCAGCGCCAGGCGTCTCGACAGGCTCCGAACGGTCCACCACATGTCCGAACTGCGCCTCAACGCGGGCAAGGGCTTGCACTCCGATAACCCCGTCAGCGGTACACACGACCTGAACTGGGACGCCACGCTCTATGGCCCACCCGTAGCGGATAACTGGCGGCTGTTTGCGGGCACCCGCTATGCGCAGAGTAATTTCGAAGAAGGCAAAGGCACAAGCCGTCACCTTTTGGGCGGCGTCGAATGGCGGCCACGCGACCTCCAGCTCGAAGCCGAACTCTCCAGCAACCGCTATCACGGTGAAAACAAGCCGGGCGCTCGCCTCTCAACGACGTACTTTGCGACCGATAGCTGGCAGGTCAGCGGCAGCCTTGAGCGCCTGTCACGCACCACGCCCCTTCGGGCGTTACGCAATGGAATTAGCGCCAACCGGGGTGAAGGCGGAGTGCGCTGGTACCAAAACGAGCGGCGTGAGTACCAGTTCAGCGCCGCCCTCAGCCGCTTCTCCGATCGTAACCGTCGCCAGGAATACACCCTCACGGGTAAGGAGCGTCTCTGGCAGACCCCGTCCCTGACGCTGGATCTCGAACCGGGGATCGCCGCCAGTAAAAACAGCCTGCGGGACACGCTCTATTACAACCCGGCGCGGGATCTGTCCGTGACGGCTGCCCTGGCCGTTGACCATGAGATGTATCGCCATTACGACACCCTCTGGAGCCAGCAGTTCGTGGCGGGAGGCGGCAGCTACTGGCAGAAAAATCAGTCCGCTGGCGCGATCGCCCTGCTGGGTTACGGGCAACGCGTTCAGTGGAACAACGTTATCGATACCGGCGTGATGCTGAACTGGGATAAGCGCCCTTACGACGGCAAACGCGAGAGCAACCTCTCCGTCACGTTTGACGCGACTTTACGCTTTTAAGGATGAATATGCTGAACACACGTTTTTCCGTGAGCCTGATACTCCTCGGCTGGCTCTGCCTCAGCGCGAGCGTCTGCGCGCAGGCGATCTCGTTCATTGCGCCCAAAGCGCGGCCGCAGCAGGAGGCAAGTAAACCCTGGCCGAAGAACCAGTTTCTGGTCCTGGCCTATCACGACGTAGAAGATGATGCCGCCGACCAGCGCTACCTCTCCGTTCGCACCAGCGCGTTAAACGAGCAGATAAGCTGGCTTCTGCACAACGGCTATCACGCCATCAGCGTGCAGGACATTCTCGATGCGCATGACGGGAAAAAAACGCTGCCGCCAAAGGCCGTTCTGCTCAGCTTTGACGACGGTTACAGCAGCTTCTACACCCGCGTCTGGCCGCTGCTTCAGGCGTGGAACGTCCCTGCGCTGTGGGCGCCGGTGGGCAGTTGGGTCGATACGCCAGCGAATCAAAAGGTGAATTTTGGCGGCCTGATGACGCCCCGGGATCGCTTTGCGACGTGGGACATGGTGCGCGAGCTCAGCCAGTCACCGCTGATTGAGATCGGCTCGCATACCTGGGCCTCGCATTACGGCATTCCGGCCAACCCGCAGGGCAGCCGGGAACCGGCGATCGCCAACCGCTTTTATGACAAAGCAACGGGCCGCTATGAAACTGACCAGCAGTTCAACCAGCGGATCGGCGATGACGTTCGCAAAGTGACTGAAAAAATCACGCAGGTGACGGGCAAAGCGCCGCGCGCCTGGGTCTGGCCTTACGGCGCCGCCAGCGGTACCTCGCTCGCTATCGCCAGACAGCAGGGTTACCAGCTGGCCTTTACCCTTGAGGACGGGCTGGGGAATGTGCAGGATCTGGGCAACATCCCCCGCCTGCTGATCGCCGGAAATCCCTCGCTCAAGGCGTTTGCCAGTACGGTCAGCCAGGTTCAGGAGCACGATCCCGTGCGCGTCATGCACGTCGATCTCGACTACGTTTACGATCCCGATCCGGCCCAGCAGACCCAAAACATCAACAGGCTGATCCAGCGGGTCTATGACATGAAAATCAGCCATGTTTTCCTGCAGGCGTTTGCCGACCCGCAGGGCGACGGCAGGATCACGGCGCTCTATTTCCCCAACCGTCGTTTGCCGGTTCGGGCCGATCTCTTTAATTTTGTCGCCTGGCAGCTACAAACCCGCGCGGGGGTAAAAGTCTTCGCGTGGATGCCGGTGCTCTCGTTCGATCTCGATCCTTCCCTGCCGCGCGTGCAGCGCCGGGATCGTCAAACCGGCCAGCTGCGCGAAGCCACCGAGCCCTATATCCGACTCTCCCCGTGGGACCCGCAGGTGCGCCAGCAGGTGACGGATATCTATGAAGATCTGGCCCGCTATGCCAGCTTCAATGGGATTTTGTTCCATGACGATGCGGTGCTGACGGACGTGGAAGATGCCGGACAGGACACGACTCGCCAGAAGAGCCAGCGGCTTATCGGCTTTACCCGCACTCTGAGCCAGGCGGTGAAAAACATCCGCGGCCCGCAGATAAAAACTGCCCGCAACATGTTCGCCTTACCCATTCTGCAGCCCGAAAGCGAGGCGTGGTTTGCGCAGAATCTTGATGATTTTCTGGCGGAATATGACTGGACGGTGCCAATGGCCATGCCGCTGATGGAGTCCGTCCCGGCAGACGAGAGCGATGCCTGGCTGACGCGTCTGGTTAACGCGGTCGCCGCGCGGCCCGGCGCGCTCGATAAAACGATTTTTGAGCTGCAGGCCAGGGACTGGAACCAGAAGCCGCAACGCGCCGTTGCCGATAGCCAGCTTGCGCAGTGGATGCGCGTGCTCCAGCTGAACGGCGTCAAAAATTACGGTTACTACCCCGACGACTTCCTCAACAACCAACCTGATATCTCGCGCATCAGGCCTGAATTTTCTTCGTACTGGTACCCTGACAATGACTGATCGCATTATCGCATTCTCTATTTTATGTCTGGTATTCGGGTTGCCGTTGGGCGTGGCCGCCCTCTTTACCGGCGAACTGATTCTGGATTTTGTGTTCTTCTGGCCGCTGTTCATGTCGGTGCTCTGGATAACCGGCGGCCTCTATTTCTGGTATCAGCTTGAACGCCACTGGTCGTGGGATAAAGACACGCCTGCCCCGACGCTCGCCGGTGAGCCGCTCATCTCCATTCTTATCCCCTGCTTCAACGAGGGACGAAATGCGCGGGAGACCATCAGCGCCGCGCTGGAGCAGCGGTATGAAAATATCGAAGTTATCGCCATCAACGACGGCTCGTCTGACAACACGGCGGAGGTTTTGCAGGCGCTGGCGCAGGAACAGCCGCGCCTGCGCGTAATTAACCTCGCGGAGAACCAAGGGAAAGCGCTGGCGCTCAAAGCCGGGGCAGCGGCGGCGAGGGGCGATCTGCTGGTCTGCATTGACGGCGACGCCCTGCTCGATCGCGATACCGCCGCGTATCTGGTGGCACCGCTGATTCAGTACCCCCACGTCGGGGCGGTTACCGGGAACCCGCGCATTCGCACGCGCTCCACGCTGATTGGCCGCATTCAGGTGGGTGAGTTCTCCTCCATCATTGGGCTCATTAAGCGGACGCAGCGGATCTATGGCCGGGTCTTTACCGTCTCCGGCGTCATCGCCGCCTTTCGCCGACAGGCGCTGGCGGACGTCGGGTACTGGAGCCCGGACATGATCACCGAAGATATCGACATCAGCTGGAAGCTCCAGCTGCGCCACTGGGATATCTTTTTTGAGCCGCGAGCGCTGTGCTGGATCCTGATGCCGGAGACGCTGAAGGGCCTGTGGAAACAGCGTCTGCGCTGGTCCCAGGGAGGCGCGGAGGTATTTCTGGTCAACCTGCGCAGGATTGTGCGCTGGGAGCATCACCGGATGTGGCCGCTGTTTATGGAGTACGCGCTGTCAACGCTGTGGGCCTTCGCGTACGCGATGACGGTGCTGCTGTTCATCATCAGCCATGTCGCGCCTATTCCCGCCAGGCTGACCGTGGAGAGCCTTTTTCCACCGGAGTTTACCGGGCTGCTGCTGGGCGTGATGTGCCTGCTGCAGTTCCTGGTCAGCTTGTTCATCGAGCGACGCTATGAACGAAAAGTAGCCAGCTCGCTTTTCTGGGTGATCTGGTTCCCGATGGTGTACTGGATGATTGGCCTGTTCACCACCCTCGTCGCATTTCCAAAAGTCATGCTTAAACGTCAGCGTGCCCGCGCGCGCTGGATCAGTCCGGACCGGGGAAAAGGAAGCCTTCAATGAACGAAAATACCTTAATTTTGACCGAGCATCGTCTCTTGCCACGTCTTTTCGATGCCGCGTTAACGCTGGTGGCGTGGGGAGGATTTCTGTTTTTCCTGTATGCCCGGCTCTGGATGCAGCTAACCGATGAGAGCGACCACCGCTGGGGCGTGATTATCGCGTCCTTTAATACGGTGTTGCTCTACCTGCTGTTCGCCGCGCTCAACGGCTGGCTGCTGATTTTGTGGTATCAGTACAACCGCCGCCGCGCCCACGTGAGACGTCGTCAGCCGGGCTATTTTCACCAGGAGGAGCTGGCCCGCAGCTTTAATGTCTCACCGCAGATCATCTCCGAGATGAGCCAGTACAACCTGCTGACGGTGTATCACGATCGGATTGGCCGCATCATCGATCTGAAGGTAAGCGAGCAGCTGGAAGAGGAAGAACAGTAACGAAAAGCCCCCGCAGGATACCCTGCGGGGGCTTTGTTATAGCGGGTGTGAACTACTTGTCTTTAACCATTATCAGCGGCTCGATATCGCTCTCTTTTTTCACCACCAGCTAATCCTCCTTTTCAACATAAATATATCTAACTCAAAAATAACAAATTACACCGTCAAAAAGTATTTCCAAAATAACCATTTCGTTTTCTCAATGAAGTATCCATGCAGCAAAACCGACTCAAAAACACACTCTTTTCATATGAATAAACGTAAAATCTCAAAATCATACTTCTCATCTTTTAGAAAAAGTACTCACTGTAAGATGTTACCTGTGACTCAGGCTCTGTTAAAAATGATACACAAAGTACTTTTTAGCATCAAAATCTTGATCAACTTCACATAACCAGAATTCAAAATTGCTTAAAACCTCATATCCTATATTAATGATTTTATAAATCAGTTAGTTGACAAGCATTGTTTTCTACATATCACACTTTAAAGCACAGCCAATATCTTTGGAGCCATTAATGGAATTCGAGAATGATTTAACTCGTAAAATCCTTGATCCAATACACGGGATTATAAGACTTACGAATTTAGAAATGGCAGTTATTGACCACCCTTTATTTCAACGATTAAGAAACATTAAACAAAACTCTTTTCTGTATAAAGTTTTTCCATCCGCTGTTCATAGCCGATTCGAACACTCATTAGGTGTTCTACATTTATCATATGAAATAATAGAAAACCTTCGACTCAATGCCATTAGATATAATAATAAATATCAAGATGGGCATGTCTTTTGTTATATCAATGAAATCCCCAGTTGTCATATACAAGAATTAAGATTAGCTGCACTCCTTCATGATGTAGGGCATGGTCCAATGTCGCATCAGTTTGAAAGTTTTATGCCGACAAAGAATGAACTAAAATCTTTCTTAAAAAATAAACATCATGAAATATTCAACCTCATAGAAAAAGACGATACTCCCGTAGAGCATGAGCATATCTCTTTAATTTTTGCATCAATGATTTTCGCTGACATAAATAAAGAAAAAAATCTTCTGGGAAACATCAACACAGAAAATGTTTTAAAAATTATTGAAAAAGAATATGGCGACAGAAAAATTTCGTGCAAAATTGGCCAAAATGAAATTGATTTACTTCCTTTATTAACATCTATCATATCATCCTGCCCAATTGATGCCGACAGGATGGATTATCTGCTAAGAGACAGTTATTTCTCAGGTGTAAAGAGTGGGATTTATGACTACAATAGACTTTTTATGTCTATTGTACCTGTAGAATCAGAAGGTAAACTTTTTCTAGCTTATAAAGAAAGCGGAATTGACTCTGTTGTCGAGTTCATTGGAGCAAGATCAAGTCTTTTTTCTCAAATTTATTTTCATAAAACTAATCGTTCCATTTCATCAATGCTTAATAAACTTTGCGAGAATATGAAGTCCACCGCCCAGAAGAATCTTATCATTGACGAACTGCGAACAAAAAAAGCTTCAGGGCAAAACCCGGAACATCTAATGTCTGATTTCTATCTTGATTGTAGCGACGACCATTTTCTCAATGAAAAGCTGGGATTGTGGATAGATAAAACAAACAATATTTCGAGCAATAAAAAAATACTCAATGACATTATCGAAAGACGTCCTTGGTCAAAAGTGTTCGAGAAAAAATATTACGTTAAAAACGTTACTATAAATGATACAACTTCGAAAGAACTCATCGCATCAATTAAAGATGAATTAAATAAACTAGTTAACTCACATTTCAATAAAGATCAATTTTGCATTGATATACAAACAGATGTAGCATTTAAGGATATACAAAAAACAGAAGTTAAACTTCTTGTTAAAAACCTTAACAATAGCTATACAGCAAAACGTCTTGATGAATGTGGGTATAAACTTAATCAGTATCAAACTATCCATTATATAATCCGTGTATTTATTGATAGAAATGCAACTAACTTTTCTTATTTTAAAGAAAGCCTTCCTTCCGAAATCAACGCAATAGTAGAAAACTATCTACCCATGAAATAAATAAGGAATCATGTAGCCCAGATACATCTGGGCTACGATTGATATCTAATCGTGCACTACCACTAGCGGCTCGATATCGCTCTCTTTTTTCACCACCAGCGAGTCATCGCCGCGCAGGCAGGTTCCGCCGTAGTTCCCGCCCACGGTAAAGGTACAGACCTGTATGTATTTGCCGTCGACCTTCGGCAGGCACCACAGCTGCTGGTAGATGTTTTTACGGTCAACAAACTTGCCGCTGGATTTGTCCAGCAGTTCGTCCTGAGCGCTGATGAGATCGATATTGCTGCCGCAGCGTCCGGCAATCGGCTTGACGGCGTATCCGGACTGTTTCAGCAGGTCGTTAACCTCAAAATCGGTGTCGAGCAGGTAGCGGTGATTCGGGAACAGCTGCCACAGGACCGGAAGAATCGCCTTGTTGCCGGGGATCACGGTCCACAGCGGTTCGAAGACCAGCACCTCCGGGCGCAGCAGAACGTCAATCAGGCGCACCTCGCCCTCGGGATGCCCGGTGCGGATCGGCACGGCGGCGTATTCGGTTTCGCTGACCTCGCGGATCTGCTCTATCGCCGTCTCCCACGCCCAGGTTTTCCACACGCAGTTGACATGGCGGCCTTCATCGTCAATCAACTGTCCGGCGGCATCCCAGCTGAGCGCCTCCAGCCCGTGCAGGATTTTGGTCTCGAACCCGGCCTGCATCAGCGAACGCTGAATAAAGAGCGCGTGATAGTCCTCTTCGACATCGTTGTCCTGCATGATGTGCACGAACGGACGCGCGTGGCTGTGTTTCCACGCCCCGGTCAGCTCTTCCAGAAGGCCTTCCGCCGGGTTATGGCCGTTACCGCGATAGCCGTTTTTGACCCACTCTTCGAGGATCAGCCCGCCTTCCGTGTGACAGGACGCGGAGTCCGCGTTGTACTCGTAAACCTTAATCCCGCGCTCATCCATGCAGAAATCCATACGACCGGTGATCATATGGTGGCGGCGCCACTGCCAGGAGAGGCGCAGGCGCGGCCAGAGGATTTTCGGGATGTCGAAAAGCGCCAGCAGGCTGTCGTCTTTCAGCACCTTGTCCGTCGCGTGCAGGTACATCAGGTGCAGTTCGTTGGTGGCCTTGATCAGCTCCTGCTCGGCGCTTTCGGTAATGGTGAAGTACTGGCAGGGATCTTTGTTGATCACATGGCCGTTGGCGCGGATATATGCCTGCTGCAGCGCGTCATTTTCGTTAAGCCATTTTCCGTCGAACTGACGTTTGTTTTTCAGCCGCGCGCCGCTGATTTTCAGCAGTTCGCCGTCGATTTCCGGCTGGGGAATGCTGTGTTCCGTGTCGTCGGTCTGGATCATCCAGCCGAGGATCTCCGTGTCGTTGAAGGTGTCATGGATGGTGTAACACCCGTTCTCCACGCTCAGACGCAGCTCGCGCGTCCACTGCTGCCCGAGCGGCAGCGGGGAGTGGATCACGTTCTGCTCCGCAATACGCACCTTATCGTCGAGAAGCTGGGTGATCACCGCCACGTGGCCGGTTTCGTGAAACTCACCGCCCTTTTGCCAGATCAGCAGCGCCCCGGCGCGCGGCGCGCGTTTCGAACCGTTGGCAAAGGCCTGAAGGGGCAGAATGTTATCGTTCACCACCTGACGCAAAAAGCGCAGGGAGAAGATTTCCCACGCCATGCCGACGTCGGTAAACACAAAGCCATAGTTGAGGAACAGGAAACGGCGGGCAAACTCAACGCACTGCCACTTGTGGCCCATGTATTCGTTGCCGATATAGCTGCGAAAATCTGCGTCTTCCGGGTATTTTCGCGGGTCCAGACTGCCGTAATTTGAAGAGTAAATCGCCACGCCACCGGGCGCATAGCCTAACAATGTCCCGAATGGCGCATCACTGCTTAACTTTCCTTTACGCATGTATCCAACCTAAAACAGGCAGGCGGCAATATTTTTAAGGGTTGTCGTCGTCTGCACGTTGTAATTAACCTGACAGAGGAACGTTTATCATACACCTCCCCTGACCATTGCGCTCACATCGTTAAACGGTCGGTTCATCTCCTGCTAAACTCCCTCAACACATCACTAAAAAGGCAGGCCAACATGTCAGACAACACGTATCAGCCACCGAAAGTGTGGGAATGGAAAAAGAACAGCGGCGGCGCGTTCGCCAATATTAACCGCCCGATCTCCGGCGCGACGCATGAGAAGGATTTGCCCGTAGGCTCTCACCCACTGCAGCTCTACTCTTTGGGAACACCGAACGGCCAGAAAGTGACGATCATGCTCGAAGAGCTGCTGGCGCTGGGCGTGACGGGCGCGGAGTACGACGCGTGGTTGATCCGCATCGGCGAAGGCGATCAGTTCTCCAGCGGGTTTGTCGACGTGAACCCGAACTCGAAAATCCCGGCGCTGCGTGACCACTCTACAAACCCACCCACGCGCGTATTTGAATCCGGCAATATCCTGCTTTACCTGGCAGAGAAATTCGGTCACTTCCTGCCGAAAGATCCGGCGGGACGCACCGAGACGCTGAACTGGCTGTTCTGGCTCCAGGGCGCGGCGCCGTTCCTCGGCGGCGGCTTTGGTCACTTCTACAACTACGCACCGGTGAAGATTGAGTACGCGATTGACCGCTTCACCATGGAAGCCAAGCGCCTGTTCGACGTGCTGGATAAACAGCTGGCGCGCGGTCGCTACGTGGCGGGCGAGGAGTACACCATCGCGGATATCGCCATCTGGCCATGGTTCGGCTGCGTGGCGCTGGGCAGCGTTTACAACGCCGCCGAATTCCTGGATGCAGAGAAGTACACTCACGTGCAGCGCTGGGCGAAAGACGTGGCGAATCGCCATGCCGTTAAGCGCGGACGCATCGTTAACCGCACCAGCGGCGAGCTGAACGAGCAGCTCCACGAACGCCACGCGGCGAGCGACTTCGAGACGAATACGGAAGATAAGCGTCAGGCCTGACGCTCTGCCGGGCGGGCCACCGCCCGGTAACAACGATCCTTGCCCGGGGCATGATTAGCTTAAAGGTTGAGCCGGTATTACTGGCACTATTCGCCCTCTTTTCTCACGCCTGGCTGTGAGAAGCGAAGTATCAACCAACAGCTATTACAAAGGATCTGTTATGAAATTCATCAAAACAGCGCTGGTTATCAGCACCCTCATTATTTCTACCTCGGGTATGGCGATGGACAAAACTGCCGCTGGCGCCGTTGCCGGTGCCGCAATTGGCGCAGCTACGGGCAAAGACCTGAAATCCACAGTAGGCGGCGCGGTCGTTGGTGCGGGTACGGGTGCCATGTTTAAAAACGGTGAAAAAGGCAAAGATGCACGTAAGGGCGGTGCCGTGGGCGCAGTCGTTGGGGCGGGTACAGCAGCAGTGACGGGCAATAGCGTACTGAAAGGTGCAGCCGTTGGCGCAGGCGCTGGCGCGCTGATTGGTGAAGCCACGCACTGATAATTTACGCCGGGTGCTACGGTGCTTGCCCGGCGTTCTCTCGCTTTATATCCCCTCGTTTTTCAACGGCATATTTACAAGTCCCGATAAACTAGCAAGAATCATTTTTATTTCTATCAGAATGGGCTGACGCATGAAGCTGACCCGACAGCAGAACATTCTTGAACTGCTGGGCTGCTGCGACTGGCTAACCACTGACGCGCTGGCAGAAACACTCGCCGTCAGCAGGGAGACGATCCGTCGCGATCTGAATGCCCTTCAGCAGCAGGGTAAGATCCTGCGCCAGCACGGCCGCGCGCGGCTTATCCATCCGAACAGCCGCGACAGCGGAGAGCCGTTTGGCGCGCGCTTAAAAAGCCATTACGCCGATAAAGTCGATATCGCCCGTCACGCGCTGGACTGGATCAGCGAAGGGATGACCATCGCCCTCGATGCCAGTTCAACCTGCTTTCACCTGGCGCGCCAGCTCCCGGATATCGAACTCACCGTCTTTACCAATAGCCTGCCGATCTGTCATGAGATGGCAAAACGCGAGCGGATCACGCTTATCTGCTCCGGCGGCACGCTTGATCGCAAGTATCGCTGCTACGTCAATCCGGCGCTGCTTACACAGCTTAAAGGGCTGGAGATTGACCTGTTTATCTTCTCCTGCGAAGGCGTTGATGAGCAGGGCACGCTGTGGGATCCGGTGGAGCATAACGCGGTCTTTAAATCACTGCTGTTAAGCCGCGCAGGCCAGTCGCTGCTGCTGATTGATAAAAGCAAATTCCAGCGGTCAAGTGAGGTAAGGATAGGCCAGCTGTCACAGGTGACGCAGGTGATTCAGCGGGATCGTCTTTCAGGGGGATAAGGGGTCAGGCCGCGACAGGCGACCCGACCCGATAAGGCTATGCGGTGAGGCGGAATTTTTGCACCGAGCGCTGAAGCTCTTCAGTCTGGCGCTCCAGGGCTGCGGCAGCGGCAGAGACCTGCTCCACCAGCGAGGCGTTCTGTTGGGTGACGCCATCCATCTGGGTGATAGCGATGCCCACCTGAGAAATGCCCTTACTTTGCTCTTCTGACGCAGACGCAATTTGCTTCATGATGGTCGTCACTTCGGTCACGTCGCGCAGAATCGCTTCCATCGTCGTGCCGGTGTCGTTCACCAGCTGCGCGCCCTGCTCGACGCGGGAAACGGAATCCGCGATCAGCCCTTCAATCTCTTTTGCGGCATTGGCGCTGCGGCTGGCCAGATTACGCACTTCACCCGCAACCACGGCGAAGCCACGCCCCTGTTCCCCTGCGCGCGCTGCCTCAACGGCTGCGTTGAGCGCCAGAATATTGGTCTGGAACGCAATGCTGTTAATCACGGTGGTAATTTCCGCGATCTTCTTCGAACTGTCAGAAATACCGCTCATGGTGGTGACCACGTCTTCTACCAGCGAACCCCCACGGCTGGCGGTCGTCGAAGCCACGTCCGCCAGCTCGCTGGCCTGACGTGCGCTTTCGGCGTTCAGTTTTACCGTCGCCGTAAGCTGCTCCATACTCGCGGCGGTCTCTTCCAGCGCGGCGGCCTGCTCTTCCGTGCGGGACGAGAGATCGTTGTTCCCGCTGGAGATCTCCGTCGCGCCGCGCCAGATATTTTCGCTGCCGGAGCGGATGGTGCTGACCGCTTCACGCAGGCTGTCCTGCATGGCGCTCAGTAAGGGAACCAGCTGTCCCACGCAGTTGCGGCCAAACGGCTCAATCGGCTGGCTGAGATCGCCCTGGGCAATCTGGCGGAACTGCTGGCGAATACGAGCCAGCGGTTTCACCAGCATCGCCACCAGGTAACGGTCGGTGAAAAGCAGGATCAGCAGGCCAATAATCGTGGCGACGATAATCACCGTGCGGGTCATGCTGGTCAGGCCGTCCACCACCACGCGGGTGCTGTCGAGCGACTTCGCGGCGGCGTTGTTAAAGTTCTCCGCCGCGGCACCGAACGCGCGGCTCAGCGGTGGCGTGACGTTGTTGGCCTGCTGGCGATAGCCGTCCAGCGACTGCTTAGCCTGCTGCATCTGCGGGGTTACGCCCTGATCGAGCAGCGCCTGCCAGCTGCTAATGACCTGAGCAGAAACCTGTTCGTCCATGGGTCCGGGGGAGATGGCCTTCATTTCGGCCAGCTTCTTACTCATGTTATCCAGCGCCTGTTGGGCAGAGGCCAGGTCCGGCGTGCCGCCTGCGGCTTTGACCTCCATTGCGCGGCTCAAACGGGTGACGAATCGGAAATACTGATCGTTACCCTGACTGAGTACCGTCATCTGTTTGACCAGCTGCCGATCCACTTCGTTACCATCAGAAACGCGAGACAGTGACCAGGTGCTGTATAGCCCAACCCCCGCCCACATTAAACAAAAGATCCCAAGAATCGTCAGCATGACGAAGCGGATCGTGAAATTACGGAGCATATTCATAAGTCTTCCTTGCCGAGAGGGTGAGTTCGCCCAGAGGCGAGTACTACTCTCGTTATCGGCAGGGAGCGCGGAAATTATAACCTTTTGTGATTATTTTTAATTAGTGTGGCTTCACAGGTCACACAGCTGCCGTTAACCATTATGCCCACGCTTAGTGATGTAATGGGTGATGTGATAAGTTCAGAATGAAAACGCTGTTTCGAAAATTCATCGATAAGAAAGGAGACATCATGTCCTGGCACCCTTACACCGGCCGCTATGAGAATATGCAGTACCGCTACTGTGGGAAAAGTGGCCTGCGTCTGCCCGCGCTGTCACTGGGACTGTGGCATAGCTTCGGTCACGTCCAGCCGCTGGATGCCCAGCGGGCGCTGTTGCATAAAGCTTTCGACCTCGGCATCACCCATTTTGATCTCGCTAATAACTACGGGCCACCGGCGGGCAGCGCCGAGGAGAATTTTGGCCGCATCCTGCGCGAAGATTTTGCCGCGTATCGCGACGAGCTGATTATCTCCACCAAAGCGGGCTACGACATGTGGCCGGGGCCGTATGGTTCCGGCGGTTCACGTAAATATCTGCTCGCCAGTCTCGACCAAAGCCTGAAGCGTATGGGCGTGGAGTATGTGGATATTTTCTATTCCCACCGCGTGGATGAAAACACGCCAATGGAAGAGACGGCCTCAGCGCTGGCGCACGCCGTGCAAAGCGGCAAAGCGCTGTATGTGGGCATCTCCTCCTACTCAACCGAGCGCACGCAGAAAATGGCCGAGCTGCTGCGCGAGTGGAAAATCCCGCTGCTGATCCACCAGCCGTCTTACAACTTGCTTAACCGCTGGGTCGACAAGACCGGTTTGCTGGATGCGCTTGAAGCAAACGGGACGGGCTGTATCGCCTTCACCCCACTGGCGCAGGGTCTGCTGACCGGGAAATACCTGAACGGAATTCCTGAAGGTTCACGCATGCAGCGCGAAGGCAAAAAGGTGCGCGGCCTGACGGAAAAAATGCTGACCGAAGCCAACCTGAACAGCCTGCGCCTGCTGAATGAAATGGCGCATGCGCGTGGGCAAACCATGGCGCAGATGGCGTTGAGCTGGCTGCTCAAAGATGAACGCGTGACGTCGGTGCTGATAGGTGCGAGCCGTCCGGAACAGCTGGAGGAGAACGTTCAGGCGCTGGAAAACCTGCGCTTTACGGAGGATGAACTTAAGCGGATTGACCAGCATGTGGCGGATGGGGAGTTGAATCTGTGGCAGGCGTCGTCGGATAAATAGTGCGGTCTGATGCCCTCTCCCCGGCCCTCTCCCACAGGGAGAGGGAGCTGACTATCCCCTCTCCCTGTGGGAGAGGGTTAGGGTGAGGGGGAAATTATTTCTTACTGATCTTATCCAGATACCCCATCACAAACGCAGACAGCACAAACGTCAGGTGGATGATCACATACCACATCAGTTTGTTATCCGGGACGTTCTTCGCGTCCATAAACACGCGTAACAGATGAATAGAGGAGATCGCCACAATCGACGCGGCCACTTTATTCTTCAGCGACGAGGCATCCATTTTGCCCAGCCAGTTGAGCTTCTCTTTGTGCTCGGCAATATCAAGCTGGGAAACGAAGTTCTCATAACCAGAGAACATCACCATCACCAGCAGTCCGCCCACCAGCGTCATGTCCACCAGCGACAGCAGCACCAGAATCAGGTCCGCTTCGGCGATGGAGAAGATGTCTGGTAAGACGTGAAAAATTTCCTGGAAGAACTTTATGCTCAGCGCGACCAGTGCCAGGGAAAGGCCAAAATAGACGGGTGCCAGTAGCCAGCGAGAGGCGTACATTGCGTTTTCAAAAAAGCGTTCCATAGAGTCCTGTCTGCAATCGAAACCAGCGGGCAGTATATCTCAACGACGCTTACTGTTTGCAACAACTAACCAACACCACGTCTACACCTCTTCCGGGTTAACCTCCGGCCGCGCGTACTCCGGCCAGACCAATACCACCAGCTCCGGATAGGCTTCCAGACTGAACTCGCGAAAACACTGACGCAGGTTTAATACGTCCAGGTCGGAATACGAGACTTTCTCGCCATTAAGACAGCGCTTTTTGATATTGTCATAATATTTATAGACAGCGGAATTCAGGTCGCTGCAGCGACGCTGCGCTTCAAACAACCCCGGCGTGTCATTAATTTCTGACATTTTCATCCGCTTAATTGTCGCGTGCAAAAAGTCGATATATTCATGGTTCACCCGCCAGTACCAAACCGGTGTCACCGAGTTCATCAATACAGAGAAATGATCTTCTCCTTCCTCTTTTGTCATCAACTCAGGTTGCGGCGGTTCACTGGCGTCTTTCGACACTTTCGTTTTATTGAACTCTTGCATCAATAAAAGCACACCAGCGGTCAGTAATAGTAATGTGATGACCGTAAAGAAAATGCTGTTCATGGGTAGGCTCCATTTTTTTTGATTTTAAAATTGCCTCATGTTATTGTCAACGAATCTCACGCCTTTACCAACCCCACCCTGTTGAAATTAAAGGAAATTAAAAAATGCTGCCCGACAGTCTCGTCCCGGCTAAGTACCACATTGCGCCTGTGGAACAGCAACCGACGAAAGAAGAAAAAGAGGCTAATTTTACTCAGGGAAAAAGAAAGCTCTCCGATTTCGAGTCTGACATATTAATTGGTGTTTCCCGAACGGGCAAATCCCGTAATATGGTATTGGAGGAGCACGACCGCCATATTAAAGACCGTTTATTTCGCGCTGTGAAAATTGAAGCCTTAGCGCACCTGCTGAATGACCTGCAAGCCGAAGGTGAAATAGATGCCCAGCAGCTCAGTCAAATAATGGCTGAAAAGACCAAAGAAATAAACGAAATGGGTAATGAAATTTGGCTTAATTTAATTACTCGAGAAAAAAATGCCCCAATTTTTTATGACTTCGGGGAAGATTAACGTGAAACCAGTTAATGATAATAATGTCTATTTGACTTTAGATGATAAAAAAAGCGATGAATTTATCTTAAAGCAAAATCTCGAAGCATTAAAAAAGAGTAAAAATGAAGAGATGACGCGTATTACCCAGGATCTGGTATCGATCCCGGCCGCGCTCGTGCGCCTGAAATGGCAGAACCGCCGCGAAATATACCCGTTACAGGTGAAAGAAGAGATCTACGGTGCCGTGATGAATGCCATCATCGAGCAGCGCCCGGAGCTGAAAGAGAAGCTTCTGGGACGTCTGGAGGCCAATTATCAGTATCTGCTGGCGAGAGAGACCGCGACGCTGCGCCTGACCCGTAAACTGTCTGAGGGGGATTATCACACCTCAAACGTCACCCACGTCGCGCTTGACGAAGACGTGCACACCGACCCCTTGCAGAAGTAAACGACAGGCTTAGCGTTTTGCAAAAAAAAGCTGACTTTCGTCAGCTCTTCGTTTTATTTCGCGGTCGCTTTTTCTTCGCCGACCAGACCAATCTTCAGGTACCCCGCCTGATGCAGCGTGTCCATTACCTTCATCATGGTTTCATAATCAACGGTTTTATCCGCACGGAAGAAGACCGTGGTGTCTTTCTTGCCGCCGGTAAGCTGATCCAGCGCCGGAATGACTGACGCATCCGTTACCGGGTCGTTACCCAGGAACATGGATTTATCCGCTTTCACCGACAGATAGATAGGCTTTTCCGGGCGCGGCTGCGGCTGGCTGGACGAGGCCGGGAGATTCACCTTCACGTCGACCGTCGCCAGGGGTGCAGCCACCATAAAGATAATCAGCAGAACCAGCATGACGTCGATAAACGGCGTCACGTTGATCTCATGCATTTCACCGTTATCGTCCAGATTTTCGTTTAGACGCATTGCCATACGATCAACCTACGCGCAGTTTAGAGGCCGCATGCACCGGTTTAACGGAGCTGGCGTTGAGGTCCAGGTCACGGCTTTGCAGCAGCAGAACCTGTGCAGCAACGTCACCGAGCGTGGCTTTGTAGCTGCCAATCATACGCGCGAAGATGTTATAGATTACGACCGCAGGGATCGCGGCAACCAGACCAATGGCCGTTGCCAGCAGCGCTTCTGCGATGCCTGGTGCAACTACCGCCAGGTTAGTCGTTTGAGTCTGCGCGATGCCGATGAAGCTGTTCATGATGCCCCAGACGGTACCGAACAGGCCGACGAACGGAGAAATCGCCCCGATAGTCGCCAGATAACCATTACCGCGACCCATATGACGACCGACGGCAGCTACGCGGCGTTCCAGACGGAAGCCGGTACGTTCTTTAATGCCTTCGTTATCTTCACTGCCTGCGGAGAGTTCCAGCTCGTTCTGTGCTTCATTAACTAACATGCTGGTCAGGCTTTTCGCATGGAAGGATGAGGTCATATCAGAAGCCTGATCCAGAGAGCGGGCTTCGGCCAGCTGCTGCTGTTCGCGCTTAAGGCGGCGCTTCTGAGAAAGCAGCTCGGCGCTCTTGCTGAAGAAAATTGCCCAGGTGACAACGGACGCCAGAATCAGGCCGATCATCACAATCTTAACCACGATGTCAGCATGTTGATACATGCCCCAAACGGAGAGATCCGTCTGCATCAAATTATTACCCACTCTGTATCTCCAGGACGCAAATCACAAAATCTGAGCGTAATAATATCAAAACGTCGTCGAATTGATAGTAGTTCTCATTAGTATTTACATAGTGCCGTAATTTTCGCTCACATTCCTTGCGCTTACGCAGTAAAAATTTCTTATGCGTATTTTTCATAATATTTTCTGCTTATTCGATAAGCATCCGGGTGCACATTTTTACAATCGTGGTAGTCTGGACGTCCAGACGTATAAAACACAGGGTTAGCGAACATGACAAAGAAGCATCTTGATACCACGCTGGTGCAGGCAGGACGCAGCAAGAAATACACCCAGGGATCGGTAAACAGCGTGATTCAACGCGCTTCCTCGCTGGTGTTTGATACGGTTGAGGAGAAAAAAATCGCCACGCGCAACCGCGCGAAAGGTGGACTGTTTTATGGTCGTCGCGGCACGCTAACACATTTTTCTCTGCAGGACGCCATGTGCGAGCTGGAAGGCGGCGTGGGCTGTGCACTGTTCCCCTGCGGCGCGGCGGCGGTTGCCAACACCATTCTGGCGTTTGTGGAACAGGGCGATCATATCCTGATGACCAACACCGCCTACGAGCCAAGCCAGGATTTCTGCACCAAAATCCTCAGCAAGCTCGGCGTGACCACCGGCTGGTTTGACCCGCTGATCGGGGAAGGCATTGCCGAACTTATTCAGCCAAACACGCGCATTGTGTTCCTGGAATCTCCCGGCTCAATCACCATGGAAGTGCACGACGTGCCTGCCATCGTTAAGGCCGTGCGCAGCAAAGCGCCGGATGCGATTATTATGATCGACAACACCTGGGCGGCAGGCGTGCTGTTTAAGGCGCTGGAATTCGATATTGATATCTCGATTCAGGCGGCGACAAAATACCTGATTGGGCACTCGGACGGCATGATTGGCACGGCGGTCTCCAACGCGCGCTGCTGGGATCAGCTGCGTGAAAACGCCTATCTGATGGGGCAAATGGTGGACGCAGACACGGCCTACATGACCAGCCGGGGCATCCGCACGCTGGGGGTTCGTCTGCGTCAACACCATGAAAGCAGCCTGAGCGTTGCCGAGTGGCTGGCGCAGCATCCGCAGGTGGAGCGCGTGAATCACCCTGCGCTGCCGGGCAGTAAAGGTCACGAATTCTGGCAACGTGACTTTACGGGCAGCAGCGGCCTGTTCTCCTTCGTGCTGAAAAAGCGGCTGAACAACGACGAGCTGGCAAGCTATCTGGATAATTTTACCCTCTTCAGCATGGCCTACTCCTGGGGCGGCTTTGAATCCCTGATCCTGCCTAACCAGCCGGAACAGATTGCGGCCCTGCGCCCTGGCGGCGAAGTGGACTTCAGCGGCACGCTGATTCGATTGCATATTGGTTTAGAAAATGTGGACGATTTAATTGCGGATTTGTCAGCAGGGTTTGAACGTATCGTGTAGAGTGCAGGCTGAAAATGTACTCCTGGACGTTTTTGTGAACACTGCAAGCAGAAAAGTCTGCATGAGTTGCGTCCGCGATCAACCCCAGCGGGCCAATTCGGGAGTACAATAGCGTTATATCTGCTGTTCCACAGGAAAGTCCATGGCTGTTATTCAAGATATTATTGCGGCGCTCTGGCAACACGATTTTGCCGCGCTGGCGGATCCGCACGTCGTGGGGATTGTTTACTTCGTGATGTTCGCGACGCTGTTTCTGGAAAATGGATTACTGCCCGCCTCGTTTCTCCCCGGTGACAGCCTGCTTCTGCTCGCAGGCGCGTTAATCGGCAAGGGAGTGATGGACTTCACGCCGACGATGGTGATCCTCACGTCAGCCGCCAGCCTGGGCTGCTGGCTGAGCTATTTACAGGGCCGCTGGCTTGGGAATACGCGCGTCGTAAAAGGCTGGCTGGCGCAGTTGCCGCATAAATATCATCAGCGCGCGACCTGCATGTTTGACCGGCACGGCCTGCTGGCGCTGCTCGCCGGGCGTTTCCTGGCATTTGTTCGCACGCTTCTGCCCACCATGGCGGGCATTTCCGGCCTGTCGAACCGCCGTTTCCAGTTCTTCAACTGGCTGAGCGCCCTGCTGTGGGTTGGTGTAGTCACCACGCTCGGCTACGCGCTGAACATGATCCCGTTTGTGAAACAGCATGAAGACCAGGTGATGACCTTCCTGATGGTGCTGCCGATGTTCCTGTTGGTGGCGGGGCTGGTAGGGACGATTGCGGTGGTGATTAAGAAGAAGTACTGCAGCGCATAATTTAACAAAGCCGGGTGGCGCTAACGCTTACCCGGCCTACGTTTCCCCTCAGGCGCCCTGCATGGTTCTTATACGTGACGCATCCTCTCCCGGCGTGACGCCGAAATAGCGCTTAAACTCCCGACTGAACTGCGACGCGCTTTCGTAACCCACCCGCATTGCCGCCGCGCTGGCCTTCATGCCGTCGTGGATCATCAGCATACGTGCCTTATGCAGTCGGTAGGTTTTGAGGTACTGCAGCGGCGAAGTACTGGTCACCGATTTAAAGTTATGGTGAAACGCCGAGACGCTCATGTTCGCTTCCGCCGCCAGCTGGTCGACGCTGAGGTTTTCCGTGTACTGGCTTTCGATACGCTTGAGCACGCGGCTAATCAGGCTGAAGTGGGTCTGTCGGCTCACCAGCGCCAGTAACGCACCGCCTCCCGGCCCCAGCAGCACATGGTAAATAATTTCACGGATAATCTGCTTGCCGAGAATACGCGCGTCCAGCGGCCTTTCCATCACGTCCAGCAGACGCTCAATGGCGCAGAGGATCTCCTCCGACAGCGTCGCTGAGTTAATCCCGCTTGCCGCCATCGAAGGCTGGAAGAACTCGTCTTCACCTATCTCCATCAGCAGCTCCTGCAGCTGAAGAATATCGACGTTGACGCGAATACCGGCCAGTGGAACCGCCTCTGTCGCGAAGGTTTCACATTCGAAGGGTAAAGGTACTGTCAGAAGCAGGTATTCATTGGTGTCGTAGCGGAACACGCGCTCGTTGATATAGCCAATTTTATGGCCCGAGAAGAGAAAAACGATGCCCGGCTGGTACATCACCGGCGTGCGCGTCCCGGGCTGCGTGCCGTAGAGCAGACGAATGTCCGGCAGCAGATCGCTGGCATAATTATCATTATCTATCAATCTCTTAATCTGCGCAGTGAGCTGATGGCAGATCGCTTCACGGTTCATATTACGTTACTCCGGGTACGGTTTCCGACGCTGACAGTGTGCGTCGTTTTTCGCGCTTTCTCCAGCGCTCTGTAGAAATGGGCAAGACATCGGCAGGAATGTGCATTGAGGACGTAGCCCTGGAAAGCCACAATGTGCAGCATCAGGTAGCCCTCCGCGCCACCACGGTTTTTCACCCACTAAAGGGAACGAGCAATGAATAACTTTAATCTTCACACCCCAACCCGCATTCTGTTTGGTAAAGGCGCCATCGCCGACCTGCGCGCGCAAATCCCCGCTGACGCCCGCGTGCTGATCACCTACGGTGGCGGCAGCGTGAAAAAAACCGGCGTGCTGGATCAGGTTTACAGCGCCCTGGACGGTCTGGACGTGCGTGAGTTCGGCGGCATTGAGCCAAACCCGTCTTACGAAACGCTGATGAACGCGGTGAAAATCGCCCGCGAAGACAACATCACCTTCCTGCTGGCGGTCGGCGGCGGTTCCGTGCTGGACGGCACCAAGTTCATCGCGGCGGCAGCGCACTACGCTGACGGCATCGATCCGTGGCACATTCTGGACACCCGCGGCAGCGACATTAAAAGCGCCATCCCGATGGGCTCCGTGCTGACCCTGCCAGCGACCGGTTCTGAATCCAACAAGGGCGCGGTGATCTCCCGTAAAACCACCGGTGACAAACAGGCCTTCATGAACGAACACGTTCAGCCTGTGTTTGCCATTCTGGACCCGGTGTATACCTACACCCTGCCTGCGCGTCAGGTGGCGAACGGCGTGGTCGATGCCTTTGTTCATACCGTTGAGCAGTACGTCACGTATCCGGTCGATGCCAAAATCCAGGATCGCTTCGCGGAAGGCATTCTGCTGACGCTCGTCGAAGACGGCCCGAAAGCGCTGAAAGAACCGGAAAACTACGACGTGCGTGCCAACGTGATGTGGGCGGCAACCCAGGCGCTGAACGGCCTGATCGGCGCTGGCGTGCCGCAGGACTGGGCGACCCACATGCTGGGCCACGAGCTGACGGCGATGCACGGTCTGGATCACGCCCAGACGCTGGCGGTCGTTCTGCCTGCCCTGTGGAATGAAAAACGCGACACCAAGCGTGCCAAGCTGCTGCAGTACGCCGAGCGCGTGTGGAACATCACCGAGGGTTCTGACGATACGCGTATTGATGCCGCCATCGAAGCGACCCGCAGCTTCTTTGAAGGCCTGGGCGTCCCAACGCGTCTGTCTGGCTACGGTCTGGACGGCAGCTCCATCCCTGCCCTGCTGGCAAAACTTGAAGAGCACGGCATGACCCAACTGGGCGAACACGGCGACATTACGCTGGACGTCAGCCGTCGCATTTACGAAGCGGCGCGCTAAGCGTTTTTGCCCTCCCGACTTTCGTTTTTTGACATTTCGTCCAGACTTAATGCACACCCCATCGTCGGAGTCCCCCTCCGACGATGCGCACCTGAAGGAGGAAAAATGGCAAACCAAACCGTAATCAAGCTGCAGGACGGCAACGTGATGCCCCAGCTGGGGCTAGGTGTATGGAAAGCCGGTAACGACGAGGTCGTCTCCGCCATTCATAAAGCCCTGGAAGTCGGCTATCGGTCGATTGATACCGCCGCCGCGTACAAAAACGAGGACGGCGTGGGGACCGCATTGGCCAGCGCTGGCGTCCCCCGCGATGAGTTATTCATCACGACTAAACTGTGGAACGACGATCAAAAGCGCCCCCGCGAAGCCCTGCAGGAGAGCCTGGAAAAGCTCCAGCTCGATTTCGTCGATCTCTGGCTGATGCACTGGCCGGTTCCGGCTATCGATCACTACGTTGATGCCTGGAAAGGGATGATTGACCTGCAAAAAGAGGGGCTGGTGAAAAGCATCGGCGTCTGTAACTTCCAGGTGCATCACCTGCAGCGTCTGATTGATGAAACCGGCGTTGCGCCTGTCATCAACCAGATTGAGCTGCACCCGCTGCTGCAACAGCGCCAGCTTCATGCCTGGAATGCCACGCATAAGATCCAGACCGAATCCTGGAGCCCGCTGGCGCAGGGCGGCGAAGGGGTATTTGATCAGAAAATTATCCGTGAGCTGGCGGATAAATACGGCAAAAGCCCGGCGCAAATCGTCATTCGCTGGCATCTGGATAATGGACTGGTGGTGATCCCGAAATCGGTCACGCCGTCGCGCATCGCCGAGAACTTCGACGTCTGGGATTTCCGGCTGGATAAAGATGAGCTGGGTGAGATTGCGAAGCTGGATAAAGGTAAACGTTTAGGCCCGGATCCGGATCAGTTTGGCGGTTAAGTGCGTAAAAAAGCCGGGTGGCGGCTTCGCCTTACCCGGCCTACGTGTCGACATAAAAACCCCGGCTTGCCGGGGTTTTTTATTTACGCTTTGCGCTTCACGGGCTTCTTCACACTCGAATTACCGTTCGAACGCTGATGCACAATCGGCGTGTGCTTGGTCAGCGCCGGGCGCGTATTACGGTTCTGGCGACGCGCTTCGCGCATCTCATCCAGCGTCGGGGCCGGTACCAGGCAGTCGCGGCGCGAGCCGATCAGGTGTTTTTTACCCATATCTTCCAGCGCCTGACGGATCAGCGGCCAGTTTTTTGGATCGTGGTAACGCAGCAGCGCTTTATGCAGACGACGCTGTTTATCCCCTTTCGGCACCACCACCTCTTCACTCTTGTAGCCAATCTTACTCAGCGGGTTCTTGCCGGTGTAATACATGGTCGTCGAGTTGGCGAGCGGTGACGGATAGAAGTTCTGCACCTGGTCCAGACGGAAGCGACGCTGCTTCAGCCACAGCGCCAGGTTGACCATGTCCTCATCGCGCGTGCCCGGGTGGGCGGAGATGAAGTATGGGATCAGATACTGCTCTTTACCCGCCTGCTTAGAATAGGTGTCGAACAGCTCTTTAAAGCGATCGTAGCTGCCCATGCCCGGCTTCATCATTTTCGACAGCGGGCCTTCTTCGGTATGCTCCGGGGCAATCTTCAGATAGCCGCCGACGTGGTGCGTCGCAAGCTCTTTGATGTAGCGCGGATCTTCCACGGCGATGTCGTAACGTACCCCGGAAGCGATCAGGATCTTCTTGATGCCCTTCAGGTCGCGCGCGCGGCGGTAGAGGTTGATCGTCGGCTCGTGGTTGGTGTCCATGTGCTCGCAAATGCTCGGATAGACGCAGGAGAGGCGACGACAGGTTTGCTCCGCGCGCGGCGACTTGCAGCGCAGCATGTACATGTTTGCGGTTGGGCCACCGAGATCGGAGATCACGCCGGTAAAGCCCGGCACCGAGTCGCGAATCGCTTCGATCTCATTGATGATCGAATCTTCAGAGCGGCTCTGGATAATACGGCCTTCGTGTTCGGTAATGGAGCAGAAGGAACAGCCGCCGAAGCAGCCACGCATGATGTTGATCGAGAAGCGGATCATCTCATACGCCGGGATACGGGCGTTGCCGTACGCCGGGTGCGGCACGCGCTTGTACGGCAGCGCAAAGACGCTGTCCATCTCTTCGGTGGAAAGCGGGATCGCCGGTGGGTTGATCCAGATAAAGCGTTCGCCGTGCTTCTGCATCAACGCGCGGGCGCAGCCCGGGTTGGTTTCATGGTGCAGAATACGGGACGCGTGCGCGTAGAGCACCTTGTCGGCTTTCACCTTCTCGTAGGACGGCAGCAGCACGTAGGTCTTTTCCCACGGTTTCGGGCGCGGCGGCTGCACAACGATAGCCTTCGCTTCCGCTTTTTTCGGCTCAACCGGTTTGTTATCGGCACACGGCAGATCTTCGCCGTACGGGTGCGGGATCGGGTCGATTTTGCCCGGCATATCAATGATGCGGGAATCCACCCCGCTCCAGCCCGGCAGCGCCTCTTTCACCATGAGCGCGGTATTGCGCACGTCGCGGATGCTACTCACCGGTTCACCCTGCGACAGACGGTGCGCCACTTCCACCAGCGGACGCTCGCCGTTACCGTAAATCAGCATGTCGGCCTTGGAATCCACCAGCACCGAGCGGCGAACGGTATCCGACCAGTAGTCGTAATGCGCGGTACGGCGCAGGCTCGCCTCAATGCCGCCCAGGATCACCGGGACGTCTTTCCAGGCTTCTTTACAGCGCTGGGTATAGACCAGGGTGGCGCGGTCCGGGCGTTTTCCCGCCACGTTATCCGGCGTGTAGGCGTCGTCATGGCGCAGCTTACGGTCGGCGGTATAGCGGTTGATCATCGAGTCCATGTTGCCTGCGGTCACACCGAAGAACAGGTTCGGTTTACCCAGACGCATAAAGTCGTCTTTGCTGTTCCAGTCAGGCTGGGAGATGATCCCCACACGGAAGCCCTGCGCTTCGAGCATACGACCACAAATCGCCATACCAAAGCTCGGGTGGTCAACGTAGGCATCGCCCGTGACCAGAATGATGTCGCAGCTATCCCAGCCCAGTTGGTCCATCTCTTCCCGGGACATCGGCAGGAACGGCGCCGGTCCAAAGCAGGCCGCCCAGTACTGGGGCCAGGAGAAGAGGTCACGATCCGGCTGGATCAGGGAAATTGCGCTCATAATGCTTCCGAAGAAAAAATAGACAAAAGGGCGGGGATTATACGCTGGAACAATGTGGGAAATGAAGGGGTATTTATTGCCCGGTGGCGCTACGCTTACCGGGCCTACGGGCCTGTAGGTCGGGTAAGGCGAAGCCGCCACCCGACTCGTTTTACGGTGCTGGATTCACCAGCATCTGCCCCACGGAACCCCTGTCCATCATCTCCAGCGTCTGGCTATGGAACAGGAACGGGAAGTGCGGCCACGAAGGCTGACCATAGTAGACGAGCAGTTCAACCTGACCATCCACCCAGACGGTGTCTTTCCAGCCGCGATCTTCCGGGAACGGCATTGCGCCGTTGACGTTGCGGATCAGGAATGACACCCCTTCAATATGGAACGACTGCGGCATATCCGAACGGACCGTCCAGCGCTCCCAGGTGCCCTGCTGCGCGGTAATGTCGATACGGTTCACATCCCACAGCGCGCCGTTGATGCCCGGATCGTCGCCCAGGCTGATATCACGGCTGCGCACCGGCGAGCCGCTCATGATCTCCTGCGGCAGCAGGCGCATTGGCAGGCTATCGGTCACCAGCGGCAGCAGACCGGTTGGGCGCAGGGTTAATACCAGCGTAGAGACCAGAATGCTCGACGGCTCAAAGAACCCGCGAATGCGGTCAACAATGCTCGCCGCTTCACCACAGGTGACGGAGACTTCATCCCCGTTGGTCATATCCACCAGGATTTCACGACGTTCACCCGGCGAGAGCGCCAGCTGTTTAACGGAAACCGGCGCGGGTAAAAAACCCTGATCGCCTGAAATCACGTGCAGCGCGCGGCCGTCGCTCATCTGCAGCTGATAGCGGCGCGAGTTGGAGGCGTTCAGCAGACGCAGGCGCACCCAGCCACGCGAGACTTCGACATACGGGCTTTGTGCGCCGTTGACCAGCAGCGTATCGCCGACGAAGCCGCCGCTACCCGGCTCGCTGTATTCCGGCGTACCGAAGTTATCGAGGCGTTTATCCTGAATAATGACCGGGAAATCATCCACGCCGTAGTGATTCGGGATCGGCAGCGATTTACTCACCTCATCCTCAATCAGCCACATCCCGGCCAGGCCGTTGTAGACCTGCTGGGCGGTGCGGTTCGGCGTATTGGCGTGGTACCACAGCGTGGTCGCGCTCTGGCGTATAGGAAGGACGGGCGCCCAGTCGGCGTTTGGCGACATCATGCGCGCCGCGCCGCCGATCAGCGGCCCCGGCACCTGCAGCCCGCTGACGGTCATCGCGACATTTTCAGTCGTCCGGTTACTGTAAATCAGCTTAACGTCATCGCCGTTCCACACGCGAATGGTTGGGCCAAGGTAGCGCCCATTGATTCCCCATATCTGCGCGCGCGTTCCCTGAGTAAAGGACCAGTGGCTACGCTGTAGCGTGAGGAAAAGCGGCTGCCCGCGACGGGATTCAATCAACGGCGGAATGGGCAGCGGCTGTTGCTGCCCGGCGGCGCTGGCTGTCCGCGGTATCGCACCTGCACAAAGGGCGATCCCCGAAGCCTGAATAAACTGACGCCGACTGAATGACATATAAGCTCCATCTGAAACGACTAACAACGCGGGAATTCGTTTTCCCTTATAACGCCGGGTTAGATCTTACCGGCGGCTTCTCTCTCTGCGACTTCTTTGTCGAGCAACGCAATATGCTGAGCCATCAGCTCACGGCAATGGGCTGCCAGTTCGCGCACCTGATCTTTGCCATATTTACTGGTATCCACCGGCGGCAGCATTTCGACAATGACCAACCCGTTATTCAGGCGGTTAAGATTAATCTTATTAGAAGTATTTGAAACACACACAGGAATAATTGGAACACCTGCCGCAATTGCAGCATGAAACGCACCGGTTTTAAACGGCAGCAGGCCACGACCGCGGCTGCGCGTCCCTTCCGGGAACATCCAGATTGAGATTTTGCGTTTCTTAAAGTGATTCACCACTTCCGCAATAGTGCCATGCGCTTTGGCTCGATTATTACGGTCAATCAACAAGTTACCCGTCAGCCAGTAGAGCTGACCGAAAAACGGGATCCACAACAGACTCTTTTTCCCCACCGTCACGGTTGGCGGCAGTACGATGTTTGCGGCGGTCACCATATCGTAGTTGTTCTGATGGTTAGCGATATAGATGGCGTTGCCGAACTGCTCCGCGCCTTCCGGCAGGCGTTTTTCCACCTTCAGACCAAACAGCGGCGCAAGGCGGCCAAACATATGGCCAAAGGTGGCGACATGTTTAGGATTACGCGGACTGAACAGGCAATAGATGCAGCCGAAAACACAAACCAGAATGCAGTAGATAACGGTAAGAATGAGACGAACAATGTATAGCATAGCGACCTCTGAAGCCCTGACAGCTGACAATTATACTTCACCTGTGGCCAGGTAAGGACTTTATTACGAGCGCGTATTGTTAATCGCAACGCACGAATTAACAACGATTTTACGGGAAATTTTCGTGAAATGCCCCCCTCCGGAACGGAGGGGGGAGGCGTTACGTTACTCTTCGCTGTCGCCCGCGGTGCTGCGCACAGGAGAGTCAATCTCCACGCGGTCGATACGCTGCAGGCCACGCATCAGCGAGCCGCGACGACCGCGCTCGCCAACAACCTTCTGCAACTCTTCCGGACGCAGTTTGATTTTACGCTTGCCGACGTGAATCGTCAGCGTGCTCTGCGGTGGGAGAATGAAGAGATGCGCCAGGCCATCCTCGCCTTTCGCCGCTTCCGCTGACGGGATGTTGATGATCTTGTTGCCTTTACCTTTCGACAGCTCCGGCAGGTCGCTGACCGGGAACATCAGCATACGCCCGGCAGAGGTGATCGCCAGCAGCATGTCGCTCTCGTTCTCAATCACCAGCGGCGTCATCACGTGGGCGTTGTCCGGCAGGCTAATCAGCGCTTTACCGGCGCGGTTACGCGACACGAGATCGTTAAAGGTACAGATAAAGCCGTAGCCCGCATCGGAGGCCATCAGCAGTTTTTGGTCATCCGCTTCCATCAGCATATGGTCAACCGTCGCGCCCGGCGGGAGCGTCAGCTTGCCGGTCAGCGGTTCACCCTGCCCGCGCGCGGAAGGCAGCGTGATCGGGTCGATGGCGTAGCTGCGACCGGTGGAATCGATAAACGCCACCGGCTGGTTGCTCTTGCCTTTCACCGCCGCTTTGAAGCTGTCGCCCGCTTTATAGCTCAGGCCCGGCGCGTCGATATCGTGGCCTTTAGCGCTACGCACCCAGCCGCTCTGCGACAGCACAATGGTCACCGGCTCGGACGGCTGCATGTCGTGCTCGTTCATCGCCTTCGCTTCTTCGCGTTCGTGCAGCGGAGAACGACGGTCGTCGCCAAAGGCTTCGGCATCCGCCTGCAGCTCTTTCTTCAGCAGGGTATTCATCTTGCGCTCGGACGCCAGAATCGCCTGCAGCTGATCGCGCTCTTTTTCCAGCTCGTTCTGCTCGCCGCGGATCTTCATCTCTTCCAGTTTGGCGAGATGACGCAGCTTCAGTTCGAGGATGGCTTCGGCCTGGGTTTCGCTGATGCCAAAGCGCGACATCAGCGCGGGCTTCGGCTCGTCCTCGGTACGGATGATCTCAATCACTTCGTCGATATTGAGGAACGCCACCAGCAAACCTTCGAGGATATGCAGGCGCTTAAGCACTTTTTCCAGACGGTGGTTCAGACGACGGCGCACCGTATCGCGGCGGAACGTCAGCCATTCGGTGAGGATCTCCAGCAGGTTTTTCACCGCCGGGCGACCGTCAAGGCCAATCATGTTCAGGTTGATGCGGTAGCTTTTTTCCAGATCGGTGGTGGCGAACAGGTGGTTCATCACCTGCTCCATGTCCACGCGGTTGGAACGCGGGACGATCACCAGACGGGTCGGGTTTTCGTGATCCGATTCGTCGCGCAGGTCGTCCACCATCGGCAGTTTTTTATTGCGCATCTGGGAGGCGATCTGCTCCAGCACTTTGGCACCGGAGACCTGATGCGGCAGCGCGGTGATCACCACAGCGCCGTCTTCTTTATTCCACACCGCGCGCATGCGTACGGAGCCGCGACCGTTCTGGTAGATTTTGCGGATTTCCGCGCGCGAGGTGATGATCTCGGCTTCGGTCGGGTAATCCGGCCCCTGCACGATATCCAGCAGCTCGTCCAGCGAGGTTTTCGGCTGTTCAATCAGGGTGATGGCGGCTTTCGCCACTTCGCGCAGGTTGTGCGGCGGAATGTCCGTCGCCATACCGACCGCGATACCGGTGGTGCCGTTCAGCAGGATGTTCGGCAGACGCGCAGGCAGCATTTTCGGCTCCTGCATCGTACCGTCGAAGTTTGGCACCCAGTCAACGGTTCCCTGACCCAGCTCGCCCAGCAGCACTTCGGCATATTTAGACAGGCGGGATTCGGTATAACGCATCGCCGCGAAGGATTTCGGATCGTCCGGCGCCCCCCAGTTCCCCTGCCCGTCCACCAGCGGGTAGCGGTAAGAGAACGGCTGCGCCATCAGCACCATCGCTTCATAACAGGCGCTGTCACCGTGCGGATGGTATTTACCCAGTACGTCACCGACGGTACGGGCGGATTTCTTGAACTTGGCGCTGGCGCTCAGGCCCAGTTCGGACATCGCATAGACGATGCGGCGCTGAACGGGCTTCAGGCCATCCCCGATAAACGGCAACGCCCTGTCCATGATGACGTACATGGAGTAGTTCAGGTAGGCGTTTTCCGTGAATTCATGTAGCGCGAGGCGCTCTGCCATATCGCTCATTACGTGTGATTCCTCAACTCAGAAACCGAAGGGTTTCAGGCAATATTGCCGCAGATACTACCTCATCTGACGAATTGAGTCACAAAGAAAAAGGGCCGCACAGGCGGCCCTTTTCGGGTTATTTGTTCAGCTTGATGACCTGCTTCACGTCAATTTCAAACTCGTTCCAGTCTTTATCGACTTTACCCTGGAGTTCGACCTTATCCTGCGGGCTGACGGTCACGCCGTTCCAGCGTTTGTGGTCAATCTCAACCACCACCGTGCCGGTTTCATCGCGGAAGGTGTAGCGGTCATCGGACAGGCGCTCGGTGATGTTCCCGCGCAGCTTCACCCAGGCATCGTCCTTCAGATCCTTCACTTTTGCCGCCGTCGTCAGGTTGGCATTGTTATCCACAAAACCGCCCTGCTGGGTTTGCGTCTGGGTCGCGGTTGCGGACGGGCCGTTAAATCCGCCCTGCGCGGCAAAAACAGGGGCAGTGGTCATCATCATGATGGCAGCAAGTGCAGCGAATTTTTTCATCTTAATCTCTCCCTTTAATGTGGTTTCGCAGTCCATTAAACAGGGTAATCCTTAACAACTTCTTAAGGGGGAAATTTATTTATTTTTACTGTACAGCATGTCGATTCAGAGGGTTTACTGACGGCATCAAGGAGGGAACATGCGCATTTTACTGGTAGAAGACGACAGGCTCATCGGCGACGGCATCAAAGCGGGCCTGAGCAAAATGGGGTTTAACGTGGACTGGTTTACCGACGGGAAAACCGGTCAGGCCGCGCTGTATAGCGCGCCCTATGATGCCGTAGTGCTGGATCTGACGCTGCCGGAGATCGACGGGCTGGAGATCCTGCGCGCCTGGCGCGAAAGCGGGCGCAGCGAGCCGGTACTGATACTGACGGCGCGGGATGCGCTAAACCAGCGCGTCGAGGGGCTGCGCCTGGGCGCGGACGATTACCTTTGTAAGCCGTTTGCCCTGATCGAAGTGGCCGCGCGCCTTGAAGCGCTGGTGCGACGCAGCCACGGTCAGACCCGCAGCGAGCTGCGTCACGGTAAGGTCACGCTCGACCCGACGAGCCTTGTCGCCACGCTGGAGGGCGAAACGCTGACCCTCAAACCGAAAGAGTTCGCCCTGCTGGAGCTGCTGATGCGCAATGCGGGCCGCGTGCTCCCCCGCAAAGCAATTGAAGAAAAGCTCTATAGCTGGGATGACGACGTCTCCAGTAACGCCGTAGAGGTCCACGTCCATCATCTTCGCCGCAAGCTCGGCAGCGCGTTTATCCGCACCGTGCACGGCATCGGCTACACCCTGGGTGACGCATGAAACTGAGCCTGAAACTCCGCCTGACGCTGCTCTTCCTGCTACTCTCCCTGACGGCCTGGTTTGCCGCCAGTCTTGTCGCGTGGCAGCAAACGACGCATAAGCTCGACAAGCTTTTTGATACCCAGCAGATGCTGTTTGCCAAACGTCTGCTGACGATGGACCTGGACGAGATCCGCGCGCCGGAGCGCATGCGCGAGGTGCCCAAAAAAGCCAAACACGGGCATCTGGACGATGACGCGCTGGCCTTTGCCATTTTCAGCGCCGACGGCAGCATGATCCTCAACGACGGTGAAAACGGGCACGATATTCCGTATCACTACCGCCGCGACGGGTTTGCTGACGGGCGGCTTCAGGACGACAACGACGAATGGCGTTTCTTATGGCTGACGTCGCCAGACGGTAAATACCGCGTGGTGGTCGGCCAGGAGTGGGAGTACCGCCAGGACATGGCGCTGGACGTGGTGAGCTCGCAGCTTACGCCGTGGCTGGTGGCGCTGCCCGTCATGCTGCTGTTGCTGATCCTGCTGTTGAGCCGCGAGCTGAAGCCGCTGAAAAAGCTGGCGCAGACCCTGCGCTCCCGCACGCCGGATGCCACCGATAAACTCCCAACGGAGGGTGTCCCCACTGAGGTGCGTCCGCTGCTCGACGCGCTGAATCACCTGTTTATGCGCACGCAAGAGATGATGAGCCGCGAGCGCCGCTTTACCTCCGATGCCGCCCACGAGCTGCGCAGCCCGTTAGCCGCCCTGAAGGTGCAAACCGACGTGGCGCAGCTGTATCAGGACGATCCCGAGGCGCAGTCCAAAGCCCTTTCGCAGCTTCATGCGGGTATCGACCGCGCCTCCCGGCTGGTGGATCAGCTCCTTACGCTGTCGCGCCTGGATTCGCTGGATAACCTGGACGGCGTCGAGCCGATTGTCATGGCCGATTTACTGCAGTCCGCGGTGATGGATATTTATCATCCGGCGCAGCAGGCGGGCATTGATGTGCGCCTGAATATCCATGCGCCAGAGGTGAAACGCGCGGGTCAACAGCTGCTCCTGAGCCTGCTGGTACGTAACCTGCTGGATAATGCAGTACGTTACAGCCCGCGCGGTAGCGTGGTGGACGTGACGCTGGACGGTCACCGCTTCACCGTGCGTGACAACGGCCCCGGAATTTCCCCCGACGCGCTGGCACGTATTGGCGAGCGCTTTTATCGTCCACCGGGGCAAGATGCCACCGGAAGCGGGCTGGGGTTATCGATTGTTAAACGCATCGCCACCCTCCACGGTATGCGCGTCTCGCTGGCTAATGCGGCTGAAGGGGGCGTTGAGGTCAACGTCAGCTGGTAGGCATTATTGCGCTGTGTGCAAAAGACTTTGCACATTTTGCTTATTTTTCCGCTCCGTCCTCGCGCGTAGAATCCCCGACATACTCTCAACACCGAGGACAAATAATGAGCAACATTCTGATTATCAACGGCGCGAAAGAGTTCGCGCACTCTAAAGGCCAGCTGAATGACACCCTGACCGAGGTCGCGGACGGTTTCCTGCGCGACGCCGGGCATGATGTTAAGGTCGTGCGCGCGGACAGCGATTATGACGTGAAAGCCGAAGTGCAGAACTTCCTGTGGGCCGACGTGGTGATCTGGCAAATGCCGGGCTGGTGGATGGGCGCGCCGTGGACCGTGAAAAAATACATGGATGACGTGTTCACTGAAGGCCACGGTTCGCTGTATGCCAGCGACGGTCGTACCCGTTCAGACGCCGCCAAAAAATACGGTTCCGGCGGCCTGATTCAGGGCAAAAAATATATGCTCTCCCTGACCTGGAACGCCCCGATGGAAGCCTTCACCGAGAAAGATCAGTTCTTCGAAGGCGTGGGCGTAGACGGTGCGTATCTGCCGTTCCACAAGGCGAACCAGTTCCTGGGCATGGATCCGCTGCCGACGTTTATCGTTAACGACGTCATTAAAATGCCTGATGTCCCGAGCTATATCGCAGAATATCGCAAGCATCTCGCGGAAATTTTTGCTTAACTGGTAACCTGGAATTAGAAGGAGTTAACCATGCTTACCGTAATTGCTGAAATTCGTACTCGTCCAGGTCAACATCACCGTCAGGCGGTGCTGGATCAGTTCGCGAAGATTATCCCGACCGTACTTGAAGAAGAAGGCTGCCACGGCTATGCGCCGCTGGTGGATGCAGCCACTGATGCCAGCTTCCAGGCGACCGCGCCGGATTCAATCATGATGGTTGAACTGTGGGAAACCGTGGCGCACCTCGAAGCGCACCTGCAGACTCCGCACATGAAAGCGTGGAGTGAGGCGGTAAAAGGTGACGTGCTGGATACCCATATCCGTATTCTCGAACCCGCGCAGTAAGTCTTTCCCCCAACCTTCTCTTTCGGAGAGGGTTGGGTAGGTCACCCTTCCCTTCCCTGCTATGCTTATCCTGTTACTGTTTTCACTGGAGAAAAAGGAATGGGAATTTTTAATTTCGTTAAAGAAGCAGGTGAGAAACTGTGGGACAACCTCACAGAGTCGCATAAGGATGCAGGCGACAAAGTCAGCGAGCACCTCAAAAAGCTGAATATTCCTGGCGCGGATAAAGTCCAGGTCACCGTTACCGACGGCAAAGCCAGCGTGACGGGTGACGGGCTGACGCAAGAGCAGAAAGAGAAGATTCAGGTTGCCGTGGGGAACATCGCAGGGGTGAGCGAGGTGGAGAACAACATCACCGCCACCGATGCCGAAGATGAAGCGACCTACTACACGGTTAAATCAGGTGACACCCTGAGCGCCATCTCCAAAACGGTGTATGGCAATGCCAACCTGTACAACAAGATTTTCGAGGCGAACCGCCCGATGCTCTCCAGCCCGGATAAAATTTATCCAGGCCAGACGCTGCGCATCCCGAAAGCGTAACCGCAGAGTCGGGGGCACCTCCCCCGACTGTTTTACCAGTACGATTTCCAGCTTTGCGTAAAGCGCACCAGCGCTTCAACGTAAAAGTAATCCCCCCAGCTTGCGCACTCATCCACCCCTTTATTGCTCGCCAGGTGATACACCGAGTGCTTCAGCAGCCCGTTGCCCTTCTCGTCTTTGCCCATCAGATAGTGCTTCGTCAGGGACGACATGATCCCTTTCGCCCACTCCAGATAGCGCTCGCGATCCGGATCCGTGACCGGCAGATGCTTCACCAGCTCCAGCAGACCGCATACCGCAATGGCCGCCGAGGACGAATCGCGTAGCGCGTCGGTGCCCACCAGCGCCAGATCCCAGTGGCAGACAGAATCCTCCGGCAGTCGGTTGAGGAAGTAGTTCGCCAGCCGCTTCGACAGGGCGATCATCGTCTCGTCACCGGTATAAACATAGCTCAGCAGGAAGCCGTAAATGCCCCACGCCTGCCCGCGCGACCAGCACGAGTCGTCGGCGTAGCCCTGCTGGGTATTGCCGTAGCGCGGCGCGCCGGTGTTCACATCCATATAGTAGGTGTGGAACGTCGAGGCATCCTCACGGATGAGATACGTCGCCGCCTGCATCACGTGCGCTTTTGCAGCCTCGGCAAAGCGCGGGTCGCCGGTTTGTTCCGTCGCCCAGTAGAGCAGCGGCAGGTTCATGTTGCAGTCGATGATCATGCGCCCGGCCTGTTCCGGATCGGCCAGATCGCCCCACGCCTGAATGATCTTCGCCTTCTCATGGAAGCGCTCCAGCAGGGCTTCCGCCGCCAGCAGGGAGAACCCGCGCGCCTCGCGGTTCCCGGTCAGCCGCCAGGCCGCCACGCAGGAGAGCGTGTACAGGAAGCCCAGGTCGTGGGTGTTGGTGTCATTGCGTCCGGCGATGCGCAGGCCGAACGAGCGCACGTGCTTTTCCGCCATCGCGCGGAATTTCGCCTCGCCGCTCATCTCCCACGCCAGCCAGAGCTGGCCGGTCCAGAAGCTGGTGGTCCACTCCACGTTATCGGTCAGCGGGTAAAAGCCGTCCTTACAGGTTTCCGCCGGGAACTGCTCGCCGAATTCGGTTAAATGACGGCTAATCAGGTCGAGGACATGGCCGCGAGCCGAGCTGAGTTCATCGCTAAATGCGCGTGGGTCAACGGGCGCGGCAATCGCGGGCAGGCGCTCCTCTTTGATACGACTTAACATATTTCGGTTCCTTCTTTGACGGCGTAATTATCGGGTAGAGGTTTCTGCTACGTTCAGCGTGCGGGGCCCGCGCCATTTGCTCTGACAGGCGGATAACGTGAAGGCAGAAATAAGGGTAAAGGTCAGCGCCGTGGCGCCCATGATGATATAGGTCTGTTCAAAGCCGATGCGATCATACAGATATCCCGCAGGCGAAGAGATGACCACGTTACCGACGTACAGCATTGCCTGATAGCCCAGTAAATACATGGTGGCGTTAACGCGCTTATCGAAATGTTCGGCGATATATTTAAACACCGAGACCAGCAGCAGGCAGATTTCCAGGCCGTATAGGGGCTTCAGCACGGAAATTAACAGGTGTGATTCGCACATTCCGGAAATAATCAGACGCGCTCCCACCACCAGACCGACAATTAACAGCCCGCGCTTGGCGCCAATAAAGTTGACGAACAGCGGGATCACCATATACATAACGAACTCCATGCCGGACTGCACGGTGCCCAAATAGCCAAACACCGCGTTGCCCTGGTGAATATCGTCAAAGAAGGTGACGAAATAGCGCGAGAACTGCTGTTCGGCGATAAACATCATCCACGCCACGCCCGCCACGTACAGGCAGAACGCCCAGAATTTACGGCTGCGCAGCAGAGCGTACACGTCCGAAGGGGCGATTTTCTCTTTGGTCAGCACCTCACCGGCGTGAACGGAGTTAGTGTTCACTTTCAGGCTGAGCAGGACAATCAGCATCACCACAGAGGTCACGCTGCCCATAATAAAGTTATACGCAGGCGAGAGGTTAAACAGCAGGCCGGAGAAGGACGACGCCACCGCCCAGCCGAGCGAGCCCCACATGCGGATCTGCCCGAACTCCATGCCGTTCAGGCGGCTGAAGCGGTCAGAATAGGATTCACACGCCGCCACGCCCGCATACCAGGCAAAGCTCAAATAGAGCGCGCCGATAATTATCCCCAACATGGTGTTGGAGATTAACAACGGCTGATAGACGTAAATAAAGAACGGCGCCATCAGGGCCGACATGACGACCACAAAATAGAGCAGGTATTTGCTCATGCCGATTTTATCGAGAATATAGCCGTAGATGGGTTTGAGAATAACGGAGAAAATACCGTTCACCGCGAATACGGTTCCGATCACCGCCCCGCTGAGATTCGCTTTTTGACCGAGCCAGATAGCCAGCAGACCAATACTGGCGGACCAGGTAAAGAAATAGAGAAAAATAAAGCTGCTGATTTTGTAATATTCGGTTCTGTTGGTTATCGATGTATTTTTCATACCATCCTCGCCGAGGTGTAGGGTCAGAATTTTTATAATGTGAACGACAGTAGACGTTCGCCTCCAGGTTCGCGGATCTCGACCTGGTTTTGGGTGATATTCAGGTGCGGCCTAGCCGCAAGTTTTTGCTTTTCGCTGGCAAAGACGGCGCAGCAGAGCCAGCTTTCGCCTTGAGGGATATCGGTTTTTAACAGCGGAATGGTGGCGCACTCCGGGAACATGATGCTGCTGTTCGGCGGCGTAACGATGCTGTCCGGCAGGCGCGTGATGGCGGGCGACAGATCGACAATCACGCTGCTGCCGTTCTCGGCTGCCAGATAACAGCCACGCTCGCGGATCTGGTGTTCGGTTTTCATCACCGCAAACCCGCCCTCGGCCGTTTGCAGCGCGCGTGCGCTGTTGATGCGGTGCAGGCGCAGATGCCATTCCCCGAACGGCACTTGCCAGGTGTCGATATGCACGTCGTGCCACGGCGACCAGCGCGAGTAGAGATAATTTTCATCCACCCGCACCGCTTCGCATTCGCGGCGACCGCGGTAGTAATCGTCTCCGTCCGCCAGCAGCAGCATGGAATCACAGGCCGCATGCTTCAGGCCAAAGCGCCCGCGCTCAATGGTGAAACCAAAGCGGCTGGAGTAGGCAAATTTAGTGTATTTGGCGTCGGTATTGACGTAGTTATTCAGCTCAAGCTGACCGGCGGTGAGCATGGTGACGTGCTGCGACTTTTCCGCATGGATAAGGATCTGCCGGGCATGCGGAATCACGTGCTTTTCAGCCAGCGCGGGCAGCGGCTCCTCATCGGCCAGCCAGAACGGATGCGTCTCCGGCAGCGCCAGAATGAGCCAGGTTTTCAGCGCCCAGTACGGCGAACCGGGCGAGTTGTAGTCCTCGCACATCGCGAGGTTCGGATAGGCAAAGCCGAGGGTCAAAATGCCGTCGCGATCGGTAATCGGCTGCTGCTGCCACCAGCGCAGATGGCGCAGAATAATGCCCTTCACGATACCCGGCGTGAACACCTCCAGCCCGGAAAAAGCCACCGCGCTCCAGAACGCGACCATCGCAAAACGGTAAGTCAGGCTGCGGCCAAACGGCACCGAGGCACCATCGGCAGCGGACCAGTAGATAAAGTCTTGCGCGAACAGACGCGAGCGCTCGCGCAGCACGTCCGCCCTCGCCTCGTCGCCGCTCAGGGCGGCGTAGATCAGCCCGTAGAAGTGGAAGGCCATTGAAATATAATAATCTTTCGGACGCCCCGGACCGTCGGAATACCAGCCGTCGCCCAGATAGTACGCGTCCATCAGCGCAAAGCGACGGTCGATGGCGCGCTGATCATACGGCAGCCCGGCGCGCTTGAATCCAAGCTGGACCATGATGGCGAAGTAGTTCCAGTTGCTGTCCGGCATCTGCGCGTCGGTAATCTGGCTGAGCCAGGCGTGGAGGTTCATCACTTCGCGCTCGGTGAAGCGCTCGAGGAGTTTGTCACCCAGCAGAGACAGCCCCAGACCGTAGGCCGCCATCTCCACAAGACGCTGATCGTAGGGGCCGGTTTCACCCCAGTAGCCCGCGCTTTGCGGATCGGTGCCCAGTTTGATGGCGTCCAGGTATTTCTCGCTCCACGACTCGCCCTCGCCGCCCGCCATCAGCGGAAACAGCCCCCACAGCGCGCGGGAAAGCCCTTCCATCTGCGCGATATCCGTCGCGTAATGCGCGCAGGTCTCGCCCAGCGAAAAACGTGAACTGCCCGGCGGAAACTGCTTATCCAGCGCGCCCAGCATCCCGTTTAAATACGCCACCACGTCCCGGCGTGAAGACAACGGATTTGATTTTTCTTTGTTTGCCGCCCACATAGGTTTGCCCTCGTAATCAACTGCGGCAAAGCATAGTGAATCCGCAAGGGGCAGAAATGTTAGCCGCGTCACAGGTGAGAACGATGAATAAACCTACAGTTAAGAAAATTTAAAAAGGTGGTTTATAAATAGCATCTGACGGGAAAAAGTTGAGTTCTATTGCACTATGCACGACACGCCAACGTCCGATCATCTGGAGCTGATTACCCTAAACGACACCGTGGTGTCGTTTAGCCGCCTGTTCGCCAATACCGTGCGTTACCACCACTGGCACCAGTGTCTGGAAATTCTCTATGTGGAAGAAGGGTTTGGCGTCGCGATTGTCGACAACCGGCATTACACCATGCGCCCCGGCCGGCTGTTTTTCTTCCCACCCTTTACCCTGCACAAGGTGATGGTGGACGCGCAGGCGGAGGCCATTTACCGGCGCACCATCATTCATCTCGATCATCACGCCGTGCTGAAAAACCTGCGTGATTTCCCGCAAACCCGGCAGCGTCTGGAGCGGCTTTCACGCCGCGGCGGTGAGGCGTGGGTCGCTGACCTGGCGCATTGCCATCACCATGTCGATCATCTGTTGGGCTGTTATCAGTCGCCCATGAACAGCGAGGCCATTGCCGGGCTGCTGATCGGCCTGTTTGCCATGCTGCCCGACGATCGCGACGGCACGCCGGGCAGCAGCCAGGGGATCGCAAGCCAGGTAATGTTCTGGCTGGATGAGCACTATCAGGAGAAGTTCCGCCTGGACGCGCTGGCCGCAGAGCTGGGCAAATCGCGCAGCTACGTGTCGCGAAAATTCCATGCGGAGACGGGCGAGAAGATCCACGACTACCTCAACACGTTACGGCTGCGTAAGGCCTGCGAGTGTTTACTTCACACGGATTCGAGCGTGCGAGACATCGCGGCGCAGACGGGGTTCTCCGACGTGACGTGGTTCATCAGCGCGTTTAAAAAAGGGATTGGCGAGACGCCGCTGCAGTACAGGAAGAACCATCGTGCGGTTTGACGCCCTCACCCACAGGGAGAGGGGGAAAATCAACCACTCTTCTTCCCGGGCTTTAATCCACGATGTAACTCGTTGATGCGCTTCATCGACTTAATGGTGCGCTGTGGCTCGGTGGAGGCGACGGACAAAATAATCATTTCAAGGCACAGCAGCACCGTGCCGTGGAGCGGGATTTTACCCTTCTCGCCGCCGCGCGGAACGTGGATCACCACGCTGGCCTCTTTGCTGAAGCGCGAGTCGGTCGCGTTAGTCAGCAAAATGGTGGGAATGCCCAGACGTTTCGCCTCGCGCAGCGTGGTTTGCCCTTCCCGGTGCGCGGATTTTTGCGCCATCATGATCAGCACGTCGCCGCGCTGAAGCGCAATAAGCTGTTCGGCAAGCCCTATCCCGGTGCGGTTGAGCGGGATCGCAGGAAGTCCCATACGGCTGAACAACCTGGCAGTGTAATCGGCCAGAATACCGGATGCGCCAATGCCAAAAATAGCGACCTGCCTCGCCTGTGCCAGCAGCGACACGGCCTGCGCCATCGCATAGCGGTTGTGTGGTTCAGACAGCACCTCGCAGGTGTGCCGATGCCCCTCCAGCACGAAATCGATGCTCGTATTCACATCGCTGGTCAGCGTATTCACCGTGGTAGACATTTTCTCGCTGGAGGTCACCACGGGGCCGAACCACTGCTCGAGCGTCTGCTTCAGATCGCGCAATCCGGCAAAACCGAGCGCCTGGATAGCGCGAACAACGGTGGCATCCGAGGTGTTAAGCATCGTCGCGATCTCCATCGCCGTCTGCTCCATGACCGCTTCCCGGTTCTCATTGATGTATTGCGCCACCAGCAGCAGCCGTGGCGTGAGCTGGTTCGCCCGCGAACGGAAGCGGTCACCGTACACATCGACTTTGCGGATCACCGTGATGCCTCCGGCAGCGGACGTCCCGCAATCTGCGACTGCACCTGCGCGACCATCAGGCCTAACGAGGCGAACGAGTTCGAGATGGCCTCCTCGCGAGAGATGAGCACGTAATGCCCGGTGCGGCAGGCGTTGAGGAACTGACACCAGCCCGGCATCACCGCGTCCATCGCCGCCAGCTCGTCCTGCGGCTTGCCGCCGGTATCGCCGCGCCAGGTGGCGAAGACGAAATCGGCGTCCAGCTCCGGCAGGCGCTCGGCGCTGACGTCGATACGCCCACCGTCAGGGATGCTCTCAATCAGCGGTGGAAACGTGAATCCTGCGTCGCGCAGCACGCGTCCAAGCGAGTGGTAGCTGTGCATGGCGTTGATTTTTCCCTGATTGGCCTGAATCACCGACACGGTTAACGTGCGGGTGTCGATAGTCGCTTTCAGGGCCTTGATTTGCTCCTGATAGCGACGCTCCAGAACCTTCAGCCGCGCCTGCGTACCGGTGAGCTGCGCCAGCTTGCGGTAGATTTCGGGCGCACCGCCGTCGAGGTGATCGATGCTCACCGTCGGGGCAATTTTTTCCAGCTGTTCTACCGGCGTGTTACGGGTCGGCTCGGTGATGATCAGGTCCGGCTTCGCGGCGGCGATGGCTTCAATGTCGATATCCGCAGTGCCGATGAATTTGATATCGGAATTATCAAAATCGACGCCGGTTAACATGCCGCTGGAACGCAGAAAATGGCTGCCGTCCGGTCGGGTGCGGCCATGGCTGGCAACCGGGGGTACCCCAAGCTCAATCAGCGGGATGGTGATATCCAAATCGTGCAACGAGACGATCCGCTTCGGATGCACCGGCACCACCACGTTGCGGTTCAGATCGTCTGTAAACCTCTGCGTCGATTCCGCCGCACTCGCTACAAACCCTACCAGCAACAGCATTGTCAAAAGTACGCGCATCACACTCCCTCTAAAATCGGTCCCGACGCTGCCAGAGCAGCAGCAGGAAAAACGGCCCGCCAATCAGTGAAATCACAATCCCCGCCGGCAGCTGTAGCGGCAAAAATGCCAGACGCCCGACGTTATCCGCCAGCAGCACCAGCAGCGCGCCCAGCACGGCGCTTCCCGTCAGCAATGCTGTTTGCCCACCGCGCAGCAGCAGGCGCGCCATATGCGGCGCAATCAGCCCCACGAAACCCATACTCCCCACACAGGAGACGCAGGCCGCGGTGAGCACGACCGGTGCAAGCACGCGCAGCAAGGCAAGTCGTGAAGTGCGCACGCCAAGCCCGGTCGCGGTGTGGTTACCCAGCAACGCCACGTCGGCGGCGCGTGCGGTAAAGAGCAGCAGCGCGAACGCGGGAAGCGTCCAGGCTGCCGCAATGCTGACCAGCATCCAGTTTGCCGCATGCAGGCTTCCCGCCAGCCACAGCATCGCGGTCTGCACGTCGCGCACGTCCGCGGTAGTCATAAAAACGCCCATTGCGGCGGCAAACGCCCATGACACGCCGATACCCGTCAGGATGAATCGCGGACGGGTAATATCGCGTGCCAGCGCCACCACCAGCAGCGCGGTCAGCAGCCCACCGGCCATGCCGACCAGCGGTCGCCAGTACAGGCTAAGCGCCGGGAACTGAAAAATCAGCAACAGCACCGCCGCGCTACAGCCCTCTTTCACGCCGATAAGCCCGGGGTCAGCAAGGCCATTGCGGGTGATGGACTGCATCGCCGCCCCCGCCATACCGAGCATCGCGCCGCACAGCACCGCCATCAGCAGGCGCGGCAGACGGATATCCATCACGATGTAATGCGTCTCTGCTTCCAGCGTCTGCGGATAAAACAGCGCGCGCCCGACGGCGGAGGCAGGAATGGGCAGCGAGCCGTGGGTCAGACCAAAACTGAGCAGCAAGAAGGCAGCCAGCGATAAAAATGCCAGGCATGCCAGCGCTTTTGGACGAACCAGCGCCGAAAGGGGGCCGACGCGTAGCGCACGCAGTCCCGCCCGGCTCATTTGAACATCCTCGACGCCAGGAAGATAAAGACGGGCGCACCGACCAGCGCGGTCATAACGCCGGTTGCCAGCTCATACGGCGTAAACAGCGTGCGGGCGGCAACATCCGCCAGCAGGAGAACCAGCGCCCCACACAGGGCCGAAAGCGGCACCATTGCGCGGATGTCCACCGTCACCAGGCGGCGGATCAGCTGGGGTACCACAAGGCCGATAAAACCAATCGGCCCGGCGATGGAGACCGCCGCGCCGCAGAGCAGTGCAATCGCCAGCAGCGCGAACAGGCGCGTCTTCAGCAATGAGACGCCAAGCCCCTGCGCCATTCTGTCGCCCAGCGCCAGCATGTTGAGCGAGGGCGAGAGCCACAGCGCCAGCGCAAAGCCAGCGGCAGCAACCCCTGCAGCGCTCCCTATCGTCCCGGCGCTGAGCCCCGCTAAATCTCCCACCAGCCAGGTGCGCATGGCGAGCAGCGTCTGTTCATCAAGGATTAATATCGCGGCAGTCACCGATGAGGCAAATGCCGACATCGCCACGCCGCACAGCGTGACTTTCATCGGCGTCAGCCCGGTGCGACCGGACGAAGAGAACGTCAGCACCAGCAGAAACAGCGCCGCGGCACCAACGGCGGCAACGAGCGGGCGACCAAACGGCAGCGACAGCCCCAGCGCGCTGGTGATAACTACCGCCAGCGCCGCCCCTGCATTCAGCCCCAGAATATGCGGCTCGCCGAGCGGGTTACGGATCACCGACTGCAGCAGCACGCCTGCCACGCCGAGCGCGGCGCCCGTCACCATTGCGGCGCAGAGACGCAGCAGCCGGAGCCTGATAATCACGTTATGGTCGAAATTGCGCGGATCAAAATAGAAGAATGCATCCACTACCGTCCGGGGAGCGATAAAGCGCGCGCCGATGCCCAGATGTGCAATCGCGCCCATCGCCAGCAGCAATGTGAATACAAGGAATGCCAGAGAGGTGCGCATCATGGTTGTTCTGCGACCTTTCGAAACGGCATAAAGAACGGCTTTCCGGTCATTGGGTTAAAGGACATATGTACGTCGACGTCAAACACCGTTTTGATCAGCGACGGCGTGCAGGTGTCGCCTTCATGTAATACACCCTCGACTTTACCCTGGCGTAAAAAGACCAGCGAATCGCCGTAGTTCACGGCAAAGTTGAGATCGTGCAGCACCACCACCACGGTGCGCCCGTGCTGGCGGGTCAGGGTGTGCAGCAGCTCCAGGATCTCCACCTGATAGCGAAGGTCGAGATACGTCGTGGGCTCATCCAGCAGGATATACGGCGTTTGCTGCGCCAGCGCCATGGCGATCCAGCAGCGTTGACGCTGACCGCCGGACAGGCTTTCAACCGGCAGATGAGCAAACTCTGCCGTTCCGGTCAGGCGTAATGCCTCCTCCACCGCCAGCTCGTCTTCATCACTCCACTGACGCATAAAGTTCTGCCAGGGAAAGCGCCCGCGCGAAACCAGTTCAAAAACGGTTAACCCCTCCGGCAACAGCGGAGACTGCGGCAAAATGCCAAGCTGACGGGCGACCGCTTTGGTCGGCTGTTCATGAATGGCTTTGCCATCCAGCACGACGCTGCCGCCAAGCGGCTGTAGCAGACGCGCGAGGGTGCTCAACAGCGTGGATTTGCCACAGCCGTTCGCCCCCACCAGAACGGTCATCTTCCGTTGCGGGATCGCGAGGGAGATATCATCAACGATGATTTTTTTGTGATAACCCGCAGAAAGATTCTCCAGAACCAGTCCCGGTTTTGTCGTGTTATGCGCCACGTGAATGCCAACGTAATGAAAAACCAATAAATAAAAATAAAACTCATTCTCTTTTGAGAAGTTTGCCGCTGCGCCATGTAGTAGTCAAGTGAATAAAAGCCCTGGATAAACCAGGGGTGATCGCAACAGGTCACGCAAAGCCAAGTTAGTAAATACCAATCCATTTCAATAAGTTAAAAGTCAATTACTTTGATTTTAACGGTACGGAAATCACTGTAGTCATTTTTTTACTTTTTCCATTTACTACTACAATTCTGCATGATTGAATGATTCTCAATTACAAGTTCGATGCCATTCAGGCTAACGAACAGACCGTAAGGGCAATGACTCACACATTTTTCCGCGAAGATTGTTTCGCCGGATATTCTGGGAAAACAGATGTAATGGCTAAGTTCACACCTTCATTCTCTGGGGTAAAAGGGCGCGTGCTCTTTTCTCTGTTGTTTATGGCACCTTTGGTACACGCAGCGGCAAACGACGGCGAGACCCTGACCGTTACCGCCGATCCGAATGCGACCCTCGACGCCACCAGCGGCTATCAGCCCCTGAACACCTCCACCGCCACGCTGACCAACATGCCGATGCTGGACATCCCGCAGGTGGTCAATACCGTCAGCAATAACGTGCTGGAAGACCAAAACGCGACCACGCTCGACGAGGCGCTGTATAACGTCAGCAACGTGGTGCAGACCAACACCCTGGGCGGCACGCAGGATGCCTTTGTGCGCCGTGGTTTTGGCGCGAACCGTGACGGCTCGATCATGACCAACGGCCTGCGCACCGTGCTGCCGCGCAGCTTTAACGCCTCAACCGAACGCGTGGAGGTGCTGAAAGGCCCGGCCTCAACCCTGTACGGTATTCTTGACCCCGGCGGCCTGATTAACGTCGTCACCAAACGCCCGGAGAAAACCTTCGGCGGCTCGATTTCTGCCACCTCGACCAGCTTTGGCGGCGGTACCGGACAGTTTGACGTCACCGGCCCGATTGACGGCACGCGTCTGGCGTATCGCCTGACGGGGGAATATCAGGACGAAGACTACTGGCGCAATTTCGGCACCGAACGCAGCACCTTTATCGCCCCGTCGCTCACCTGGTTTGGCGATGACGCCACCGTGACCGTGCTCTATTCGCATCGCGACTATAAAACGCCGTTCGATCGCGGAACGATCTTCGATCTCAACACCAAAAAAGCTGTCGACGTCGATCGCAAAACCCGCTTCGACGAATCGTTTAACGTCACCGACGGGCAGTCCGATCTCGCGCAGATCAACGCGGAGTATCGCCTTAACAGCCAGTGGACTGCGAAGTTCGACTACAGCTACAGCCAGGATAAGTACAGCGATAACCAGGCGCGCGTGATGGCCTACGATTCAAAAACCGGCAACCTGACCCGCCGCGTGGATGCCACCCAAGGCTCAACCCAGCGGATGCATACGACGCGGGCGGATCTGCAGGGGAACGTGGATATCGCCGGTTTCTACAACGAAATCCTGACCGGCGTGTCGTATGAGAATTACGATCTGCTGCGCACGGATATGATGCGCTGTAAGAACGTCAAAGGTTTCAATATCTACAATCCGACGTATGGGAATCTCGACAAGTGCACCACCGTCTCGGCGTCCGACAGCGACCAGACCATTAAGCAGGAGAGCTACTCCGCCTACGCGCAGGACGCGCTGTACCTGACCGATAAATGGATCGCCGTCGCCGGACTGCGCTACCAGTATTACACCCAGTACGCGGGGAAAGGCCGTCCGTTTAACGTGAATACCGACAGCCGCGACGACCAGTGGACGCCGAAGCTGGGGCTGGTGTACAAGCTCACCCCGGCAGTCTCGCTATTTGCCAACTATTCCCAGACGTTTATGCCGCAGTCGTCCATTGCGAGCTACATCGGCGACCTGCCGCCGGAAACGTCTAATGCGTATGAAATCGGTGCTAAGTTTGACCTTTTCGACGGCATTACCGCCAATATTGCGCTGTTTGATATCCACAAGCGCAACGTGCTGTACACCGAAAGCGTGGGTGATGAAACCATCGCCAAAACCGCAGGCCGCGTGCGCTCGCAGGGCGTAGAAGTGGATCTTGCGGGGTCGCTGACTGAGAACACCAACATTATTGCCAGCTACGGCTATACCGACGCGAAGGTGCTGGAAGACCCGGACTATGCGGGCAAACCGCTGCCAAACGTGCCGCGCCATACCGGCTCCCTGTTCCTGACCTACGATATTCAGAATGCGTTTGCCGGGAATACGCTGACGCTGGGCGGCGGCGGGCACGGCGTAAGCCGTCGTTCCGCAACTAACGGTGCGGATTATTATCTCCCGGGCTATTTCGTGGCGGATGCGTTTGCGGCGTATAAGATGAAGCTGCAGTATCCGGTGACGCTGCAGGTGAACGTGAAAAACCTGTTTGATAAGACCTACTACACGTCGTCCATTGCGACCAACAACCTGGGCAACCAGATTGGCGATCCGCGCGAAGTGCAGTTTACGGTGAAGATGGAGTTTTGACGTCAGTGCGAGGCGTTCCCCTCACCCTAACCCTCTCCCCAGAGGGGCGAGGGGATCGATCGTAGGCCCGGTAAGCGCAGCGCCACCGGGCAAAAAAAAGCCCTGCATCGCAGGGCTTTTTCAGCATCAGGCCTCGATATCCGCCATATCGCCTTTCTCCTGCAGCCAGTTACGTCGGTCTTCCGAACGTTTCTTGGCAAGGAGCATATCCATCATGGCGTTGGTTTGCTGTTCGTCTTCGTCGCTGATCGTTAGCTGTACCAGACGGCGCGTGTTCGGATCCAACGTCGTTTCGCGAAGCTGCATCGGGTTCATCTCACCCAGCCCTTTAAAGCGCTGCACGTTCGGTTTGCCCTTCTTGCGCTTCAGCTGTTCCAGCACGCCCGCTTTTTCTTCTTCCGTCAGCGCGTAGTAAACCTCTTTACCGAGATCGATACGGTAGAGCGGCGGCAGCGCCACGTGAACGTGACCGTTTTTCACCAGCGTTTTGAAGTGCTTCACGAACAGCGCGCACAGCAGCGTGGCGATGTGCAGACCATCGGAGTCCGCATCCGCGAGGATACAGATTTTGCCGTAGCGCAGCTGGCTCAGATCGTCGCTGTCCGGATCGATGCCGATCGCCACCGAGATATCGTGAACTTCCTGCGAGGCCAGCACTTCATCAGAAGAGACCTCCCAGGTATTCAGGATCTTACCCTTGAGCGGCATGATCGCCTGATATTCACGATCGCGCGCCTGCTTGGCCGATCCGCCCGCCGAGTCCCCTTCCACGAGGAACAGCTCGGTACGGTTGAGATCCTGCGCGGTACAGTCCGCCAGCTTGCCCGGCAGCGCGGGGCCGCTGGTCAGTTTTTTACGCACCACTTTCTTCGCGGCACGCAGACGACGCTGGGCGCTGGAGATCGCCATTTCAGCCAGCATTTCTGCTGCCTGAACGTTCTGGTTCAGCCACAGGGTAAACGCATCTTTCACCACGCCGGAAACGAACGCCGCGCACTGACGTGACGACAGACGCTCTTTGGTCTGACCGGCAAACTGTGGATCCTGCATCTTCACGGAGAGCACGTAGGCGCAGCGATCCCAGATATCTTCCGCAGACAGCTTCACGCCGCGCGGCAGGATGTTGCGGTATTCGCAGAATTCTCGCATCGCGTCCAGCAGCCCCTGACGCAGGCCGTTGACGTGCGTACCGCCCAGCATGGTCGGGATCAGGTTAACGTAGCTTTCGGTCAGCAGCTCGCCGCCTTCCGGCAGCCACAGAAGCGCCCAGTCCACGGCTTCTGTATCGCCGCTAAAGTTACCGACAAACGGTTTTTCCGGCAGCGTTGGCAGGCCGTTTACCGCTTCGCACAGGTAGTCGTTCAGACCATCGGCGTAGCACCAGGTTTGCGCGGTATTGTTAACGTGGTCTGTAAAAGTGATTTCCACGCCCGGACACAGCACCGCTTTGGCTTTCAGCAGGTGCGTCAGGCGAGAAACAGAAAAACGCGGGCTGTCGAAGAAGCTTTCGTCAGGCCAGAAGTGGACGCTGGTGCCGGTGTTGCGTTTGCCGCACGTGCCGACAACCTGCAGATCCTGCACCTTATCGCCGTTTTCAAACGCGATGTTATAGACTTGGCCGTCGCGACGAACGTTCACTTCCACGCGTTTGGACAGGGCGTTCACGACGGAAATGCCCACGCCGTGCAGGCCACCGGAGAACTGGTAGTTTTTGTTGGAGAACTTACCTCCCGCATGCAGACGACAGAGGATCAGCTCAACGGCAGGCACGCCCTCTTCCGGGTGGATATCCACCGGCATGCCGCGCCCGTCGTCGATAACTTCCAGCGACTGATCGGCGTGAAGGATAACGTCAACGCGTTTGGCATGGCCTGCCAGCGCTTCGTCCACACTGTTATCAATAACTTCCTGGCCCAAGTGGTTTGGGCGCGTCGTATCGGTGTACATCCCCGGGCGGCGGCGAACCGGCTCAAGCCCGGTGAGTACCTCAATGGCATCAGCGTTATAGGTTTGCGTCATGATTTAAGCTAGCAATTCGCATTGATTGTCAGTGGCTGTGCAGTCCAAGAAAATCGACAATCTGGGTGAAATGATCCTCAAAGCCCGTGAAAGCATGGTTTCCGCCCTCTTCTATAGTCTGGCGGCAGGATGCGTAATACGCCACTGCCTGGCGGTAATCCAGCACTTCATCACCCGTCTGCTGCAGCAGCCAGATGAGATCCGGCGCTTCGAGCGGGTCGACCTGCATAACTTTGAGATCGTAAATATGGCGTGACTCTAGCACATATTGTTGGCCGGTGTAGGGGTTCTCGTTTTCGCCAAGAAAGTCCCTCAGCAGCTCAAATGGCCGTACCGCTGGGTTAACCACCACTGCAGGCAGCATAAAGCATTGCGACAGCCAGGTGGCGTAATATCCTCCCAGCGATGAACCGACCACGCCAAAGGATTCGCCACCGTGTTCGAGGACGATCGATTCCAGCATCTCCGCCGCTTCCGCCGGGTAGGGCGGCAGTTGCGGGACAATCATCTCAACGTACGGATGATGCTCGCTCAGCCAGTGGCGAAACTGCGTCGCTTTCGCGGAGCGCGGCGAGCTGTTGAACCCGTGAAGATAGAGAAGCGTAGACATCAATAGCCTTCTGAAGCGGTATCGGGGCGGAATTTTGCGCCTGACAAACGGCACACTTCTGTCGTCAGGTTGCCATCGGCATGCAGTTCCAGCCAGCGCCAGCCTGGTGCGATGGTGTCCAGGGTGAAGTTGGCGCAATGCGGCTTAAATTGCACGCAAGTGGACGGCGTGGCGAGCATTCTGCGGCCATTCCAGTCGAGATCCTGTTCCTGATGAATGTGTCCGCACAGCAGATTTTTCACGCGAGGGAAGTTCACCAGCACGCTGTCCAGCGCCGCTGAGTTACGCAGGCTGTGTTGATCGAGCCAGCTGCAGCCCGCTGGCAGCGGATGATGATGAAGCAACAGCAGCGTATTGCGTGCCGGTTCGGCAGCCAGTTTGGTTTCGAGCCAGTCAAGCTGAAACTCGCTTAACTCACCGTGCGGGACGCCAAAGACCTGGCTGTCGAGCAGTAAAATTTGCCAGTGGTCCCCTGCAAAAACACACTTCGCCGGGGAGATACCCGACTCCAGGAGCGAACTGTACATGGCAGGCTGGAAATCATGGTTGCCGGGCAGCCATACGCAGGGCACGCTGAAGCTCGCGATGCCTTCAGCAAAATGCTGGTAGGCCGCGGAGGACTGATCCTGCGCCAGATCGCCCGTTGCGACAATCAGATCGCAGGCGCGATTTTCGGCGTGAATCGCGTTGAGTACAGCCTGATAGCTCTCCCAGGTATTCACGCCCAACAGCGTTTCATGCTTTTCGGCAAAAAGGTGGGTATCGGTGATTTGTAATATCCTGACTGGCGCCCCACCAGCAACAGTCAGGTTCAACAGGCTTTCCAAATGGTGTCCTTAGGTAGGTTTATGACGCTAACAAACCGGAATCGCCATTGCTCCATGTGCTAAACAATATCTTAGCCAGTCGGCTAAAAACTGGTTAATTTGATGCTTTTCGTCGCGTTGATGCAACTTTTTATTCGGGTAATCATACCGCGCTTTGAAGCGAAAGATCTGCTGGCTCGAACACACTTCAGCGACCATCGCGTCGTGATAGAGGCGCACCGTCATCGACGGCAGGCTCCAGTAGCTAATGTTGGGGGCCGTTTGCTCAATCTCTACCAGCGTAGTGTAGCGCGTTGATTCTGTTATCGTTAACCGATACTGCGCGTTGCTCACCTGATAGCTTACCGTTTCGCCGGGTGCGTCGTTTCGCGGCAGCAGGCGGCGCAGCTGTGCGAAATTGGTTTCGCACAGGCGCATCATTTCTGGGAAGTCAGGTGTATAGCGCTTCATTTTTTCCACTCGTTTCGTAATGTCTGATAATGCAGTTGCAGCCATTGCAGGGCGATGACAGACGCTGCGTTGTCGATTTTCCCCTCTTCTACCCACTGGTAGGCCTGTTCCCGGCTCACCACATGAACCCGAATATCTTCGTTTTCATCTGCCAGACCGTGGATCCCTTCCGCGGTCGTGGCGTCCACTTCGCCCACCATAATGGATAAGCGTTCACTTGTGCCACCCGGGCTTGCCAGATAGCTGAGCACGGGCTTTGTTCTCCCGACAACCAGACCCGCCTCTTCCAGCGCTTCGCGCCGGGCGACGTCCTCGACCGATTCGCCCTCTTCAATCATCCCGGCCACCATCTCCAGCAGCCACGGGCTTTCGCTAACGTCATAAGCGGCGATGCGGATCTGCTCAACCAGCACCACTTCATCACGCACTGGGTCAAAGGGTAGCAAGACTGCAGCATGCCCGCGCTCAAAAATTTCGCGTTTGATTTCGCCGCTCATCTCGCCGTTAAACAGGCGATGCCTGAAACGGTAAAGTTCCATTGAAAAAAAACCGCTATAAAGCGTTTCTCGTGCAATAATTTCTACATCGTTTTTGGCGAATGTGACGGGCAACTTCTCTGTTTTTTGCATAAATCATGTCCTGGTAGCAATGGTGATGAAATGATGAATTTCAAGGCTGTTTGGCTGCCGTTTGTAAGGCTATATGATAGATTGGTGCAAATTACCGCCAGATGGCACGTAACGCCAACCTTTTGGTGTGGATGATTCTGTTAGAATCGGCAATTATTTTTAATTAGATCAGCGCTAATACTGCTTCACAACAAGGAATGCAAATGAAGAAATTGCTCCCCATCCTTATCGGCCTGAGCCTGACGGGCTTCAGTGCAATGAGCCAGGCGGAAAACCTGTTACAGGTCTACCAGCAGGCACGTCTGGGCAACCCTGATTTACGTAAATCAGCGGCCGATCGTGATGCTGCGTTTGAAAAGATTAACGAAGCGCGTAGCCCCTTGCTGCCGCAGTTAGGTTTAGGTGCAGATTACACCTACAGCAACGGTTTCCGCGACGCTAACGGCGTTAACTCCAATGCCACCAGCGCATCACTGCAGTTAACCCAGACGCTGTTTGACATGTCCAAATGGCGCGCCCTGACCCTGCAGGAAAAGAGCGCGGGTATTCAGGATGTGACGTATCAGACCGATCAGCAGACGCTGATCCTCAATACCGCCACCGCGTACTTCAACGTGCTGAGCGCGATTGACGCACTCTCCTATACCGAAGCGCAGAAACAGGCGGTTTACCGTCAGTTAGATCAAACGACCCAGCGTTTCAACGTGGGTCTGGTCGCGATTACTGACGTGCAGAACGCCCGCTCACAGTACGACACCGTGCTGGCTAACGAGGTGACTGCCCGTAACAACCTCGATAACGCGCTGGAATCCCTGCGTCAGGTCACCGGTAACTACTATCCAGAGCTGGCGTCCCTGAACGTGGACAGCTTTAAAACGGATAAACCGCAGGCCGTAAACGCCCTGCTGAAAGAGGCGGAAAACCGCAACCTGGCGTTATTGCAGGCGCGTCTGAGCCAGGACCTGGCCCGCGAACAAATCCGTCAGGCGCAGGACGGCCACCTGCCAACCCTGAGCCTGAGCGCGTCAACCGGTGTCTCTGATACCAGCTATAGCGGCTCTAAAACCAATACGTCCCAGTATGACGACAGCAATATGGGCCAGAACAAAGTGGGCCTGAGCTTCTCTCTGCCGCTGTACCAGGGCGGTCAGGTTAACTCGCAGGTGAAACAGGCGCAGTACAACTTTGTTGGCGCGAGCGAGCAGCTGGAAAGCGCCCACCGCAACGTGGTGCAGACCGTGCGTTCCTCCTTCAACAACGTGAACGCCTCGATCAGCAGCATCAACGCGTATAAACAGGCCGTTGTCTCTGCCCAGAGCTCTCTGGATGCGAACGAAGCGGGCTACTCCGTCGGTACCCGTACCATCGTTGACGTTCTGGACGCGACCACCACGCTGTACAACGCGAAACAGCAGCTCTCCAGCGCGCGTTACCAGTACCTGATTAACCAGCTGAATATCAAGCAGGCTCTGGGTACGCTTAACGAGCAGGATCTGCAGATGCTGAACAGCACGCTGGGCAAACCAGTGTCGACGTCACCGGAAAGCGTTGCACCGGAGAACCCGCAGCAGGTTGCCGCGGTGGATAACTACAACGCTGAAGGCAGCGCGCCTGCTGCACAACCAGCGGCAGCACGTACCAACACCGGCAGCAATCCGTTCCGTAACTAAGAGTGTCATCAGGCCCACTGCGGCCTGATGCCCTCACCCCGGCCCTCTCCCACAGGGAGAGGGAGCATCTGAATCACACTCGAACGTAAGCCAACGTAAAGATCCCCCTGATTCCGCCCCTCTTCGCTTCATTTTCAACCACTCATCCTCTATCCTGAGCGTTATTACCACTGGGTCCTGGAAGACAAACATGAAACGGACAAAAACAATGAATCACGCGTCGTTCCGCAAAAGCTGGAACGCACGTCACCTCACCCCTGTTGCACTGGCGGTCACCGCCGTCTTTATGCTGGCAGGCTGTGAGCAAAGCGACGAAACGGTCTCGATGTATCAAAACGCGGACGACTGCTCGGCCGCAACCGGTAAAGCCGCGGAATGTACGACGGCTTATAACAGCGCGCTGAAAGAAGCGGAACGTACCGCACCGAAATATGCTTCGCGCGAAGACTGCGTGGCGGAATTCGGCGAAGGCCAGTGCCAGCAGGCGCCTGCTCAGGCAGGCATGGCACCGGAAAACCAGGCGCAGGCGCAGTCCAGCGGCAGCTTCTGGATGCCGCTGATGGCGGGCTACATGATGGGCCGCATGATGAGCGGCGGCGCGGGCTACCAGCAGCAGCCGCTGTTTAGTTCCAAAAACCCAAACAGCCCGGCATACGGTAAATACACCGACGCCACCGGTAAAAACTACGGTGCAGCAACGCCTGGCCGTACCACGACCGTGCCTAAAACGGCGATGGCACCTAAGCCAGCAACCACCAGCACCATCACCCGCGGTGGCTTTGGTGAATCTGTGGCGAAACAAACCACCATGCAGCGCAGCGCGACCGGGTCTTCGACTCGCTCAATGGGCGGCTGATCATGGAACGAGTCAGTATTGTCGAGCGCCCGGACTGGCGCGAAAAGGCCACCGAGTACGGTTTTAACTTCCATACCATGTACGGCGAGCCGTACTGGTGTGAGGATGCTTACTATAAGCTCACGCTTGCCCAGGTTGAAAAGCTGGAAGAGGTAACCGCAGAGCTGCACCAGATGTGCCTGAGGGTTGTCGAGAAGGTTATCGACAGCGATGAGCTGATGACCAAATTCCGCATCCCGAAGCACACCTGGAGTTTTGTTCGTCAATCATGGAAAACCAGCCAGCCGTCGCTTTACTCTCGTCTCGATCTGGCATGGGATGGCGTGGGCGAACCTAAGCTGCTTGAGAACAACGCGGATACCCCAACCTCGCTGTACGAAGCCGCGTTCTTCCAGTGGATTTGGCTGGAAGATCAAATCAATGCTGGAAACCTGCCGGAAGGGAGCGACCAGTTCAACAGCCTGCAGGAAAAGCTGATTGAGCGCTTCGCCGAACTGCGCGAACAGCACGGCTTCAACCTGCTGCACCTTGCCTGCTGTCGCGATACGGAAGAAGACCGTGGAACGGTGCAGTATCTGCAGGATTGCGCAGCAGAAGCGGAAGTGGCGACAGAGTTCCTCTATATCGAAGATATTGGTCTGGGGGAGAAAGGTCAGTTTACCGACACGCAGGACCAGATCATCAGCAACCTGTTCAAGCTCTACCCGTGGGAGTACATGCTGCGCGAGATGTTCTCCACCAAGCTGGAAGACGCTGGCGTGCGCTGGCTGGAGCCGGCCTGGAAGAGCATTATCTCCAACAAAGCCCTGCTGCCGATGCTGTGGGAAATGTTCCCGAACCACCCTAACCTGCTGGCGGCGTACTTTGCGGAAGACGATCACCCACAAATGGAAAAATACGTCGTTAAGCCGATCTTCTCCCGCGAGGGGGCAAACGTCTCCATCGTCGAAAACGGCAAAACGCTGGAAGCGGTTGAAGGACCTTACGGCGAAGAAGGGATGATCGTCCAGGAGTTCTGGCAACTGCCGAAGTTTGGCGACAGCTATACCCTGATTGGCAGTTGGCTCATCAACGATCAGCCAGCCGGGATTGGTATTCGCGAAGATCGCGCGCTGATCACCCAGGATCTGTCACGGTTTTATCCGCATATTTTTATTGAGTAAGACTTGCCCGGTGGCGCTACGCTTACCGGGCCTACGCGCGACATGTAGGCCGGGTAAGGCGAAGCCGCCACCCGGCACGTTTTTACCCAATCTGCACCGACAGCATACTTAAACTCCCCATCTCAATCCCGTCGACCGGGATCGTAATCGGTTCCTGGCCATCCCACGCGCCAAGCACATACAGCAGCGGCAGGAAGTGCTCCGGGGTCGGGTTAGAGAGCGAGCCGCCTTCGTGATCCAGATAGTTCACCAGCGGATGCGCCTCACTCGGGCCTTGCCACGTCAGGTTTGCTTTGACGTAGTCGTTAAATGAGGTCGCCCACGGGTACGGCGTGTTCTCACCGTGCCAGCGTGCCGTACGCAGGTTATGCACCACGTTGCCACTCGCCACCAGCATGATGCCTTCATCACGCAGGGTTGCCAGCTTGCGGCCCATCTCCAGATGCCAGGCGGCAGGTTTGGTGCTGTCGATGCTCAACTGCACCATTGGGATATCGGCATCCGGGTACATCTTAATCAGCACGCCCCAGGAGCCGTGGTCAAAACCCCAGGCTTCTTTATCCAGCGTGACCGGGACGGGAGCCAGTAAATCAACCAGCTGTTGCGCCAGTTCAGGCGAACCCGGCGCAGGATAATGCGTGTCGTACAGCGCCTGCGGGAAGCCGCCGAAATCATGGATGGTCTTTGGTGCTTCCATCGCGGTGACGCCCGTACCACGGGTAAACCAGTGTGCAGATACCACCACAATCGCCTTCGGACGCGGCAACGTCTCGCCCAGATGACGCCAGGCGCGGGTATAGACGTTATCTTCCAGAACGTTCATTGGGCTACCGTGGCCTAAAAACAGTGCTGGCATACGTGAAGAAGTCATGGTGATATCCTTAGAGATATTGGCAATTTGATGGTGCTACATTACGCGCGATCGCGTGCAGATAAACGCAGATAAGCATGAAGATCATCATCAGGAAATTTGAATATCAGGAACAGCGTAAGGAGGGATGAATGTCAGTACCTTTAATTCTGACAATACTGGCGGGGGCAGCCACCTTTATTGGCGCGATCCTCGGCGTGCTCGGACAAAAACCATCTAATCGCGTGCTGGCCTTCTCACTGGGCTTTGCCGCCGGGATTATGCTGCTCATCTCGTTAATGGAGATGCTCCCTGCGGCACTGGGTACCAGGGGCATGTCGCCCATTCTGGGCTACGGCATGTTTGTACTGGGCCTGCTGGGCTACTTTGCCCTCGACCGCATGCTGCCTCATGCACATCCGCAGGATTTAATGCAGAAAAACGTTACCCCCCTGCCGCGCAATATCAAGCGTACCGCCATTCTGCTGACGCTCGGTATCAGCCTGCATAACTTCCCGGAGGGGGTCGCCACCTACGTGACGGCCAGCAGCAATCTGGAGATGGGCTTTGGCATCGCCCTGGCGGTGGCCTTACACAATATCCCTGAAGGACTGGCCGTTGCCGGACCGGTTTATGCTGCGACCGGCTCAAAACGCACGGCCGTATTCTGGGCGGGGATCTCCGGGATGGCCGAAATCCTCGGCGGGGTGCTGGCGTGGCTGATCCTCGGCAGCCTGGTGTCTCCGGTCGTGATGGCAGCCATTATGGCGGCGGTCGCGGGGATTATGGTCGCCCTCTCTGTGGATGAACTGATGCCGCTGGCAAAAGAGATCGATCCGAATAACAACCCCAGCTATGGCGTACTGTGCGGGATGTCGGTGATGGGCCTGAGCCTGGTGTTGCTGCAAACAGCAGGTATTGGTTGAGCGTTTTGCCTCCGTTAAACGCGGAGGCATTATTTCCTTATTTTGTCGAAGACAATCTACATTATTTTTATTCTCTTTAATTATTTCGAATATCTCCGGGTAAAACAGTAACTATATGCACCGCTTACAATAACCAGTAATTATAATTTAATATTTCCTTAAAATGAGTTTTAGCCAATTTAATCCCCCCCTCACCTCTTTAGCCCGTATACTTTGCGAGTATTCTGAAATTTAATATTCAGTTTATGAATTCATTTGAAAAAGGATATTTTCATGCATATGGGTAAAAAAGTACTGTTAGCGGTTGCAATGACTGCCATTGTCTCGGGTTCTGCATTTGCTGACGATCAGGGTTCTGGCAAAATCAAATTTAAAGGTGTAGTTATTGATGCGCCTTGCAACATTGCACCAGATAGCGTTGATAAAGAAGTGGATCTCGGTGAAGTGACCACAGCAGTTATCAATGCCAACAAGAAATCTACCGCTGTTCCGGTTGATATCAATCTGGAAAACTGCCAGCTTGACGATCCGGCCGACGAGACTGACACTCCAATTACCAAAGTCGATGTCACCTTCACCAGCGCAGCAACAGACGCAACTGACACCAGCCTGATGAGCAACACCTATGCAAGCGGTGCCCAGAACGTTGGCGTTCGTCTGCTGGATAACGCCGAAGCCAACATTACGCTGGGCGCAGCTAATGAAGTTGCCCTGCTGGCAGGTTCAACGACTCAGACTCTTCACTTCAAAGCATTAATGGAAGTGCTTGCAGGCAAAACCGCTACGGCGGGTCAGGTTGAAGCAACTGCCAACTATGTTCTGATGTACAAATAATAACATCACGTCACGGTATAAACCGGCTGGCATTTAATGCAGCCGGCAATCTATATTTTTTGAGTAACAGGACGATGACATATAAATTACAATGGATAATTATTATTACGTCCCTGTTAATGACGAACATTGGCTCCGCTACCGAATTCAACATCAATGCCATTGATAAAGATCAGCGTGGCAGCGTTGATTTATCCCTTTTTAAAGATCAAATATCCGTCACGCCAGGCAACTATTTCGTTAGCGTTTCAATTAATGATATTCCGCTGGCGAACGGCTGGGAGCTTCGTTGGCGGGAGATAAAAAATAGTGTACAAGTCTGTATTCCCCCCGAGCTGGCCGATACGTTTGCACTTCAAGACTCCATCCGTAGCGCATTACCTAAAAAAGACGGGTGCGTCGACTTTACGTCCAAACCGGATATTAAATTTACCTTTGAGCAAGCCAGCCAAACATTAAAAGTCACTATCCCCCAGGCGTGGCTACAGTACCGCGCTGCCGACTGGATGCCGCCCTCAACCTGGGAAAACGGCGTGCCCGGCGTGCTGCTGGATTACAACATTTTTGCCAGCCATTATCAGCCAAATGATGGCAGCAGTACCGACAATGCGAACACTTACGGAACGGTGGGTGCCAATATGGGTGCCTGGCGGCTGCGCAGCGATTATCAGTACACGCAAACCCATACTGACACGGGTTCAGAAAATGATGGTCGCTTTTCACGTGTCTATATGTTCCGCCCTCTCCCGTCGCTCGGCGCCAAACTTACGCTAGGGGAAACAGATTTCCAGTCCGCTATTTTTGATGCTTTCACCTATACCGGTGCATCCCTGATTAGCGATGAGCGCATGCTGCCGTGGTCGCTACGGGGTTACGCGCCACAAATTACCGGGATAGCGCAAACCAACGCCACGGTCACCGTCAGCCTTGCCGATCGCGTGATTTACCAGAGCAAGGTCCCGCCCGGTCCCTTTGTAATTCAGGATCTTAACCAGTCTGTACAGGGCACGCTGGATGTCAAAGTAACGGAAGAAGACGGGCGCGTCAGCACCTTCCAGGTCTCTGCAGAATCGGTCCCGTTTTTAACCCGCAAAGGTCAGGTTCGCTACAAGCTGGCGACCGGGAAAGCGCGCAAAGACGCCTCGCATGACGTTGAAGATAACGCGTTTCTGAGCGGTGAATTCTCGTGGGGGATGCTGTCACAAACCTCCCTCTATGGCGGTACGCTCGCCGATGGCGACCATTACCGATCCGTCGCCGCCGGCATCGGACAAAACATGGAGTACCTGGGTGCCCTCTCTTTTGACGTCACACAGGCGACCAGCCAGTTGCCCAATCAGAATAGCCAAACGGGCTATAGCTACCGCTTTAACTACAGTAAACGTTTCGATACCACAGGCAGTCAGCTTACGCTCGCCAGCTATCGCTACTCAGACCCTCAGTTCCTGAGCTACGCCCGTTTTCTGGATGATGACAATAACGACCGGCAGTCCGAAAAACAGACGCTCAGCGTGACGGCCAGCCAGTACATTTCGGCATTATCACTCAATCTCTATGTAAACATGCTGCGTCAAACCTGGTGGAACGACTCGCCTTCCACAACGGGCAGCGTGACCGCTGGCTACAACTTTGACCTGGGTCGCTGGAAAAACCTGGGCGTCACCCTGTCGTGGAGTAAAACGCATTATGAAGATGAAGACGACGATACGCAGTTCTATCTCTCATTGAGCGTGCCGCTCGATCCCGATCATCGACTGAATTACGACCTGCGCAACAGCGACAACCTGAGCCAGAACGTGTCGTGGTACGACACATCAGACCGCAATAATACCTGGGGTGTTTCCGCAGGCACCGAGAGCGAGAAGTCAGATGCTGGTGCGCAGGTGGGCGGCAACTATCAACATTATTCCCCTTATGGCGATCTGAATCTTTCCGGGAGCTATAAGGCTAATGAATACAATTCCCTGAGCGCCAGCTGGAACGGCTCGTTGACTGCAACGGCGAAAGGTGCCGCCCTGCACCGCCGCAGCTACGGTAATGAACCGCGCGTGATGGTCAGCACCGACGGCGTAGGCAACATCCCGCTGAACATGTCGCGGGATGAAACAAACCGGTTTGGCATTGGCGTTTTACCGTCCATCTCCAGCTATTCGCCCTCCAGCGTGCAGGTCAATATGAACAACCTGCCCGATGGCGTGGACGTGGACACCCGCGTCGTCACCTCAACCTGGACAGAAGGCGCGATTGGATTCCGTCAGATTGCCACGCGTGCAGGCAACGATATTGCAGGCATCTTACGCACCGCATCCGGCACGCCGCCGCTGGGTGCGGTTGTTCGCCTGCAGGAAAACGACCGGCAGATTGCCATGGTCGCCGATGACGGCCACGTCTGGCTCGGTGCCGTAGAGCCAGAACAACAGTTCCGCGTAACGTGGGGAGACAATCAGCAGTGTCGCTTCGCGTTACCTTCACACCTTGAAAACAGTATGCAGTTGATACTGCCATGTCAGTAAGAAACCATGATGAAATTAACCCTACTCAAAAGCCTGTGCCTGATGCTGGCCGGCGCAGCATTCACCACCCACGCGGCCGTAAACCTCGACCGCACGCGCATTGTCTTCCCGGAAAGCGACAAAGCCAGCAGCCTGAAGGTTGAAAACCAGAGTAAGGCGTTGCCTTATCTGGCGCTCTCCTGGATTGAAGATGAAAAAGGCCGGAAAGAAGACACGCATTTCATGGCGCTCCCTCCCATTCAACGCCTTGAAGCGGGTTCCGCATCGCAGATCAGGATCGTTAAGCAAGCAGCCACCAGCCAGTTGCCGAAAGACAGAGAATCCCTGTTTTATTTCAACCTGCGCGAAGTGCCGCCGAAAAGCAGCAGCGCCAGCGAGGAACGCAGCGTCATGCAGGTCGCGATGCAGAGCAGGATCAAACTGTTCTGGCGCCCAAAAGCGATTACCAAAAAGCCCGGTGAGCTGGCGGAAATGCGCATGGAAATTTCAGCCAATGCCAAAGGGCTGACCGTGCATAACCCCACGCCGTATTACATCACCCTCGCGTGGCTCAGCAAGAATGCTAAGACCATGCTCCCGGGCTTTGACAGCCTGATGATCGCGCCTTTCGCTACAGCAACCACGTCTACGGGTGACTATCACGGTAATTATTACAGCATCGGTTACATCGACGACTACGGTGCGCTGAAAAAGGTCGACGTGCAGTGTGCGGGAACGGCGCAGTGCACGCTCAGCGAAAGGAAGATCGAAAAAGATGCAAAATCTCGCTAAGGTATTGTTCATATTGCTGCTCTCAGTGCTGCCTTTAAAAGACGCGCTGGCGCTTGACTGCTACCTGGGCGGTTCCGGCGGCCCCGTTGAAGAGGTCAAAACGATCTCGCCGTTTGCTATTCCCAGTAATGCGCAGGTGGGTGAAAAAATCTGGGAGTCAGATGACATCAAAATCCCGGTGACGTGCGATCACAACGTCACGAGCAGTTTTCAACCTGAAGACGTTTTTGGCTGGGTGAACCCATATCCTTCTGCTACCGATCCCTATTATGAACTTGGGGTAACCTATGAAGGGATAGACTACGATGCAACAGGCCAGCCCAACGGCGTCGATACCCGACAGTGTCTGGACAACCAAAACATCACAATTTATACCCCTGACCAGATTCGACAAATGGGATGGGAAAATCGCATCTGTTCCGGTAACCCGGACGATATTCACACTTCACGTACTTTTGTCGCTCGCCTGCGTTTATACGTCAAAATCAAAGCGATGCCGCCCCACGGCTATGTCAGCTCTCTGGGGGATTACATCGTCGTGCAGTTTGACGGAAAAGGTGGGGTTAACCAGATGGTGGACGCGAAAAACCTCAAATATCATATTAACGGCCTGCAAAATATTACCGTTCTGGACTGCGGGGCGACGTTCAGTATTTACCCTGAGAACCAGGAGATTGATTTCGGCACTTTTAGCGCGCGCGACATTGTGAATCAGCAGACGCGCACTCGCACATTTTCGGTACGAACAACCAAAGTGCAGGATGCGCAATGTTCAGATGGGTTCAAAATGGATTCGTCGTTCTATACCACAGAGTCACTCAGCACCGACGATACGGCGTTATTGGTCGGGAACGGCTTAAAGCTGCGGATCCTTAACAAAACGCAGCAGCCCTACACCTTCAACCACTATGAAGAGTATGCTGATTTTACGGGCAGCACGTTGCAATATGAGCAAACCTACACGGCAGAGCTATCGCCCGTAGAGGGTCAAGCCATTCAGTCCGGCCCGTTCGAAACGGTAGTTCTGTTCAAAATTAACTATAACTAGACACAAAAAAGCCGGGTTTCCCCGGCTTTTTCACATCAGCCATTTCAGCTGGCTTTGCGCTCGTGCGCCTGGCGATACTCAACCAGATCTTCGATCGTTACCACCGGCATATTGTGCAGACGGGCAAAGGTGATGCACTCCGGCGCGCGCGCCATGGTGCCGTCATCGTTGGTCAGTTCACACAGCACGCCTGCAGGTTTGAAGCCTGCCAGCGTTACCAGGTCGATCGTCGCTTCGGTGTGACCGCCGCGGGTCAGCACGCCGCCCGCCTGTGCGCGCAGTGGGAAGACGTGGCCTGGACGATGCAGGTCGGACGGCTTAGCACCATCGGCAATCGCTGCACGTACGGTGGTCAGACGGTCAGCCGCAGACACACCGGTGGTCACGCCATGCGCCGCTTCAATGGTCACGGTAAAACCGGTACCGAAGGCGCTGGTATTGTTTTCGACCATCATCGGCAGCTCGAGCTGCTTACGACGATCTTCGGTAATACACAGGCATACGATGCCGCTGCCGTGACGGATGGTCAGCGCCATCTGTTCAACGGTCATGTTTTCGGCGGCGAAAATCATATCGCCTTCGTTTTCACGGTTTTCATCGTCAAGCACCATCACACCGCGGCCTTCGCGCAGTGCATCCAGTGCATGTTCAACACGTTGAGTTGAAGTGCCAAAAGAGGAAAGTAGCGTCTGATTCATGGTAAAAAAACCTCATTAACATTATGGTTACCAGAATCAGGGCAGTCTTAGGAGCGCCGTATAAGCGGCAAAAAGATAACGTGAGCGGGCCCATGCCCGACTGGATCGTTACTCTCTCCCATCCGGACTCTAACCGTCGGCCCCGGAATTACACCGGATCTGCTGACCTTTGAGTATTCACCCAAAGCGCTCGCGGGCTTTCAGCGTTAAGCTGATTTACCGCCGGTGGGGAATTTCGCCCCGCCCTGAGAATAAGCGAGATAACTATAACGCTATTGATTAACCTGGGCAATGCATAAGCTTCAAACAAATCTGCTTTATCCTGGAGCATGACGCGCTACAATGTTCATCAACACCGTTTTATCAAGGGAAGCCACTATGATTGACCCGAAGAAAATTGAGCAAATTGCGCGTCAGGTTCACGAGTCCATGCCAAAAGGCATTCGTGAATTTGGTGATGACGTTGAGAAGAAAATCCGCCAGACGCTGCAGGCGCAGTTGGTTCGCCTTGATTTAGTGAGCCGTGAAGAGTTCGACGTGCAGACGCAGGTTCTGCTGCGCACCCGCGAAAAGCTGGCACTGCTGGAACAGCGTTTGACCGAGCTGGAAAACCGCAATACCCCGGAAGAAGTGAAACCGGCACCGGCTATTCCACCGGTGGATGACCAGGCGTAAGCGCGGCCTGTTGTGCCCGGTGGCGGCTACGCCTTACCGGGCCTACATGAACGCGTAGGTCGGGTAAGGCGCAGCCGCCACCCGACATAAAAAAACGGGCCAAATGGCCCGTTTTTTACTGACTGTCTTTCTGAATCTTCTTGATGATGTTGGTGGTTGAGCACCCGTCCTCAAAGTTGAGCACCATCACTTCACCGCCGTTGGCCCAGACCTCTTCGCTACCCGCGATTTGCTCCGGCTTATAATCGCCGCCCTTCACCAGCAGATCCGGCAGAATACCGGCAATCAGGCGCTGCGGCGTGTCTTCTTCAAACGACACCACCCAGTCCACCGCTTCCAGCGCGCCGAGCACAATCATTCGCTGCTCGAGCGGGTTCACCGGACGCGTTTCACCCTTCAGGCGTTTCGTCGACGCATCGCTGTTGACCGCCACAATCAGGCGATCGCCCAGCTTGCGCGCGTTTGCCAGATACGAAACGTGACCCGCGTGCAGGATGTCGAACACGCCATTGGTCATCACCACTTTTTCACCACGCTTGCGCGCGGCGGCGACGGCCACCTTCAGCTCGTCTTCGGTCATCACGCCAAAACCGGTATCGGCACGACCGCGCACCGCGTTTTCCAGCTCGATTGGCGAAACGGTAGACGTCCCGAGTTTACCGACCACCACGCCCGCCGCCGCGTTCGCAAAGTAGCACGCTTCCTCGAGGGAATTACCCGCCGCCAGCGTCGCCGCCAGGACGCCAATTACCGTATCACCGGCACCGGTCACATCGTACACTTCCTGCGCCTGGGTTGGCATATGCAGCGGCTGTTTGCCCGGCTGCAGCAGCGTCATCCCCTGCTCGGAGCGAGTCACCAGCAGCGCGGACAGCTCGAAATCTGCAATGATCTTCATGCCGCGCTCAACCAGCTCTTCCTCGGTTTTGCACTTGCCCGCCACCGCCTCAAACTCGGAGAGGTTTGGCGTCAGCAGCGTCGCGCCGCGATAGCGCTCAAAATCGGTTCCTTTCGGGTCGATCAGCACCGGCACGTTGGCTTTACGCGCCAGCTTAATCATCGTCTGCACGCTCGCCAGCGCGCCTTTGGCGTAGTCGGACAGCACCAGCGCGCCGATATTGCCCAGCGCCTGATTGATACGCTCGTGCAGCGGCTCAGGATCGACGCCCTCAAAACCTTCTTCAAAGTCGAGGCGGATCAGCTGCTGGTTACGCGACAGCACGCGCAGTTTCGTGATGGTCGGGTGGGTCGGAACAGAAACGAAATCGCACTTCACGTTCACGTCCGCCAGCGACTTGCTCAGCGCGCGCGCCGCATCGTCGATGCCGGTCAGGCCCACCAGACGCGACTGCGCGCCCAAAGAGGCAATGTTCATCGCCACGTTTGCCGCGCCGCCGGGACGCTCTTCAATGGTGTCGACCTTAACCACCGGTACCGGTGCTTCCGGAGAGATGCGGCTGGTCGGGCCGTACCAGTAGCGATCCAGCATCACATCCCCAACAACCATTACCCCAGCACGTTCAAACTCTGGCAGTGTTACTTTCATTCCTGACTCCAGAAAGATTCACAATTTGCGCGCGATAATATCACACTTGATTTGTTACGCACGGTTCCACCAGCCACTTCTGCCAGCTGGCCGTTACCTGAGCGCGTTCAGCGATGAAACAATCCAGCGCCACATGCCCAGGCTGCTCCTGCAAGGCCAGGTGATGCAGCTCGTCGCGCAGCGTGGTGTAGGCGCGGGTTAAAGCCTGCGCCTCCTGCTCGTCCATAATGTCGTTTTGCGCCAATAGTTCCAGAATGCGCACGTTATCCGACCAGCGCGTCAGCTTCGGCTTGTCGTGGGCGTGCAGCAGCACCAGATACTGGGTAATAAACTCAATATCGGTAATCCCGCCCTCGTCGGCTTTAATATCAAAGCGATCGCGATGTTTATTGCCTAAGTGCGCACGCATTTTCTCGCGCATTTCGCGCACTTCGGTCTGCAACGTACTGCCGTCACGCGGGGTGGTCATGACCTCCTTGCGGATGACGTCAAACTGCGTTTTGAGCTGCGGATCGCCATACACCACGCGTGCACGCACCAGCGCCTGATGCTCCCACGTCCAGGCTTCATTCTTCTGGTAATCGGCGAAGGATTCCGTTGAGGTCACCAGCATGCCCGCCGCGCCTGACGGACGCAGACGGGCATCCACTTCATACAAAATGCCCGACGAGGTGCGGGTGCTGAACAGGTGCATGATGCGCTGCGCCAGACGCAGGTAGAACTGGCGCCCGTCAATTTCACGCTCGCCGTCGGTCATCACGTCAACCGGGCAATCGTGCAGGAAAATAAGATCGAGATCAGAACTGTATCCCAGCTCCCAGCCGCCAAGCTTGCCGTAGCCCACCACCGCGAAGCCGCGACCCTCACGGTCGGCCAGGTGTTTCGGCTGGCCGTAGCGCGCCACCATCTGCACCCACGCCTGATGCACTACCGCGTCGATAATCGCTTCCGCAAGCCAGGTTAAGTGATCGCTCACTTTCATCACTGGCAGCGTTCCGGCGATATCCGCCGCCGCCACGCGCAGCATCTGCGCCTGCTTAAACTGGCGCAGCGCCTCAAGCTGTTGCTCTTCATCTTCTTCCGGCACGCGCAGCAGATACTGACGCAGCTCGTCGCGGTAGGCATCCGTCGCCGTGGGCTGATACAGCGTGTTCGGGTCGAGCAGCTCATCCAGCAGCAGCGGGTAACGTGCCAGCTTGTTCGCCACCATCGGCGACGCGGCACAGAGGGAAATCAGATGCTTGAGCGCCCCCGGAAACTCGCTCAGGAGCTCCAGATAGGTGGTACGCGTGATAATCCCGCTCAGCAGCGGCATCATGCGCGACAGCGGCACCGGCGCGTCCGCCCGCGAGCAGACCTCGCTCAGCAGGTGCGGCATCAGGTGATCCAGCACCTGCCGACCGCGCGGGCCAATGGCGCGTTTGTTCAGTTCGAGACGGAAATCCGCGATTAGCGCCACCACGCGATGACGGGCATCGTCACTCAGGTGCGCCAGCACGGGGGTCGTGTCATCTTCCTGAAGCGCGTCCTGCCACAGCTCGCGCCAGTGCTCGGAAAGCGCATCGTCCTGCGACTCACTTTCGTCATCGCCAATCAGGTCGTTAAAGATGCGGCGCACGCCCGCCATATGGGCATCCAGCCGCTCGGTTAACGCAGCCCAGTCATTCACGCGCATGCCCCAGGCCAGACGCGCCCGGTTCAGGTCGTCGCCCGGCAGAGTCTGGGTCTGTTCGTCGTTGATGCTTTGCAACAGATTTTCCAGACGGCGCAGGAACAGATAGGCCTCGCGCAGGGTTTGCGCGTCGCCTTCCGGCAGCAGGTGCAGCTGCTCGATGGCGCTCAGCGTCGGCAACAGCGAGCGGGACTGCAGCGATGGCTCGCGCCCGCCGCGAATAAGCTGGAAGACCTGCACGATAAATTCAATTTCGCGAATGCCGCCCGCGCCGAGCTTGATGTTGTCCTTCAGACCGCGACGGCGCACCTCACGGGCGATCATCCCTTTCATATTACGCAGGGACTGGATCACGCTGAAGTCGATATAGCGACGGAACACGAACGGGCGCAGCATGGCGCGCAGCTCGTTGGCGTAAGCGTCGTCGCTGTCGCCCATGATCCGCGCTTTGACCATCGCGTAGCGCTCCCAGTCGCGCCCCTGCTCCTGGTAGTAATCTTCCAGCGCGGCAAAGCTCAGCACCAGCGGGCCGCTGTCGCCAAACGGACGCAGGCGCATGTCCACGCGGTAGACAAAACCGTCCTGCGTGGGCTGGTCCAGCGCCTTAATCAGACGCTGGCCGAGGCGGGTAAAGAACTGGGCGTTGTCCAGCTCGCGTCGGCCGCCGCGCGTGGAGCCGTTCTCGGGCCAGGCAAAAATCAGGTCGATGTCGGAGGAGAAGTTCAGCTCACAGCCGCCGAGCTTGCCCATTCCCAGAATCAACAGCGGCTGAGGAACCCCTTCCTCGCTGCACGGCGTGCCCCACTCTTTACAGCAGGCGGCGTAGAGCCAGTCGCGCGCGGCGACAATCAGCGTTTGCGCCAGCTCGCTTAGCTGCTGCAAGGTGCTCTCTTCGCTTACCCGCTCCAGCGACTGCGCCCAGGCAATGCGTACCATGACCCGACGGCGGAACTGGCGAAGGACGCGCATCAGCGTCGCTTCATCCGCTACGTCTTCGAGTGCGGTTTGCAGCCAGCCCGCATAATGCTGCCACTCGTCCGCCTGTGGCGGTGCGTTCTCAAGCTCTGCCAGCCAGTCCGGGTTGGCGGCGATACTTTCCTGCACAAAATCACTGAAGGCGAGCACGCTCTTTGCCTGCTCGCTTAACGATGAGGCCGGTAATGACTCGGGCAGACGTTCGCAAACGGTCTGCCACTGCTGCTGTAATTGCGAAGAAAGCGGCATTATTGGGGTTCCTTGCCAGAGTTAACGTTTTCCGCTGTGCAGCCAGAACGGCTCCTGCGAAATGGCCTCGTTACGGAAATGCTCAATCTCAATATGCTGGCGGGTTTCAATGGCGTGTTTCAGCCCCTGCCAGTTCTCCAGCCAGGCCTGCGCCTTCACGCCGTCATAAGCTCCAGACAGAAGCACCATGCTGTCGATATTGCGCGAAAGACGGGGAAGCTGATCGCCATACTGATCGCCCAGCGGGCAGGCAAACGTGGTCTTCAGTTCGGCGGCATGGCGGGAAAGATGAATATCCGCGAAACGTTTGAAGTTTTCCGCGATTTTTGTTTGCGCTTTTGCATCAAGGAAAGTACGCCAGCCTCGCGTCACCAGAAACTCGGTCAGCGCCAGTTTTGCCGTGGCGGTTTGCGGGCTGTAGATTGCCGTTTGCGCGGATACGTCCGAGAGTATCAGCGCTTCGGTTTGCGTCAGCAGATCGCGTAAGTGAGCACTCGCTTTGCGAGGAACGATACCGCCGAACAACGCAAGAGTATGACGCACCAGGGCAATAGCCGCCAACACGTGGGATTTCGCGTTTTTCACATTACGCACCCACAGCTCTTCGTGGTACTGCCACTGGGAAAGCGCCAGCTCCAGCGCGGCTTCCAGACCCTGTTCAACGCTGGCTTTCGGCGCAACGTGCAAAATGGTCGTCTCTTTCAGCACGCGCGGCGCATTTCCGGCGGCCAGATGGTAGCCCCGCGCGGCTTTACTCAGGCTTCCTTGACGTAATCCGGACTGGTTCACCAGCCTGCGTGCCAGCTTCAGCACGTCGTTGGCGTCGCCTTCCAGCAGTTCAAGCTCCAGTTCGCAAATCGGCTCCTGGATCTCCCCCGCCTTCACCTCGCCCAGATCGAGGGCGATTTCAATGCGGCTTTTGCCTTCCGTCACCAGCCATTTTTCGCGCCAGAAATCGGTGCTGAACAGCGGCTGTACTTCTGCGGATAAGGTTGCCGGGAGAGTGCCTTCCGGCCAGACCTCAGCCGGAAAACGTTCAAGCTCAAGTTCTGGCTTACTGATGTCGATATTGTATTCCGGACGCTGGTGCAAACCGCCCACCACGCGACCGGCAATTTTCATCGTCATCTCGTAGCGCCCGCTCGCGCCACGGATGCGCAGGCCCATATCGTGACGACGCAGCCAGTTATCCGGCGTTTCGTAATAGATATTAAGCAGTTGTACCGGTTCATGGTGTTCGCCGGAAAGCGTGTGCAGATGCTGACGGAGCGCGTCAACGCTGTCTTTTTCGACGATAAACTTTAATTCGATTTCTTGTGCCATAGCCTTGTACTTTTGCCTGCGTCACAGACGCGTCGATGAAGGCGAACTTCCTCGCCATTTGTTTGTCAGTACATAGTATTTTGCGCCAAATTACCACGCAATGAGCAATTTGACGGGCGTAAAAGTTTGAAGAGGTGGAAATCACGACACAGATGATTCCGATTGATGACGAATCCTTTGCGTAGAGACACTGATACCACTACTATCGTTCCACTATTTATGAAAATAACGACTGATATGCTTAAATTACGCCTGATTGGACTTACTTTACTCGCTTTTAGCGCCGCAACCGCGGTCCACGCTGAAGAGAAGCGTTACGTTTCTGATGAACTGAACACCTGGGTACGCAGTGGCCCTGGGGACAATTATCGCCTCGTGGGCACGGTAAATGCCGGCGAGGAAGTGGTTCTGTTACAAACCAATGCAGACACCAACTACGGTCAGGTACGCGACAGCTCCGGCCGCACCTCCTGGATCCCGCTGAAAGAGCTGAGCAACGTGCCAAGCCTGCGCACCCGCGTGCCGGACCTGGAAAACCAGGTGAAAACCCTGACCGATAAGCTGACCAACATCGATAACACCTGGAACCAGCGCACGGCAGAAATGCAGCAGAAAGTGGCCCAGAGCGACGGTGTGATCAACGGTTTGAAGGAAGAGAACCAGAAGCTGAAAAACGAGCTGATTGTCGCGCAGAAGAAAGTGAATGCCGCCAACCTGCAGCTTGATGATAAACAGCGCACCATCATCATGCAGTGGTTCATGTATGGCGGCGGCGTGCTGGGCGTCGGTCTGGTGCTGGGTCTGGTGCTGCCAATGCTGATCCCAAGCCGTAAGCGCAAAGACCGCTGGATGAACTAACTCGTCTTCTCTGCCACACTTACGTATTATCTTGCGAAAAGAGAAAACGGGAGCGTTGGTGTGAAGAGTTATCTGGTCGGTGGTGCGGTACGTGATGCGTTGTTAGGTCTGCCGGTCAAAGATAAAGACTGGGTGGTGGTAGGTGCCACCCCCGAAGAGATGCTCGACGCGGGCTACCAGCAGGTAGGCCGCGATTTTCCCGTTTTTCTTCATCCTAAAAGCCGTGAAGAGTACGCCCTGGCGCGTACCGAACGAAAATCCGGCTCTGGCTATACCGGTTTTACCTGCTATGCCGCCCCGGATGTGACGCTGGAGCAGGATCTGCTGCGCCGCGATCTCACCATCAACGCCCTTGCGCAGGACGAGCACGGCCAGATCATTGATGCCTACGGCGGTCAGGACGATCTGCGCGACCGTCTTTTACGTCACGTTTCCCCGGCTTTTTCTGAAGATCCGCTCCGCGTGCTGCGCGTGGCGCGTTTCGCCGCGCGTTATGCGCATCTCAGTTTCCGTATCGCTGATGAAACCATGGCGCTGATGACCGCGATGACCGAAGCGGGCGAACTGGAACACCTGACGCCAGAACGCGTCTGGAAAGAGACGGAAAACGCCCTCACGACCCGCAACCCGCAGGTCTTTTTCCAGGTGCTGCGCGACTGTGGCGCGCTGAAAGTGCTGTTCCCGGAAATCGACGTGCTGTTCGGCGTCCCCGCCCCGGCGAAATGGCACCCGGAAATTGATACCGGTATTCATACCCTGATGACGCTCAGCATGGCCGCCATGCTCAGCCCGGACGTGGACGTGCGTTTTTCCACTCTGTGCCACGATCTCGGCAAAGGGTTAACGCCGAAGGCGTTCTGGCCGCGCCATCACGGACACGGTCCGGCAGGCGTGAAGCTGGTCGAAGGCATTTGCCAGCGGCTGCGCGTGCCGAATGAGATCCGCGACCTGGCAAAACTGGTGGCAGAGTTCCACGATCTCATCCATACCTTCCCGATCCTGAAACCGGCCACCATCGTTAAGCTGTTCGATAATATCGACGCCTGGCGTAAACCCCAGCGCGTGGAGCAGATCGCCCTGACCAGCGAAGCCGACGTGCGCGGTCGCACCGGGTTTGAGGCCTGCGATTACCCACAAGGCCGTTTGCTGCGTGAAGCCTGGGACGTGGCGAAAGCCGTACCCACGAAAGATGTTGTTGAAGCAGGATTCAAAGGACCGGAAATTCGGGAAGAGTTGACGAAACGCAGGACAGAAGCCGTTGCGGCATGGAAGGAAAAGCGTTGCCCTCAGCCAAAAGACTGAGGGCCGTTGGTCATCAGAAGAAGACCACGTACACCGCAGCCGCGACGATAAAGCGGTAGATCGCGAACGGAATGAACGAGATACGCTTGATCAGCTGCAGGAAGGTTTTGATGGCAATCAGCGCCACGATGAAGGCGGTGATGAAGCCCACGGCGAACATCGGAATGTCGCCAGCCGTCAGGAAGTGATAGCTCTTATAGACGTCGAGTACGGTGGCACCCATCATCATCGGCACCGCCAGCAGGAATGAAAATTCCGACGCGGCATAACGGCTCACACCCATCAGCATGCCACCAGAAATGGTCGCCCCTGAACGCGAGAAGCCCGGCCACAGCGCCAGACACTGGAAGCAACCAATGATAAACGCCTGACGGTAGGTCATATCATCCAGACCTTCCGCACGCGGGGTTTTAGGTTTCAGCACTTCTGCTGCAATCAGCAGGAAACCGCCAACCACCAGCGCATACATCACGTTAATCGGGTTAAACAGCGATTTGATGGTGTCGTGGAATACCAGCCCCAGCACGACCGCCGGGACCATGCCGAGCAGAATGTGAATCAGCGTCAGACGGCCCTTGCCTTCCCCTTCACGCTGCGGCAAACGTCCAAAGTGAATGCCGATCAGGCCAAACAGACGACGCCAGAACATCACCACAACCGCCAGAATAGAACCCAGCTGAATCACCACTTCGAACGTCTTTGCGGTATCGCCCTCAAAGCCCAGCAGGTGGCCGACGATAATCATATGGCCCGTACTGGAAACCGGCAAAAACTCCGTCAATCCTTCGACCACACCCAGTATTGCCGCCACCAGCAGCGAGTGCATATCGCTCATCTATAAACCCCTAAAAAGATATAAAAAAACGGTGTCCCACGTGGACAACCGTGAAAGATACAGCTTTATGACCGGTATAACCTAAAATGGTTTAGCGATTATGACGTTAAATCTTTGCTTTCAGATTATTGCCACGCTCGATAATCACGCCTACGTTGGCAGCGCGCGCTACCGCCCCCGGTTTGCTTAACTTGATGCGTACCCATGGCGAGTTAAATTTGGTCAGCAGTAGCTCCGCCACCTCTTCCGCCACGCGTTCCACCAGCGCAAAACGCTGCCCTTCCACATGGTTGATGACCGTTTCACTGATGTCGGCATAGCTCAGACAGTCATTCACATCGTCGCTTTTTGCCGACGCGCGGTTATCCCAGCCCATTTCGATATCGAACACCAGCTTCTGCTCAATGGTCTGTTCCCAGTCGTAAACACCAATAGTGGTGATTACCGAAAGTTGCTCTATAAATACAATATCCATCACGACCTGCCTGCTTTTTGGCTAAACCGGATACCACTTCCGGCGAATTATGCGTATTATCCACAGATGCTGAGAATACAGATACATTTTCAAAACGGAACAGCGTTATGAGTGCAATCGCGCCTGGAATGATTATCCTCGCCTACCTTTGCGGCTCAATCTCCAGCGCCATTCTGGTCTGCCGCATCGCCGGGTTGCCTGACCCACGCGAAAGTGGTTCCGGGAATCCGGGGGCGACCAATGTACTACGAATTGGCGGCAAGGGAGCAGCCGTAGCGGTTTTGATTTTTGATGTTCTGAAAGGGATGCTACCCGTCTGGGGCGCGTATGCGCTGGGCGTCACGCCGTTCTGGCTCGGTCTTATCGCCATCGCCGCCTGCGTCGGCCATATCTGGCCCGTTTTCTTTGGTTTTAAAGGCGGAAAAGGCGTTGCGACGGCCTTCGGTGCGATTGCACCTATCGGCTGGGATCTCACCGGCGTGATGGCCGGGACCTGGCTGCTCACCATTCTTCTGAGCGGCTACTCGTCGCTGGGCGCGATCGTCAGCGCGCTGATTGCCCCGTTCTACGTCTGGTGGTTTAAACCCCAGTTCACCTTCCCGGTGTCGATGCTCTCCTGCCTGATCCTGCTGCGCCATCACGACAATATTCAGCGCCTGTGGCGTCGTCAGGAAACCAAGATCTGGACGAAGCTCAAGCGTAAGAAGAAAGACGCTAAATAAAGCGTTCGTTATGCCTTATAACCAAATGTGATTTTGGTCACCTTCTGCCTGTGGTAACTGTTAGAGACACAACACAACCACACAAAAAGAAAAATGGCAGAAATCACAGATACAACTCCCCTTTCAACGGCAGGAAGCACCCCGGATGGCGACATCAAGTGGGTGCGCAGCGCATCGGACGTTTCACGTCTGATTAACGACGGCTCTCAGGGCCGGGCTAACGCCCGTATCGTGGTCGGTATCGCGCTGGGCGGTATTTTTCTCGACGCGTACGATCTCGGCGCGCTGGCGTTTGGCATCAAGGACATTACCCGCGAATTCAATTTAACCCCTGCCGGCACCGGCATGGTGGCGTCGGCCATTACCTTCGGTGCCATCGTCGGGGCACTGCTCGGCGGCTATCTCACGGATAAAATCGGGCGCTACCGCGTGTTTATGGCCGATATGGTCTTCTTCGTCGTCGCCGCTATCGCCTGTGCGCTGGCTCCGAACGAATATGTGCTGGCGGGCGCGCGCTTTGTGATGGGGCTCGGCGTAGGGATCGACCTTCCCGTGGCGATGGCGTTTCTCAGCGAGTTCGCCAGACTGAAAGGTCCGGGAAACAAAGCTTCCAGCGTCGCGATGTGGTGCCCTACCTGGTATGCGGCCATCAGCGTCTCCTACCTGCTGGTGCTCTTCTTCTACGCCGTGCTGCCGGAAAGCCACAGCGACTGGCTCTGGCGCCTGATCCTCGGCTTTGGCGCGGTGCCCGCGCTGGTGATTATCGCCATTCGCAGCCGTTACATGAGCGAGTCTCCGGTCTGGGCGGCGAATCAGGGCAACCTGAAAGAGGCGGCATCCATTTTGCGGCAGTCGTACAACATCAACGCCCACGTGCCGCAGGATGCCCTTGACCAGCCCGCGCCGGTGGTTAACAAGGCAAAATGGTCGAACTACCTCAACCTGTTCCGGGGCAATTATCTGCGGCGTACCACCCTCGCCACGCTGCTGTCGGTGGTCTCCTCGTTTGCCTATAACGCCGTGGCCTTTGGCCTGCCGGTGATTATTTCAAGCTTCTTCGTGCAGTCGATGCTCACCACTATTTTGATCTCGCTGGTGCTTAACCTGCTGTTTGCGTTTGTTGGCGGATTACTGGCGGTGCGCTATGTTCCACGCTTCGGCGCGTGGCGGATGTCGCTCGCGGGCTATGCCTGCCAGCTTGTGGCGCTGCTCGGGCTGGCGCTGATAGGCCGACCGGAAGGTGCTTCTGAAGGGGTGCTTGCTGTTTCGATGCTGGCGCTATTCCTGTTCGGTCAGGGCTTTGGCCCGGGTGCGCATACCATGACGTTTGCGTCACTGAGCTACCCGACCTCGCTGCGCGGCGTGGGCGTGGGCCTCAACCAGACGCTGATGCGCAGCAGCTCGACGCTGTCGCTATTCCTGTTCCCGCTGCTGGTTGCTTCGCTGGATACCGCCGTGTTCTGGGTGATTGCGCTGGCACCGTTTATCGGCCTGGCGTCGCTGCTGGCGATCCGCTGGGAGCCGTCCGGGTATGATGTGGATGCGGAGGATTATCGCTAGCCTTTCCTGCCGGGTGGCGCTGCGCTTACCCGGCCTACACTGCGCATTATCTTGTAGGCCCGTGCAAGCGTAGCGCCGCCGGGCGAAAATCACATGAGCCGTTTTTTATCCATAAGCGACTCATATGACAGCCTTCATTTCTGCCAGGGCATACTGAAACGACCCCGATGATGAGCAGATGGATGCAGCATGTTAGCAGCTCAGGTCACTGATAATTCATACAAAGGCTGGCAGGCATCGCTTGCCCTGCAGTTTTGTCACACCCCTGAGAAAACCTTCCTGTACTCCGCTCATCACGTCGGGCCGCTTACCGTCCAGCGTCCGTTTTACCCCGAAGGGGAAACCTGCCACCTTTATCTGCTTCACCCGCCCGGCGGGATTGTGGGTGGCGATACGCTGGACATTTCCGTTCGGCTGGACGCCAAAAGCCATGTGCTTATCACCATGCCCGGTGCCAGCAAGTTCTATCGCAGCAGCGGCCCGCAGGCCCGTCTGAGCCAGCACTTTTATCTCGATGAAGACGCCACCCTGGAATGGCTGCCGCAGGACACCATTATTTTTCCCGGTGCGCATGCCGCGTTGCGCTCCGTCTTCCACCTGAAGGCCTCCAGCACGCTGCTGACGTGGGAGCTGTACTGCCTGGGCCGCCCGGTGATCGGTGAGACCTTCAGCCACGGCACGCTGGAGAGCCGTCTTGAGGTGTGGGTCGACGACGAACCGCGCCTGATTGAGCGCCAGCATCTTAGCGACGGCGATCTCACGCCCGTAGCCGGACATCCTTGGCTCGGCACGCTGCTGTTCTATCCGGCTGTCGACGATCACCTCGACGCGGTACGCGAGCGGCTCGCGCCACTGGAAAATTATGCCGGGGCAACGCTCACCGATGGCCTGCTGTCGGTGCGTTTTCTCTCCCACGACAACCTGATTTGCCAGCGGGTGATGCGCGATATCTGGCAGTCGCTTCGCCCGCTCCTCACCACCAAACCCGCCTGTTCGCCGCGTATCTGGCAGACATAAGAGAAACGTTATGGAACTGACCCCCAGAGAAAAAGACAAGCTGTTGCTGTTCACCGCCGCGCTGGTTGCCGAACGCCGCCTTGCGCGCGGGGTAAAGCTCAACTACCCGGAATCGGTCGCGCTGATCAGCGCCTTCATTATGGAAGGCGCGCGCGATGGCGAAACCGTCGCCTCGCTGATGGAGGCGGGCCGCCACGTCCTGAGGCGCGACCAGGTAATGGAGGGCGTCCCGGAGATGATCCCGGATATTCAGGTGGAAGCCACCTTCCCGGACGGTTCCAAGCTCGTCACCGTCCACAACCCGATCGTCTAAGGAGCGCGTGATGATCCCAGGTGAATATCAGATCAAACCGGGCAATATCAGCTTTAACGTCGGGCGAGAAACCCAAAGCGTGGTTGTCGAAAACCACGGCGACAGGCCGATCCAGGTCGGATCGCACTACCACTTTTACGAGGTCAATCCGGCGCTGAAGTTCGATCGGGAAGCCACCAGGGGCTACCGACTGAACATCCCGGCGGGCACCGCCGTGCGCTTCGAGCCCGGCCAGAAGCGGGAAGTAACGCTGGTGCAGATCGCGGGTGCACAGCGGATTTTCGGTTTTCGCAGTGCCGTGATGGGAGAGGTGAAACATGGCTGAGATTTCACGCCGGGCGTATGTCGATATGTTCGGCCCCACCACGGGGGATAAAGTGCGGCTGGCCGATAGCGAGCTGTGGATCGAAGTGGAAGACGATCTCACGATCTACGGCGAAGAAGTCAAATTCGGCGGCGGGAAGGTGATCCGCGACGGCATGGGCCAGGGGCAGATGACCGCTGACGCCTGCGTGGATCTGGTTCTCACCAACGCGCTGATCGTCGATCACTGGGGGATCGTGAAAGCCGATATCGGCGTCAAGGACGGGCGGATCTTCGCCGTGGGCAAAGCCGGGAACCCGGACATTCAGCCCGGCGTGACGATCCCGATTGGCGCCGCGACGGAAGTGATCGCCGCCGAGGGGAAGATCGTCACCGCTGGCGGGATCGACACCCACATCCACTGGATCTGCCCGCAGCAGGCGGAAGAGGCGCTGGTTTCCGGCGTCACCACCATGATCGGTGGCGGCACCGGGCCTGCGGCAGGCACCAACGCTACCACCTGCACGCCAGGACCGTGGTATATCGCCCGCATGCTGCAGGCTGCCGATACCCTGCCGGTGAATATCGGCCTGCTCGGCAAAGGTAACGGCTCCAACCCGGATGCCCTGCGCGAGCAGATTGCCGCCGGTGCTATCGGGCTGAAAATTCACGAAGACTGGGGCGCAACGCCTGCAGCGATCAACTGCTCGCTGGAGGTCGCTGACGAGATGGATATTCAGGTGGCGCTGCACAGCGACACGCTGAACGAGTCCGGTTTTGTCGAAGACACGCTGGCCGCCATCGCCGGGCGCACCATCCACACCTTCCACACCGAAGGGGCGGGCGGCGGCCATGCGCCGGATATCATCACCGCCTGCGCGCACCCGAATATTCTGCCTTCCTCCACCAATCCGACGCTGCCCTACACGGTCAATACCATCGACGAGCATCTCGACATGCTGATGGTCTGCCACCACCTTGACCCGGATATCGCCGAGGACGTGGCGTTTGCCGAATCCCGCATTCGTCGTGAAACCATCGCCGCTGAAGACGTGCTGCACGACATCGGCGCATTCTCGCTCACCTCGTCAGATTCGCAGGCCATGGGCCGCGTCGGAGAAGTAATTATCCGCACCTGGCAGGTGGCGCACCGCATGAAAGTCCAGCGCGGCGCGCTGCCGGAAGAGACCGGCGAGAACGATAACTTCCGCGTGAAGCGCTACGTCGCCAAATACACCATTAACCCGGCGCTCACTCACGGCATCGCCCACGAAGTCGGTTCGATTGAGGCGGGCAAGCTGGCGGATCTGGTGGTCTGGTCCCCGGCGTTCTTTGGCGTCAAACCCGCCACCATCGTCAAGGGCGGGATGATCGCCTGCGCGCCGATGGGTGATATCAACGCCTCGATCCCGACGCCGCAGCCGGTGCATTACCGCCCGATGTTTGGCTCGCTGGGTGCCGCGCGCCACGCCACCCGGCTGACGTTTATCTCGCAGGCCGCCAGTGCGAACGGCATCCCGCAGCAGCTCAACCTGCAGAGCGCCACGGCGGTAGTGAAAGGCTGCCGGACGGTGAAAAAGGCGGACATGATCCACAACGGCCTGCAGCCGAATATCACCGTCGACTCACAAACCTACGAGGTGCGCGTCGACGGTGAACTGATAACCAGCGAACCGGCTGACGTTCTGCCGATGGCGCAACGCTATTTCCTGTTTTGAGGAGTGATGATGATCTATTTAACCCAACGCCTGGACCATGCCCACCCCGTCACCGCCAGCGTCACGCTGCCGATTGACGTACGGGTGAAAAGCCGCGCCCGCGTATCGCTGAACGACGGCCGCGAAGCCGGGCTGATGCTGCCGCGCGGCCTGCTGCTGCGCGGGGGCGACCTGCTGACTACCGACGACGGCAGCGAGGTTGTCGAGGTGTTCGCCGCCCCGGAGTCGGTTTCCGTGGTGCGCTGCGCCGATCCGTTCCTGCTCGCCCGCGCCTGCTACCACCTGGGCAACCGCCACGTGCCGCTGCAGATCATGCCCGGCGAGCTGCGCTATCACCACGACCACGTTCTCGACGACATGCTGCGCCAGTTCGGGCTGGAAGTGGCCTACGCCAGCCTGCCGTTTGAACCGGAAGCGGGCGCTTACACCAGCGATGCCCACAGCCACTCTCACGCTCATTCACATTAAGGATTAATCATGCGTAAGTATTTACCTCTGCTGCTTCTGGCCTTTTCCGTTCCCGCGCTCGCGCATCCCGGCCACGGTGCCGACAGCTTTCAGGCCGGTTTTCTCCACCCGCTGACCGGGCTCGATCATCTGCTGATGCTGACCGGTGCGGGCGTGCTCTCGGCGCTGAGCGGTCGCAAACTCCTGCTGCCGTTTGCCACCCTCGGGATGATGCTTGTCGGTGCGATTGCGGGCAGCCTGCTCGGCGGCTTCAGCGGCATGGAGATGCTGATTATCGCCTCGCTGGCGGTATCCGGCGTGATGATGTTTAAAACTGAAAACCGCCTGCTGCTGGCGGTGCCTGCCCTGGCGATGTTCCACGGCTGGGCGCACGGCGTGGAGATGTCCGGCCACAGCTTCTGGCTCTTCACCAGCGGCTTTATGCTGGCCAGCGCCACGGTGCTGTGCGCCAGCTTTGCCGCGGGGCTGCTGCTGCGTCGTCACGACGGCCTGCGTAAGACCTTCGGCGGCGGGCTGATCGTCTCCGCCCTGCTGGCGTTGATGAGCTGATGGAGCACGCCCGCCAGCGGCTGCGCCTGATGCAGCTCTCCAGCAGTAGCCTGCCGGTCGGATCGTTTACCTGGTCGCAGGGGCTGGAGTGGGCCGTTGAGGCGGGCTGGGTCACGGACGCCGACGCCTTTAAACGCTGGCAAATCCAGCAGATGGAGCAGAGTTTTTTCTGCGTCGATCTGCCGCTGTTTATCCGTCTTTATCAGGCCTGTGAGCAACGCGATCTTACACATGCAAAACGCTGGACGGCATACCTTCTCGCCTGCCGGGAAACGCGCGAGCTGCGCGAAGAAGAGCGCAACCGCGGGGCGGCCTTTACGCGACTGATTAAGAGCTGGGAACCTGAGTGTCCGCCCGAGTGGCTACCGCTGTTTATGCAAAGCCAGCTCGGCGGCATGGCCTGGCTCGGCGTGCGCTGGGGTATTGGCGCGCGCGAGCTGGCGCTGAGCCTCGGCTACAGCTGGATGGAGAGCGCGGTGATGGCGGGCGTCAAGCTGGTGCCGTTTGGGCAACAGGCTGCGCAGCAGCTGATTATCGACCTGGGCGACCACTACGCCGCTGGTGTTGAACAGGCATTTTTACGTCGCGACGACGCGCTGGGGGCAGCAACGCCGCTTTCCGCCATCGCCTCCGCGCGCCACGAAACCCAATATTCACGACTATTCCGTTCCTGAGGAGTCAATATGGCTGATTACAAACATCCCCTGCGCGTGGGCGTGGGCGGCCCGGTAGGGTCGGGCAAAACCGCGCTGCTGGAAGCGCTCTGCAAGGCGATGCGCGATACCTACCATCTCGCGGTGGTGACCAACGATATCTACACCAAAGAGGATCAGCGCATCCTGACCGAGGCGGGTGCGCTGGAGCCGGAGCGCATCGTGGGCGTGGAAACGGGCGGCTGCCCGCACACGGCCATCCGCGAAGACGCCTCAATGAACCTGGCGGCGGTGGAAGCGTTAAGCGAGAAGTTCGGCAATCTGGATCTGATCTTCGTTGAAAGCGGTGGCGACAACCTGAGCGCGACCTTCAGCCCGGAGCTTGCGGATCTGACTATTTACGTGATCGACGTGGCCGAAGGGGAAAAAATCCCGCGCAAGGGCGGGCCGGGAATCACCAAATCCGATTTTCTGGTGATCAATAAAACCGACCTCGCGCCGTACGTGGGGGCGTCGCTGGAGGTAATGGAGCGCGACACTAATCGCATGCGCGGCGAGCGTCCGTGGACGTTTACCAACCTGAAAGCGGGTGACGGGCTGGCGAAGATCATTGCGTTTCTGGAAGAGAAAGGGATGCTGCGGATCTGAAAAAAGGCCTGGCATAACGCCAGGCCGTGATTGTTATTTGCAGCTGTTATTGGAAGACCCTTGTTGGCGCCATGCGCCCCACTGGCCGCCGGTTCCCGGCGTTTCTTGCCCCGGGTTGACATACCACTGGTTGAGCCAAACTTTACCGTTGTAAGACACTTTGGCGCATCGGGTTGGATAGGCAATTTTGGCGTTATAGGCCGGTGCCGCAGGATTTACCGGTGTGTCATCTTTTGCCGGGGTGTCATCCTTAGCCGGTACCGCCGGTTTACTGACGATGATGGTCATGCTGTCCGTCGCGGTTCGCCCATCCGCGCCGGTCGTCGTCAGTGTAAAGGTCGCTTCACCCTCGCTGTTGGCAGGAATGACGGCATAGGCATGCGCGCTGTCCACGCTCTTCACCAGCGTGCCGTTCAGTGTCGCCTCCAGCGAGAAGGTTTCTGCCCCTTTCGTCACACGCCAGTTATACGATTTGGCATTCAGGCTCTTACTGCCGTCCAGCGCGTAGGTGATCACCCCCGTGGTCGGAGAAACCAGAGCGTAATCTGCGCCTGCCACAGCCGTTGGAGCCGGCACGACAGGCGTGCTACCGTCTTTGAGCGCCATAATACGGGCCACCGCACGCTCCATGTCAGGTTGAGTACCCACTTTTGCCGAATCTCCGTTGGCCAGTGGCGTTCCGGTCTCCGCCAGAATCTGACGCATCTGCAGCGGTGTCACGGTAATACCGTTGGCTTTGGCGATGCCTGACAGGCTGGCTACCACACCCGCAATAATCGGGTTCGAGGAAGAAGTTCCGGCAAACGTCGCGGTATAAGAATCGTTAACGCCGCCATTTTTATAGAGATCGCCATAACCTGTGCTCACTACGTCCCAGCAGCCCCATGCAGAGCTGGTGACGCGCGAACCATAGGTGCTGAACGACGCTTTTTTACCGTCTTTTGCACAAAACGCACCCGCCAGGATAGCCCCGGAGTCCCGCACGTTCACGTCAAACTCCCCCTGGAAGCCTGGGCTATCCAGGTTGACGTTCCCGTTACCTGCCGCCTCAATAACGTGAACGCCTTTATCCGTCAGCGCTTTAATCACATCGTAATAGGCGGGCTCGGACTCCATTGCCACCCAGCAATCCTTCTGACAACCCGCTGGATAACCGCCCGCTACGTGTACCCCGATCTGCACCACATCGCCAGCGTTTAGCAACGGAATTAAATTATAGAGGTTATTATGCGCTGAGGCCGCGTACCCCAGTCGGCTTTTCCAGCTTATCCCTCGAATACCGGTGCCAATATCTTTCGCTGCCATAATCCCGACGGAAGCGGTGTCATGATCTTGCTTTTCAACATACGTTGTCTTTCCAGAGCTGAGGCTCATTGGCGGTAAGTTGAGGTGGTGGGTATTCCAGGGATAAATCTCCGTTGAAATAATCGTCACCCCTTCACCCGCACTGCCTGCATAGCGATCAACGCTTTCGCGGTTTACGCCCCCATATAATAACCGGCGCGCTTAACATCAGGTGCTTTGAGATAATCCTGCTTATTGCGAAAATCCGGAACGGCAGCAGACGTTAAATTATTATTTACCGAAGATTTAACCTGCGGCGTAAGGGCGTTTTCATCCAGCGACACCGGTTCGGCCTCCGGATAAACAAACTCTACGTTCTGATTCTGCTCCAGCTCAGTAATAATATGGTTAATGTAGGTTTTATCCTGACGTTTATCTTGCGGTAACGCGATACGCAGATAACGGTCAAAGCCATAGCGTTTATTGAGTTCCGTTAACACGGATGACTGATTTGAACTCCGCAAATTAGTCGGCCGAAACATATTTGTGGTGATAAGGGAAGGATCATTCAGGGTAATTTTATTGTTTGTCGCTTTTAGCAAACCTGTAGTGGGTTTTAGCTTGAGTACAATTGCTGTGTAGGTCGCATTGTCATGTGCAAACTCATTTTGCACATGATTTTCTGCCGTAGCGGAAAATGAAATTGCTGCACAAATAAAAAGGGACAAGGTACTTTTTTTCATGGTAATCACGGTTCCTTTGTGAATCGACATTTCTCCTTTTTCAGTATCTGTGATACATGCACCGTGATGAATAAGAACTTCCTAATCTGGGGGAACGATCTTTCTATAATTGAATAAGAAAAATCTATACCTCGTTTCTTTATATTTCGCAACGCGAGGATACACCTGGATACAAAAACCGTAAAGATTAAGCATAATGAAATAATCAATATCCGCCGCCGCTAAAAATACTCTCATTGTTACTGCTATTTTACCGCAGCCTGGATTTTAATAACGATATATCTTGCGAGGGATTCCAACCCCGCCATTATCATGTAAGGGTTAATACGACGCATCATTATGGACATTAAAATCGTTATCGCTGAAGAATCCTCGTTGATTCGCCGCGGCTTATCCTCAATGATGCAACCGCTCTCGTTACCCGCCTCAGGCATGAATCAGAGATGTGTTTTGACCGGTGAAGCAGCCTCTTCCGCAGAACTTCTGTCGCTTCTTGGCCAGCATAACCCCGATATCGTTATCCTCAGCTATTCACTGACAACCAGCTTTAATCGCTCTCCTCTCACGGGTATGGACGGTCTGAAGCTGTTGAAATGGCTCCATCAGACTTATCCTACGCTCAGCATTATCCTGCTCTCGCCCTATGCAAACGCCATGTTTATTCGTCAGGCGCTAAAGGAAGGCGCCAGATCGTATTTGTCGCGGGATATCAACGAGAAAACCCTAAGCCAGGCGATTGCTACAGTTCTTAAAGGTGAGATCTATATCGAAAGTCAGCTGGTAAATATGCTTTTTCGTCATGAGATGACAGATATTGAAAAACTCTCGCCGCGGGAAATCGATGTGCTGCGTCTGATATGTAACGGATTAAATTTGAAGGAGATTGCACAACATATGCATCTGAGCATCAAAACAGTCAGTGCGCATAAGATCCGGGCGATGGAAAAGCTGGATGTGCAAAACGACTACCAGCTTTACTCTCTGATCATCAAGAACGAGATGTTCGACATCAGGTTATAAAACTCCCCCGCCGCGACGACGGGAGAGCCGTTCAGGCCTCAGGCAGCTCCGCCAGCGGCCAGCGCGGACGCACGGACACGCTCAGGTCGGACGTTGCGCCCGCATTCAGGCGCACCATACCCGCGTAAGCGATCATCGCGCCGTTATCGGTACAGAATTCCGGACGCGCATAGAACACTTCTCCGCGACGCTTTTGCATCATTTCGGCGAGCTTCGCGCGCAGCGTGCGGTTAGCGCTTACGCCACCGGCCATCACCAGGCGCTTAAAGCCGGTCTGATCCAGCGCGCGTTTGCACTTGATCATCAACGTATCCACCACCGCATCTTCAAACGCACGGGCGATGTCGGCACGCGTCTGCTCGTCGTTATCATTATTGCGGATAGTATTGGCCGCGAAGGTTTTCAGCCCGGAGAAGCTGAAGTCCAGCCCCGGACGGTCGGTCATCGGGCGCGGGAAGACAAAGCGCCCTTCCGTTCCCTGCGACGCCATTTTTGACAGCATCGGGCCGCCCGGGTAATCCAGCCCCAGCAGCTTGGCGGTTTTATCGAACGCTTCACCGGCGGCATCGTCGATCGACTCGCCCAGCAGCTCGTACTTGCCAATGCCCGTTACGCTAATCAGCTGCGTATGGCCGCCGGAGACCAGCAGCGCCACAAACGGGAATTCAGGCGGATTCTCTTCCAGCATCGGCGCCAGAAGGTGCCCTTCCATATGGTGAACCGGAATGGCCGGCACATCCCACGCGAACGCCAGCGAACGGCCAACCGTTGCGCCAACCAGCAGCGCGCCGACCAGGCCCGGGCCTGCGGTATACGCCACTGCATCAATCTCTTTTGCCGTTAATCCGGCTTCTTTCAGCGCCGCCTGAATCAGGGGAACCGTTTTACGCACGTGGTCACGAGAGGCCAGTTCCGGCACGACGCCGCCGTAGTCAGCGTGCAATTTCACCTGACTATACAGCTGGTTGGCCAGCAGCCCTTTTTCGTCGTCGTAAATGGCGATGCCGGTTTCATCGCAGGATGTTTCAATACCCAGTACACGCATGACTTGTTTTACCTCGTTTCAATACCGCGCAGTGTAGAGCCTGGGCGGGTTGATGTAAAACTTTGTTCGCCCCAGGAAGAAGGCTCGTGTATACTCCTCACCCTTATTAAAGTCCCTTTCAAAATCGCATCGGTGCTTTACAAAGCAGCAGCATTTGCAGTAAAATTCCGCACCATTTTGAAATAAGCTGGCGTTGATGCCAGCGGCAAACCGAATTTATTAAAGGTGAGAGTTACATGCCGGTAATTAAAGTACGTGAAAACGAGCCGTTCGACGTAGCACTGCGTCGCTTCAAACGTTCATGCGAGAAAGCAGGTGTTCTGGCTGAAGTTCGTCGTCGTGAGTTTTATGAAAAACCAACGACCGAACGTAAGCGCGCTAAAGCTTCCGCTGTGAAACGTCACGCGAAGAAACTGGCTCGCGAAAACGCACGCCGTACTCGTCTGTACTAATTGGTTGAGGGCCTCAGCCCTCAATTGACAGACAGAGTAATAGTCGTAAGGCCGTGCTTCCGGAAGGAATGCGCGGCTTGTTTTCGTTTATAAGTCGCTTAAAATTTTGGGGCATATGGCCGGAAGAATCCCACGCGTTTTCATCAATGACCTGCTTGCCAGAACCGACATCGTCGATCTCATCGACGCGCGGGTAAAGCTAAAAAAGCAGGGCAAGAACTACCATGCGTGCTGTCCGTTCCATAATGAAAAAACCCCCTCCTTCACCGTAAACGGTGAAAAGCAGTTCTACCATTGCTTCGGCTGTGGCGCACACGGTAATGCCGTCGATTTTTTGATGAACTACGACAAGCTCGAGTTCGTTGAAACCGTCGAAGAGCTGGCGGCGATGCATAACCTTGAAGTGCCGTATGAAGCAGGCAGTGGGCCAAGTCAGATCGAGCGCCATCAACGGCAAACGCTGTATCAACTGATGGATGGCCTGAATTCGTTTTACCAACAGTCTCTTAAGCACTCTGCGGCTGAGCCTGCGCGTCAGTATCTGAACAAGCGCGGACTGAGCGACGATGTCATTGCGCGTTTCGCTATTGGTTACGCCCCGCCCGGCTGGGACAACGTGTTAAAGCGTTTTGGCGGCAATAGCGAAGATCGTAAGTCTCTCATCGATGCAGGCATGCTGGTCACCAACGACCAGGGACGAAGCTACGACCGCTTCCGTGAACGGGTGATGTTCCCGATCCGCGACAAGCGAGGCCGGGTAATTGGTTTTGGTGGTCGCGTGCTGGGTGATGCCCTGCCGAAGTACCTCAACTCCCCGGAAACCGATATTTTCCATAAGGGCCGCCAGCTGTACGGTCTTTATGAGGCGCAGCAGGATAATGCGGAACCTCCGCGTCTGCTGGTCGTCGAAGGCTATATGGACGTCGTGGCGCTGGCGCAGTACGACATCAACTACGCGGTTGCGTCGTTAGGTACGTCCACGACAGCCGATCATATTCAGCTGCTGTTCAGGGTGACCAACAACGTCATCTGCTGTTACGACGGTGACCGCGCAGGACGTGACGCCGCCTGGCGAGCGCTGGAAACCGCGCTACCTTATATGACCGATGGGCGTCAGCTACGCTTTATGTTTCTGCCCGACGGTGAAGACCCGGATACGCTGGTGCGTAAAGAGGGCAAAGCGGCGTTTGAAGCGCGGATGGAGCAGGCTCAGCCGCTCTCCACGTTTTTGTTTAACAGCCTGATGCCGCAGGTCGATTTGAGTACCCCTGACGGGCGCGCGCAGCTCAGTACGCTGGCGCTGCCGTTAATCAGCCAGGTGCCTGGCGAAACGCTGCGCATCTATCTGCGTCAGGAGCTAGGCAACAAGCTCGGCATTCTGGACGATAGCCAGCTTGAACGTTTAATGCCTAAACAGGCTGAAAACGGTGCGGTTCGCGCCGCGCCTCAGCTAAAACGCACAACCATGCGTATACTGATAGGGTTACTGGTGCAAAACCCCGAGCTTGCTCCGCAAGTGCCGTCGCTGGCGGGTTTGAACCACGAAAAATTGCCCGGACTTGGCTTATTTTCAGAACTGGTCAACACTTGTTTGTCTCAGCCAGGTCTGACCACCGGACAACTTTTAGAACATTATCGCGGCACAAAAGAGGCCGCTACCCTTGAAAAATTGTCGATGTGGGACGATATAGCAGATAAGGACATTGCAGAAAAAACGTTCACCGACTCGCTCAACCATATGTTTGATTCGATGCTTGAGTTGCGCCAGGAAGAGTTGATAGCTCGCGAGCGCACACACGGTTTGAGCAGCGAAGAACGCCGGGAGCTCTGGATGATTAACCAGGAACTGGCGAAGAAATAAAAAATTTAACGGCTTAAGTGCCGAATATCGATCGGGAAGCCCCCGGCAGCCGCACTGAGAGGCAGCGGCAAAAATATAAGTACGCCCTCGCTTTAAAGGTTGGCAGCCCCATCGCCGACACCAATCAAACGAAATAAGTGTGGATACCGTCTTATGGAGCAAAACCCGCAGTCACAGCTGAAACTTCTTGTCCAACGCGGTAAGGAGCAAGGCTATCTGACCTATGCCGAGGTCAATGACCATCTGCCGGAAGATATCGTCGATTCAGATCAAATCGAAGACATCATCCAAATGATCAATGACATGGGTATTCAGGTGATGGAAGAAGCACCGGATGCCGATGATCTGTTGCTGGCTGAAACCTCCAACAACACTGACGAAGATGCGGAAGAAGCTGCTGCACAGGTACTGTCCAGCGTGGAATCTGAAATCGGGCGTACCACTGACCCGGTCCGCATGTACATGCGCGAAATGGGTACCGTTGAACTGTTGACCCGCGAAGGCGAAATTGACATCGCTAAACGCATCGAAGACGGGATCAACCAGGTTCAGTGTTCTGTTGCTGAATACCCGGAAGCCATCACCTATCTGCTGGAACAGTACGATCGCGTTGAAGCTGAAGAAGCTCGCCTGTCCGATCTGATCACCGGCTTTGTCGATCCGAACGCTGAAGAAGATATGGCGCCTACCGCCACTCACGTCGGTTCAGAACTGTCTCAGGAAGAGATGGATGACGACGAAGACGAAGATGAGGAAGAAGAAGACGACAGCGACGACGACAACAGCATCGACCCTGAGCTGGCACGTGAGAAGTTCGGTGAGCTGCGTACCCAGTACGAAGTCACGCGTGACACCATCAAAGCGAAAGGCCGCAGTCATGCCGCCGCTCAGGAAGAGATCCTGAAGCTGTCTGAAGTGTTCAAACAGTTCCGCCTGGTGCCAAAACAGTTCGATTACCTGGTGAACAGCATGCGCGTCATGATGGATCGCGTACGTACCCAGGAACGTATCATCATGAAGCTGTGCGTTGAACAGTGCAAAATGCCGAAGAAGAACTTCATAACCCTCTTCACCGGCAACGAAACCAGCGAGACCTGGTTCAACGCGGCTATCGCGATGAACAAACCGTGGTCAGAAAAACTGCATGATGTGAAAGACGATGTGCAGCGCGGCCTGATGAAACTTCAGCAGATCGAAGAAGAAACTGGCCTGACCATTGAGCAGGTAAAAGACATTAACCGTCGTATGTCCATCGGCGAAGCGAAAGCCCGCCGTGCGAAGAAAGAGATGGTTGAAGCGAACTTGCGTCTGGTTATCTCTATCGCCAAGAAATACACCAACCGTGGTCTGCAGTTCCTGGATCTGATTCAGGAAGGCAACATCGGTCTGATGAAAGCGGTAGATAAGTTTGAATACCGTCGTGGTTACAAGTTCTCTACCTATGCGACATGGTGGATCCGTCAGGCGATCACCCGCTCTATCGCAGACCAGGCGCGCACCATCCGTATTCCGGTGCATATGATTGAGACCATCAACAAGCTCAACCGTATCTCCCGCCAGATGCTGCAAGAGATGGGCCGCGAGCCGACGCCGGAAGAGCTGGCTGAACGCATGCTGATGCCGGAAGACAAGATCCGTAAAGTGCTGAAGATCGCCAAAGAGCCAATCTCCATGGAAACACCAATCGGTGATGATGAAGATTCGCATCTGGGTGATTTCATCGAGGATACCACCCTCGAGCTGCCGCTGGACTCTGCCACCACCGAGAGCCTGCGTGCTGCCACGCACGACGTTCTGGCTGGCCTGACCGCCCGTGAAGCAAAAGTACTGCGTATGCGTTTCGGTATCGATATGAATACCGACCACACGCTGGAAGAAGTGGGTAAACAGTTCGACGTTACCCGCGAACGTATCCGTCAGATCGAGGCGAAGGCGCTGCGTAAGCTGCGTCATCCAAGCCGCTCTGAAGTGCTGCGTAGCTTCCTGGACGACTAATCTGTCCTGACAGCAAAAACTCCCTGCGGGGAGTTTTTTTTTGGGGATTTTCTACCGGGAGTACAAAAATTAGTAGGGGTGACCGCTTACATATGCAATTGTAAATGATATTTATTTTCATTATCATTTTTCTTTTCGTAAACTACTGTAAAGAAAAATTACATGAATTTCAAAACATTAAAAAATCAATCCCTCTGTGCGCTCGCGATTTCCCTGGCACTTCACGCGGGTTCTGTTTTGGCAAAGGACTTCACGGAAGATCAGTTTACCTCTCAGCCGCTGGGTCACGGCGTTTACGAACTGGCTTATGACGCTGGACAAAAGGCAGTCTACGCGGCCTCTGCCCCCTCTTTCGAGAAAGACAAAACCGCCGGTGAAGTGTTCCAGCTTGCGGCCGATTCACTAAACGTTAATGAGCGCATTACTACCCAGCGCCGCCCGTTTGCGGTTTCACTGGATGATGCCAGTCATATCCTGTGGTTAGGCAACGCGCTTGATGGCTCACTGACACTGCTGGATACCCGCACCAACAAAGAAGTGAAAACCCTCCAGCTTGCGGATGCTGAGAATAAAGCACACGTCCGCGAAGTGGTTCTTGATAAGAAACACCACCGCCTGTATGTCTCCGGCATCGGCAGCGAAGGCAAAGGCGTGCTGTGGGTCGTCGACACGCAAAAACAGACGTTGCTGCTGACCCACAAACAGATGGATCCGGTCGGTTTTGCGGTCGATGAAGCAGGCGATAAAGTTTACGCTGTGACCGGCAAAGGCGAGCTAATTACCCTGGATGGCAAAACCTCTCAGGTTCTCTCCCGCGTGAAGGTTGACCCCGCTGAACCTAAACACTACTTCCTGAACATCGCGTTGAACACTGCCAAAGGCGTTGGTTTTATTGCGGATACCAACACCCGTGACGTACTGGTTGTCCAGCTCGACTCCGGCAAAATTGTTCATCGCGTTCCAACACCGAACTCTATTGCCGCGGTCTACAACCCTGCGCGCGATGAAGTGTATGTTACCCATCGCAATGCCCGTCAGATAAGCGTTATCGATGCCAATACCTACAGCCTGAAACACACCGTCACAACGGCGGCGATGCCAAACAGCATGGTGCTTTCCCCTGACAACAAAACGCTGTTCGTCAGCGTGAAACAGGATGAAAAGGCCAACAAGGCTGACTATGTGCTCAAACTCGATTTAACCCCATTCTGAGGAGTGCGATGTGATGAACCAGACACGAACGGCGCTGGCGATGTCGCTCGCCCTCGCCACCCTTCCTGCGGCGGTTTTCGCCGAGGAAACTACCCCGGCAGATGAAGATCAGCTTGTCGTCACCGCTACCGGTTTCGCGCAGGAACGCCGCGAAGCACCGGCCACCATCTCTGTCGTCGGTGAAAAAGAGCTTAACACCCGGTCGAACCAGAACGTCACCGAGGCGCTTCGTGAGATGCCTGGCGTATTAGTGGGCAACGGTAACGGAAGCCTGGCCACGGGTGATGTGCAGATGCGCGGCATGGACTCGACCTATACCTCTTATATGGTGAACGGCATCAAACAGGGCACCCGCGAATCCCGCCCTTACGGGCACCACATCGGCACCGAAGCGGCCTTTTTACCTCCGCTTGCCGCTATCGAGCGCATTGAGGTGATCCGTGGGCCAATGTCCTCCCTGTATGGCTCTGACTCCATTGGCGGCGTGGTGAACGTCATCACCAAAAAAGGCTACAACCTGGATACATGGACCGGCGTACTGGAAGATAACTACTTCCTGCAGGAGAAGAGCGAGTACGGCAACACCAACCAGACCAACGCTTTCCTGATGGGGCCGATTATTCCCGGCAAACTCGGGGTGAGCGTGGCGGCGGATTATCTGGACCGTCGCGATGACGACAGCCAGAACGATGAGCGCTTTGTAAAGCACCAGGCCGGGAATCTGGACGCGACCATCAACATGTCGCCGACCGATACCCAACTGTGGGATCTAAATGTCGTTAAAGGGCATCAGGAAAAATCACACAACGATAAAGCCTGGGAATGGGATTTTGACCGTGATGCTGCGTCGCTTTCTCAGCACGCCTGGTACGGTGACGATTTGCTGGAAGCGAAGAACTTCGTCAGCTACGAGAACGCCAAAACCGAATATCGCGTTCCGGGGATGAGCTCGCAGTTCATCAAACAGCGTAACTACGAGGCCAACAGCGCGAACACCTTCACGCTTGGCGATCACAAGCTAACGCTGGGGATTAACTTCACCCGCAATGAGCTGGACGACACCTTCGGTATTGCAGACAAGGAAGTGCCGGGCGTCACGCCAGTCAGCAAAATCACGCGTAACGGCTGGGCGGTCTTCGCCGAAGACGCCTGGATGATGGTGCCGGACTTCACCCTCACCACCTCAGCACGTCTCGATCACGACAGCTATTTTGGCTACCACGTGACGCCAAAACTCTACGGTAACTGGACGATTGATGAAAGCTGGGCGCTGAAAGGTGGCGTCTCTGCGGGCTATAAAAAACCGGATCTGCGCCAGAACAACGAAGGCTTCACCAGCGTTTACGGTTCGTATCCTTATTCCTATATTGGCATCGGTAACAACGACCTGAAGCCCGAGCAGAGCGTCAACACCGAACTGGGTGTTTACTGGCAAGAGGACGCGCTGGCATTGGATGCCACCGTGTTCTTCACCAAATTTAAAGACAAGATCAGCGACTACACCATCTGTACCGCAACGGCTACGCAGAAGTGTGTGTACAACGGCTATGAAGCGGAAGAGGTCTCCCAGTACTTCAACGTCAGCGACGCGGAAATTTATGGTCTGGAGCTGAACGGTGACTGGCAGGTCACGCCCGCGCTGAAGGCTAACGCGAACTACACCTATACGCACAGCGAGCAAAAGAGCGGTCAGTACAAGGGGGAAGCGCTGAACGAATTCCCGAGCAGCATGGCCAACCTCTCCCTGACGTGGAACGCGCTTAACGATCTTGAGCTGTGGACCAAAGCCAGCTGGCGCAGCAACACGCCGAACACCGGGAAATCGACATCCACAGAGGCCTATGCGCTGGTTGATTTAGGCGCACGCTACCATTTCAACAAGCGCATCACGCTGATGGCGGGGGTCTACAACCTGTTCGACGTGAACCCGATCTACAAAACGTCCTATAACCAGTCTTCCCTGCTGGAAGGACGCCGCTACAACATGGGCGCACGCTTCGAGTTCTGACAGTGGTGCCGGAGCCTCTGGCTCCGGCAGCTACAGCCCGCGCACCATCAGCGCCTCATCCAGTTCGCGATAGGCTTCAACCAGCTTATCCAGCGTTGCCCTGTTTAACCCGCTTGGGTTTGGCAGTACCCACACCTGCGTAACGCCGATGCGAATGCTCTGTTTACCCCACTGCGCCCCGCGCTGGCTGAATGCCTGCTCATAAGCCTGCTTGCCGAGGATAGCCAGCGCAGCGGGCTGATAATCCTCTATTTTCTTGACCAGTTCCCGCCCGCCGCTGCGTAGTTCATGCAGATTGACCTCGGTTGCCTGCACCGTAGGACGCTCGACCAGCATGGTGATCCCACAGCGCGTATCCAGCAGGTGTTGCTCCTCTTCTGGCTTGAGTAGCCTGTCGGTAAAACCTGCCTGATAGATCACCTTCCAGAAGCGATTTCCCGGATGAGCGAAGTGAAAACCGGTGTGCGCCGAGGATTTACCCGGGTTGATACCGCAAAATACTACCCGCAGGCCAGGGGCCAGAATGTCGTTAATCATCTTTACTCCCACTGATACATCGTTATGGAAGTATAAAGGATTGATTATGCATTGTTTATAAAAACAGCAGGCAGGAGTGAATGGCTGGATTGCTGCGGGGAGTTACTTTATAATTCACCGCCACGGCCCCTTAGCTCAGTGGTTAGAGCAGGCGACTCATAATCGCTTGGTCGCTGGTTCAAGTCCAGCAGGGGCCACCAAATTTTAATTGTAGAATCAAATTATTAAGCCACTCTAACGAGTGGCTTTTTTATTGGTTTTTTTCAACGGCCGGAAGCGAAGCCGCTAACCGTGAGCCAGCGAAGCCGTTCGCGCATTCCCAGCGTCTCCAGGGGTTGCGATCAGACGCTCCACGGACTCCATCGTCACGAACGTACAGCTGCAGTCAACATTGGTGCACTGGTGATAGCGCTCTTTGGTGTTTTCACTTAAATAGCGACTGGTACGCGCATGCGCGGAATGCTTGCACTTAGGACAATGAAACATGTACCCCTCCGTTTAATTCACATTTTGTGAATTAATAATACTCAAAAACAACATAAAGGCAAATCAATTACTCACTGTCGACAGAAAATTTTTCGTCGGTGGCGTTCAACTCGAGGTTAAGCCTGGTGGTAAATCCGCTTTCGCTGAGGGTATGAACCACCTCGCTGATGATCCACGCCTGCTCGTCAATGACGCGTTTAAAACCGTTTACAAGCACCGGCGTTTCGGGAAACAGATCGGCTCGCCCCAGCGCCAGCTGGATGGAAAATTTCACGGTCCCCCGCTGGAGCGCACGCCACTTTGCCTCTGCAGCTCTGAGCGCCTGCTCTTCAGTGGCGTAGACCGTAGTGAGTTCAAACACGTTCTCCGCCGATCCCACCAGCATCTCCTGCGGCGGCTGCGCTTTTCCTGCTCCTGCTGTCGGCGCGGCGGCATCCGGGTGCATTAATGCCTCTGGCACCTGCCCCTCAGGCAATCGATTAACACTCAATTGAGGATTTTGTTTTTTAGGATCGCGCGTTTGCAGCCATTTGGCCGTCACGCCAGAATAGTTTTCACGGTCAGCGACGGAAAACAGATGCCGGTCGCCATCCCCACGTTCAATCACCATCAAGGGAATCGTTTTGCCGCTGGCCGTCACGGCCTGGCCCGCCTTCATAAAAATAACCTTGCCGGCTTTGATTGAAACAAAGGCACCGTTGCGTTCGGCCAGGCGGGTGAGAAACGCCGCGTCTGTCTCCTGAGACTGATCGATATGCGAAATGGCAATGGATGAAAGTTCCGCCGCGACGCTGGCGGTCAACTGATTACGCTGAGCGAGGGTGTTAACGATCGCGCCGATCGTCGTGTCATGCCACGACTGCTCGCGCCGAACGTTTAGCTTCCCGCGGAAATCCGCGCTGCATCCCCGAATGGTCAGCGTATCCGGCGCACCCCGAAATTCAATCGTATCGACAGTGAAGTTCCCTTTCTTTTGAAGGGGGGTTCCCTCCCATCCCAGCCATAAGGTGAGCGTAGCCCCCCGGGCAGGCAGCGTAAGCAGTCCGTCGGAATCATCGAGTTGAATATCCAGCTGATCGGCTTCCAGCCCGCGTTTGTCGGTCATGGATAAGCTGATAAGACGAGGACTGACGTTTTGCGTGATATCACGATCGTCAAGCTTGAGCATAAAATCAGGGGCGATTTTCCCACCCGCCCGGATATTCATTTCGGTGATCATCCCACCAACCCTCCAATGCTATTGCGTGCGCTCGTCACCAGCTCTTCAGCCTGCGTTCTCAGGTCGCCAAACATCGCCATTAGCGATTCGTCCACGCGTTTCAGCTCCAGCGTAAAATTAATTTTTCGCGCAGTGCCATCACTGTAAAAATCCGAATGCGTATGCGTGACTTTCTCAATGATAAACATGCCGTGAATAATACCGGTACCGTCTATCAGCGGCCATGCCCGCCCTTCATTGGCCATCAGCTCAAGCGCCTTAAGAGAAAGCCGCCCTCCCGTGAGCTCCGGGTAAAGTAATCCGGACAGGCTGAAGGAGGTCTCACCTTCGCCAAGATACTGCCAGGCTTTAGGCTTCCCGATGCGATCGTTGGATGCCCAACGATAGCCCTTTGTAAACTGCATTGTCTGATACGGTAAGGTTCGTCGTTCAAAGACAAACAGACCCAGCACCATTAACATTTTCTCTCTCCTCAACCGTACATAAAGCTGGCTTGCTGCTGTCTCGCTTTCTCACGTTCACTGTTCTCTATTGCCTCCCGGATTTGACGAGTCAGATCCGTTCCGGAGGCCACGCTTCCCTGCAGCGTAATGTTGTATTCGCTTTTGCTCTGATCGACGTATGAACGCCCTCCCGCGGCAGCCGTTGGCTGGTATCCCATGAAGCCGCCGTAAACCGGTGACGCCGGGTCCCATGCGCTGCCAGCGTCAGCAGAGGAGGTACCCTCTTTCGGCACGACCGGGTCGATATTGCCCGACTCTTTTTTTATGACGCCGAGTTTCTCCAGCAGCCAGCTGGCCTTGCCGCTCAGGCTGTTAAAGAGATCAAGCGGAGCCATTAGCGCATTTCCCAGCGCCTGACCGAACGCCACGCCAACATTTTTGCAGCTGTCGAGCGTTTCCTGCGTCGCCTTGATCGGCGCAATCAGATCGGTGAACCATTGCCAGATCCCGCTCAGTTTTTCTGCGATGAAATCAAACGCCTTTAATAGCGGGGAGAACAGCTCGCCCAGCGGCGCGAAGACCGCAGAAAGCCCCTCAATCACGCCGCCAAAGAAGGCGCTGATGGGCTCCCAGTATTTAAAGATCAGCAAGGCACCGGCGGCAATCGCCGCGCCAAGGGCAATAACCGGCCAGCTAAGGGCTCCCAGCACCGTCATGATTGTGCCCCCCACCACGCTGAATCCCGTACCCAACATTCCTGCGGCGGTGATGATCATATTCAGGCCAGACAAAACCGGCGCGACGACCATGCCTAACCCGCCCAGTACGCCTGCAAACGCCTGCGCGCCGATAACGACACCGACCAGACCTTGCGTCAGCTCAGGGTTAGCGTTCGCCCAGAGAGAGAGCGTACCGAGCCACCCGGTCGCGGTGGCGATCAGGGTGCGCAGGGCACCGTCCGCGTTATCAAATACATCTATCTTTAACCCGCTCCACGCGGCCTGGAACCGGTTGATATCGCCGTCAAGATTATCGGTCTGTACGGAAGCCGCGAGCGCGGTACTGCCCTTCGCCGCCTGCAACTGCTGACGTTTTTCATTAAGCGATCCATCACCCGCAGCGGAAGCCAGCACCCCTGCGGCTTTTATGGCATCCGGAGTCTGAACATGGCGCAGCATCGCGCTGAGCGCGTCCCCGGCAGCGGCACCTTTCATCCCTTTTTCCGCCAAGACGCCGAGCAGCGCGGTGGTCTCTTCAAGCCCCATACCGGAAGCATCCGCAGCGGGCGCAGCGGAGGTGACGGCGGCCTGCATCTCAGCGAGGCTAGTATGGGAAGAGGTAAAACCGCGCGTCAGAACGTCTGCGATGCGCCCCGCATCCTTATCGGCCAAGCCATACGCGGCCTGCGTACTGGCGATCATATCGGCCGCTTTTGCCGCGTCGACATTCCCCGCCAGGCTGAGGTTGACCGCTGGCGCGGTGGCCGCAAGCAGCCCATCGGCGTCAAAACCGGATTGGGCCAGCTCGCGCTGCGCCAGCGCGATCGTATCGACAGGGACGCCGGTGCTGGCGCTGACCTCCCGCGCCTGCTGTCGGATGGCCTCAAGCCGGGCGTCGCCCTTCGCCAGACCAAGGTTCGCCTGAATGGTTGACATCTGCTTCTCAAAACTGATGCCAGGGGCCATAAACCGGGACGTCTGGTCAAAACCTGCCTTTGCCATACCCACACCCGCATTAGCCAACTGATGCACCCGCGAGGCCACGCGTTTGCCTGACTCGTAGCGAGTCTGAACGGTATTCAGCCGCTCCTGCTGCTGGCTGACGCGGGCCAGCGCATCACGCTGTCGGTTAAGCTGCTGCGTTTTTTCGCTGATGTGGGTGCGTAAACGACGCTCGTCCGACGAGAGCGTGCGCGTATTTATTCCCGCCTGAGCGAGTTCAGTGCGCTGGCGCTGTACCGCGTAGCGCAGGCTGTTGTACTCGAGCTTAAGGTCGGCTGCCGATTTTCGAGCAGCGGACAGCGCATCTGCCTGCGCCTGGGTGGGGTTTTGCGTGTTCTTAAATTGCACCGCCAGCGCCGCGGCCTGCTGTCTGGCCTGGTCAAGCGATTGTTCCGTCACGGCGAGCCGGGCGTTTGCTTTCCTGAAGCCGTCAATACGCCCCTCCTGCTTATCAAGCGCGCGCAGCGCCGCCTGCGAATCACGGATCTCGCCCTCGAGAGAGAGGCCGGCATGTTGGATAGCCTTGAGCGGTCGGGTGGCCCGGTCAACGGCACTCAGCAGCTCCTGAAGTCTGACATTATTGCTCATGGTGGTTTCCGCTTCGCTGCAGCGCCTTTTCGCGCCATATAAGGAGTTCGGTCACGCTCAGGGAGTACAGTTCTGACAGCGGCCAGTGAAAGATCACTGCGATATCCGCCATCAGGTCGTCGACCGACAGGTTTTCAGGAAATTTCAGCGAGCCGAAGTCGGTGACAAAAAACCGACCACCTTACCGGCAAAAGAGAGCAGGTCGGAGGCATCCAGACGCGCAATCTCATGCTCGGTTAATGCGGGAGAGGTCATCCGTGGCAGTACCTTAATCAGGGCATCCACATCGGATTGCGCCAGCGACGCCAGCGAGACGCCACGCAGGGTGCCGGCATTGGGTTTGACGACGGTCACTTTTTCGATTTTTTGTTCACCGCGCAGAACGGGGCTATCAAGCATGACGGTGTGAGGATTTTCGCTTTCGTTGATATTTTCCATCTCGTTACTCTCAAAAAAAGGGGAGTAACCGGCCAGCAATTCTGGCCGGTTAAGAAGTTACAGGCCGATGGCCTTACGATGTTCCGCCAGACGATCGACACCGTCGACTTTCAGCACCATGTTGATGATGTCAATCTCGATGACCTCTTTGCCATCAATGGTGAGCTGGTAATAAGCACACTCGGTCGACATCTTAGTGGTGCCGCTTTCACCCTGCTTGCTCTCACCACCGTCAAACTCTTTGTGACGGCCGCGCATCACAATCTCGACCGCTGAGATTTCACCGGTGTCGTCACGCTGGAAAGAGCCGGTAAAACGCAGCGGCACGCTGTCCGCGCCCGGAGAGGCATACTGCGCCCACAGCGCGACGTCAGGGAGACCGCCGATGGTCCACTCCAGCGCCAGGGCATCATCGTCCAGGCCGAGGTCGACGGAGACCGAGCCCGGCATACCGCCGCCGCGATACTTCTCCAGCTTGCGGGTCAGCTTCGGTAAGGTGACGGACTCAACCACGCCCATGTAGCTCAGGCCATCGTTGAACATATTCAGGTATTTAAGTTTGCGTGGTAACGCCATGCTTCAGCTCCTTAGCTATTAACCGAATCTGACAGGTCTGCCAGATAGGTATCGGTGATGCGCTGGCGCAGGGTCAGGTTTTCCAGCGGCGGGACAGGGGTGTAGTCGTAATCGATATACAGTTTCCCCGCTTTCAGGGTCGACACGTCATTGGATTCCGGGTCATACCAGCAGGAGCCGTCAACGATGTAGCCGTTGGTTTTCAGTTCGCGGAATTTGGCGTTAATGCCGGAAATGATGTCGCGAATCAGCGTTGGGGTAATGGGCTTATCCATTGCCCATGCGTGCGCTTCCGCCATGGTGTCGGCCAGTACCTGCGCGGTACGGGTGTAGTTTTCAAACAGGAATAACGGGTCGTCAGAGCAGGTGCGGTTGCCCCAGAATTTGAAACCGTCATTGCGAATCAGCGTCGTCACGCCAGCCTGGTTAAGCAGGTTGGCATCGGTGGCCTGTTCCTGCAGATCCCAGGAGACGGAAGCGCTCACGCCGGTGACGCCGTTGACGCCCACGTTTGACAGGGTTTTATGCCAGCCGGTGGTCTGGTCGATTTTGGCGCGCAGGCCAAGCGCGCGCGCGGTTGACCATGCCATTTTAGTGGCGTTCGTCGCGGTATCCCACGCCAGGAAGTCCGGATGGATGACCATCAGCTCACGCTGGCTAAAGTTTTTGCGGTAGGCGATCGCCTCAGGAATGGTTTTACAGCCCCATGCGCTAACATAGCCAAACGCACGCAGGCTCTGGCACGTCGCGGCCAGCGCGGTGGCCACTTCCAGCGAATCCAGCCCCGGAACGCCGAGAATACGCGGCTTAACACCGGTGACGGTTTTTGCGGTCAGAAGCGCCTTCAGGCCGGTGTATTTACCGTTTTCGTCGGTGGTACCGATGATGTTAGAGATAGTCTCTTTCTGTGCCGCTTCAGGATCTTCCGGATCGTCGATACCTTCGGCCACGCGGACAACCACAACGACCGGCTTGCACTGGTCGGCGATAGCCTGAAGGGAAGCGGACAGCGTCCCCTGTTTACCGGCTTTCGCAATGGCGGATTGCACATTGGTAATGAGCACCGGCTCGTTAAGCGGGAATGTCTGTTCGTCAGCATCGCTGGCCGTACAGACCATACCGATGATTGCCGTCGAGACGGTGGAAATGGTGCGCGTGCCATCGTTGATTTCGATGACTTCCACGCCGTGGTGATAGTCGCCCATCTGTTTAACTCCGTGGTTAAGGTGTAAAACTATTTTCTGCCACCCTCTCATTCCATGCACTTCATCATGTTCCACCTGTCATTCACACAACAAACAAAAAGCCCTCTTAACAGAGGGCTGGAGTTATTTCGTCTTTTCAAATTAAATTACTGCGGGGGATCCGGGAAACTAACGGGTATTACGGTGATATCACAGGCCTCCAGAGCATCAATATAATCAAGCCAGGCGTTTAACAGGTTTAACTGTCCCTCCGTCAGCGTTCTGCCTGCCATTAACCTGGTCTGAGGTACAACTATTTTTTCTCTTGCCTCGCTAAGTAAGCGTTCGAGCTCGTCTTTTGCTAGTTGAAGCAGTTCTTCATGTGAATAAACAAACGGGATAATTTTTTCACCATCAAATACCCAGCGCATTTCCGGCTCGAAAAAATTCTCCGGCACACTATTTTTTTCAATTTCCGAAACGGACAGATTTTCAGGTGCCAGCATGGAGGCATCCCATGAAGCGGCAACAATATTGCCTTTTCCATCAAACATAAATTTTAAAGAGGAGGCCGAAAATTTGGTCTGTGATGCATACCAGTCATTTCCATCCTCATCAATGAATACCATGACTGTAAAGCCATCCATTTTTTTTGTTGAGGCAGTGAAATTTTTCATTAACATCGAATTAGTTATCCTTATGCGTAGGCCGCAGTAACCCATGAGCCGCCATTGATCTGATATTGCAACGGACGAAGACGAATCCAGTAATTAGAACTTCCCCGGTCAGCAAAAGATGTCATCACCCCACCGGTCAGGCGCTCAGTGTTCCCACGCTCTTGATATTCAGCGGATGCACCAAAACGAATGCCTGTTATATAGCTGCCTTTGCCTTGATAGCGAGCTTCGCTTTCAGCCTTGGTATACGAATCTCCCACCTTTAACAATGTAACAACAGCGTTACTGGCTTCATGCCTCATATACGGCCTTGACGCATCACCGTTCGCAAAGCCAGCATAAGAGGCACTGTCGCGTAGCAGGAAGCGCGTATCAGCCAGCGTTTTGGTATAAAAACGCCCATCAAAATTAGCAAAACTGCCCGGTATAATTTGTCCTGGCGCAGAAAAATTACCGCTGGTATCCCATTTATAGTTAACATCCTGACCGCCGCTGCCTTTCATGTGCAGATGCCATGAAAGAGCGGTATCGGCAACAAGAGACCCCATGGAAAAAGCCCATGAGTTGATCCCGGTAATACTTGCCTGCTGTTTGAACACCGGGTGGTATTCACTCGCTCCAGTTGTTGAATAGGTATTATAAAATGGTGCCTTTGTTTTGTACTGCTCGGCCCATGCAAATGAATTGCTATAACCCGCTGTAATTTCCTTCGAGGCGTAGATGGTATTGCCTACAGTAAAAGGTGTTTCGGATTGCAACGCCCCGGTTTCAAGACTCACACGTAAAGGACGCAGCGCATTGTAATTTCCGTAGGCATCGCCCTTATTGGTCAGCATCAGATAAAGATTATAACCATCATTACGCCAGAAGCAGCCGTAGTCCCCATATGCAATCCGATAGCTATTGGCTGAAAGAGATTGCACTTCCCCGTTTGAACGTAAATAACCGCTGAATTGCCCCGCACCGTTTGTCTGAAACAACAGCGAGCCGTCTTTATTTCGCTGTGAGTATAAATGGTAGCCGGTGTCGTCCCCCAGTTCGACTACAGATGGCCGGTCTACATTACCCCAGAGTCGCAAGGCTGCATTCTTGTCAGAGGTATTAGATGAATAAAAAGAGAGTTTTTTCGTATTCCCTGAATAAAATCCACCAAGTTGTGAGGTTAAATTACCTCTCACTCTCAGGCCGGTACTTGTGCTAATCGCCAGCTCCTCCTGCGAATCGGTACTGCCTGTCGCCAGACGGTATTCGCCCCCCTGAACGGTTTCGTGCCAGATAGTGTCCGCCGCTCCGCCGCGCATTTTACGCAGATAATTTTTATTGCCTGTCGTCGCGTTAGAGAGTGCAGTTAAGTTATAGGTTGACTGTGTTATAGCGTCCTGATTCAACGTTCCGGTCATACTGTCGCCGAATTTGCTGACTCGCTCACTGGCATTTTTATTGGCCGCAGCGGCGCTGTCGTTAGCGACTTTTACCGCCTTTGGCGTCGCCGCCAGCACCTCAGACACACTGTCGGTCGCGCTGCTAAGCTGGACAATCCCCTTTTGCGCCGTAGTGGCGTCCTGAGCCGCGTATTTCCCTTTCGCCAGGTCGTACGCCGCCTTCACCGCTTTCGGCGTTGCAGCGAGCACCTCGGAGGCGCTGTCAATGGCGCTGCTGAGCTGCGTAAAGCCCTTGGCAGTAAGGGTCGCGTCCGGATGGCGGCGCGACTGCTCGTGCTCCGCGAGCTTCCCGTCAACGTAATCTTGCGTCGCCATTACCGTTGAGGTGTCTATCGTCAGCTCGACGGACGCGATATCGCTGACCATAATGACCATTCGCAACGTCTGCGCGCGCCCTGAGCCCTCCACCAGCGTGGGTTTATAGCTTTCGGCCATGTTCCCGACGGCAATCAGCGTTCCGGCATCGTCATACAGCCCCATCTCGCGCATCCAGAAACCGCCAACCTCAGGCGGGATCAGCAGCTCTGCCACGACATAGTTTTTATTCTTTTTGTCCAGGCTGATTTTATTCAACGTATGGCGCCAGACTTCATTGATGAGTTTCGTCTGATTTGCGTTTGGCGTCGGCAACACACCTCCACCGTCACCCACGGCCATCGCCGTAAAATTGACTTTCTTGCCGTTCGGGACGGTTGCTGCAGCCAGTTTTTCGGCACCGGCTTTGGTGATAACCGTTTTATATTTCACTGTCATTGTGCTCTCACTTATCCGGGATAAACCGTGATGATGTCGCCGTCATAGCTCAGGGCGCCGGTATAGAGATAACCCGGTATGTCCTGGATGATATTCAGGCCAATAAGGTGGCGGCTGGCAGGCTTCGCATCGGCGATAAGCCTCTCCATCTCGTAATACATTTCCTCGGTGATGCCCGTGTCTAACACGCCGATATCGAGGCGGAAGGTGCCGGGCGGATCGTTGGTTTGCCACCACTCGGTGACGTTAATCAGATAACCCAGCGGCTCAACCACGCGACGCACGGCGCCTATCGTTCCCTTGTGGGCATGGATAAACCACGCCGCGCGGATCACGTCACGCTTGGTGGCCTCCGGCCAGTTCTCATCCCAGCGGTCGACCGAGAACGCCCAGGCCAGCCACGGCAGCAAGTTTGCCGGGCAGGTATCTGCGCTCCAGAGATGGCGCAGCGGCACCGGCGTTTTTTCGATCTCCGCACAGGCGCGCGCGGCCGCCACCTCAAGAGGCGACGAACCAACCGGCAGAAGACGGGTATCACTCATCGTTCCCCCCTACGGTTATGCTGTACTGGCTGCACCATGAGGCCTGCGTCTCATCGAGCACGATATCGGCTGCCGGCGCCGTCAGCTCCACGCGCTGCACCCCTTCCACATGAAGTGCAGCGTAAATAGCAGACTTGCGGATATCGCGCCCCAGCCGGTGCTGTGCCGTGATATAGGCCTGCAGCCGGGCTCTGGCCGCGTTGAGCACGGGTTCACTTTCAGGGCCAGGGAATAAGAACAGCGAGGCCACAATGCTGTAGTCGACAATATTGGCTGACTGGACGGTCACGCGATCGGCGACGGGCCTGACGTTCTCATCGTTCAGTGCATTGCGAACGGCGGTGAGCAGCGCTTCGGACGCCACGCCGTTATTCTCCCGGGAGAGCACGGAAACCGTAACGTTCGCAGGCTGGGGGCTAATCACGGAAATGTCCGCCACCCGCCCATCCGCGCTGCGGCCATGGAACTGATAAGCGCCCGTCGAACCGGCCACGCTTAGCCCTTCCGGCGCCTGCTGGATCCGCAGACGAAAGTCGGTATCGGATTCCATGACCGCTGGCGTGGGCGGGAACGTGGTGTCGTCGGCGGGCGTAATCACCAGACGCTGAAGATTAGCGTTTGCCCCAATCTGGTCGAGATCGCTGCCCGCGGCGTAGGCCAGCATGACCGCACGCGCGGCCTCATTTACGCGCTGGCGCCAGATAACTTCCCGATACGCGTTTTCCTGCAGCAGCTTCACGATCGGCTCTGACTCTAAGGTCAGCGTGCGTGCGATCGCCTCTTGCTCCGCCTCAGGATAGAGCGAGACAAAGGTGGCCTTACGTTCTGCCAGCAGCGTCTCATAATCCACCTCCTCCACGACATCAGGCGCGGCGAGCTGGCTCAGATCAACAATAGCCATAGGGTTTAACTCAGTGAAATGGTGATAGAAAAGGAGCGATCGGACGTTGGTCGCGTGCCGGTGATATCGACATACAACGTCCCGTCATTCTCCGAGCGTTCGAACGCGATTGCCGTCAGGGTCATCCGCGGTTCCCACTTCTGGATCGCGGAGTAACAGGCGGCCATAATTTGCAGGCGCAGCGCCGGACTCTGGGGCCGGTCGATCATCGCCGCCAGCAAGGAGCCGTACTCACGACGCATGACCCGCGAGCCAACGGGCGTAACCAGAATGTCGCGCACGCTTTGCCTGATATGTTCAGCTTCTGAAATGCTGAGCCCGGTTTGACTATTCATTCCCGTGTAGCGCACCGTCATTGTGTCCCCTTAGTCCAGCTTCCGCCGCTTTGCACACTACCGTGGGCATGGTTGTCCACCTGTACCCCATTGGAGGTGAATTGACCGCCAGAGTGTTGGATATTTCCTGCCATCACCCCGCCCTTTTGCACCTCAAGCGAGGCGGTAATTAACTTGTTGGTACACACTACTTCGGGTGTATCAAGCGTGATGCGGGTCGCGGATTTCACGAGCACCACCGGTACGGTCGCGCTCAGTGATTCCGATGCGGTGATGGCTGCCGTTTTGATGCCGGTTGCCGTCAGCGCCCCGCTCCCGGGCTCGTACTCAATAACCGCCCCGTCGGGAAAGCTAACGTGAAGCGCATCGGGTGACGTCGACGGCGCCGGATGCTCGTCAGAGAAAATGCCCGGCAACACAAAGGCGGTATCCAGCTCTCCGCCGATGGCCAGCAGCAGTACCTGTTCGCCCTCGGACGGTGCCCACCACACGCGCGAACGGCCAGCGCGGCAGGTCATCCAGTTCAGCCAGGTGGTGTTCATCCCACCGGACTGGACCCGACAGAGCCCTCTTTTGAGGTCGACATCGGTCACAACACCGACACGAATAAGATTGCGGATCGCGCGAGCGATGCCGTGTATGGAGGTTAATGTATTCATAAGAAGAGAATGCCGCGCAGGGCGATCGGCAGCAACGAGACGGGGTTTGATGCGGGATGAAACAACAAGCAGTATTGCCGACTGGCCAGCCAACAGGGCTGCGGGCTGGCCATCAGCGCAGTCACACCTCCCAGCGGCTCACCAGCTCACCGTTGATGTACAGCTCCATCGGGCGCGTGACGGGTTCCGGCAGCGGCGGCTCCGGGGAATAGGTGGCGAGCAAGGTCCCCTCCTCCTGGGAAACCAGAATGCGCTCGGTCAGCTGCAGGCTAAAGCCGATCTCTGCCGTTTCATCCTCATTTAAGGCGACCTGAAAGAGAAAGCCATTTTTTTGCCCCTGTTCGAGGGTAAACATGTCCGGCTGGTTTTCCCGAAGCCAGGCCAGCACCGGAACAAAAATGCCCTCGCTGTCGCCGGAAAAACCGCTGACTTTCGCCTTCAGCTCATATTTCTTTTCAAACGAGAGCGAGGACGCCAGGCGGGCTTCAATATTCCCGCTCCCGACGGACATCGCCAGGCGCTCCGGGTTTGCGCGCAGTTGTGGAACAGCGTCAATTAAGGCCTGACGCAGGCTCTTGAGTTTGTGCATCGCGTGTATCCTGACAGTCTTTAATGGTTTCAACCTGCAACGCGCAGGCAGTAAGGGCATGCTCAAGCCTGCGAATATCGGCACTCAGATCGCCGTTAGTGGCGGGCTCGCTTGCCGGCATCGGGCAGAGGCTCACCTTCGGGCAAGCGTGGTAAACAATGTGCGGCGGAGGCGCAGGCGGCGCGGACGTGCAGCCTGCGGACAGCATCAGGCAGCTGAGCGGTATACCAGCGGCGTAACTCTTCATTTTCATTTATCAACTTCCCAATGGCCACTTCGCGTCTGGCCAACGTTTCTCCGGCAGCGGCAAGCTCATCGCGGAGCCTGACCTGCGCGTTTTCATTTTCTCTGGCCAGCCGCTGCGAGACGTTAAGCTGTTGGTTCAGCATGTTGATCGCGCTTTTTTGTTCGCGGACGATCTGGTTGGTTTTGGTCAGGGAGCGGGACAGGTTCTGATTGTCATGTCGATACCACAGGGTCATGGCCACCAGCGCGGCCAGCATCAGAAGAAGCGTTCTCATCGGCCCTCCTTCAGACACCAGGCCTTTTCACGGGCGCGACGGTTTTCAAGCCCAGCGTTTTTGTTCCCGTTGACGTACACCCAGCGGGTCAGCTCACCACACGCCTGCGGCCACTCCTTGCGATTTATCAACGACACCAGCGTCGAACGGCAGGCGGCGCCGGTTCCCACGTTAAAGGCAAAACTGACCAGCGCATCATAGACACGGGGCGGCATCTCCACCGGTGCGCAGGCGGCAAGCCGTTTCTCAACCTTCATGACGTCGGCAATCAGGTTCGCCGCCGCGTCACGTTCGGTAATGTCTCTCGCCGGCACGACACCGGTCGTGTGGCCAATGCCTGACGTCCATACGCCTGCGCTACACCGGTAGGGCGACAGACGACACCCTTCGAGATCGGCGATCAGCGCCAGCCCTTCGGGCGAGGTTTTCAGTAGCCGAAAGTCCGGCATGAGCACCGCCAGCGCAAGCACGCTGGCGATGCTGCAACGCTTAATGATTGAGTTCACGAATGCTCTTCTTATCGAGGCCTAATGATTTGAGATAGCGCCAGGTTTTTCGCTTAAACCAGTAATTCGTCAGCGCGGTAAAAATGGCGCAGAGACTTCCCACGTAGAGCGCGACTTTCTCAGGAGACATCGCCCCAAACCAGGCCAACGCCACGGCCAGCCAGTAGGCAATAAACGTGGTGATTTTCTCCAGACTCAGTCCCATAGGTTCACGGTTTCTTTTCTGGGTGCGCTATCCACCTCAGGCATGTCTATTTCGCAGCCATGAGGCAGAACAACGCCGTACTCAGCGAGGCCAGGATTGGCTTTCAGAACGGTTTCGACGACGCCCGCCGTGCGCCCGTAATAACGGGCACAGATGGCATCAAGCGTATCGCCCTGCATTGCATAGATCTTCATCAGACGCTCCAACATCCGGATTACCAGGTACGGTAGAGTTTCCAGAGCCAGCGCCCTTTCCGCTAGCGCTGGCGGATGGACAATCGCGGACACAACAGGCCGTCCACGAGCCGCGAGCGGCCGCCTGGCGAGCACAAAATCTGAATGACGCGCGTCGTGCCGGTAAAAGAGGCTGAGGCTAGCGCCAGCTCTCGTCTTCCCAGACTTCGCGGAGAATGGTGTCCAGCGCTTCGCGTTCGGCCTCGCCGTCAACGCCGAGCAGCTCAACGCCGGTCATGGAGCCTTCTTTCACCGTCACCCGCGTTGACGGGAACAGGGGCCTAATCCTGCGGGTGAGTTCGCACTGGAATGCCGCCACGATGGACGGGCCAACGTGCTGATCTTTATCCAGCGTGATATTAACCCGCACATTGCTTTCTTTTTTGATTCGTTCTGGAACAGGCGATGCCGAGAAAACAACGGTAAACGCATTGTTTTTGATTAAATTCCCTCTCGCAATCTCAGCAATTAAATTCAGGGCAATTTCACGATCTCTTTCCTGACAGGTTCCTTCTGTCGTCAGTCGCGCAATCATCTCGACTCGTTCAATCATGACCTGCTCGTTCAACTCTCTGTCCACACAACCTCCACCACGAGATACTGTATAAACATACAGTATCACGTATTCATAAAAAGAGTGAAGCGAAAAATCAAAACCCTTCACGGTATGTACATGATATCGATGGAGATTAGCGCACCCGCTGGGTGAGCAGTTCCGTTAAATGCCCAATACGTTCAAGGATTTTTCGCGCCTTTTCCTGATAAGAACGCGCCGCCGGAAAGAGCGATCCGTCAGCGGCGCCTCTGCACCATTTGTCGTTAAAGCGGCTCACGCCGCCCGCCATCAGATGCAGGGCCTCTCCCCGGGAGATGGCTATGCCGGTGGCAAGCCTTATCTCGTCAATCACCCTCTCCGGGACCCCGTTTTGCGGATCCCGCTCATAGACAAAGGGTGCCGCTGCGCCGGGCCGGATGCGTTTGATGCGTTCGGTTAATGCCCGTCTCGCACGCCGGTTAAGGGGTTGAGAGGGATCGCTCACCGTACAGTTAATGACAGAACTCCGAGGAGGCGCAGGTGCATCCTTCAGCTCAGCGGCCCGCTTCGGCACAATTTTCCACTGCGTGAGCCGGGTCAACACCGGGCTGCCCGCACCGACGGCGGAATCGTACACGCCGCGGATGCGAACGGTCTCCTCGCCGTACTGGTTACATTCGGCGCGCGGTTCATACAGCGTGCGCACCTGCAAATCATCGCGACGCACAAACGGCCCGCCCTGTGCGGTGACGTAACCCGCCCAGTCCCCGGCGTCCGCCGCGTCATGGACGGCGGCAAACTCGACGCTCAGACCGCACGCGGCCTCGGTGTCCGACAGTCGGCGAAGCTCGCGGTAGACGGTTACCGGCGCGCCGCCGATAAACTGAAACTGGCGAATATGCCAGCGCCCTGCCCAGGCCGACACGGCGCACGCCGTCTCCTTTAGCAGCCCGCCGCTTTCATTATCGGTTTCGCCATCCAGCGCATAGCCGTCGATGTTCTTTGAGATGTATTTGGCGATATAGCCGGTAGCGCTGCCTTTTTGCGGATCGATCGCCTCCGCGTGAAAGCGCGCCCGTCTGGCGCTTTCGCTCTGCAACTCAGCGGCATCCTCCTCCCGCGCGTAGTCCCCTATAATCTGGCGTACACATTCGACATCTTCCGGCAGCATAAACATCAGCATGTGCCAGTGGGGCGTACCGTCGTGATGGGGTTCCGCAACGCGGATACCAAAAATGCGCCGCCCCTCCCGGTGCAGCTTTGCGCGAATGCGCGCCCACAGCCGCGTGAAGTAGCGCTGCGTATCCGCCGGGCTCGCCCCGTCCCACTTCGCGTTGGGGTAGCCCGCGCTCACGGTCGCGTGATACCGCGCGGGCGCGGTTAACGTATAGAACTCGCCCACATAGCCCAGCGCCTGGCAGATGTTTTCGAAGCCGCGAATGCGGGTCATCAGTTCACAGCGACGTATCGCCGGATTGGCTACCGAGCTGTCGTATTTATCAATCAGGCTAATGCGATTGCCCTCTTCATCTTCCAGCTCCATGCCCTTGAGAAATTCGCGGGTGCGGCGCTTCTGCTCGCGCCATTCCGTCACGCAGCGCTTGCTCGCATACGCCGTTCTCTTTTTGCTGACGTTGCCGAGGGCAATCTGCACATGCTCGCGCCAGGCGGCCGCGATCCGACGCAATCGCCCGCGCCACCACGCCTCGGAAAACAGGCGGATCACCGCCGCGGCAACATCATCTTTGTTGAAAAACGTCGTCGTCACCCGCTCCCAGTGCGGGGGCGATACGTTAAACTGCCGTGCGATCAGTCCGGCGCGCTGATACCAGACGTACAGCGTCTGGTATTCACCCATGTCAGCATCGTTAATATTCGCCAGCTCGCCGCGAATAAAGCTGGCGATATCGGCGGCCAGCAGGTCGATATCCGCACGGGACATATCGGGAAGTCGGTTATAGCGGGCAACCAGCTCGACCATCCGCGAGGCAAGGTATTGCAGAAGTCGGGTGTCGAAATGGCCTTCAAATACAGCCCGGGAGACCGCATCGTGCAGGCCCGCGCAGGCATAGCGTTCAGAAACCTGCCGCAGGCGGGGCAGTATCCTGTTGCAGAAGCGGATCAAAAAGGCATTGGCCTGCGGGCTGCCCCGACGCTGTTCGAGAGCGTCGACCGTGCGCCAGACGTCAACGCGCACGCAGTCAGGTTGCTGTGAGAGGGCAATTCTTGCCTGCTGCAGCGCCGCGAAAAGGCGATCGCGGCGCTGCAGTTGGGCATGGGTAAGGTAGGGGCTGACAACGGCCGACCGAGGAGCGTTCCATGGATACTCAAATGACGTAGCCAACTCATCCTCCCCGAACGTGTTTATTTTTCATCTCCTCGATCTCCTGGCAGGTGAAGCACAGCGCCACGCCGGGCACCGCCATGCGGCGCGCTTCGGGTATCGGGGCCTCGCAGTCCTCGCAGAGGAAACGCGAAGGTGATGCGGGCCGTCTGCGGGCGTGATTAATGTGCCGCTCTCTGTCTTCCTGCTCGCGCGCCTGCGCAAGATCGATAAAATCGGCCATCAGTGCAGCTCCTGTGATTCACGCTCGTAGCGGGCCGCTTCGAGGCACAGCAGTTCGGCAACGTCTTCTCCGCTCATGCCGGTTTTAAAGATATGGCTTGCCAGCGCCTCCAGGCGCAGGGAGACCGCGCGGGCTCGCGCGCATCGCTCCTCTGTTTTTGCCTCCTTCAGCAGGCGTTTCAGTTCTTCATTTCCGATCGGATAAGGGTGGTTTTCACTGTTTCGCATCACGCGTTCTCCTTAATTTCAGGCAATAGGGTGCCCGGCGGGTTTACGCCATTCGTTTTTGGGTTGGGTTACATCGGCATGGTCAGCCGTTCAGGAAATAAACTCACAACAGCACGAAAATGGTTCATGGCGGTAATCAGCGCCCGTTTCTCCTCGGTCGTCAGCTCGCTGATATCACAATCGTGGCGGGCGACGGGCAATCTCGCCAGGAAAAAGATGGCGGCCAGCGCCCTGCAGTTCTCCTCAAAACAGGGATCGCGCTTATCGCGCAGCTCGGCCATAAACCGCGCCAGCTCTTTTCCGCTATCGCTCCCGTATCGGGCGCGCAGTTCAGCGACGTGGTTAAGCCCGCTAAGACGCGCCCCCACGCTAAGTGGAACCCTTGCACGGGCAGCTTCTATCGCCATATTTCCCCTCGCGTAAACTCACGCACGCTAATGCGCTGATAACGGGCACAGCACGGCTTTTTCCGCCGTTTGAGGATTGCGATTTCACAAGCCATGCTGCATGATTCCCATTTTGATACTGTCTGCAATCATTAGCCTCTGTTTGCCAACGTCTGCCGCTGATTGCCCGAATTTGTAATGATATTAATACCCAAATGAGTATTAGTAAACACCCAAAGGAACGTATTTTGATTTTAGATTCTCAAGTGAATAATGAAGAGTTACTCGATAGAATCTGTCAGGTATATGGTTTCACGCAGAAAATCCAGCTGGCCCGGCACTTTAATATCGCCGCCAGCTCGCTTCAGAACCGCTACGCGCGCGGTACCGTCTCTTACGACTTTGCGGTTCAGTGTGCACTGGACACCGGTGCCAGCCTTCGCTGGCTAATGACCGGGCAAGGTGCGCAGTTTGAAGGTAACCCCGCGCCGGGAGATCCCGTTTCGGTTTCCACGTTCACCCTTAGTGATGGAAGATTGGAAGAAAATACTATTTTGAGTATCGATTCTGCTGTCTTTAGCAAACCGCTGGCGCGCGGCATCGCCGTCCGGGCGGAGGGCAAGCTGCACTTTATCGAGAAAGAGGCGTCGTTAACCGACGGTCTGTGGCTGGTTGAGATTGAAGGCACCACCAGCATCCGCGACTTAACGCTGCTGCCGGGTAAAAAGCTCCACGTGGCGGGGGGCAAGGTTCCCTTTGAATGCGGTATCGACGAGATCAAAACGGTGGGTCGCGTGGTGGGGATTTACAGCGAGGTTAACTGAGGGCGTGCAGGTATTTGCACGCAAGAAAAAAAGCCAACCCCGCACTCCCGCGGCGTTGGCCCTGTTTTTAAGGCAGTGACGCTTACAACAGGTTAAAAGACATAACGCATGCCAAGGGTAAATTCATTAGAGACGATGTGTGCTTTCATCTGTTCGTCTTTTAAGCCACGCGCATTAGTGAAGTTATTATATCCGCTTTCGATCTTGCCCATATCGATATAGCGGTAGCCCAAATCAACATACAGACGCTCAACCGGCATATAGCTGACGCCCGCGCCTAACGCGTAGGTCAGGTTGCTTTGTGTCGTTGAGGCGTATTCACGTCCGGCGTTGCCCTGCCAGCCGCCCGCTTTGATCTTACTCACGCCGAGCCCTGCGGTACCGTACACGGAAACACCGTAACCCAGCTCATAATCGCGATACACGTTGAGCATCAGAAGCTCAGTTTCGGTCTGGAGATGGTTATAGCTATTAGCGAATGTGCTGGAGCCGCTGGTGTATTCAGTTTTCTGCTTAAAGGTGTACTCACCTTCGGTGCGCCAGCCGTTACCAAACTGATAGCCCGCAGCAATCGCCGCTCCGCCAAAATGCTCTTTTTCTTTACCGCCGGTGAACTGCCCGACACCCGGGCGAGCGCTGGTATCCATCTCTTTCGCTCGCTGCTCGATCTGCAGGTATTTTGCAGAACCGTAATAGCCTGCTTCAGTATTTGCCGCCATAACGGTAACCGGGATTGCTGCGATCGGCAGGGCTACTAAAATCGCTTTCATATTCATCTTCACTCCGTTGGAAAATTATTCCGCTCGTCGAACCCTCGTTCGCCGATGCCAGGAAAACACACTCAGTGAGACGAATCATAGACAGTCCCGAAAGGGCAAACTATTAGGATGAATACGCGTTTTACCTGGTAATTTTACGTAGGGATTTGTCTCATTTTTTACTCTGTTTATTGCTATTTCAATCAGTTACAAGATTCGATTAACGGTGATAAGGTAGCACTGCCAGGATAGATGGACAGTACGAAATGGGTGTTATTGATATTTATCGAGTAAGGCGACGGTAGACAATTAAATTTCCTGAAGCTGCCTCGAATTCTCCATAATTAACTTTTTATCATCTACTGAATTTTATTTAGTCCGCGATCTGATACGCAAAAATGATATCTGCCGTTCGCACGGCAACCGGACTGATGCTGCCCCTTTTCATCCTCGTGCGGAAACGCAGGAAGACAGTTCTGCCTGTTGTGAGCTTTATTCACGGGTGGACTGTAGATACCTTCCCCTTAGTGGAAAATGGCTCGCAAATGCAGGTTTTATCAACGGCATGCCAGTCAAAATCCGGGTCATGAAGGATTGTATTGTCATTACGCCGCAACATACGCGTGAGTTATGGGGATGCCTTGAAGGCATGAGTGTGGTGAATATCAATAAAAAGAAAGTGGCGCAGTGGTTGAAGACATTTCCTGGAGCGCTGAATGATTTGGGTGATGTGCCGGTGATTAAGCGAGAGTAAGTGACGTTTAAAAGAAGATCCCGGCGTAAGTACCGGGATCACTATCAGTAAATAATTACCGGATAATCTCCGTGACTGGTAGTAATAACATAAGACTCAAATCCGTTATTTTCAGGATAGATATTTATATATTTTTCATTATCGAAAAATAGACTCAATATTTCACCATCAAGAACAGAACACCTCCTGACTACCTGGTTAAGCAAGGGAAATAAAAACTTACTGGTTGATAAGTCCTCACCATGCCCTGTAAGCAAACGATCTTTTTCCCAACACTGAAATGGGCACTGGATCATTACTCTAGCGCCTGATGAAAACAGCAAAACTAAAGATCCCACACCCACCGTTACCCCGGTAAATATGGATTGTTCAAATTCATGAAGCTCAACATCAGTAATCATTTTGCTCTTACCTTTTTGGCAGCATAGAGTCTGCTCTGGTGGTACATATGTTTCACCATGTGTACCATTGACACCTGTAGCAGGATGATTTCCGGGAGCACGTAACAACACCGGCTATCTGCCAATAATTAAGCACGGGAACGGACATTGTTGGTAAGCCTGACGATTAAAAACAAGATCCCGGCTCGGTGGTCGGGATCTCTAACATCATGATTCTAATAATCGCAACCAATCATCAAAATCATCAATACCATACAAGTAATCTCGATCTGAGGAAGGAAGATCGACAGCACCTAAGCTTTGAATCACTTTCCAGGCAACTTGATCTGTGATTCGAATATCATCCGCATCAATAATTGAAAAAGCCCATTGAGCAACATTGGTTCTGTCTAGCGCACCCGATTTTAACTTATTAATTACGCTAGCAATTTCATAACGCGATGGAAATGCGTTCATACTTATCTCCTTCCTTGATAATTACCATCAGCATCAAAAATATGGTGGTTCTTATCATTGGTAACAGGTTTCGGAGCCACACTACGAATATTTCCAGCATGATCGAGTGTTTCATACCAGGTTCTGGTTTGGCCTGTTTTTGGATCCCACTCTCTAACCAGTCTGGCCCCTGCCATTTCTCCAGTTGTTCTGGAAGGCGTCATATCACCATAAAAGCGATAATTTCCATTCTCCAACTCCTTAACTCCAGCCTGCCCATATTTCTCAGCCTGTCGATAGTATTCTTTTAGTTTCGCCCCTTCCAGGGAACTAACAGCACGGTTTCCACCTTTAGCTATCCCACCACCTGCGCCAAGAGGCTCTCCATCCCCATCCAGAACCCCCGGTTTCAGCCAGCCCGGACGGATATCTATTATCGGAAGCTTCTTATCCTTATCACCCAGCGCATTATTCTCAACCGAGTTCTTCCCGGCCTGCCCCCCGGCCACCGTCGATCCCGTACTGTCTCCGGCAAGCCCACCTGCCATCCCGGCCGATATCGTTGCCAGCGCACTGACCGTCTGTTTCTGCTCTTCGCTCAGCTTCGATAAATCTTTGACGTCAGGGTACAGCATACCCGCTATCGCCTTAGCCGCAAGCTCACCGGTCGCCGCTCCGGCCGCCCCCGCTGCGGCACTGTTCCCCTGCAGCGCCGCAACCGCGCCACCCAGTATCGCGTGCGCCACCACCGCAGCCTCATCGCTCAGCCCGGAACCATGTCCGATATAGTTTGCCAGCTCCGGCGCCGATGCCCCCGCCAGTGCTGCCGTCAGGTCGCTGCCCGCCAGCCCCTGAAGCGCGGCCGTCGCCGCCTGGATACCCCGCTGCAGGTCGCTGCCTGTGCCGTATTTCGCCGTCGTGGTTTTGTACGCATCGGTCCCGCGCAGCGCATCCTGATAGGCCTTTTTCAGTGCGTCGCTGGCATCCGCTCCCGGCTCAGTCACGCCCTCTTTCGCCAGTTCTTCCCTGGCCGTATTCAGCTCATTTATCTCGCCCTGAGTACGTGCAACATCCGCCGCCTGCGAGCCAATCTCACCTATCAGCTGCACTTCCTGCAGGCGCTGCTGCTCCTTCTCCTTGTCAAATATCGGGCTGATGCTGCCGTTCGCATGCTCTGCATCGCGGCTCAGGTCAGCTACATCCTGCTTCTGGTTCTCCTTATCGCGGATGATGAGGCTGCCCTCGCTCACCGCCGCCTGCGTCGTCCCTTCCGCATGACCGCTGTTGCCGCCTCCGGCCAGCAGGGCATTCTCCATGTTCCCGGCAAACTGCCCGCCGATGCTGCCGCCCGAACTGATGCCAGCGCCCTGGTGCTCCGTCTTAAAGTCCGCCTGGAGCACAGAAGGGGATGAAAATCGGTTATGTCAGCATCCGGCATTTTTATCACAACAACTACACCGCCACCTGGTATTCCCGTAGCCCCAGCCTGCGCCTGAATGGCAACTTGCTGGAAGAAGCAGGATTCAGCACCGACACGCCGGTCACGGTCAGCGTTGAGCAGGGAAGACTGGTGATCGAGCCGGTTAAAGACTGACGATCAAAAGATCCAGGAACTGGGGCCGGGATCTTCCTTTCTAATGAGTTTTTGGTAAATAAAATAGCTTTTCGGCAACCCTACGATCCAAATCACTATCGCCATCCAAGCACATATACTCAGTAGCAACCCAGTGTAGATAGTAATAAATATCGTCAACGCCCTTTCCTGAGCATATTAACTCGCAGATAGGCTGTACATATGCGTCATATTCATCATTAGCTTCAATTAGACCGTTGATCCCTATAGGATCCCATTCGTTTAGTAAAACAGCTCTAATCTGCTCATATAATATTCGATTACTCATTTTGTTGGTGCTCCGGGTATTACTGTTACAACATCGCCTGTTTTAGAGTTAATGATCACACGGAGATTGTTGGTCGAATCATAATAACCTGTAGTTCCAGAATTTGTTGGGTAGGTTACTCCAGCCTTGATTGTGTTTTCTACAGCAGAAGGTGGTACACCGCGCCCTTGCATACGATCAACTGCGTGAGCTGAATAGGTTCGTTCACCAATTACCGCTGGTGAATTAGAGCCTTTTGTATTCATAGGATTACCGCTTCTTCCAGTCGGGTTATAAGCGCTTCCCGAATTTCCACCACCGCCCTTAAGCGGATCCCCGTCAGCATCCAGCGCATTTGGTTTCAACTGGTTGATGTCAAAGATATTGACCGGCGGCTTGTTCTTACTCAGCGAGTTATTCTCAGCCGCATTCTTCCCGGCCTGCCCCCCGGCAACCGCTGACCCCGCACTGTCTCCCGCCAGCCCGCCAGCCATCCCGGCCGATATCGTTGCCAGCGCGCTGACCGTCTGCTTCTGCTCCTCGCTCAGCGTCGACAAATCTTTGACGTCAGGGTACAGCATACCCGCTATCGCCTTCGCCGCAAGCTCACCGGTCGCCGCCCCTGCAGCACCCGCTGCGGCACTGTTCCCCTGCAGCGCCGCAACCGCACCACCCAGGATAGCATGCGCCACCACCGCAGCCTCATCGCTCAGTCCAGAACCATGTCCGATATAGTTTGCCAGCTCCGGTGCCGAGGCCCCCGCCAGCGCTGCCGTAAGGTCACTACCCGCCAGCCCCTGAAGCGCTGCCGTCACCGCCTGGATACCCCGCTGCAGGTCGCTGCCCGTGCCGTATTTTGCCGTCGTGGTTTTGTACGCATCGGTCCCGCGCAGGGCATCCTGATAGGCCTTTTTCAGTGAGTCGCTGGCATCCGCTCCCGGCTCAGTCACGCCCTCTTTCGCCAGTTCATCCCGCGCCGCCTTCAGCCCTTCCGTCTCGCCATAAGTGTTCGCAATATCTACCGCCTGCGAGCCAATCTCACCAATCAGCTGCACTTCCTGCAGGCGCTGCTGTTCCTTCTCCTTGTCAAATATCGGGCTGATGCTGCCGTTCGCGTGCTCCGCATCGCGGCTCAGGTCAGCCACATCCTGCTTCTGGCTCTCCTTGTCGCGGATGATGAGGTTGCCCTCGCTCACCGCCGCCTGCGTCGTCCCTTCCGCGTGTCCGCTGTGACCGCCCCCGGCCAGCAGTCCGTTCGCCATATTCCCGGCAAACTGTTCGCCGATGCTGCCGCCCGAGCTGATGCCCGCGCCCTGATGTTCGGCCTTAAAGTCCGCCTGATTGTGGATATCGCTGAAGCCCAGCGTCCCGGTATCGAGGCGGTTTTTATCCGCCGTCGCCGTCGAGGCAATCACCCCGCCGTCGAGCTGCGTGTGGTTGCCCACCGTCACGTCAAACCCGCCGCTGCCGGCGAACATCCCGCTCTGCTCCAGCACCGAGTCGTAGTCGCTGGTCATTTTATCGCGACTGACGTTGATGCTGCCCGAAGCCGTGCCGGCACCAAAGGTGTAACCCACACCGCCGCTGACGCTGTTCTGCTTGCTGTTGTAGTGGTCGCTGTCCTGCGTGCTGGCTATCGTCAGGTCACGCCCGATATCCGCCAGCACGGCGTCGCCGCTCACCTGCACCCCGGCAATCGTCGCGTCGCGCCCGGTGGTGATGGTCACGCGGTTACCCGCATCCACCGTGGTCTCGTTCTGCCAGACGCCGTTGCCCTTCTCATGCCCTTTGCTGCTGTTGGCGTTCGCCGAGATGCTGATGCCCGCACCGCCGGAGCCGACACCCACCCCAACGCCAAGACTGCCACCACTGCTGCTGTTTTTACCCGTCGTCTGCTGCGTGTCCTGCGAGGCAATCAGGTTGACGTCCCGCGCTGCGTCAAGCGTCACGTCTTTCCCGGCCTTAATCTGGCTCCCCACCACGGTGATGTCGCTTCCGGTGGACTTGATGGTGACGTTATTCCCCGCGCTCAGCGTGCTGCCCGTCGTCGTCTCGCTCTCACTGTGTGAGGAGGATTTGGACGACTGCGACCCCAGCGACGCGCTTACGCCGACCGTATTGTTATTGCGTTTGTCAGAACTGCCCTTCGCCTGATCCAGCGCCACGGCCTGACCCGCCTGCACGCCGGAAAGCGCCGCCTGCGTGCCCTGAAGCGCGGCAAGGCGCGAGTCGCTGCTCTGCTTCGCGCTCTGCTCCGTGGTGACCGCGTTATTCACCGCGCTCCCCGCCGCCCCCGACAGCGCCACCGTCAGCCCGCTGCTCTTCTGCTCGAACCTCTCATCGCGAGTACGTTTGTCGTGCCCCGGCTCAATCACCACGCTGTCGCCGGTAAGATGGATATCCTTCTGCGCGATGATATCCGCCCCGCCGATATGTGCCTGTTTGCCCGCCGTGATGCTGACGCTGCCGCCCGTCGAGCCGACCGTGCTGAAGCTTTCACTCTGGGTCGTGCCCTGCTCCCGCAGGTCGTGGGTGGTTTTGCTGCTGCCGATGGTGAAGCCGATACCGCCCGTGCCCATCAGGCCGGACTTTTTGGTCTCCTTAAAGCGCCATGAGGTGTCGGTGTTGGTGGCCGCCACGATGTCCACGTTATTACCTGCGGACAGGGCAACGTCACCGTCTCCGGCGACCGCCGAACCTTTAACCAGCAGGTTGTTCCCTGCCGACACCGTCACGTTGTCGCCACTCAGCAGCGAGCCCTTCTCCCGCGTCGCGCTGTCTTCCTCAATGGTGTGGGTGGTCTTTTTGCTGAGGAACCCTTTTTTGGTTTTGGTTTCTTCCTTAAAGTGGTAGTCACTCTCCGTCGCCGTGGTCAGGTTCACGTCGCGACCTGCCGCCACGCCGATATCACCCTGCGCCGTCACCTCTGCCGCCTGTGCGGTCACGTCCCGCCCGGCAAGAATGACCGTGTTACCGCCGCTGGCGATTGCCGTGCCCTGCTGGCGTACGGACTCATCGATAACGGTTTTCTTACCGCCCTGGCTGCTGCGCGTGGTGGTGGCTTCCGCCAGCAGGTTCACGTCGCGTCCGGCCTGAATGCCCACATCACCCTCTGCGGCCATCGCCGCCGCGCGGGCATTCAAGTCGTTACCCGCCTGCAGGGTGAGGTCGCCGCCTGCGGTCAAAGTGCTGCCCTGATGCGTGACGGACGCCGTCTCTGTTGTCGTGCGGTTGCGCCCGGAACGTCCCTCGCTCGTCGCCATCTCGTTGGCGGTGATGATGATATCGTTCCCTGCCGCCATGCCCAGGCTACCGCCCGCCGACACGTTTGCGCCCGTCACGTTGATATCCTGTCCGGCGCGCATCACCAGCCCGTCTATCGCGGTGATGGACGCCGTCGTGCCCACATCCGTACCGCCAACATGCACGTTCCCCGCATCAACATTCCACCGCTGGGTACGGGTGACATTGTTGATACTGCCGGTAAGGCTCTCAAGCCCGACGGTTTTACCGCTGATGGCGGAGCCGATGTTGTTGATATCCCCCAGCGCGCTCAGGTTCAGCCCGCCGCCCGCGCTGATGAGCCCGGCGTTGAGGTTGCTGATGCTGTTGCTGCTGTCGATGGACAGGACATTCTGCGCCGTGATGGTGCTGCCGCTGTTGGTGACGTTGCCGCCCGCCAGCTGCACGTTATTACCGCCGATCACGCTGCCGCTGTGAACGGTGACATCCTTCGGTGACAGATAAACTTTCGGGACCATCACCGTCTGGCCGTTAATGGTCGCCGCTTCCCACCACAGCAGGCTGTGGTCAAGCGCGGCAACCTGCGCGGCCGTCAGCGCCACGCCAAATTTCAGGCCCAGCGCCTGCTGCTGCGTGGCGGCGCTGTCCATCAGATAGCGCATCTGATCGAGGTCGGAACCGATGCCGTTGATATACCGGCTGCCGGTCTGGTTCAGAATGGCGTTGCTGACATAACGGGTATCGAATGCCGCGTCGCCGAGGAAACGGTAATCGCGATCCGGGTTCAACCCCAGACGGTCGAGGAAGTACGCCGAGCCGAGGAACTGGTTCCGATCGGTGTAGGCACTGTTGGTCTCACGCGGTGCATCGCCAGGCTTGATGCCGAGCATGCCATAGAGTCCATCAAACAGGCTGTTATCCACCTTCCCGAGGCCATCAAGCTTAGGGTTCACCGTTATCAGATACGGGCTATCGGGGTCGGTAGATGGCACAAAGTAACCGTTATCACCGGACGGCAGCGGATAGTTACCGCTGCTGCCGTTCTGGTCGGAAAGGGATGAACCGCCGACGATGTCTTTCAGGGCGTCGGTGAGATTATCCAGAAGGTCGGGGGCACTCATGTTTGTGCTGCTACCTGGAGTCAATGCCTCACTGTTCAACCCCTCACCGATAGCTTTAGGCGTAAGTGTATTCAGCGTTGGGGCATGAATAGTGTTATTGAATCCCCCCGCGTTGGCAGTGACGTTGGTATTGCTGATGTCACTCTTAAAGTTCGCACTGACGTTACCGCCAGCACTGATAACCGAGCGGTATACTCCGCCATCGGCCACAAATTCTGTCGTCCGTTCACCGAGGAGATAAGGCACCCAGCCATACCAGCCATAGTCCTCATCAAACCAGCCCCAACTTCCGTCTGCATAGTGCGTCAGAGGTTGCCATTTGCTGTCGTTGCAGTCCTGATAAAACCACTCACAACGATATTCAGCCTGAACGTAGGTAACGCGACGTCCACCTTCGGCAGAGAGGTTATTCAGCGTCCCTCCCGTAAGAACGGCGTTACGTCCCGCAAGAATATGGCTAGCACGGTTATCCAGCGTCCCTGCATTGATTATGATGTCGCGTCCGGCAGCCATTCGGGCGGAACTGCCGGTGGCTGATACGGACACAACGGACTCACTCAGCAGGAATTGCCGGATATCTTCCCCTGTGAGGCGGTAATCAACCCTGTCACTGCACTGTCCACTGCCATTTGCACCACTTCCGGCGCAACGCTCATACCTGTCAAAAACAACCTTACTGCCATCGTTTTTCCAGTCTTCAAGCAAGAGGACAAAATCCGAAGGTCTGCCGTTGAGGTCATAACTGATGTAGTGTTCATCTGCGGCAGGAATGGCATCAGGGTATTCCCGTTCTGACTGGCTGACAGTCAGCCCATCGGCTTCATTGAGCAAATGGCGGGTATTCACGGTGATATCGCCGCGTGTGGTCTCAATCGTACCGGAGCGGTTAATCACTTCTTCATTTGCCTCACCGACAGCATTCCTCTGCATCCAGAGGCTGTTATCAGCAAGAATGTCGCCGTAAATATTGTGAATACGCGCAGCAAACAGGGAGAGATTATTGCCCGCATAAATCAGCGCTGTATTAAGCAGCGTACCTGCAGCCGTCATCGTCAGGCTGCCCGCGGTACCGGTGAAGCCGTTGATGGTGATATTTTCCCGCGAGGTAAGCTGCACGTCTCCGCCCGCCTGAAGCGAGCCGGACGCATTCAGCAACAGGCTCTGCGCGCTGAACGTGCTGCTGCCGTTACCGGTGGTGAGCGCACCGCTGTTGGTGAATGCTCCGCCCGCGCTGAGGGCGATGGCATTGCCCTGGATAACGCCGCTGTTGGTGATGGCGTTTTGCGAGGAGACCGACAGCGTTTTACCTGCGGCCAGCGTACCGGTGTTAACAAGCGCATTAACCAGCTTCAGCGTCGCGTCGCCCAGGGAAACCACCTGACCATGACCGCTGAAGTTGGCGACATCGAGCAGCAGGTTGCCCCCGCTGTAGAGTTTACCGCTGACGGTATCGGTGAGAGCGTCACCCGCTACCGTCAGCGAGGCCGTACCCAGCACCGTGCCGCTGTTGGTGATGTTCCGGTATTTCACCCCCAAATCCGCACCCTGAAGCGTGCCGCGGTTATCGAGCGAGCTGCCACGCAGCTCAGCGCTGCCCGTCGCCAGGACATTTCCGCCATTCACGGCGTTCACCACATCCAGCAGCAGCGTGACGGCCTGAACCAGCCCGCCGCTACCGTTTGCCAGCTCTGGCGCGGTCAGCGTGAGCTTTCCACCGGAGAGAATTTTGCCGTCATTCTGTAAACGGGTGGTGGCTTTCACCGTGGATTCACCGCCGCCCTGCACCGTCCCCTGATTATTCAGCGTGGCGGACGACGCCTTCAGCGCGTTCTGGCTCAACAAAACACCACCAGCGGTATTGTTCAGCGCTCCGGAAACATCCAGCGTCAGCGCTTCACCCTGAAGCCGTCCGCTGTTGATCAGTTGCCCGGCTGTGATTGCGGTCGTTTTACCCTGAATCTGTCCGGCGTTCGTCGCATTACCGGCATTCATCGACAGGACGCCAGCCGTGAGTAATTTCCCGCCTGCCTGGTTGGTCAGCGTCTGGTTCAGCGCGACGGAAAGCGCATCAACCCCGGTGATTTCACCGCTGTTTGTCAGCGTATTCGCCTTCAGCGTCAGATCCTTGGCTATCCACTGCCCGCTGTTTGCAAGCGTCAGTGCTGAGAGCGCCAGTTCTCCGTTTGAGGTGATTTTGCTGCCCGTCGTACTGATAAGATTTGTGTCGATCTGCGCATCCAGTACATCTGCCGCCTGGATCGCACCGCCGTTCGTAAGCGCCTGCGCATGAATAAGTACCCGTTTACCCTGCCATTGCCCGGCGTTACTGAGGTCACCGGCCGTCACCGTCAACTCACCCGCCGTCAGCAGCGATCCCGATGCTTCATTCACCAGCGAGAGGAGCGGTGCAGCCATCTCCAGACGAGCAGCCAGCGTCAGCGCAGCGATCCCGGTGAGCGTGCCGCTGTTCGTGATACTGTCCTGATGCGCGGTGACACGGTTCCCCTGAACCGCTCCGCTGTTGCGCAGCGTATTCCCCGTGAGCGAGAGCGTGCCAGCCGATAACAGATTGCCGTTGTTAACGGTATTGCCCGCATTCAGCGTGATGTCGCCCTGGCTCATCAGTTCACCGGTATTGCTGAATGTCCCGGTGGTGAAGGCATTAAAGGAGCCGGTCGCCAGCGAGCTTCCGCTGTTATTCCAGTCGCGGCCGCGAAGACTGACGTTCTGCCCCTGCAGCTGGCCAGCGGTGGTCAGCGTGGTGCCTGAAAAGGTGAGGTTCCCGCCCGTAAGCGTGCGCGAGCCTGCCGCTAAATCCAGCACTCCGGCGGTCACGGATAACGCGGTATCCCCCTGCAAGAGACCGCGACTGTCGAGGCGATCGGCATTCAGCGTCAGCGTGTTCCCCACGATACTGCCCGTGCTGGACACCGATTGTGCCGTGATGCGGTTTGCCCCCTGCGCCAGCAGCAGGCCTCCCGCGCTGTTATTCAGCGTATCGTAATCAACAAGGAGTGACGCGCCACTCAGCTCACCGCGGTTGGACAGGCGCGAACCGGAAAGGGACAGCCCGGCATCGCTGGTGATAATGCCGCTGTTTTTCACGTCAGAAACTGAAAGGGTGAGTGCCGCCGGGCTGTACAGCACGCCGCTGCTGCGGTTATCCAGCAGACGGGTAACCAGTGACAGCGTCTGCCCCGCGTGGATCAAACCACTGTTAATGACCGCAGGACTGCTGATGGCGAGCGAAGACGCCGTCAGCGTCCCCCTGTTATTGAGATTCGTGGTTTCAATCTTCAGGGCTGACGCAGAAGATTTCCCCCCGTGACTGAGAGCGTCAGTGGCGTTCAGGATAAGCCCATCTTTCGCAGCCTGCGTCCCATCAAGCTGCGCATTCTGTACGTCCATGCTGACGCTGTTACCCTGCGTCTGTGCCGTTGCCGTGGTCGTCAGGCTTTGACCCCGAATGCTCACGGAGCCGCCCGCGCTGGTTTCGCCTGCAAGGGCGGTAGCCGTATTGTTCAGCGCCAGATCGCCATCGCTGTGGGTCACTGACTTTTCGGTGGTGATGAACGCGTCTGCTGAGCCAGCAAGCCCTCGGGCACCGGAAAGCGTGCCGCTGTTTGTCACCTGTGCAGCCTTCAGCGTCAGCGTGTCATCGCTGACGAGCGCGCCGCTGTTATCCAGCTTACCGCTCGCGATAACGGTCGTTTTACCTTTCGCGCCGGTGTCACCAGACAGCGTGGCGTTGCGCGCGTTGATACCCAGCGTGGAGGCGCTTTTCAGGGTGCCGGAACTGGTGATGTCGGTCCCTGAAACGTTCAGGCTGTTGCCCTGAACGGTGCCGGTATTGCTGAATGTCCCGGTCTTCAGCGTGGCATCCGTCCCTGCGGACAGCGTCCCGCTGTTGATCAGGTTCCCCGTGTTTATGGCAAGAGATTTTCCGGCAATGGTACTGCCTTTCAGCAGGGTGTTCCCTGACGTGGAGAGCGCGATATTCCCGCTGGCACTGGTTCTGCTGCTGCTCTCCTGAGTCAGCGCCTGACCGCTGAGCGAGATATCTGAGGCGCTGACGCTTCCGCGCTGCGTCAGCTCACCGCCTTTCACCGACAGTTGCTGACCCGCGACGACAGAGCCGTTAAGCGCGGCACGCTGCGACGCCTCCAGCGAAATATGGCGTGATGCGGTCAGCTGTGTCCCGGTCTCCAGCGTTTTCGCGTTAACCGTGGCATCCTGCCCGGCGATGTTTTTCCCCTTAAGCGCCGCGTTTTCTGCCACGTTCACGGCAAGGTTACGACCGGCACCGGCCTGGGCATCCGCACTCTGGGTGAGGGCGTTTGCCGTCAACGTGGTGTCGGTTCCCGCAGTGAACGCGCCGCCGTTTTGCGTGAGGGTACCGTTGGTCGCTAACAGAAGATTTTTCTCGGCGGCGATATGGGCCTGGTCGAGCGTCAGGGCGCTCTGCCCGGAGACAGTGAGGTTACCCCCTGCTTTATGGTCGCCGGTTAACGTCACCTCTTTCGCAGAAACGCGGGTGCTGCCGCTGGCAAGCGTGTTTTTCAGCACCACTTTCCCCGCGCTGCTGAGCGTAATATCGCCCTGACGCGCGTTAAGATCCCCCAGGTTTACCCCCAGCCCTGTTTCGCTGGACACCAGACGAATACGGTTGGCGTACATCCCGCCCAGCGCACCCGTGTCTACCGCCACCTTCGGCGCGTCACCTTCCCCTTTCAACGCGCTGACGCTGCCGTCCGCCGCGACGCGGTTCGCCCCGGCGACCACACGTATCTCTTTCGCATGCAGTTGGGCATTGATCTCGGTCGCGCGGGAAATAATCGATACGGCATCACTCTGGCTGCCATCCAGCCCGGCGCCCTCAATGGTGACCGCACCTTTAGTCACATCAAGCGATTGCAGCTTACCGCTGGCGTCGAGCACCGGTTTCCCCGTGGTGAGCGTCGCATTCGGCGTATTAATAAATCCGCAGCCGTTACAGGTGATACCGTAGGGGTTCGCCACAATAACGTTTGCCGCCTTGCCCGCCACTTCGGTGTAGCCCTGTAAATGTGAGCGGTTCGCGCCGGTGACTTCGTTGATGATCCCTTTGGCTTCCTGTCCGGCTTTCAGGTTGGGGTTGTTTTGGATAATCCCGCCAAGCTGGGTCTGGTTCAGCTGTCCCGTGGCGTTATTCAGGATCAGCCCTTCTTTGCCGACGTTGTAATCATGGTATTTATTATGGGAAATACCGGACTGATTCGGCGTGGCAATGTTCACGACCGGAACACCGTTGGCCGCCTTATCCATCTGCGTATTTCCGGACGGGGCGATCGTGGCGGCTACCGCAGGCAGCAGCGGCTGGGTTGCCAGTAATACGCTCAGTAACGCGCTAAGCGCACGCTGTGAAAAACGAACCTGATCCTTTTCCATCATCCCTGTCCCTTAAAAAGCCACTGAAAAACGGTAATAGATCACGAGGTGATCCGGTGCCAGCCAGTCCGGATAGTCCACCGGTGTGCCGACGGTAAACTGGCTGGAGTACCCGCGATTCGTCGCGGTAAGCCCCAACGCGGTTCCCCACAGCGTGCCGGAGGCGTAACGATCCTGGCCGTCCTTCTTCAGCCAGCCGCCGTCAATTGCGGCAAGTAAGCCAACATCGCCGACCCACGGCAGCGTAAAGAGCGACCAGTTCAGCTCGTTTCGCCAGTAGCCGCCGTTATCCCCGGAGATGTACTGCTCCTTAAAGCCCCGAACGGACGTTTCGCCGCCCAGCGTCAGACGCTCGCTGCCGTACAACCTGTCCGGCGACCACTGAAAATAGACGCTGGTGAGCCACCAGAGTTTGTCCGCCACGGGACGCTGAAAGCTGCCGTTCAGGCTCCATTTGCGGAATTCGGCTTTTGGCACATCACCCTGTTTGTCGTTATCGTCTTCTGCCCCCAACCACGGCACGCCCTGCGTAAAGGTTGGGTTCAGGGTCGCCACGCCCGAGGCGATTTTTTGCGTGTGGTTAATGCCCAATGAAACACTGGAGAGTTTGCGGCTGCTGGTGGCCAGCAAAACATCATCGAGATAGTTCCGGTTAATGCGGTGAGTGATGCCCGCCGACAGACCGGTTTTGATATTGCCATTGCGGAACAATACCCAGGAGCCCGTCAAACGGTGTGTTTCGGTATCCCCCGTCGACCGCCAGAGGTAGCCGTTATTATCGATAGTGCTGAGGTAGTTGCTCCAGCTGTAGCTGTAGTCCAGCAGTGCGTAGCCGTAAGGGATGCTGACGCCTGCTGCAAAATTTTGAGCATCCTTGCTGTTGGAAAAATCACTGCTGCGCCCGCCGCTGATAAACCACTTATCCGCCAGACCCAGCAGGTTATTTCCGTACAACGCGCCACTAAGTTGCCCGGTCCCGGTGCTCTTTTGTCCGCTGTTATCAAAACTGACGGAGCCGCTAAGGGGGAACTCTGGCGTGGCGGTCAGATTAACCACCGAGTAGCCCTGCCTGTCGCCGGGCAAAATTTCAATCTCAACGGGCCGCTGACGTACCCGGTTGAGCTGTTCCATGCCCTGTTCGATATCGCGCAGATTAAGGATCTTCCCCTCAAGCCCGGGGAAGGTCATTTTCAATGTGCGGTCCGGTACACCTTCGAGGCGAATGTGCTGAAGCTTTCCTTCCAGCACAGCAAGATGGAGTACGCCGCCGGAGAGATCCTGCTCGGTTAAAAACGCGCGGCTGGTGATATAACCCCGGCTGATGTACCAGTCGGAAACGGTGTTAGTCAGGGTATTTAAGCCAGCAATATCAAGGCACTGATTCAGCCACGGCGCAACCAGCCGTTCTTTAGCTAACGGAGACAGAAGGTTGGCACCCGTCAGTTCGATGCGCGAGATAGCAAAACAGGGGCCTTGTGGCGTCGCGGTACTGTCGGGCTGAACGGGACGCGGTACCACCACGCTGCGCTCCAGCGATTCACGCTGACGCTGGCTCTCATCCAGCAGCTGCTGCTGTTGCTGCTGGATGGTATTACGGTCAGTCGGTGACAACGGGGCGGCGAGTGCGATCCCTGGCGCCAGTAACAGGATGGCCGCCAACAGCGCGCATGCTGATGTTTTCCCTAACACTCTTTACTCTCCGCTTAAAGTCCGTTTTCAAACTTGACTGTTAAAAAACGAGCAACTTATTTCAAAAAGTAAATAGTGTAAATATCAACAAAGAGAATAAGGATATTTCTGGCGCATTTTCAGATTTTGTAGGGGTATATCTGAAGCAAGATTAAAGAAATCCCCTGTCGCGCCGATCATCATCCGTGTGTATTATTTCCTGTAGCTTTTACAACAACTAACCTTAACTCAAATACTTAAGCGCCAAAGCGAAAGGCATCATGAGCACACCGATCAAACGGCTAGAAATCATAAAAAATGCCATCGAACTGGAAGATGACGACATCATCCAGAGCCAGCTGACGCGGCTGAAAAATGAAGCGTTTGACGAGGAGCTACAGGCAATCGTCGTGGCGCTTGAGAATAAGAACTACACCGCAGCCATCAGGGCCATCACCGCGTGGCTGCAGGGCCAGCGCGCCGTGGCCCCGTGGCGTGACCCGCAGGTGGCCGCCAGCAAGCTGGAGCTGAAGGCGCTGGAAGAGCGTCTGCGCGATCTGATTGACCGCCGCAACGCCCGCGTGCAGCAGCTTGATGAGTTCAACGATCTCTATTTCTCCCGTCTCGGGCCGCTGATGCAGCAGATCCTCGCCCTGCGTAAAACGCTGGCGGAGTTAAACCTGCGTCGTCAGCAGGCGGAGGCGCGTCGTCGCGAAGAAGATTATCGCCGCTGTCAGCGCTATATGGCGCAGGCCGTGGAGGTGCTGGCAACGCTCACCCAGCGCTGGCGCGATCTCCCGGCCGATTCCGTACAGGCTGCCGAAGCGCGTAAACAGCTGCAGCAGCAAAGCAACCTGATTGCCAATCTTCTGGCCGAAGCGCTGGAACTGGAGAGCGGCTTAACGCGTGAAGAAGAGCCCGCGCGCCAGGCGCGCGATGAGGCTAACGAAGAGTACGAGAAGTATCGCGAGCAGCATCACGATGCCGAAGTGCGTCTGCGCAAAGGGAAAGATCTCTCGGAAGAGGATCGGAACGAGCTGAAACGCCTGTGGCGTCAGGCGAGCAAGCTCTGCCACCCGGATCTGGTGGCAGACGATCTGAAAGAAGAAGCTAACACCATGATGGTGCAGCTTAACCAGGCCAAACAGCGCGGGGATGTGAAAGCGATCCGTTCACTGGTGGCGCGCCTGCAGCAGGGCTTTGAGCCAATGATGGCGAGCGACAGGCTGAACGATCTGGAGCGTATCCGCAAAAAAATGGCGCAGGTGCGCGAGCAAATCGACACCTTAGTGAACGAGCTGGCGGAACTGGAGAAAGAAGAATCCTGGCTGCTGGTGTCGTCGCTGAACAATATGGAAGCCTACTTTGCCCAGCAGGAGAAGGCGCTGCATGAGGTCCGCGCCTCGCTCGAACATCAGGTGAGCGAAGCGCAGCTGGAGTCCGCAGCCTGACTATTTAGCGTGCCAGTATGCGCTGGCACGCACCAGCTGTTGGTCAATCGCGTCGGTTTCAAACTGGCGGCTCAGGTTTTTCACCACCTTCCCTTCCCCGGTCAGCCAGATAAAGTAATCCTCTTCGGGCACGGCCAGCGTCGCCAAACGATCGGCCACCGCCTGCGGGTTGTGGCCCACAATCCAGGTGATGTTGAATTCACTCAGGTGCGCCAGATAGTCCTTATAAGATCCGTCCCCCACGGTCACGACCGCATGAACGTCCGGGCGTACCGGCAGTTTTGCGATGCCTTCTAAACGGCGGCGCAGCGCGGGCATCCCGGACTCATCGCACACGTACAGCTGCCAGGCGTAATCTTCCGGCACCACCAGCGATCCGCGCGGCCCACCGATAGTGAGTTTGTCGCCAGGTTTGGCTGCGACCGCCCAGCTGCTGGCAACGCCGCCATCATGAACGAAGAAATCCAGCACCAGCTCATTATTCTCCTCATCGAACAGGGGTGTATAGTCACGCGCCTGCGGGCGCACGCCATCGCCCCACTCGATGCCTTCATCGGTGACAACGGGCGGAACAAAGGTCGCGCCCGGCGCAGGGAAAAAGACCTTGGTATGGTCGTCGAAACCGCGGGAGCTAAAGCCTTCCAGCGCCTCACCGCCGAGGACAACGCGCTGGAAGCCAGCGCTGACGCGCTCGACGCGGAGCACGTTCAGCTCGCGAAAGCGCAGGTCATTGCGGACACGTTGAGGGTAACGGGTTGATGTCATTTTTATGCCCTTCTCAGGTGAATACGATATATCGAAATTGATTTTTTAATGATAATGATTGCTATTAACCAGGAATGCAAGATCTTTTAGATTGCATCTGAATATATCTAAGATATAGTTTAGATATATCAAATAAAGAGAGTCACTATGCGACACGAACATGATGGCGGCGGACGCCGACCGCGCTTTTTCGGCCACGGCGATCTACGGCTGGTGATCCTGGATATTCTGACCCGCAATGCCAGTCACGGTTATGAGCTGATCAAAGAGATCGAGAACCTGACGCAGGGGAACTACACGCCGAGCCCGGGCGTGATCTACCCAACCCTGGATTATCTGCAGGATCAGACGTTTATCACCATTACGGAAGAAGAGAGCGGTCGTAAGAAGATTGCGATAACCGCTGAAGGACAAAACTGGCTGGATGAAAACGGGGAACAGCTGGAACAGATCCAGGTGCGCATCAAAGCGCGCAGCGTCGGCTTCCAGCTGCGCAAAAACCCGCAGATGAAGCGGGCGCTGGAAAACTTCAAAGCGGTGCTGGACCTGAAGGTGAATCAGGGAGAACTCAGCGACGCGCAGCTCAAGCAGATCGTCGGGGTGATCGACCGCGCGGCGCTGGAGATCTCCCAGCTGGATTAAGCGAGCGCGCGTTCGCTCACGCGGAACACTTTTACCAGCTCTTTCAGGTGCATCGCCTGATCGTTCAGCGATGCCGCCGCCGCAACGGACTCCTCCACCAGCGCAGAGTTCTGCTGGGTGGTGGCGTCAATCAGGCCAATCGCACTGTTGATCTGCGAGATGCCTTCCGTCTGCTCATGGCTGGCCTGACGGATCTCACGCAGAATCACGTCCATCTCCTCCACGTTGCCGACCATCCCGTTGATCAGCCCGCTGGCTTTTTCCACCAGGTTCATCCCGTCCTGGGTCTGGCTGGTGGAACTTTCAATCAGCTGGCGTATTTCACTCGCCGAAGAGGCGCTCTTCTGCGCCAGCTGGCGCACTTCGCCCGCGACCACCGCAAAGCCACGCCCGTGCTCTCCCGCACGTGCCGCCTCGACTGCTGCGTTCAGCGCCAGAATATTGGTCTGGAAGGCAATGGCGTCGATCAGGTCGATAATGTCGGACATCCGGTTGGATGTTTCGTTAATCAGGCGCATTTTGCTGGTCACCTGTTTCATCATCTCACCGTTGTTTTTCACCACCGTGGCGGCATCGGCAGAGAGGGTGGTCGCTTCCCCAGTGTGCGACGCGGTGTTTTTCACCGTCGCGGTGATCTGCTCCATCGAGGCTGCCGTCTGCTCGACGGAACTGGCCTGCTCTTCGGTGCGCGCGGCCAGATCCTGGTTGCCTGCGACAATCTGCGCGGCGGCGCTGGAGATGTTTTCCGAGCCGGTTTGCACCTGCTGCACAATCTCCAGCAGACGGGTTTTCATCTCCATCAGCGCATGCAACAACAGACCGGTTTCGTCTTTACCGTGAGACATAATGCTGCCGGTCAGATCGCCATCGGCAATGGCTTCTGCAAAGCTCACCGCCTCGCCCAGCGGACGGGTAATGGAGCGTACGATAAACCAGCCGATCAGGCTGCCCGCAGCCACGCTGAAGAGCGTGATCAGGAGCAGCAGCATGCGGTTGGTTCGGAAATCACCGTCCACCTGCGCGCCCGCGCTCTGCATCTCGTTGTTTTGGATGGCGATCAGCGCCTGCACCTTCGCTTTGTAAGCCTGCTGCACGGTGAGGGTGTTGGTCATCATCTCCTGTATAGCGCCCGCACGGTTGTTGTTCTGTACCGCCTGTAAAATGCGGTAGCGCGAGTCCAGATACTGCTGGCGCACGCTGCGGATATCCGCCAGCACCTGCTGAGACTTCTGATCCTGCAACGCGTTGTTCAGCTCGCCCAGGATCACCGTAATGTGCTCGCTGATCTCTTTCAGACGCTGCTGAGATTGCCCCGTGTAGGTGCCCTGCTCGTCCAGCAGCATAAGCTGCTGCGTGCTTATAAATTCCTGGAAGTTGTCGATTAGCTGGTTGGCTTTTACCGTGGTGGGATAATCGTGGGTAATGATAGTCTGCATCCCGTTGTTCGCCCGATTCAGGCTCAGCAAGGAGACACTCGCACTGACGATCATCAGAACAATAAAGAACCCAAACGCCAGAAATAATTTCGTGCCGATCTTTACGTCATGTAAGAACATATTTACTCCATCGATGTGATTATTTCTCAGACGATCACCGTTATCGGTAACGAACGCGCTAACTTTATGACTTTGATCGTTTTTTTATTTCATAACCATCACAATGGATAGGTACAGTCTATTAATTTTGGCGCATCGATCGTTGCGTAACCACCAGAGAGGGCATTTCTGAAATAGCATCGGGGAAAACTGACTTAGGCAGGCATAAATAACTGAGCGGATTTTTTTAGTTATTTAATATCACATTAACAATAAACATTAAAAATAATCACATTAAAACGCCGTTTATACCTGGTGGCATAAACGGCTTTTCTGGAACATTACTGGCTCAATGGAGCACGGTCACGGCATCTTTGAGACGTCCCGCACGGTGCTTCACCATGGCGGAGATCTGCGCGCTCTCCTCTACCAGGTCCGCATTTTTCTGGGTGATACTGTCCAGTTCGGCAACGGCCCGGGTTAACTCGGACAGCCCGGTAGCCTGTTCAGACGTAGCGTGGCTAATCTGGGCAATAAGCTGCGTGACGTTTTTCACCTGTTCAACAATGTCATCCATTGTGCGGCCTGCCGCGTGAACCTGATCGGAGCCGGACTGTACCTTGCTGGCGCTGGCGTCAATCAGCTTACGGATATCGTTGGCCGCACTGGCGCTGCGGCTGGCGAGATGACGAACCTCACCGGCCACGACCGCAAAGCCTTTGCCCTGTTCGCCTGCGCGTGCCGCTTCCACTGCCGCGTTCAGCGCCAGAATATTGGTCTGGAAAGCGATGTCATTGATAAGCGAAGTGATCGAGCCAATCCGCTGGGTGCTGTCAGCAATATCATCCATGGTTTTCACCACCGTCTGCATCGCATTTCCGCCTTTGGTCGCCGCGTTGCTGGCCGCCACGGAGAGCTTATCGACTTCGGCAGCGGTTTCAGAGTTGCTTTGTACCGAGGCGGCCATTTGATTCATCGTCGCCACGGTCTGCTGCACATTGGTGACGGTCTGACGCGTGCGGTCGTTGAGATCGTCATTCCCCTGCACCAGCTTATCGCTGCCATCGCGCACGCTCACCACCTGGCTTGAGACATCATTGATTAACCAGCGACACATCAGCCCCAGCTGTCCGATCGCGCGCAGCGTCAGCCCCAGCTCGTCGCTGCGGTTCAGATGCTGCACGCTGTTACGCTCACCGGTCGCGACCTTCAGCGCCTGACGCGTGACATTTTCCACCGGTCGGACAATCTGCTGCTCGAACAGCATCGTCCCGACGACCATTACGACGGCAGCAGCCACCAGCGATGGCCACCCCGCAGAAGTGAACGCCAGCGTGGCAGCCATCACCGCAAACAGCGCCGCCATGACGCTACGAACCCGCCAGCGCAGCGGCATAGCCGGTAACTTCCCGAGCCAGCCTTTGCGCACCACCAGCCCTTTATGGATACGTTTTTTACAACGGCCTTCATTGAGCGCCTTATATAAAGGCTCCACGGTCGCAATCTCTTCAGCCGTCGCTTTTGTGCGAATCGACATATAGCCGGTCATTTTACCGTGGCGCACCATCGGCACGGCGTTCGCTCGCACCCAGTAGTGGTCGCCGTTTTTGCGGCGGTTTTTGACAATCCCGCTCCACGGTTCCCCCTGTTGCAGCGTGTACCACATGTCGGCGAAGGCCGCTTTCGGCATGTCGGGGTGACGCACCATATTGTGAGGCTGTCCCATCAGTTCCTGGAGCGTATAGCCACTTACCTGCACAAAGGTGTCGTTGGCATGGGTCATGTAGCTCTGGAGATCGGTGGTAGACATAAGCGTGGTGTCACTATCCAGAGGGAATTCATTCTGGGTGACAAAGGATGGAGAGGACATGGCGGGCATTCCTTGCAGGTTATTCGAGTGTTAATTTTGTGGTTTATTGTTTTTTCGGCGGTTACAAATTTATCTTTAGTTGTTAAATCCGATCGAGATCGCAAATTTCGGGTAAACCGCACTTTCTGTACGCTTTTCTAATCGATTGATTTAAAATACTTTCGTAGAGAAATTACCCGCAAAGCATGATCTATTAACGCCCACTTAAGTGGCATCTTTCGCACCACTCCGGTGCAATTGACCTCATCCATCGCGCTCTCCCCTCTCCCCTTCATCCCATCAGGCTGGTATCGGCATGATTAAATATTGCGCAACATAATTTTAACCTGGTGTTTATCCCGATTTTCGTTAAGTCCGCTGAAGTGGCGTAATCCCTGCAATACTTAACGCAGTATCATGTGATACGCGATCCCCGGGAGCACATTTTGAACAGGTTACCTTCCAGCGCCTCGGCTCTTGCCTGTACCGCGCACGCACTGAATCTCATTGAGAAGCGAACGCTCGATCATGAGGAGATGAAACAACTTAACCGAGAGGTCATCGATTACTTTAAAGAGCATGTGAATCCTGGTTTTCTTGAGTATCGCAAATCTGTTACCGCCGGCGGGGATTACGGAGCCGTAGAGTGGCAAGCGGGAAGTCTGAACACGCTTGTCGACACCCAGGGACAGGAATTTATCGACTGCCTGGGGGGTTTTGGTATTTTCAACGTGGGGCACCGTAATCCAGTTGTGGTTTCCGCCGTACAGAATCAACTTGCGAAACAACCTCTCCATAGCCAGGAACTGCTCGACCCGCTTCGCGCCATGCTCGCGAAAACGCTGGCGGCCTTAACGCCCGGCAAACTGAAGTACAGCTTCTTTAGCAACAGCGGCACGGAGTCGGTCGAAGCGGCGATTAAACTCGCCAAAGCGTACCAGTCGCCGCGCGGGAAATTCACCTTTATCGCCACCAGCGGCGCGTTCCACGGGAAATCCCTGGGTGCACTGTCGGCGACCGCCAAATCCACCTTCCGCAAACCGTTTATGCCGCTGCTTCCGGGCTTCCGCCACGTGCCGTTCGGTGACATTAACGCCATGCGCACCGTGCTGAGTGAATGCCGTAAAACCGGCGACGATGTGGCAGCGGTGATCCTGGAGCCTATCCAGGGTGAAGGCGGCGTGATCTTGCCTCCGCAGGGCTATCTGCCCGCCGTGCGTCAGCTGTGCGATGAGTTTGGCGCGCTGCTGATCCTCGACGAAGTGCAAACCGGCATGGGGCGCACCGGCAAGATGTTTGCCTGCGAGCATGAAAACGTTCAGCCGGACATCCTGTGCCTGGCGAAGGCGCTCGGCGGCGGCGTGATGCCAATAGGCGCGACGGTAGCAACGGAAGAGGTGTTCTCGGTGCTGTTCGACAACCCGTTCCTGCATACCACCACCTTTGGCGGCAACCCGCTGGCCTGTGCGGCGGCGCTGGCGACCATCAACGTGCTGCTGGAGCAAAACCTGCCCGCGCAGGCGGAGCAGAAAGGCGACATGCTGCTGGACGGCTTCCGCCAGTTGGGCCGGGAATATCCGGACCTTGTGCAGGAGGCGCGCGGTAAAGGGATGCTTATGGCAATCGAGTTTGTCGACAACGAAATCGGCTACAGCTTCGCGAGCGAGATGTTCCGCCAGCGGGTACTGGTGGCCGGGACGCTCAACAACTCGAAAACCATCCGCATTGAGCCACCGCTGACGCTGACGATTGAGCAGTGTGAGCAGGTGCTGAAAGCGGCGCGCAAAGCGCTGGCAGCGCTCAGGGTGAGTGTGGAAGAGGCGTAATATAAACACCCCCTCCGCGGGAGGGGGTGTTTAATGACCCGTCTGGCAGAATACGATATCATTCCTGCAATATCGGCTATCTTCTCCTGAGGGACCATGCGCTATTTTTTCCTGGAATGGGTCAATCCTTTCGAAATCATGATGCTTAACTCGCTTGCTAAGGATCATCCCGTAAAGCAAATTAATCGCATTATGCGACGCTACAAATCGATCAATGCCCTACTGCCAGGCGAGGCGTTAAAAAAATGGCATAAACGCACGCACTGTGCCGTTAAATTATCGGCAATCAAACAGGATGATATCGCGATTTGTAATGGCTACAGCGTCTTTCCTTTCCTGGATTATGTCGCCAGCATGCCATGTAAAAAAGTGTTGATTCTGCGCGACTCCGTGGATGCCCTGACGCGCAAACGTCGTCTTCTTGGGCAACTGGCGCAGGATGCGGATTACATCGAGACCGTTCGGCCCGTCTTTGATGCTATTTATAGCTTTGATCCTGCTGATTGCGAGCGCTATAACTTGCGTGCTATCGAGCAGTTTTTGCCGTTTAGCTGGCAAGAAATCCAGCAATTTCAAAAAGAGAGCGCAGCTGAAAATAAAAGCTGCTTTTTTGTCGGTGGCTATGAACCCATTCGGGCAGATGTTCTTCGTACCCTGACACCGGTACTTGAAAATAGCGGTTATGAGACAGATTTTTACCTGCTGGATAAGTACAATAATCAGGATAACTATCCCCGTAATTGTCAGAATAAAAAACTCAGCTATCTGGACAATATTAAAAAAGCCAAACACTGCTCAATTATGCTGGAAATAAACAAACCTGAGCAAAATGGTTTAACACTCCGCGCACTGGAAGCACTGGTTCTGAATAAGAAGCTGATCACCACCAATGCGTCGATTAAAACGATGGCGCTGTACGATCCCGCCCGTATTTTTATTTATAACGGAGTCGATACCGAGGGTCTGGACGCATTTCTTCAAAGCGACCTGCCTGCAAGAGATGAAAAACTCCTCAGACAATACAGTGCAGACAGCCTGCTCGCTACGTTGCAGAATCATCATTCCTGAAAGACGTTCGCCCGGTAAGCGTAGCGCCACCGGGCTGCTTTTTAACGGTGAAACTCCGCCACCGTCATAGTGAAGCGCAGTACGCTCTCCCCTTCGTTCGCATAACCGTGCGCCGCTTCGGTTTTCGCCACCGCCGACGCGCCAGCATTCACCTGCGTAACCGTCTCGTCCACCGTCAGCGTCAACACGCCTTCGTTCACGTGCAGCAGCTCAAAGGTTCCCGCCGGATGCCCCGAAGAGGTAAAGCGCTCCCCCGGCTGCATCTCCCACTGCCATAATTCAATCATGTCCGGGCCCGCGGTGCCTGCCAGCAGCCTGGCGTAACCGCCCTGTGCGCCCTGCCACAGAACCGGGATCGCCGCTTCTTCAATAATGTGCACCAGCGGCTCGCTGGAGACGTTGACGATATCCGCCACCGAGATGCCGAGCGCGGCGGCCAGCTTGCACAAAATGGCGATGCTGGGGTTGGCTGCGCCCTTTTCGATCTCCACCAGCATGCCTTTGCTGACGCTTGCGCGACGGGACAGCTCGTCCAGCGACAGCTTTTTCTCTTTACGCCAGTTGCGGATGCGGTTCGCCACGGCCAGGCTTACCTGGGCAACATCGGCACCCGAATCAGTCATTATATTGACTTTACCAGTCATTGGTCACTACCATAGTATAAAACAGTCAATACAGGATTATTTATGTCTCTCGTTACGCCGTCAATAGATTCGCGACTTGCCGACATTGCGCCCGGCTTTCGGGCGCTGAGCATTCTGGTTGAAGCCGCGCCGATTACCCAACCGGAGGTTGCGCCCGCCGCGCTGGCGCAGGCCTGCCAGCAGATGTTGAATGATGATGTGCCGTGGGCTGATGCGCACCTTTCAAATTGGGATGAGGTGTTTAAAGCGTTCGGCGCGAAACCGAAACGCACGCCCTGTTCCGCCGCGGCCCTGCGCAAGAGGGTGCTGAAAGACGGTTCGCTGCCATCGCTGGATCCGGTCGTGGATATCTATAACGCGGTGAGCATTCGCTACGCCATTCCGGTGGGTGGGGAAAATCTGGCGGCGTACTCGGGTGCGCCACGCCTGACGCTGGCCGACGGCAGCGAGCCGTTTGATACCTTTAAAGAGGGCCAGCCGGTGGTGGAATACCCGGATGCTGGCGAGGTTATCTGGCGCGACGACCTCGGCGTCACCTGCCGCCGCTGGAACTGGCGACAGGGAGTGCGTACCCGTCTGGACAGCCGGGCGCAATCTATGTGGTTTATTCTTGAAAGCCTGCCGTCGATGCCGCTTGAGGCACTGGAAGAGGCGGGAGAAGAGCTGGTCAACAACCTGCAGCGGCTGATGCCGGGAGCCACGGCTCAGGTTCAGCTGCTGACGCTGTAAGAGGACAACACGATGTTTCACGGGTTAAGCGCGTTTCCGTTAACGCCCCTGAAAGAGGGGACGTTTGACGAGCAGTCCTTCATCAATCTTCTGCGCCCCGTGGTCGACGCTGGCGTGGATTCACTGGGCATTTTGGGCTCAACGGGAAGTTATGCCTATCTGACCGTAGAAGAGCGCGGCCGGATCGCACGCTGCGCGGTGGCGCATGCTGATGACATTCCGGTCATCGTCAGCATCAGCGCATTGCGGCTGGACGATATTCTGCGTCTGGCTGACGACGCGCAGGCGGCAGGCGTCTCCGGCGTGCTGCTGGCACCCGTGTCGTACCAGCGATTAACGGAAGACGAAGTGTTTAATCTCTATGAAACGGTGACCCGCCAGATCTCCGTACCGCTGTGCATTTACGATAATCCCGCTACGACCGGTTTTTCGTTTAGCGATGAACTGTTATTTGCCGTCGCGGCCCTGCCGAATGTAGGGTCTATAAAGCTTGGCCGCGTGCCGGAGGACCTGTCGCAGGTACGCGCTCGTCTTCCTGATACCATCACGCTGGGCATCGCCGGTGACTGGCGAGCGGCCTCCGCCCTGCATACCGGGTTTGACGTCTGGTACTCGGTGGTCGGCGGGTTGTTTCCGCAAACAGCGCTGGCGATTGCCCGTTCGAAAGAGGCGGCACTATCCGAGCGGCTGGAGCCGCTGTGGGAATTGTTCCGTCGATACGGCAGCTTACGGGTTATCGCGGCGGCAGCAGAGATGATGGGGAAAGTAGCTGCACCTGCATTGCCGTTCCCGTTACAGGCGGTTCAGGGTGAGCCGCGTGAAGCGCTCGCCGGGATACTTGCGGCTCTTGAGCTGGCCTGAAAAACGCCGGGTGGCGCTAACGCTTACCCGGCCTACCGCACCGTCCCGCCATCCGTTGGCCCGGTAAGCGCAGCGCCACCGGGCAAAGCCGCTACTCCGGCAACAACCCCACAAAACTGCGTTTCTTACGCGGCTCCGACATCAATTCCTCAAGCTTATCCACGCACGCCAGATAGTGCGGCGTTTGCTTATGCGCCAGCACTGCCTCTTCGTCTTTATAGGCCTCGTAGATAAAGAACCGGGTTTTCACCCTCGGATCCTGCAATACGTCAAAGCGCAGATTCCCCGGCTCCTTGATTGCCCCCTCGTGGTTGGCGCGAAACACTTCCAGAAACTCGTCCACCCGCTCGGGCTTGATGTTAATCTCAACCAGCGTCACGTTCATTTTGCTTCTCCCTGTTTCTCTTCCTGCCAGAACTGGAACGCATCGCGGGCATTCCAGTTCTCGTGAACCACTTTCTTCACCGCCTTCAGCATGGCGAGCGGCGCGCTGGACTGGAAGATGTTGCGTCCCATGTCCACGCCGGATGCGCCCTGGTCAATCGCGCGCCAGCACATCTCCAGCGCCTCGTGCTCCGGCAGCTTTTTGCCTCCGGCGATCACAATCGGCACCGGGCAGCTGGCGGTCACTTTTTCAAAGCCCTCGTCCACATAGTAGGTTTTGACGAACTGCGCCCCCATTTCGGCGGCGATGCGGCTGGCCAGCGAGAAATAGCGCGCGTCCCGGGCCATCTCTTTACCCACACCCGTCACCGCCAGCGTCGGCATGCCGTAGCGCGCGCCCGCATCGACAAGCTTGATGATGTTGTTGATTGACTGATGCTCAAACTCACTGCCGATATACACCTGTGCCGCCACCGCGCAGACGTTCAGGCGCAGCGCGTCCTCCATCGCCACCGCCACGCACTCGTTCGACAGCTCGCCAAGAATCGAGTTACCCCCCGAGGCGCGCAGCACCACCGGTTTGTTCGTCGCGGCAGGCACCTGGCTCCTGAGGATGCCGCGGGTACACATCAGCACGTCGGTTTCGCCGAACAGCGGCGCGATGGAGAGATCGATACGCTCAAGGCCGGTGGTCGGCCCCTGAAAGTAGCCATGGTCAAAGGCCAGCATCACTGTACGGTTGCTCTGCGGATTGAAGATGCGCGAAAGCCTGGACTGCATACCCCAGTCCAGCGAGCCGCAGCCCTTCAGGGTGTAAGGCACATTCTGCTGCGGCGTGCCGATACCAAAATCTTTGCCGTCTTTGATGTCGTCTAAATCAGCCATTTGCTCCCCCGTCAGAAATCGTATTTGCTGATGTTCTCTTTGGTGAACACCACGCGCTCCGGCAGCAGCACGATGCCGTTGCCCTTCGCCTCATACTGGTAGCCCTGCACGCTGTTCGGCTCGACCTTCAGCGCGCCGATGTCTTTTACGTTCACGCTGTCGCCGACGTTAAGATCGCCTTTTTTCAGCAGGCGATCGGCGACATTGACCGCAATTTTGCCCTGTTGTACGACATCCCACAGGCCGAAGGCTTTTACTGTGCCGCGCTCAACGTACGGACGCATCACGTTCGGCGTGCTGAAGCCGACAATCGCCACACCTTCGCGCTTCAGGTTTTCCGCCGCCTGCGCCGCTGCTGGCAGCGCGTTGGCGTCCGGGGCGATGATGGCATCCAGATCCGGATACGCTTTTAAGATCCCTTCGGCGGTTTGCAGAGATTTAGTGGCATCGTTATAGCCAAACTGGGTGGTGACGACCTGCCACTGAGGATGATCTTTCTCGATTTTGGCCTTCGCCTCTTTCACCCACTGGTTCTGGTCGGTGACGGTCGGGCTGGAGTAGAAGAACGCCACTTTGGCGTTCGGTTTGGTGACCTGTTTGCCCGCCATCTCCACCAGCAGGCCGCCGAGCTGCTCCGGCGTTCCCTGGTTGATATAGATGCTGCGGCACTCCGGTTTGGTGTCGGAATCCCAGGTCAGGACCTTGACCCCGCGCTGCATCGCGCGCTTCAGCGCCGGGCAGAGGCCGTCCGGCGACACGGCGGAGACGATAATGGCATTAAAGCCCTGGTTGACGAAGTTATTGATGAGCTGCACCTGGCCGGAGACGCTCGGCTCGGTCGGGCCGTCGTAGGTGACGTCCACGCCGAGATCTTTCCCCGCCTCTTTCGCGCCGTTGCCGCCGCTGGTGAAGAAGCCCACGCCCACAAGCTTCGGGATAAAGGCAATGCGGTCCGCCGCCTGCGCCGAGGCGAAGCTGAGGGCCATTGCCAGGACGAACAGTTTTGTTTTCATCTTACGCTCCGGATAGTTTTCTAAAGAGAGAACGCACCCATTCACGGTGCAGACTCAGCGAACGTCCCATCACCACCACAACCAGCAGCGCCCCTGACAGCGCGCTCGACACCTGGTTAGGTATGCCGACCATCTGTAAACCCTGCTGCAGGTAGCCCACCAGCAGCGCCGCCAGCGCCGTACCGACAACCGAACCTGACCCGCCGTAGATATTGGCCCCGCCGAGCACGGCGGCAGTGAGCGCTGGCATCAGTAAATCGCGCCCCAGATCCGAACGCGCGGAGCCGAAATAGGAGACCATCACCAGCGCGGCAACCGCCGAGGCCACGCCCACCAGGCCGTACAGCGCATAGGGCATGCCGTTTACCGACAGCGCCGCATAGCGCGCCGCGCGAGGATTCTGGCCGATTAAAAACAGGTGACGACCAAAGCGCCCGCGATGGGTAATCAGCCAGAAAAAAAACGTAATCACCGCGAACAGCACCAGTGGGATCGGCAAGCCCAACACCGTGAGGTTAGCGAACGCCGTGAAGCTGTCCGGGAAGCCGCCGATGCCCTCGTAGCCCGTCGCCCCCGCCATGCCGGAGAGCAGCAGCGCGCCGCCGCCGTAGAGGTAGAGGGTGCCGAGAGTAATAACCAACGGGCTGATGCCGGTATAGTGAATAAGCGCGGCATTAAATAATCCGCACAGCAGGCCGAGCAGCAGCGTCAATGGAACGGCGAACGCCATCGGCCACCCCGCCTGCATCATGACGCCCAGCGCAATGGCACACAGGCCGATGGTCGAGCCGAGGGAGATGTCGATCCCGCCGCTGATAATCACCAGCGTGAGCGGCAGCGCCACAATGCCAATACAAATGAAGTCGCTGGTGCTGAACAGCAGCATGTTGATATCAAGCATGCGCGGGTTGATGGTGCCAAAGAGCAGGATCTCCAGCACCAGTAAAATGAGCAGCGCGCTTTCCCAGTTAAGCCTCATTTACGCCACCTCTTTTTTGCGTTTTGGAAAAGGGGTGACGTGCTTTCCCCCTCTGTTGCCCGGCTGGAAGCGGCCATACTTCAGCGCCCGCTGGTGACGCGCCAGCGCCTGGCGCAGGCGCCCGTCGAGCACCAGCACGCCAAGCAGCACCAGCCCGGCGATAAAGTCGTTCCACCACGCCGGGAGCCTGAACAGCACCAGCACGGTATCGATTTGCGTCAGGAAGAAGGCCCCGAGCAGCGCGCCAACCAGCGTGCCCGTGCCGCCCAGCAGCGAAATGCCGCCGAGCACGCAGGCGGCGATGGCCTTCATCTCCAGCCCGCTGCCGGTCTGGTTCGGCACAAAGCCAATCTGCGCGGCAAAGACAATTCCGGCGCAGGCCGCCAGCATGCCGTTCAGGGTAAAGGCAATCATGCGGGTGCGGTTCACCGCCACGCCCAGCTGGCGCGCGGCGGCGAGGTTATCCCCCACCGCGTAGAAATCACGACCGAACGCGGTGCGCGACAGCGTCCACGCGCCTGTGGCCGCGATAATCAACACGACTATTCCGAGCGGTGAAATGCCGATGGCGGCAGGCTCAGAGAGGGATTTTAGTGCTGGCGGCAGTCCTTCAATCCACTTCCCGCCCGTCCAGAGCAGCATCGCCCCGCGGTACAACCCCAGCGTGCCGAGGGTGGCGACAATCGCCGGAATGCGCAGCCCCACCACCAGAAACCCGTTGAACGCCCCGGCCAGCGCGCCAGTCGACAGCGCGAAGAGAATGGAAACGGGCAGGCTGTAGCCGCTGTTCAGCGCCACACCTACGGCGATCGCGGACAGCCCCACGGTGGAGCCAACGGACACGTCGATATTGCGGGTCAGCATCACAAGCGCGGCACCGATGGCCAGCAGGATCAGGATCTGCGCGCTGGCGAAGATCATCCCCAGCGTCTGCAGGCTGAAGTAAGACGGGTTCAACGCCACCAGCACGGCGAACAGCGCCAGAATGGCGAGAAACGCGCTCAGCTCGCGGTTTTTGAGTAAGGTCTTCATGATTTCCCTCCGAACGCCAGCGCCATCATCTTGTCGAGGCTGACGGCGTGACGCGGCAGCTCGCCGCTGAGCACGCCCTGATGCATCACCAGCACCCGGTCCGCAAGGCCCGGGAACTCGTCGAGATCGCTTGAGATCATCAGCACCGCCACGTTCTGCGCCGCCACGCTTTTTATCAGCTGGTAGATGTCGGCGCGGGCCGAGACGTCCACCCCGCGCGTCGGTTCATCGACGATCAGCAGTAAAGGATTGGCCTCGAGACAGCGCGCCAGCAGCACCTTCTGCTGATTACCGCCGGAGAGCGTGCGTACGGTTTGATCCGCATGGTTGAGCTTGATCCCCAGCGCCCGGTGGTAACGCTCCACCACCGCAGACTCCCGCTTGCGCTGCTGCCAGAGAGACGGCTCGTTCAGCGCCACGGTGTTCCAGCGGATCGGCGCGTCGAGGAACAGGCCGGACACCTGCCTGTCTTCCGGCAGGTAGACCAGCCCTTTTTCCAGGCGTGAACTTACCGGATCGCCGGTAATCTCCTGGTTCTCCAGCCAGACGCGGCCGCCGCGCACAGGCCGCAGACCATAGAGCGTTTCCGCAAACTCGGTGCGCCCGGATCCCACCAGCCCGGCCAGGCCGACGATCTCCCCGGCGTAGATCTCAAGGCTGAGATCGATAAACCCCTCCCCGGTGAGCTCGTCCACCCGCAGCACCGGGAAATCCTGAGCCTGGGTGCGGCGGTTGCCCGGCAGCGCCAGCCACAGCTTTTGCGTATCGCTGAGGGATTTCTCCCGGCTTACCGGCGTCATGGCAGCAATCAGGGCGCTGTCGTCAAACTGCGTAGTTTCGCCGCTCAGCACCACCGCGCCGTCGCGCATCACCGAGACGTGGCTCGACAGCTGGCGAATTTCCGGCAGCTTATGCGAGATAAAGACAATCCCGACGCCGAGCGCCTGCAGGGCGCGGATCTGGCGAAACAGCCGCTCGGTTTCGCCGGGCGTGAGGGAGGCCGTGGGTTCGTCGAGGATCAGAATCCTGGCGTTGCGCATCAGGCCGCGCAGGATCTCGACCATCTGCTGATCCGCCACTTCCAGGGTGCTGGCGGTGGCGTCGAGGTTAAGCGGGCACTGCAGCTGCTGAAGCTTCTCCGCCAGCCGCGTTTCCAGATCGCGCTCGCGCGGCAGGCGGAACAGGATATTTTCCCTCACCGTCAGGTTGGGGAACAGCAGAGGCTCCTGCGGCACCAGGTAAATGCCTAGCCTGTGCGCCTGCACGGGCGTGAGCCGCGCATATGACTGCCCCTCGACAGAAAGTTCACCGCTGTCCGGCGTTTCCACCCCGGCGATGATCTTCATCAGCGTCGATTTTCCCGCGCCGTTTCCGCCCATCAGGGCGTGCACCTGGCCCGCAAGCAGCGTGAAATCAATGCCTTTCAGAACCGGCACGCCTGAGAACTGCTTGCTGATATTTCGCGCGTCGAGAAGTGGTGTCATCATCGCTCCGCTATTGAACAAATGATTTTTAGATTTAATAATGTTCAAAAGCGTAGACGGTGAACTATATTTACAACCGTGCAGGGATCACAGTTTTATCGATTGAGATACAGATAAACCAGAAACGATCTAAAAGATCCGTTTTGTCGCGTGGCTCACACTTTCCCTCCGCGCCATCACGAACATATGATCTAAATTTTTATAAGAGTTCAACTATGAGCGATAAACGCATTGCGGAAGAAGGACGGTTTGCCGGGCTGGCACTGGCGGAAGAGGAACTCGTGGCGCGCGTGGCGTGGTGCTATTACCACGACGGGCTGACCCAGAACGACATCGGCGAGCGGCTCGGGCTGCCGCGCCTGAAGATCTCCCGCCTGCTGGAGAAGGGCCGTCAGTCCGGGGTGATCCGCGTGCAGATCAACTCCCGCTACGAGGGCTGCCTGGCGCTGGAAACCGAGCTCCAGCAGCGCTTTGGCCTGAAGATGGTGCGCGTGATGCCCGCGTTAAATACGCCGCCGATGAACGTGCGGCTGGGTATTGGCGCGGCGCAGTCGCTGATGGGCGTACTGGAGCCCGGCCAGCTGCTGGCGGTGGGGTTTGGTGAAACCACCATGAGCAGCCTGCAGCACCTGAGCGGCTTTATCAGCTCGCAGCAGATCCGCCTGGTGACGCTCTCCGGCGGCGTGGGGCCGTATATGACCGGTATCGGCCAGCTGGACGCGGCCTGCAGCGTGAGCATGATCCCCGCCCCGCTTCGCGTGTCATCTGCCGAGGTGGCCGGGATCTTAAAACGCGAGACCAGCGTGCGGGACGTGATCCTCGCCGCCACCGCCGCCGACGTGGCGGTAGTCGGCATTGGTTCGGTGAACCAGCGCCGTGACGCCACGATACTGCGCTCCGGCTATATCAGCGAAGGCGAGCAGCTGATGTACGCCCGCAAAGGCGCGGTCGGCGATATTCTCGGCTACTTCCTCAATGCCGAGGGCGAATGCGTTGAAGAACTGGAGATCCACAAAGAACTGCTGGGCGTCACGCTCGATGAACTGGCGCAGCTGCCCACCATCGTTGGCGTGGCCGGAGGGGAAGAGAAAGCCGATGCGATTTATGCCGCACTGAAGGGCCGCCGTATCAATGGCCTGGTGACGGAGGAGACGACAGCCCGCGCGGTGCTGGCTCTGGCCGGATAAGAGTCTGCCCTGCGCTAACAATGAGGCAAGCTCATGAGTTACCTTTTAGCGTTAGATGCAGGGACAGGCAGCGTTCGCGCCGTTATTTTCGATTTACAGGGCAACCAGATTGCCGTCGGCCAGGCCGAGTGGAAGCACCTGAGCGTGGAGAACGTGCCGGGGTCAATGGAGTTCGACCTGGAGACCAACTGGCGGCTGGCCTGCCAGTGTATTTATCAGGCGCTGGAACGTGCGCACCTGAGCGCGGCGGATATTCAGTCCGTCGCCTGCTGTTCCATGCGCGAAGGGATCGTGCTGTATGACCGCAACGGCGAGGCCATCTGGGCCTGCGCCAACGTCGACGCCCGCGCCAGCCGCGAGGTGGCTGAACTCAAAGAGATCCACGACGACCGTTTTGAATCCGAAGTGTATGAGGTTTCCGGCCAGACGCTGGCGCTGAGCGCGATGCCGCGCCTGCTGTGGCTGGCACACCATCGCCCGGATATTTACCGCAAGGCCGCCACCATCACCATGATCAGCGACTGGCTGGCGGCGAAGCTCTCCGGCGAGCTGGCGGTCGATCCGTCCAATGCGGGCACCACCGGCATGCTGGATCTCTTCTCCCGCGACTGGCGGCCGGCGCTGCTCGACATGGCCGGCCTGCGCGCCGATATCCTCTCCCCGGTGAAAGAGACCGGCACCGTGCTAGGCGCTATCACCAAAGAGGCCGCGCAGCAGAGCGGCCTGCGCGAAGGCACGCCGGTGGTGATGGGCGGCGGCGACGTGCAGCTGGGCTGCCTGGGGCTGGGCGTGGTTCGCGCCGGGCAAACGGCGGTGCTGGGCGGTACCTTCTGGCAGCAGGTGGTGAACCTGCCGCAGGTGCGTACCGACCCCGACATGAACATCCGCGTGAACCCGCACGTTATCCCCGGCATGGCGCAGGCGGAGTCGATCAGCTTCTTTACCGGGCTGACCATGCGCTGGTTCCGCGACGCCTTCTGCGCCGAGGAAAAGCTGATTGCCGAACGGATGGGGATGGACACCTATTCCCTGCTGGAAGAGATGGCGAGCCGCGTACCGGCGGGTTCACACGGGGTGATGCCGATCTTCTCCGACGCGATGCATTTTAAGCAGTGGTACCACGCCGCACCGTCGTTTATTAATCTCTCCATCGACCCGGAAAAGTGCAACAAAGCGACGCTGTTCCGCGCCCTGGAAGAGAACGCGGCGATTGTCTCGGCCTGCAACCTGGCGCAGATCTCGCGCTTCTCCGGCGTGACGTTTGAGAGCCTGGTGTTTGCAGGCGGCGGGGCTAATGGCGCCCTCTGGAGCCAGATATTAAGCGACGTCACCGGGCTGCCGGTGCGCGTGCCGGAGGTGAAAGAGGCGACAGCGCTCGGCTGCGCAATTGCGGCAGGCGCGGGCGCGGGGCTGTTTGCGGATATGGCCTCGACGGGCGAGCGGCTGGTGAAATGGAGCCGCGAGTTCACGCCGAACCCGCAGCACCGCGAGCTGTACGACGGCATGATGCAGAAGTGGCAGGCGGTGTACGCCGACCAGCTGGGGCTGGTGGACAGCGGGCTGACGACGTCGATGTGGCAGGCGCCGGGGCTGGTGCGGGCAACGGCGCCGTAAAAAACGCCGGATGGCGCTGCGCTTATCCGGCCTACGGTTTTGTAGCCCCGGTAAGCGCAGCGCCACCGGGGAAGTTCTTTGAGATCTATCACAATCATTCGATCCCGCTTTTACCTTTCCGCTGCCGCTGGCTAAATTAGTAACTCATCCGACCACATAACAATAATTTTACACTGGAAGAGACTATGAGCCGCTACCCGTCGTTATTCGCCCCCCTCGATCTGGGGTTCACCACACTCAAAAACCGCGTGTTGATGGGCTCGATGCACACCGGGCTGGAGGAGCATCCGGACGGGGCCGAGCGTCTGGCGGCCTTCTATGCCGAGCGCGCCCGCCACGGGGTGGCGTTGATTGTCACCGGCGGCGTGGCCCCGGCTCCTTCCGGTGTGGGCATGGAGGGCGGCGCGGTCCTGAACGATGCGTCACAGCTGGCGCACCACCGCATTGTGACCGACGCGGTACACCGCGAGGGCGGTAAAATCGCCCTGCAAATCCTGCACACAGGACGCTACAGCTATCAGCCGAACCTGGTCGCGCCGTCGGCTCTTCAGGCGCCGATTAACCGCTTTAAACCTCACGCTCTCACCCACGACGAGATCCTGGCATTGATTGACGACTTCGCCCGCTGCGCGGCGCTGGCGCGCGAGGCGGGCTACGACGGCGTTGAGGTGATGGGCTCAGAAGGCTACCTGATCAACGAATTCCTCGCCGCCCGCACCAACCAGCGCGACGACGAATGGGGCGGCGACTATGCCCGCCGGATGCGCTTTGCCGTGGAGGTGGTGCGCGCGGTGCGCGAACGTGCGGGCGCGGACTTTATTATCGTTTTCCGCCTGTCGATGCTCGACCTGGTGGAAGGCGGCGGGACGTTCGAGGAAACCGTGCAGCTGGCGCAGGCGATTGAAGCCGCTGGTGCCACGATTATCAACACCGGCATCGGCTGGCACGAGGCGCGCATCCCGACCATCGCCACGCCGGTACCGCGCGCGGCGTTCAGCTGGGTAACGCGCAGGCTGAAGGGCAAAGTGTCTGTTCCGCTGGTCACCACCAACCGCATTAACGATCCGCAGGTGGCGGACGATGTGATTTCACGCGGCGATGCCGATATGGTGTCGATGGCGCGTCCGTTCCTCGCAGATGCCGAACTGCTCTCCAAAGCGCAAAGCGGTCGTGCGGATGAGATTAATACCTGCATCGGCTGTAACCAGGCCTGTCTGGATCAGATTTTCGTCGGCAAGGTGACCTCTTGCCTGGTTAACCCGCGCGCCTGCCATGAAACCAAAATGCCGGTCGTTCCGGCGGTCAATAAAAAACGCCTGGCCGTGGTGGGCGCAGGCCCGGCAGGGCTGGCGTTTGCGGTGAATGCCGCCTCGCGCGGGCACAGCGTGACGCTGTTTGATGCGCTGGCGGAGATTGGCGGCCAGTTTAATATCGCCAAACAGATCCCCGGCAAAGAGGAGTTCTATGAAACGCTGCGCTACTACCGCCGGATGATCGAGCTTACAGGCGTCGATCTGCGGCTTAACCAGTTTGTCAGCGCGGCGGATCTGATCGGTTTCGACGAGGTGATTCTGGCGAGCGGGATCGTACCGCGCATGCCGGCGATCGAGGGTATCGATCATCCGAAGGTGTTGAGCTATCTGGACGTATTGCGCGACAAAGCGCCGGTTGGCGAGAAGGTGGCGATTATCGGCTGCGGCGGGATCGGTTTTGATACCGCGATGTATTTAAGCCAGCCGGGCGAGGCCACCAGCCAGAACATTGCCGAGTTTTGCGTGGAATGGGGTATCGACACCAGCCTGAGCCAGTCCGGCGGGCTACGCCCGGAAGGGCCGCAGCTGCCGAAAAGCCCGCGCCAGATCGTGATGCTCCAGCGTAAAGCCAGCAAGCCGGGCGAAGGGCTGGGCAAAACCACGGGCTGGATCCACCGCGCCACCCTGCTCTCACGCGGGGTGAAGATGATCCCGGCGGTCAGCTACCAGAAGATCGACGACGAGGGGCTGCACGTCACGATCGGCGGCGAACCGCATCTGCTGCGCGTGGATCATGTCATTTTATGTGCCGGGCAGGAGCCGAAGCGCGATCTGGCGGATCCGCTGCGCGAAGCCGGTAAAACGGTGCATTTGATTGGCGGATGCGACGTGGCGATGGAGCTGGACGCGCGGCGGGCAATTGCGCAGGGGACGAAGTTGGCGCTGAGTATTTAACTGCATCGCCCGGTGGCGCTTCGCTTACCGGGCCTACGAGTCCGAGGCCATTGTAGGCCCGGTAAGCGAAGCGCCACCGGGCATCAGACCGCACACTACGTAGGCCTGTGCAAGCGAAGCGCCGCCAGGCAAAACAATCTTAACGACGACGCCCCAGCTTCACCGCCTTCAGCACCACGAACTTGTTATTGGTCGCAATGGTGACGCAGTTGCCGAAAATCTTCTTCAGCTTGTGGAAGTAGTCCAGGTGGCGGTTCGCCACGATGTACAGCTCACCGTTGATTTTCAGGCAGCGGCGCGCGTGGTGGAACATCTCCCACGCGACATTATCCGTCAGGGCGTGCTTCTGGTGGAACGGCGGGTTGCAGAACACGGCGTTGAAGCGGAACGGCTCTACGCCCGACAGCGCGTTGTTGATCATAAACTCGCAGCGGTCCAGCGCTTCCGGCATGTTGGTTTCCACGTTCAGACGGCTGGAGGCCACCGCCATAGGCGATTCGTCGCTGAACACCACGCTGGCGTCCGGGTTCTTCGCCAGCAGCGTCAGGCCAATCACGCCGTTGCCACAGCCCAGATCGACAATCTCACCTTCCAGATTTTCCGGCAGATGTTCCATGAAGAAACGCGCGCCGATATCCAGCCCGGTACGGGAGAAGACGTTCGCATGGTTGTGGATGGTCCAGTCGGTGCCTTCCAGCTTCCAGCTCAGGGTCTCCGGCGCGTCGGCCAGCTCCGGCGCGCTGAAGGTGCAGTTGATCAGGCGCGCTTTTTTCCACGCCAGCGTCGTGGTGGTCGGGCCGAGGACTTTCTCGAATAGCTCCAGCGTCGAGGTGTGAATATCGCGCGCTTTGGCACCCGCGATAATGCGGGTTTCTGGCGTCACGACCTTACGCAGCGCGCGAAGCTGTTGCTCCAGCAGCGCCATGGTTTTTGGCACCTTAATCAGCACCACGCCCGGTGCCTGCGGGTAATCCGCGGTGCTGTCGAGGAACTTCACGCTGGACTCTTCGATGTCGTTATGGCGCAGGTTTTCACGCGTCGCCAGCTCGCTCAGGTAGGAATCGCCGATGCTGTATGGCGTGTGCTCCGCCAGGGCACAGCCCAGCGCGCCAAAGGCGTCATTCAGGATCAAAACCGGGCCGCGGATTTCAGTCTCATCCAACTGCTGCAGCAGATATTCATCCGCCGCTTCCCACGCCATGAGCGGGTTAACGTCGTCCGTTTCCGGGAAACGTTTAAGGTTGAGTGAACGGAAACCGTTGTCTAAGTGGCTCATCGGCCCTCCTGAATGGTAAAATTTGGCGTATCCCTGAAAAGGGTGCGTGAGTATACCCGTTTTATTGTCGATTTGGGGCGTTGATGAACCAACTTACTTATCTCCAGGGCTATCCGGAGCATTTACTGACTCAGGTTCGCAGCCTGATTGCCGAGCAGAAGCTCGGCGCGGTGCTGGAAAAACGCTATCCCGGCACGCACGATTTCGCGACCGATAAAGCCCTCTGGCAGTATACGCAGGATCTGAAAAGCCGTTATCTCAAGAGCGCGCCGCCGATCAACAAGGTGATGTACGACAACAAGATCCACGTGCTGAAAAACGCGCTCGGCCTGCACACCGCCATCTCCCGCGTGCAGGGCGGCAAGCTGAAGGCGAAGGCCGAAATCCGCGTCGCGACGGTTTTCCGTAACGCGCCGGAAGCCTTTCTGCGGATGATCGTCGTCCATGAGCTGGCGCATCTGAAAGAGAAAGAGCACGACAAAGCGTTCTATTCCCTGTGCTGCCACATGGAGCCGCAGTACCACCAGCTGGAGTTTGATACCCGGCTATGGCTTACGCATTTATCGTTAAATAGTAATGCGGAATAGCGCACGCGAATTGTCATGATGACGTGCTACAGTGGCTAAAGGTTCCCCGCTACGGAGTACGTAAACGTTTATGATACGTTTCGCAGTCATTGGAACGAACTGGATCACGCGCCAGTTCGTCGACGCCGCCCACGAAACCGGCAAATATAAGCTTACCGCGGTCTATTCCCGCAGCCTCGAGCAGGCGCAGAGTTTTGCTAACGACTACCTCGTTGAGCATCTCTTCACCTCGCTCGACGAGATGGCGCAAAGCGACGCCATTGACGCGGTCTATATTGCCAGCCCGAACTCCCTGCACTTCCCGCAAACGAAGCTGTTCCTCAGCCATAAAAAGCATGTGATTTGCGAGAAGCCGCTGGCATCGAATATTCAGGAAGTGGAAGCGGCCATTGCGCTTGCCCGCGAAAACCAGGTGGTGCTGTTCGAAGCGTTTAAAACCGCCAGCCTGCCGAATTTCCTGCTGCTGCAGCAGTCCCTGCCGAAAATTGGCAAAGTGCGTAAAGCCTTTATCAACTACTGCCAGTACTCGTCGCGCTACCAGCGCTACCTGGACGGCGAGAACCCGAACACCTTTAACCCGGCCTTCTCTAACGGCTCGATTATGGATATCGGTTTCTATTGTCTGGCCTCCGCCGTGGCGCTGTGGGGCGAGCCGCATGGCGTAACGGCCACCGCCAGCCTGCTGGAAAGCGGCGTGGATGCGCACGGTTTAGCGGTGCTGGACTACGGCGATTTCAGCGTGACGCTGCAGCACTCCAAGGTGAGCGATTCGGTGCTGCCGAGCGAAATTCAGGGCGAAGCGGGCTCGCTGGTTATCGAGAAGATCTCCGAGTGCCAGAAGGTGAGCTTTGTGCCGCGCGGCGGTAAAGCGCAGGAGCTGACGCAGCCTCAGCATATTAACACTATGCTCTATGAGGCAGAGGTCTTCGCCCGTCTGGTGGAAGACAACGAAGTGAATCACCCGGGCCTCGCGGTGAGCCGCACCACGGCGAAACTGCAAACGGAGATCCGCCGTCAGACCGGCGTGGTGTTTCCGGCAGACGACGTGAGCGCGGAAGCTATCGCGTAAAACTGTGTAATGAAACCGTGCAGACCATTGACGAAACCAATGGTCTGACATATTTTGTTACCTGCAAAGGGGAGTAACTTCTTCGCCGGTGGATCGTCATTACGATGCGTTAAACACGCATCCGGTCGCCGGGCAACCCTCGTGGTTGTAAGTGAGACCTTGCCGGAAGGCGAGGTCTATGCATAAAAAGCTAACGGCTATCGTCTTCTGACCATGGCCGTTTTTGTTTTTTATGTGTAAGGAAAATAGTATGCATTCTGTCGGCACTCCAATGCTGTGGGGCGGATTCGCGGTTGTCGTGCTCATCATGCTGGCGATCGACCTCTTTTTGCAGGGTCGTCGTGGCGAGCACGGCATGAGCGTTAAGCAGGCCGCCGTCTGGTCGCTGGTCTGGGTTACCCTCTCACTCCTCTTCTGCGCCGCTTTTTGGTGGTATCTGGCCTCGACCGAAGGCCGCGCGGTGGCCGATCCTCAGGCGCTCGCCTTCCTCACCGGCTATCTGATTGAAAAAGCCCTGGCGGTTGATAACGTCTTCGTCTGGCTGATGCTGTTCAGCTACTTTGCCGTGCCTGCAGCCCTGCAGCGTCGCGTGCTGGTGTACGGCGTGCTGGGTGCCATTGTCCTTCGTACCGTCATGATCTTCGCCGGCAGCTGGCTGATTACCCAGTTCGAATGGCTGCTGTATGTCTTCGGCGCGTTCCTGCTGTTCACCGGTATCAAAATGGCGCTGGCGAAAGAAGACGATACCGGTATCGGCGATAAGCCGCTGGTGAAGTGGATCCGCGGCCATCTGCGCATGACGGACAAGATTGAGAGCGAGCACTTCTTCGTGCGCAAAAACGGCCTGCTGTTTGCCACCCCGCTGCTGCTGGTGCTGATCCTGGTTGAGCTTAGCGACGTGATTTTTGCGGTGGACAGCATCCCGGCTATCTTTGCGGTCACTACCGACCCGTTCATCGTGCTGACCTCTAACCTGTTCGCCATTCTCGGCCTGCGTGCGATGTACTTCCTGCTGGCGGGCGCGGCGGAGCGCTTCTCGATGCTGAAGTACGGTCTGTCGGTGATCCTGGTGTTTATCGGTATCAAGATGCTGATCGTCGATTTCTACCATATCCCGATCGCCATTTCGCTCGGCGTGGTGTTCGGCATTCTGATCGTGACGCTGATTATCAATACCTGGGTTAACCGCCAGCACGATAAGAAGCAGCAGGCTTAATGCGTTTTGCCCGGTGGCGCTGCGCTTACCGGGCCTACAACGTCACTCCGTAGGCCGGGTAAGCGCAGCGCCACCCGGCATTTTCGTTAACCAATAGTTAAAAAACATGACGCAACACGTAAAATCCAGCATTTTACGCTTCCGCCTTTCGCTGCTTTCCCTGATACTCAACCAGGCAAACAAATACTTACATCCGGACACAAATGTGACTTAGAGCACATCCAGGATGGAACGCAATTTCACTCAGGAATAACGTATGAGCACACAATCACGCGGTCTGTTCGCGCGCCTGGCGCAGGGCAGTCTTGTAAAACAAATTCTGGTCGGGTTGGTACTGGGTATTCTGCTGGCGATGGTGTCAAAACCCGCTGCGGAAGCCACGGGACTGCTCGGGACGCTGTTCGTGGGCGCACTGAAGGCCGTCGCACCGGTACTGGTTCTGATGCTGGTGATGGCGTCAATCGCTAACCACCAGCACGGACAAAAAACCAACATTCGCCCTATTCTCTTCCTGTATCTGCTGGGAACCTTCTCTGCTGCCTTAACGGCCGTGGTGTTTAGCTTCCTGTTCCCGTCCACGCTGCACCTGACCAGCGCGGCCGGTGATATCACGCCGCCATCCGGCATTGTGGAAGTTCTGCGCGGCCTGCTGATGAGCATGGTTTCTAACCCTGTCACGGCGTTGATGAACGGAAACTACATCGGCATCCTGGTCTGGGCGATTGGTCTGGGCTTCGCGCTGCGCCACGGTAACGACACCACGAGACACCTGGTCAACGATTTGTCGAACGCCGTGACCTTTATGGTGAAACTGGTGATTCGCTTTGCGCCTATCGGGATCTTTGGTCTCGTTTCTTCGACGCTGGCAACCACCGGTTTCGACGCGCTGTGGGGCTACGCGCAACTGCTGGTTGTTCTGGTCGGTTGTATGCTGCTGGTCGCGCTGGTCATTAACCCACTGCTGGTGTTCTGGCAGATCCGCCGCAACCCGTATCCGCTGGTGCTGACCTGCCTGCGCGAGAGCGGCGTGTACGCCTTCTTCACCCGCAGTTCGGCGGCGAACATTCCGGTCAACATGGCGCTGGCGGAGAAGCTGAACCTGGACCGCGATACGTATTCCGTGTCGATCCCGCTGGGTGCAACCGTGAACATGGCGGGCGCAGCAATCACCATCACCGTGCTGACCCTGGCGGCGGTACATACGCTGGGTATTCCGGTGGATCTGCCGACCGCACTGCTGCTGAGCGTGGTGGCGTCGCTGTGTGCCTGTGGCGCATCGGGCGTGGCGGGCGGTTCGCTGCTGCTGATCCCGCTGGCGTGTAATATGTTCGGTATCCCGAACGAGATCGCGATGCAGGTGGTAGCCGTTGGCTTTATCATCGGCGTGCTGCAGGACTCCTGCGAAACCGCGCTGAACTCCTCTACCGACGTGCTGTTCACCGCAGCGGCCTGTCAGGCGGAAGACGCGCGTTTAGCGAAGAACGCATTGCGCGGGTAAAAAAAAGCCCGGTGGCGGCTACGCCTTACCGGGCCTACAGGGTTTAGTAGGTCGGGTAAGGCGTAGCCGCCACCCGACAAAGAACTTACAGCGTCACACCACTCTTAAAGATCGCCAGCTCGCGGAAGTCGTTCTTCTCGTTGCAGGTCTGCTTACCGTTGGCAAATTCCACGATAGTGTCCACAAACTCCATCAGCAATTCAGGCATCGCTTTGCCGTGAATCAGCTGGCCCGCATCAAAGTCGATCCAGTGTTTTTTCTTCGTCGCCAGCTCGCTGTTGGTGGCGATTTTCACCGTCGGCACAAACCCGCCGTACGGCGTACCGCGACCGGTACTGAACAGCACCATATGACAACCCGCACCCGCCAGCGCGCTGGTGGCGACCGCATCGTTGCCCGGTGCGCTGAGCAGGTTCAGCCCGTGCGTTTTCAGGCGCTCGCCGTAGCGCAGCACGTCCACCACCTGGCTCGCGCCCGCTTTCTGGGTGCAGCCGAGGGATTTCTCTTCCAGCGTGGTGATCCCCCCCGCCTTGTTGCCCGGCGACGGGTTCTCATAAATCGGCTGATTATGGGCGATGAAGTACTGTTTGAAGTCGTTCACCATGGTGACGGTTTTCTCAAACGTCTCTTCGTCGCGGCAGTGGCTCATCAGAATACGCTCCGCGCCGAACATTTCCGGCACTTCGGTCAGCACCGTGGTGCCGCCGTTAGCGATGACGTAGTCGGAGAAACGTCCGAGCATCGGGTTAGCGGTAATGCCGGAAAGACCATCAGATCCGCCGCACTCCAGACCAAACTTCAGCTCGCTCAGCTTGCCCGGCTCGCGCTTGTCATGGCGCATGACGTCATACAACTGATGAAGCTGCTCCACGCCCGCTTCCACTTCGTCGTCCTGATGCTGGCACACCATAAAATGCACGCGCTCAGGGTCGAATTCCCCCAGCGTGTCGCGGAAAGCGTCAACCTGATTGTTCTCGCAGCCAAGGCCAATCACCAGCACCGCCCCCGCGTTCGGGTGACGCACCATGTTTTGCAGCATGGTGCGGGTGTTAATGTGGTCGTCACCCAGCTGAGAGCAGCCGTAGGTGTGGCTGAACAAATGCACACCGTCAGTGCCTTCGGCATCGTTGGTCTCTTTCAGGAAGCGCGTCTGAATTTGACGCGCAATCCCGTTCACGCAGCCGACGGTCGGGAGGATCCACAGCTCGTTGCGGATCCCCACCTCGCCGCTGGCGCGACGGAAGATCTGCACGTCACGATCTGCCGCCTGTCCGGCTTCCGCCTGGAAATCAGGTTGATAGCTGTACTCGTCCAGATCGCTCAGATTGGTGCGGGTATTGTGGGAGTGAATATATTCACCCGGTGCAATATCCGCCAGCGCATGACCGATGGGCAAACCGTACTTCACCACGTTCTCCCCTTTCGCAATGGGGATCAGGGCAAACTTGTGTCCACGCCCAATGGCCTGGCACAACGTGACCGACTGACCGTCGAACGTGACGTTCGTTCCTTCGGTCAAATCCGCCAGCGCGACGGCCACGTTATCCAGCGAATGGATTTTGATGTATTGCATATCAACCTCAGACGGCCTTAGTTCAGTTCAATGGCGAAGTAGTCACGCGCATTGTTAAAGCAGATGTTTTTCACCATTTCGCCCAGCAGCTGGATATCCGCTGGCGCTTCGCCCGCGTGCACCCAGCGGCCAATCATCTGGCACAGAATGCGGCGGAAGTATTCATGGCGGGTATAGGACAGGAAGCTGCGGCTGTCGGTCAGCATGCCGACAAAGCGGCTCAGCAGGCCAAGCTGCGCCAGCTGCGTCATTTGACGCTCCATGCCGTCTTTCTGATCGTTGAACCACCAGCCGGAGCCGAACTGCATCTTGCCCGGCATCCCTTCGCCCTGGAAGTTGCCGACCATGGTACCCAGCACTTCGTTATCGCGCGGGTTCAGGCAGTAGAGGATGGTTTTTGGCAGCAGATTTTGCTCGTTCTGTTTGCTCAGCAGTTTGGACAGCTCTTCCGCCAGCGGACGGTCGTTGATGGAGTCGAAGCCCACATCCGCACCGATCAGTTTGAACTGGCGCTGGTTGTTATTGCGCAGCGCGCCGATATGGTACTGCTGTACCCAGCCGCGACGGGCGTATTCCGCGCCGAGGAACACCAGCACCGCCGTTTTAAACTGCGCCACTTCGTGCTCGCTCAAGTCTTCGCCGGAGAGACGACGCGCCAGAATGCTGTCCAGCTCGGCTTCGTTTGACTCCGCAAACAGCACCACGTCCAGCGCGTGGTCAGAGACTTTACAGCCGTGCGCCGCAAAGTGATCCAGGCGTTTGGTCAGCGCGGTTTGCAGGTCAGCAAAACGACGAATATCGGTATCGGACACTTCCGCCAGCTTCGCCATGTAGTCAGTGAAGGTGGACTGCTCAATGTTGAAGGCTTTATCCGGACGCCAGCTTGGCAGCACTTTAATGTCGAAAGAGGTGTCTTTCGCAACGACGGCGTGGTGCTCGAGCGAATCGACAGGATCGTCGGTGGTGCCGACCATCTTCACGTTCATCTGCTTCATGATGCCGCGTGCGGAGAACTGTTCCTGCGCCAGCAGCGCGTTGCATTGATCCCAGATTTCATCCGCAGTCGCGGGAGAAAGCAGTTTACCGGTGATGCCAAACGGACGACGCAGTTCAAGATGCGTCCAGTGGTATAGCGGGTTGCCGATGGTATGCGGAACGGTGGCCGCCCAGGCGTCAAACTTCTCGCGATCGGTGGCATCGCCGGTGCACAGGCGCTCAGCGACGCCGTTGGTGCGCATCGCGCGCCATTTATAGTGGTCACCCTTCAGCCAGATATCATACAGGTTTTTGAATCGGTAATTTTCGGCAACCTGCTGCGGCGGTAAATGGCAGTGGTAGTCGAAAATCGGCTGGTCTTTTGCGTAGTCGTGGTACAGGCGGCGAGCAAATTCGGTATCTAACAGAAAATCGTCGGTCATAAACGGCGTCATTATCGTCTTCCTCATTACGGGAGCGTCAGAAAGCGTATGTTCATATGCTGCAAAGTTATCACACCAATTTCCACCCACCGAAGTTTTTTTCGTGAGTCAGATCAATAAACGTCGACAAAAAAATTACCCCAAATGGAGTAAACCCTCTCACAGACCGCGCCAATGCTGGCTTTGCTCGCACCGCGGAATATCCCTACAAAGATTCACACATTTGTGATGTCACTCACCTTTTAAAGTTGTATGACAAGTTATCGTTTCGCCGTCGCAAACACTACGCCGACGGAATGCATTGCTGGTGTCAAGAACATCAGATTTAACGGTACGGAAACCGACTTATGCACGATGACTTATGGCAAGGTTCGGGCCGTTCCGGGACATCTCCCGGTTATGCCCCTCCCGTTACTGAACAACTCCCGGCAACGGTTGAGTTGTTACCGTGTGCTGGCACGGAAATAACATAACGATGAGGTTTTACATGCGTAAAATTAAAGGGTTACGTTGGTATATGATCGCACTGGTGACGCTCGGCACCGTGCTGGGCTACCTGACGCGTAACACAGTGGCAGCAGCGGCTCCAACGTTGATGGAAGAGTTGCACATCACCACGCAGCAATACTCCTACATCATTGCGGCTTATTCCGCGGCTTATACCATCATGCAGCCTGTTGCAGGCTATGTTCTGGATATTCTGGGTACCAAAATCGGCTATGCCTTTTTCGCCGTAGCATGGGCGATTTTCTGCGGTGCAACCGCACTGGCAGGCAGCTGGGGCGGCCTGGCGCTGGCGCGTGGTGCGGTCGGTGCGGCTGAAGCCGCCATGATCCCGGCGGGCCTGAAGGCAAGCTCCGAATGGTTCCCGGCAAAAGAGCGTTCCATCGCTGTAGGTTACTTCAACGTCGGCTCGTCTATCGGCGCGATGATTGCGCCGCCGCTGGTGGTCTGGGCCATCGTGATGCACAGCTGGCAGATGGCGTTCATTATCTCTGGCGTACTGAGCTTTGCATGGGCAATGGCGTGGCTGGTGTTCTATAAACACCCGCGCGACCAGAAAAAACTCTCTGAAGAAGAACGTGAATACATCATTGGTGGTCAGGAATCTCAGCATCAGACCAACAACGGCAAAAAAATGACCGTCTGGCAGATCCTGGGCACTCGTCAGTTCTGGGGTATCGCCCTGCCGCGCTTCCTGGCAGAACCGGCCTGGGGTACCTTCAACGCCTGGATCCCGCTGTTCATGTTTAAAGTGTACGGCTTTAACCTGAAAGAGATCGCGATGTTCGCCTGGATGCCAATGCTGTTCGCAGACCTGGGCTGTATCGTGGGCGGCTACCTGCCACCGCTGTTCCAGCGCTGGTTTGGGGTGAACCTGATTGTCTCCCGTAAAATGGTCGTCACCATGGGCGCCCTGCTGATGATCGGCCCAGGCATGATCGGCCTGTTCACCAGCCCATATGTGGCTATCGCCCTGCTGTGTATTGGTGGCTTTGCGCACCAGTCCCTGTCCGGCGCGCTGATTACGCTCTCGTCTGACGTCTTCGGTCGTAACGAAGTGGCAACGGCCAACGGCCTGACCGGTATGGCGGCATGGACCGCTAGCACCATGTTTGCGCTGGTGGTCGGTGCCCTGGCAGATACCATTGGCTTTAGCCCGCTGTTCGCGGTGCTGGCTATCTTCGACCTGATGGGTGCGGTGGTTATCTGGACGGTGCTGAAAAGTAAATCCGCAGACGAACTGGCGAAAGAGTCCCTTGGGGGACCGGCTACGCAGAGTTAGCATTGTTGTGCCGGGAGCCGGGTGGCGGCTTCGCCTGACCCGGCCTACAAAACCCAATAAAATCGTAGGCCGGGTAAGCGCAGCGCCACCCGGCAAAATCTTCTCAAAAGCCGCCTCCGGGCGGCTTTTTTCATGGCGAAATCTGGAGACTGGCTCGCAAAAGTGGTATAACAAATCATCCGCCGTACCCTGCCTGGAGCGCATATGGAAATCACCGAACCACGTCGTTTATATCAACAACTTGCTGCCGAGCTGAAAGATCGCATCGAGCAAGGCGTCTATCTTGTCGGTGATAAACTTCCCGCTGAGCGCTTTATTGCGGATGAAAAGAGCGTGAGCCGTACGGTCGTACGCGAAGCCATCATCATGCTGGAAGTGGAAGGCTACGTTGAGGTACGCAAAGGCTCCGGCATTCATGTGATCTCCAACCAGGCAAAACACTCCCCGGCACCGGACGAAAATCTGGAGTTTGCCAGCTACGGTCCGTTTGAGCTGCTCCAGGCTCGCCAGTTGATCGAGAGTAATATTGCCGAATTCGCCGCTACGCAGGTCACCAAGCAGGACATCATGAAGCTGATGGAGATACAGGAAAACGCGCGTAAAGAAAAATGTTTCCGCGATTCAGAATGGGATCTTCAGTTCCACGTCCAGGTGGCGCTGGCTACGCAGAATACGGCGCTGGCCGCAATCGTGGAAAAAATGTGGACTCAGCGCGTTCATAACCCGTACTGGAAGAAACTGCACGATCATATCGATTCGCGCACCGTGGATAACTGGTGCGACGATCACGATCAAATCCTTAAGGCACTGATTCGCAAAGATCCGCATGCGGCAAAACTGGCGATGTGGCAGCACCTGGAAAACACCAAACTGATGTTGTTCAACGAGACCAGCGACGACTTCGAATTTAACGCTGACCGCTATCTTTTTGCCGATAATCCCGTGGTTCACCTCGATACCGCATCCAGTCAGGCAAAATAGTCTCCCTTTCTGCTGGCAGGCGCTTCGCTGCGCCTGATGGCGAACTGGGGTAAGCAAAACATATATAGTGTCAGCCTTTGTAAAATCCCTCGCTCCCTTCCAGGCCTTACGCCAAAATCACTTCACCCCTGCAAATTCTGTGACGCAGAACGTCGGGCTTTGTTACAATTGGATTCACTTCGTTATTTTGTAAGTTAGTGCTTGCTAACCAGCCAATTAACAGGGAACAGTGTTGGCCACACACCAATGTGTCCGCGAGCGACCATAATGAAATCACAACAATGTCGCCGTGCTGTTTTTCCCGGATTACAGGCGTGACGTTAACCGATTTCCAGGAACACTGAATGGAACTTTTGACCCAACTACTGAATGCCCTGTGGGCTCAGGATTTCGAAACGCTGGCCAACCCTTCCATGATTGGCATGCTTTATTTTGTCCTCTTTATGATTCTGTTCCTTGAGAACGGACTTCTTCCTGCCGCCTTTTTACCGGGCGACAGTCTGCTGGTGCTGGTCGGCGTACTCTGTGCGAAAGGGGCGATGGCCTTCCCGCAAACCGTATTGCTGTTAACCATTGCGGCCAGCCTGGGCTGCTGGGTGAGCTACATTCAGGGGCGATGGCTGGGCAACACGCGGATCGTACAAAACTGGCTTTCGCATCTTCCGGCGCATTACCACCAGCGCGCGCACCATCTTTTCCATAAGCACGGGCTTTCGGCGCTGCTGATGGGCCGTTTTATCGCTTTTGTCCGTACTCTGCTGCCCACCATCGCCGGGCTGTCCGGTCTGAGCAGTACTCGCTTCCAGTTCTTTAACTGGATGAGCGGCCTGTTATGGGTACTGATCCTCACCACGTTGGGCTACGCGCTGGGCAAAACCCCGGTCTTCATGAAGTATGAAGATCAGTTGATGTCCTGCCTGATGCTGTTACCGGTGGTCCTGCTGGTCTTTGGCCTGGTGGGCTCGCTGGTTGTCCTGTGGAAAAAGAAATACGGCGCCAGAGGTTAACCATGGTTATCTCCCCGCTCGCCCTGCGTCGCGTCTCTTACGCCATGATCGCGCTGATGATGTTCAGCGTCCTGATCCTGGCATGGGCTGCGCTGCAGCATCAGGAATCGACGCTGGCAATACGTCCGGTGAATCAGGGCGCCAGCGTGCCGGATGGTTTTTCCATCTGGCATCATCTGGACGCCAACGGGATCCGCTTTAAAAGCATTACGCCGCAAGACGACGTGCTGCTGATAAAATTTGACTCCAGCGCGCAGAGTGCAGCGGCAAAAGCCGTGCTCGACAGAACGCTGCCGCAGGGTTATATCATTGCGCAGCAGGAAGACGACAGCCATGTTGCCTCCTGGATGTCGCTGCTACGCGATACGTCGCATCGGTTTGGTTAATTACCAGGATTCCGAATCTTTTCACTCACTTTGGTGATTACGCCGTTTACTTACTATGCTTAAGTACGCGGAGCACCCCTCAGATGTTCTCCGCATAGTTCTGGATCACGGCTCACGCCGTAACACAATGGAAGGTTTCGATAATGAAATTCCGCATTACCCTGGCTCTGGCCCTTTTGTCTTTAAGCACAGCTTCATACGCCACCTCTCTCTGTCAGGAGAAAGAACAGGATATTCAGCGCGAGATCGGTTATGCCGAAAAGCATAATAATCAGCACCGCGTTGATGGCCTGAAGAAAGCGTTAAGCGAAGTGAAAGCCAACTGTTCCGACAGCAAGCTGCGTGCCGATCACCAGAAAAAAATCGCTGAACAGAAGGACGAGATAGCCGAGCGCCGTCAAGACCTTCAGGAAGCGAAAGAGAAAGGGGATGCGGAAAAAATTGCCAAGCGCGAGAAGAAGTTGAAAGAAGCGCAGGACGACCTGAAAGCGCTGGAAGCTCGCGATTATTGAGTTAACGGAAATCTCAACAGGAGAGAATCATGTCAAAAGATACTACGTCAGAAAACCTGCGCGCTGAACTGAAATCACTGGCGGACACCCTGGAAGAGGTACTTAGCTCTTCTGCCGATAAGTCGAAAGAAGAGGTCAGCAAACTTCGCAGCAAAGCGGAGCAGGCGCTGAAAGAGAGCCGTTATCGCCTCGGTGAAACCGGCGATGCGTTAGCTAAACAGACCCGTGAAGCCGCCGCGCGCGCTGACGAATATGTTCGCGACAATCCGTGGACGGGTGTGGGTATTGGCGCTGCCGTTGGTGTAGTGCTGGGTGTCCTGCTGACGCGTCGTTGATTATGGAAGATCCTCGTCACGCACAAGGGCCTGCTAATAACGTCCTCGGTATCGGCCAGCGTATATTAACCACGCTGGTCGGCATTGCCGAAACGCGCGTCCGGCTGGCAGTGGTTGAACTGGAAGAGGAGAAAGCCAATCTCTTCCAGATGCTGCTCATGCTCGGGCTCACCATGCTCTTCGCCGCGTTCGGTCTGATGAGCCTGATGGTATTAATCATCTGGGCTATCGACCCGCAGTATCGTCTTAACGCGATGATCGCCACCACGGTGGTGTTACTGGTTGCGGCATTGATTGGCGGCATCTGGACAATGCGTAAAGCACGCAGGTCTACCTTCCTGCGCCACACGCGCCAGGAGCTGGCTAACGATCGTTCGCTGCTGGAGGATGACAAGCCGTGAGCGATAAAGCCGAACGTCAAAAGCGAAAAGCGTATCTGCTAAGCCAGATCCAACAGCAACGGCTGGATCTGTCCGCCGGTCGTCGCGACTGGATCGAGGCAACACGTCCGTTCGACCGGGGCTGGAACACCTTCCTGAGCCTGCGTTCCTGGGCGCTGGTGGGCAGCAGCGTGATGGCTATCTGGACGGTTCGTCATCCTAATATGCTGATCCGCTGGGCACGTCGCGGCTTTGGTGCCTGGAGCGCCTGGCGTCTGGTGAAAGCAACGTTGCGGCAGCAGCAGTTACGCTAGCCTTCTTGCCGGGTGGCGGCTGTGCCTTACCCGGCCTACATTTTATCCGTAGGCCGGGTAAGCGCAGCGCCACCCGGCAAAAATCCCTCCCCACGCTTACTCAATATCTTTGATAAAGATTGACAGTTTTCCTTGCTAACAATTGTCCCCCGCCCCGTTTATTATCCTCTCCATCGACAGCAGAGCCGCGGTATCTACCCGGAATTGCAGACAAATAAAGTTCAGCCGCTTATGTGGTTTCCTGGAGAGTAAAATGAAAAAATTAGAAGATGTTGGTGTACTGGTAGCACGTATTCTGATGCCAATTCTGTTCATCGTGGCAGGTTGGGGAAAAATCACCGGTTACGCGGGTACCCAGCAATATATGGAAGCCATGGGCGTGCCGGGGTTCCTGCTGCCTCTGACCATCCTGCTTGAGTTCGGCGGCGGCCTGGCAGTGCTGTTCGGCTTCCTGACCCGTACCACCGCGCTGTTCACCGCAGGCTTCACCCTGCTGACAGCCTTCCTGTTCCACAGCAACTTTGCGGAAGGCGTGAACTCTCTGATGTTCATGAAAAACCTGACCATCGCGGGTGGCTTCCTGCTGCTGGCCATCACTGGCCCAGGCGCATACAGCATCGACCGCCTTCTGAATAAGAAGTGGTAAGCACGCTATACTGATTGAACCCAAAGCGAGGAGATATCTCCTCGCTTTTGCTATCTGACGGAGGAGAAAAAAATGGGACAACTCGTAGACGGCGTCTGGCAGGATGTCTGGTATGATACCAAATCCACCGGGGGTCGCTTCAAGCGCTCTGTTTCGGCCTTCCGTAACTGGCTGACCGCCGACGGCGCACCTGGCCCGAGCGGCGAAGGCGGCTTCGCCGCAGAAAAAGACCGTTATCATCTCTATGTTTCCCTTGCCTGCCCATGGGCACACCGCACGCTGATTGTGCGCAAACTCAAAGGTCTCGAATCTTTAATTCCGGTTTCCGTAGTGAACCCGCTGATGCTGGAAAACGGCTGGACGTTCGACAGTGATTTCCCTGCCGCCACCGGTGACGACCTTTATCACCACGATTTTCTCTACCAGCTTTACCTGCGCGCCGATCCACACTACACCGGACGCGTCACCGTACCGGTATTGTGGGACAAGAAAAACCAAACGATCGTCAGCAACGAATCGGCGGAGATCATCCGCATGTTCAACACCGCGTTTGATGCCCACGGTGCCCGCGCCGGTGATTATTACCCGGTCGAGCTGCGCGATAAAATTGACGAGCTGAACGGCTGGATCTACGACAACGTGAACAACGGCGTCTACAAGGCCGGTTTTGCCACCAGCCAGGAAGCGTATGACGAAGCGGTTGGAAAGGTGTTTGAATCGCTGGAGCGCCTGGAGCAGATCCTCGGCCAACATCGCTACCTGACGGGCGACCAACTGACGGAAGCGGACATCCGCCTGTGGACGACGCTGGTGCGTTTTGATCCGGTGTACGTCACCCACTTTAAGTGTGATAAACACCGCATCAGCGATTATCTGAACCTGTATGGTTTCCTGCGCGATATCTACCAGATGCCGGGTATCGCCGAAACGGTCGACTTCGACCATATTCGCACCCACTATTTCCGCAGCCACAAGACGATTAACCCAACGGGCATCATCTCCATTGGGCCATGGCAGGATCTGGATGAACCTCACGGGCGCGACATTCGTTTCGGATAAATATTCAGGGCATCAATCAATACCCAAAATAATTCAAGTTGCATGAAGGCGGCGACGCAGCGAATCCCCAGGAGCGTACATTAGTACGTGACTGGGGTGAGCGAGGAAAGCCAACGCCCAGGCAACTTGAAGTATGACGGGTAAATGCCCTTTTTTAATTCACAATCTCCATCTATCCTTACCTCGATCGCTTAGAAAACAAGTGATTGACTGACTAATGAGGCAAGGAAAATGGACTGGTATTTAAACGTACTGCGCAACTACATTGGATTTGGTGGCCGCGCCCGCCGCAAAGAGTACTGGATGTTCGTTCTGGTGAACTTCATCCTCGCCCTGGTGTTGAGTATTGTGGACAAAATTCTGGGCTGGGAGCGTGCCGGGGGAGAAGGCATTCTCACCACGATTTATGGCGTATTTATTATGCTGCCGTCCTGGGCGGTTCAGTTCCGACGCCTGCACGATACCGATCGTTCAGCCTGGTGGCTCTTGCTGCTGTTGATCCCGATCGTGGGCTGGATTGTGATCCTGGTCTTTAACTGTCAGAACGGCACGCCGGGTGAAAACCGCTTTGGTCCGGATCCGAAAGCTGGCATGTAAATCAGAGCCCGGTGGCGCTTTCGCTTACCGGGCCTACGATTTTATTTATTGTGGTGGGCAAAAAGCTTTGGTATTTCGCGCAGGCACCAGGATTTGGCTTCGCCCATGCTGTCGCGTCGCCACGCCATAATGATATCCACCTCGCTGGTGTATTCCGGGCTGACAACGCGCAGCCGCCCTTCCGCAATGTCCTTTTCAACAAAAGGATAAGGCATCGTCGCCACACCCAGCCCGGCCAGCAATGCCTGACGCTTATCTTCCAGCGACGTGACGGTTAAACGCGGCTGTTTATCCAGCAGCTGTACCGTTAACACCGGACGTTCACGGGCGGTATCCGCTACCGCAACGCCACGATACTTCACGCGCGTAACCTCCGAAAGCGGCTCCGGCTCCTGATGGATCGGGTGATCCGGCGCGGCGACATAAACGTTCATCACGCTATAGAGCTTGCGGGAGTTAATTTCTGACGAAGAACGGAAGTGCATGTCCGGCGCAATAACAATATCCGCCCTGCCCGTTTCCAGACGCTCCCACGCCCCTGCCAGCACCTCGGTAATGATCGACAGCTGCGTATTGGCTTTCGCAGCCAGGCGGTCCACCAGCGGGAACAGCGCTTCGGTCGGCACCAGCGCTTCAGTAACTAACGTCAGATGGGTTTCCCAGCCGCGCGCCAGCGCTTCGGCGTCCGTCGTGAGTTTATCCGCCGCTTCCAGCAGCACACGACCGCGCTCCAGCAGCATGCGGCCAACGTTCGTGAATTTTGTTCGATGGCCGGAGCGGTCAAACAGCACCACGTCCAGCTCTTCCTCCAGCTTCTGCATGGTGTAGCTCAGCGCAGACGGAACGCGCCCCAGTTCATCTGCCGCCGCAGCAAAACTGCCGCGTCGGTCAATCGCGTCCATGACGCGCAGCGCCTCAAGCGTCAATGCTCTCTCTTTAGCCATCTCGTTCTCATTCAGGAAATTTGAACATACCGGGCAGAATATCTGGCTAACAATGCAGCGTCCATACCTTTACCATTGTTTTAGTGTAAAGAGAGGTCAAGTTTATGATTACGACAAGAACAGCTAAACAGTGCGGACAAGCCGATTTCGGTTGGCTGCAGGCCCGCTACACCTTTTCCTTTGGACACTACTTTGACCCTAAACTCCTCGGTTACGCTTCATTGCGCGTGTTGAACCAGGAAGTGCTCGCTCCGGGCGCCTCCTTCCAGCCGCGTACGTATCCGAAAGTCGATATCCTGAACCTGATCCTGGAAGGCGAGGCAGAATACCGCGATAGCGAGGGCAATCATGTCCAGGCAAAGGCTGGCGAAGCGTTGTTAATTTCCACGCAGCCGGGCATCAGCTACAGCGAGCATAACCTCAGCAAAGACAAAACGCTGACCCGCATGCAGCTGTGGCTGGACGCCTGCCCTGAGCGGGAAAATCCGCTGGTGCAGAAGATAGATTTAACGGACGATAAACAGCAGCTGATTGCATCGCCGGACGGCAGCAAAGGCAGTTTGCAACTGCGTCAGCAGGTGTGGCTGCACCACATCGAACTGAAGAAAGGTGAACAGGCGAGCTTCCAGCTTCACGGTCCGCGCGCCTATCTGCAGTCGATTCACGGTACGGTGCATGCAGTGACGCACACGGAAGAGAAAGAAGCGCTCACCTGCGGTGACGGGGCGTTTATTCGTGATGAAGCGAATATCACCCTGGTGGCGGATACGCCGCTGCGCGCGCTGCTGATTGATTTACCGGTTTAGAGAACGCCCTCACCCTAACCCTCTCCCACAGGGAGAGGGAACCGATCGAGCCCCTGAACTCGCTACGCCTTACTCGCCATAATCTCAATAATCTGCCGGTCCGTTGCCTGCATTGAGCGGCAGGCTAACGCACAAAGGTTCGAAATGGACTGCTCCACGTCATGCGCCACAATGCCCTCATTGCCCGTCACAGCAGAATCATCCAGCGCCATCATCACCGCTTTCCAGGCGCTACTGACGCTGGTTGAGACCTTCATGGCGCAGCTGTTAGACGCTCCATCGCAGATCATCCCGCTGACGTCACCGATCATACTGCCTATCGCCATCGAAATAGTCTGGTAAGAACCGCCCATCAGCCACGCCATCCCCGCAGCAGCGCCCATTGCCGCCGTTGTCGCCGCGCAAAGCGCCGACAGGCGCGGAAGCTGGACGTGGATATAGATCGCCGACAGATGTGAGAGCATCAGCGCCCGCGCCAGCCGTTCGTCATCAGCCTGAAGGTGCTCAGCCACCACGACAACGGGCATGGTAGCCGTGATCCCCTGATTACCGGAGCCTGAGTTACTCATCGCTGGCAACGTCGCGCCGCCCATGCGGGCATCCGAGGCTGCGCTGGTACGAATGACAATGTCTGATCCCAAATCCTGCGCCATCCATCCGCGCGAGCGCTGCTTACTGAGCGTTGCGCCAATGTGCAGCCCCCACTTCCCACTGAGCCCTTCACGGGAGAGCGCATCGTTCAGTTGCCCTGCCTGCAGGATAAAGCGGATCGCCTCGAACGGCACCTGCTCAACAAATTCCAGGATCTGCGACAGCGTGCTGGTTGATAGCACCGCCAGAGGATCGGTATTTTCTTCAGTCAATTGTTCACCCAGCGTAAAGCGCGTTTCGCCCTGGCAAACCACTTCCACCACCCGCGTATGCCCACCGGCGATGGTCACCGTTGCCGAGGTATCCCCGGCATGAACACGGGCGCGGGAGTAGAGGATCTCTTCGCACGGTGCCTGCAGTTTGACCTGCACCTGTCCCGCCTCAAGCAGGGCTTTGGCGCGTATTAGCGCATCGGCGGTAGCATCTTTCAACACCTCCAGTCCGGCGTTCACGTTACCGCCAGTCGCGCCCAGCGCCGCTGCAATGGGAAGACCGACCATACCGGTGCCTGGCACCGTCACGCCTAGCCCGTTTTTCATCAGGTTCGGCGATACCCACGCTTCAATCTGCGTGACCTCCCCCGGCAGATTTTCTGCGGCAATCGCACAGGCCAGCGCCAGAGAAATAGGTTCGGTACACCCAATTGCAGGTTTCACTTCTTCCTGCACCGCGCGAATAAATTGGTTCCATAAAGTTTGAGTTTGCTCAGACATCGTTACGACCTTATTTGCCCTCAGGAGAATGCGAGGAAAGGAGAAACACAAAGCAGCAACCCGGTGATGACGATAATCACCAGCGATACGCCTTTATATTTATGCAGTGCCGGGACTTTGTAGACCAGCCATGCAGGGATCAGGCAGCCCACCATGCCGAAGATGGGGCTGCAAATGGAGGTGAAGCTCAGTACCGGCGCGTTTAATACAATCGCGCTCCAGGCCAGCAGGATGGCAAACAGCATAATCCCGCGCTGGACGGTGTTTTCATTCATTTTCTCTGCCGGCATTTTGCGGCGCAGGATGTTCATGACGATACCCTGCGTGGCCTCGCGAAAGCCGAGATAGACGCCGAAGAATGCGGTCATCACGGCAAAAATATTAAGGATCACGCTGACGATTTTGACCCAACCCGCGCCGTCACCGCTGATAAACTGTGCCGCAATCGCCAGAGCCGAAATATTCTGCTCGTAGGCTTTAACCGCCTCATCGTGCCCCATCGCCAGGGTGAAAGAGACGGCATAGAAGAAGACCGTCACAAACAGCACACCAAAGGCAATGTTCATCGCCCGCAGCGCTTTATGGCGCGCAACCTCCACGGATTTTTCTCGTGAACGATACGAGATCACCATCGGGCTTAAAGTCTGAATAAACAGAATGGAGGTTAAGGTAAAGGGCAGCGTAATAATGGCGTTTTTAATCAACAGCCCCGCTGGCGGCAGCATGCCCACGTTGGCCAGATGCCAGAGCCCAATCATCGACAGCCCCAGCGCGGCCACCACCAGTAATTTGGTCAGCACCATCAGGCTGGACACTTTAAACAGCAGTTTTTCACCGCGCGACGAAATGGCCACCAGAATGCAGATCAGGCATAAACCGTAAAACGGATTGTCAGATAACAAACCGTCGGTCACGCCGAAGGTGTGCAAATACGAGGCGCTGTCGTTGGTAATGGCCGTGGAATAGACAAACATCCAGATCACCAGCATCACGAAATAAAGCGCACCCAATAAGATGCCCCAGTTTTTACCTAAATAACCGCTAATGACGCTCGGGTAATCTTTGCATTCCGGTGATTCCGCCAGGGTGTTAATAAACAGACGCTGGAATAAATACATGGCGGGATAGCCAATTATTGATGAGAGCAAAAATACCCACAGCCCCATTAACCCGACCTGCACGGGGAGAAAAACTATCCCCGCGCCGATAGCCATCCCGATACTCATGATGACCCAGCCCGTGTCGGTGCTGTCGAATTTAATTGCCGCTTGCCACTCGCTCTCGCTCATTCCCGCTCGCCTTGCCGCGGGGGAATCACTCACAATCACACTGCTGTTTGTTGCCGTATCCATTGGGCACTCGCTTATTTTGTAGGGTAAACAGTTGTTTTTATAGGTTTCCGATCGCCAGCGATTGCGATTCAGAGGGTTGCAGGTGTGTGTTATTGGTGTGGGAAGATCATATCCGTAGCGTGGGAGAAAAAAGTCACAACTTTTATAAGGATTTTCTACGTTGCGAGTAAAAAATTCTATGAAACTCTAAAATGCAGATAATATTTTCTAAAGGTGATACAGCTCAAAAAATCATATCATACTTAAAAAGAGAATATTTCGGAATTTATAAAGATGAATGCCCTACTCGCAGACCTTTCTTTTTTATAGGATGACATATCAACAAACCACCTGATGATTATGGTTAGACTATGGACACCGTTGAAGAACTCAATGGAACATACTTTTATAAAGGTGTATGTAACATCTCCGCATCTGAGTTATTTTTTTGGATTTTTTTGGATGCCACCGATGAACAGTTTGGCGGATTAAAGGATGCAGTAATGATGGCCACTATGATTCTTGGTTTACCTATACTTGAAACCAGAACAAAGCCAGAAACGGCTACAATAGGCACATCTGTGGCATCTAAGTACCTGCGAGATCTACTGAATGTACAGCTACCACACCGACTACCTACAATTACACTTGCAAGCTTTAAATACAGAAAACCAATGTATACCAAAAACTTAGGTGCGTTCATTGGCCGATGGATACCTGCACTAGGGATAACCATACTTGCTGCAGATGTTGCAATGATAAGTTACAAAACGCTTTCAAGATATAATACGATTGCTCACCCAAAAGACCGGATTTGGTGAAGATGAACAGTGAGGCTGATGTTTTAAAATTCTTCAGGGATAATTTACCAGAACAAGGCACATTTACGGGTAAACGGATTCCCCTCGGGATAGATGATGTTTTACAGGATTACACGGATCTGGATGATATCGTATATGCCATTGAGAGATTCGAAAAAAAGTATCTTATCGAAGTTAACACTGGAAATTATTTCCCCTGGACTCAAACCTGGTTTTTCAGGAAATGGTTTACTAAAGAACCGGTTAAGCAAATATCAAAGCCATTGACGGTAAGAATGTTTGCCGAAGCGGTAAAAGCAGGAAAATGGATACACGATTGATTTATAGAAGGAGTTTTTATCATGGCCGTACCTGTTCACATTTGGTTCTATGACGACGGTGGCTCACTCATTAAAGGTTCATGTGATGTTCAGGATCGTGAAGGGAGTGTTGAAATTAGAGGTTTAACCCATAACTTGAGTATTCCAACCGATCCACTCTCCGGAAGATTAACCGGAACGAGGAAACACGCGCCTTTCCTGTTCGAGAAGGAAATTGATAGCTCATCTCCTTATCTTTATAAGGCGGTAGCGACAGGGCAAAACCTTAAGAAAGTTGAGATTAGATATTACCGAATTAATGACGCAGGTTGGGAGGTTGAATACTTTAGAACTGAGCTGGAAGGTGTGAAAGTTGTCTCAATCTCCCCTATTGTTAACGATACACGTAACTGCCCTGGTACTGGCCACCTTGAATCTGTTCAATTGCGCTACGAAAAAGCGACCTGGACCTATTGCGACGGGAATATACAGTTTGCTGATGCATGGAATGAACGTGCGTCGGCATGATGTTTAGAATTCATTCTCACAGAATCCAATTGAAGCGATTCTGTGAGTTTTCATTTTAAATGATTGATTCCAGGATCACTCAGCCAGCGCGTTAGCCATATCGGTTCTGATCTGCTTACGCTGTTCCGGTGTCAATACCTGGCTGACGTCGAAGTAATATTTCACGCGGTAATAACGGGTCTGCTCTTCAATTTTGCTGAAGGCGGTAAGCTGGCTTTTCACCGTGCTTTCGTCCCATTTACCCGCCTGGAACATGTCGATCAACGCACCGTCCTTCACGCCCGTCATCGGGATCTTGCTGACATTTTCTTCCAGCTGCTGATGCAGATCTTCAATCTTTTTAACCTGCTCATTGCTGAGCTTCAGGTGCTGTACCAGCGGATCCTGCGATGGAGACGGGGCTGCCTCAACGTTCGCGGCCTGCGCGGTAAAACTGCACACCGCCAACGACGCTGCAACCAAAGCAATACGGGTCATTTTCATCATCTTACTGTCCTTACATTTTGTTATTGGGAAAAGCAGGAACATTGTTTTTCAAGAGCGGATGAATATGTGTGAGTAATTATATAAACAATTTTGTATGTTTAGCGGGCAAAAAAATGCCCCCTGCGTTGAGGGGGCATGAGACCTGAATGTCGTCAAATTGATTGCGTAAATGTTCGCGAAATCACGTCCTGCTGCTGCTCGCGCGTCAGGGCGTTAAACCGCACCGCATAGCCTGAGACGCGGATCGTCAGGTTCGGGTAATTCTCAGGATGCTCAATGGCATCGAGGAGCATCTCCCGGTTCATGACATTGACGTTCAGATGCTGCCCCCCCTCAATGGACGCTTCGTGATGGAAGTACCCGTCCAGCAGCCCCACCAGGTTGGTTTTGCGTACCAGCTCGTCCTTGCCCAGCGCCTGCGGCACGATGGAGAAGGTGTAGGAGATCCCGTCCTTGGCATAGGTGAAAGGCAGCTTGGCAACCGACGTTAGCGAGGCCACCGCCCCTTTTCTGTCGCGACCGTGCATCGGGTTCGCGCCAGGCGCAAACGGCGTGCCGCCGCGGCGTCCGTCCGGCGTGTTCCCGGTCTTCTGGCCGTACACCACGTTGGAGGTGATGGTCAGGATCGACTGGGTTGGCACCGCGTTGCGGTAGGTTGGCAGCGCCTGAATTTTTTTCATAAAGCGCTCAACCAGGTCGCAGGCGATGCTGTCCACGCGGTCGTCGTTGTTGCCGTACTGCGGATAGTCCCCTTCAATCACGAAATCGACCGCCAGCCCGGTATGGTCGCGCACCGGCTTCACCGTGGCGTATTTAATGGCCGACAGGGAATCCGCCGCCACCGACAGCCCGGCAATGCCGCAGGCCATGGTGCGATAGACGTCCCGGTCGTGCAGCGCCATCAGCGAGGCTTCGTAGCTGTACTTATCATGCATGTAGTGAATGAGATTCAGGGCGCTGATGTACTGCACCGCCAGCCAGTCCATAAAGTGATCGAGGCTCGCCATCACGGTGTCGTAATCCAGCACGTCGTCCAGCAGCGGCTCGGTTTTAGGACCGACCTGAATCTTCAGCTTTTCGTCCACCCCGCCGTTGATCGCGTACAGCAGCGTTTTGGCGAGGTTGGCGCGCGCGCCAAAGAACTGCATCTGCTTGCCGATCACCATCGGGCTGACGCAGCAGGCAATGGCGTAGTCGTCGCTGTTGAAGTCCGCACGCATCAGATCGTCGTTCTCATACTGCAGCGAAGAGGTAACGATCGACACCTGCGCGGCGTATTTCTTGAACGCGATCGGCAGCTGTTCAGACCAGAGGATCGTCAGGTTCGGCTCCGGTGCAGGCCCCATGGTGTGCAGGGTATGCAGATAGCGGAAGCTGTTTTTGGTCACCAGCGTGCGCCCGTCCAGCCCCATGCCGCCGATCACTTCCGTCGCCCAGATCGGATCGCCGGAGAAAAGCGTGTCGAACTCCGGCGTGCGCAGGAAGCGCACCATGCGGATCTTCATGATGAAGTGGTCGATCAGCTCCTGCGCCTGGACTTCATTCAGCCGCCCTGCCTGCATGTCGCGCTCAATGTAGATATCGAGGAACGAGGCCGTGCGCCCCAGCGACATCGCCCCGCCATTCTGGGATTTCACCGCGGCAAGATAGGCAAAATAGACCCACTGCACCGCTTCCTGGGCGTTCATCGCCGGACGTGAGATATCAAAGCCATAATTCGCCGCCATCTGCTGGATCTGCAGCAGCGCGCGTTTGTGCTCCGCCAGCTCCTCACGCAGGCGGATCGTGGCTTCCAGATCGTCACCGCGCTCCAGCCTGCCCTGAAGATCGGTAAACTGCAGTTCACGCTCGCGCACCAGATAAGCGATCCCGTACAGCGCCACGCGACGGTAGTCGCCGATGATGCGTCCGCGCCCGTAGCCGTCCGGCAAACCGGTCAGTACGCCGGATTTACGGCAGCGCATCATCTCCGGCGAGTAGACGTCAAACACGCCCTGGTTGTGGGTTTTGCGCAGGTCGGTAAACAGGTATTCGAACTGCGGATCCATCTCCCGACCATAGGCTTCGAACGAGCTGCGGATCATGTTGATCCCACCGTACGGGTGCAGCGCGCGCTTGAGCGGCTTATCGGTTTGCAGACCAACGATCGTCTCCAGATCCTGGTCGATGTAGCCCGGCCCGTGGGCCGTAATGGTGGTGGCAATGTTGGTGTCAAAATCCACCGGGGCGTGGGTGGCATTCTCCTGGCAAATGCCGACCATTACCTTCTGCCACAGCGCCGTCGTTGCTGGCGTCGCCTGCGCGAGGAAAGCTTCATCGCCTTCATAAGGGGTGTAGTTATGCTGAATAAAATCGCGGACGTTGACGGCGTTTTTCCATTCTTCACCGCGAAACCCGGCCCATGCATCGCTGTAGGGCGCGACGCCCGTATCGATTGTTACTTTCATGTGTTTCTCGCTTTATCAGGCGTAAGCCGCAGCCGGGGTAACCTTCCCAAGACGGAGGGCGTCCAGCGCGATCATTTTTTCTTCGTTGGTAGGGACAACCGCGCAGGCCACGCGGGACGACTCGGTGGAGATCACGCGCTCACCCGCGCTGCCCGGCAGGGCATTTTTGGCATCGTCGAGGATGATGCCGAAGACTTTCAGGCGTTCCGCCACCAGCGCGCGGACAAGCTTCGAGTTTTCGCCAATGCCGCCGGTAAAGACCACCCCATCCAGGCGGTGCAGGGACGCCGCGTGACCCGCAATGTGCCGCGCAATGCGGTGGACGAAGGTAAGGATAGCCAGCTGCGCACGCTCGTTGCCTTCGTGCCAGGCTTTCTCCAGCGCGCGCAGGTCTGAAGAGATGCCGGAGATCCCCAGCAGCCCGGACTCTTTATTGACCACGCGCTCCAGATCTTCAAACGACTGGCCGGTCTGCTGGGCAATCCACGCCATCGCACCGAAGTCCACATCGCCGCAGCGCGTGCCCATCACCAGCCCTTCCAGCGGCGTCATCCCCATTGAGGTATCGACGCTTTCGCCGTTGCGCACCGCGCAGATGGACGCCCCGTTCCCGAGATGGGCAATCACCAGGCCGCTGTCATCGGGGGACAGCCCGAGAAGCGTATGCGCCTGCGCGGCAACGTAACGGTGAGAGGTCCCGTGGAAGCCGTAGCGGCGCACGCCCAGCGCTTCAAAATAGCGGTACGGCAGACCGTACAGATAAGCGTGCGGCGGCAGCGTCTGGTGGAAGCTGGTATCAAATACCGCCACCTGCTGCACGCCCGGGAACAGGCGCTCTGCGGCTTCCACGCCGCTCAGGTTGGCGTAGTTATGCAGCGGCGCCAGCGGGGAGACCTGGCGGATCTGCGCAATCACCTCTTCCGTGATCAGGGTCGACTCGCTGAAGAGGTCGCCGCCGTGCGCAATGCGGTGGCCAATTAAGGCCACGCTGCTCATCAGGTTACGCTTCTCCAGCTCCAGGGCGATGGCAGCCAGCGCCCCTTCGTAGTCCTGGTGATCCAGTCTGACCGGCTCACCCCCGTTCACGGAAATAAAGGCCTTCTCGGTGTTGATCCCGTCCGCAATCCCCGTCATCAGGGCATCGCAGCTGCTGGCGTCGAGCACCGAAAACTTAACAGAGGACGATCCGCAGTTAATAACCAGTACTACCGGAAACTCAATCATCATGTGACTCCGCTCTTCCTGAGCAATGGGTTAGAACAGTTTGTAAACGATGTTCAGAATGGTCAGCAGGCCAACCACGGTAACGAAGATGTTCTCGGTACGGCCTTTGTATTTCGCCAGCGCCGGTGCTTTGCGGATGGCGTACATCGGCAGCAGGCACAGCAGGGAGGCGATGATTGGCGCGCCCATGGCTTCAATAAGGTCCAGAATGTTCGGGTTGGCGTAGGCCACAACCCAGGTGGAGCCCATGATCAAGATCATGCTGATGGTGTTCAGCTTGCCGACGGAAACTTTCTTCTTATCGCCCTTATAGCCGAACTTGAGGACCAGACCGTTCAGCCCTTCCAGCGTGCCGAGGTAGTGACCAAAGAAGGATTTGAAGATAGCGACCAGCGCAATGATGGACGCGCCGTATTCCAGCACGGTGGCGAAGGTAGATTTAGTGCCTGACAGCGACGCGAAGTGGTTCGCCAGATAAGAGAGCACCGGAATGTTCTGCGCTTTGGCGTCCGCCATGTTCTGCGGAGAGAGGGTGAACAGGCAGCTGAAGGCGAAGAACATCACCACGGCCACCATCAGCAGGCTGGCGCGGCCGATGATTTTGGAACATTTCTGCTCGGTAAACTCTTTCCCAAACTCAGGCTCGTACTCTTCGCGCTTGGAGACCACAAACGAGGAGACGATAGGCGAGAAGTTGAAGGAGAAGACCATGATGGAGATCCCCAGCCATACGGTGACCAGAATGCCGTCATGACCGGTGAAGGCGATATCGCTCAGGTTGACCTGGTCGATCACCGCCGAGTTCCAGTACGGGATCAGCGACAGGGAAATCAGCACCAGGCTGGCGATAAACGGGAACACCAGGAAGCTCATGACCTTCACCATCAGGTCTTTACCAAACCAGATAACAAAGGCCATCAGCAGCAGCAGGAACAGCGCCACAAAGCCGCGGTTCAGCGCGGGCAGCTGGAGCTGGTTTTCCCAGAAGGTCATGAAGGTGTTGGTAATAGTGACGCCGTAAATCCACAGCAGCGGGCAAATCGCAAAGAAGTAGAGGAAGGTGATCACCACCCCGCCGGTTTTACCAAAGTGCTCTTCCACCGTTTCGGTGATGTTGCCGGAGACGTTGCTGCCGGACAGACACAGGCGCGCCAGCGCCCGGTGGCAGTAAAACGCAATCGGGAACGCGAGAACCAGCATCAGCAGAATAGGGATCAATCCACCAAAGCCGGCGCGGATGGGGAAGAACAGCACGCCTGCGCCGATGGCGGTACCAAACAGGCCAAGCGTCCAGGTGGTATCAGACTTACGCCAGGAGGACGTTTTTGTCTGGCCAACGATAATGCTTTCTGTGTTGCTCATAGGTCACCTTTATGCGTCAACGAAGCCGGTAATTTGGGAAACACGAGAGAGGTCGATATTGCCGCCGGAAATAATGCAGACGGTTTTACGACCCTGAATATAGTGGTCGAGCTTGCCGCTTAATAACGCGGCACAGGCCAGCGCACCCGCGCCTTCCGTCACCACTTTATTTCGCTGAATAAGCGCGATCATGCTGTCGCGAATATCGTCTTCGCTCACCAGCACAATGTCATCGACCAGTTCACGAACGATTTCGAAGGTTAATTTCCCCGGACGAGAGACGTCGCAGCCGTCGGCCAGCGTGCCGGTGACGCGATGGCTCATTATTTCCCCGGCCTGAAACGATGCCGCCATGCCGTGAACATTTTCTGACTGCACGCCGATAATATTAATGGTGGGGTTGATGGATTTAATCGCCGTCGCGATCCCGGCAATTAATCCGCCGCCGCCGATAGGCACAATGACGTTATCCACGTCGTATAAATCTTCGAGAATTTCCAGACCGATGGTGCCCTGCCCGGCGATCACTTTGGCATCATCGTAAGGGGGAATAAAAATACGCCCTTCCATCTCGACGATTTCGCTGACTTTGGCGATGGTGTCGTTGAAGTTTTCACCGTGCAGCACGACTTCTGCGGAGTAGTCGCGGGTAGCGGCAACCTTGGATTTCGGCGCGCCCATCGGCATCACCACTTTGCCGTCGATACCGAGCATGGCGCAGGAGAGCGACACGCCCTGCGCATGGTTTCCCGCCGAACAGGCGACAACGCCTTTGCGTTTTTCAGCATCGGTGAGCGAGCTTAACTTATTAAACGCGCCGCGAATTTTGAATGAACCTGTACGCTGCATGTTTTCAAACTTCAGGAATATCTCACCCTTACAACGTTCGCTGAGATAATTCGAACGCGGCATACCGGTTTTATAGATTTTTCCTGCCAGTCGTTTTCTGGCATCCTGAATATCTTCAATCGTTACCGGGAGATCGTAAGTAATGTGCATAATATCCTCGTTATAATAATTCATTGTTTTCAGGCAAAGTCAGGGTATCAGAGCGTTAAAAAGCGTCGCTCCGGGTGTTTTAAATCATCATTATTTCTATCGTCGTTTTTCGATATTCATCGACGAATATTGTTTTGCCAGTTCAACTAATACTGACGCTGATTTTTTAATACTGTAATTTTTTGACCACACGGCGGCATAACGCGCCACGGGTAATTCATCTTCCACCGGCAGAACAATAAACTGGTCCGAGCCGAATGGCGCAATCATGTCACGGGGGATCACCGTCAGATAATCGGCATTGAGGACAAGGTTATAGATGGTGACGACGGAATCGGTCTGGACGATGTTTTCAATGCTGATGTGGTTGTCTTGCAGGGTGGTCAGAAGTTCTTTGTAGTAGCCCATATCGGTTTGCGGCATCACCCACTGCTCGTGCGTGAGCGATGCCAGTGTCGTCGGGCCAGTGCACGTTCGTGATTTGCTGGCGACCAGCACAAACTCGGACTCAAACAACGGCTCGACGTGCAGGTCCTGCAGCAGCATTTCATCGCTTAACGTACCGATGGCAAAATCCAGTCGGCCATCGCGGATAGCGGGCAGGAACGAAGAGAGCTGTGCTTCGTACATCGAGACGCGCGCTTTCGGGAACACTTCCTTGAATTTTTTGATCATCTCAGACAGAAAGGTGAAGCCTATCAGCGACGGATAGCCAAAGGAGACGTCCATAACGGTGCTAAAACTGAGGCTGTTGATCTCGCTCACCATGTTTTTCATTTCGCGGGTGATCGACTCTGAATACGAGAGCAGAACCTGGCCTGCTGCGGTCAACTTAACGCCCGTGTTTTTACGAACCATCACTTCCACGCCGAAGTAGGACTCGATATCGCTGATGATTTTGCTGACGGCCGGCTGCGTCAGGCCCAGTTGTCTTGCCGCAGAACCTATGGAGCCACTTTTAATGACTTCCTGAAATACCACGAGGTGCTGTGTTTTCGGTAGAATAATAGTGTTCATAATATTCTGCGCTTATTTCCCTATGACGGAGCGAATTCTACCTAATAGTGTTTCAGGGGGTATGTGCTGTTACTCACAATTTGCCTTTTCGTATCATTATTGGGTTCCACAAAGCACCATTAAAATACTTAAATATCAATTAGTTAATAATATAAAAACACACCAATACGCTGATATTGATCAACAAAAATGGCGGTAATAACTTTATTTTATGGTGATAACCACGGTGGATTTTTTGTATTTTAAAATATCAATAAAGACTATCTTTCAAACAATTAACGGCTAATAAACAACCATTTTCTATTTAAAACATTTTTGTGTTTTATCAAATAGAACAATAATGATGTTGCCCGCGCATACAAAAGGGTCGAATACATCACACATTCACACTGGGAATGTTTTTGAATTCAATATTCACATATCAAATGTGAAAACTATGAACACCATTGCTGCAACATCAGCAACAAATTAATAACACTGAGAAAACGTGCTTTTTTAGCGGGAAATTTTGTGATTAGGATCGTATAGGGTAAATGAATGGACATATTAACCACATAAACAGTGAAATGTGCTTAGCGTCGCAATTTTGAGAATTGGTATCATTTGCCTACATGGCCGATGACCAGAAAGCAAAAACCCCGCCGAAGCGGGGTTCTTTAAGAAGTTGAAGCTGACCGATAAGCCGGGTTCTGTCGTGGACAGTCATTCATCTAGGCCAGCAATCGCTCACTGGCTCAAGCAGCCTACCCGGGTTCAGTACGGGCCGTACCATGTGAACCCCTATTTGGCCTTGCTCCGGGTGGAGTTTACCGTGCCACGGACTGTTACCAGCCGCGCGGTGCGCTCTTACCGCACCCTTTCACCCTTACCTGATCCCGCTTGCGCGGGCCATCGGCGGTTTGCTCTCTGTTGCACTGGTCGTGGGTTTCCCCCCCAGGCGTTACCTGGCACCCTGCCCTATGGAGCCCGGACTTTCCTCCCCTCCGCCCGTCTCCCCCGAAAGGGACGACGACGAAGCGGCGACTGTCTGGTCAGCTTCGGCGCGCAGTATAGAGGGTTTGCGCGCCGCTGTCACCCTTGGGTGTGCATCCCCACCTGCAAAGTCGCGGCGATATTGCGTGAGGCGCGGTAAATGTTGTCATAGGCGCCGCGAAACGCCTCTTCCAGTGAACCAATGCTGGTCAGCACGCTGAACACGGCGTCAATACCGTACTGGTGCACGACGCCCACGTCCTGGGTCAGGCTACCGGCAATGCCAATCACCGGCTTATGGTATTTTTTGGCGACGTTCGCTACGCCGACGGGCACCTTGCCGTGAATGCTCTGGCTGTCAATACGCCCTTCCCCCGTCAGCACCCATGTGCAGTCGTGGATATGCTCTTCAAGATTGAGCGCCTGGGTGACAATCTCAATCCCACTCTTAAGTTCCGCGCCGAGAAAGGCCATCAGCGCTGCCCCCATACCGCCCGCAGCACCGGCTCCCGGTACATGCTTCACGTCGATACGCAGGGATTTTTTAATCACGTCGGCAAAGTGGCTGAGATTGGCGTCCAGCTCGAGGATCATCCCCTCGGTCGCCCCTTTTTGTGGGCCAAAGACGCGCGACGCGCCTTTCTCACCCACCAGCGGGTTGGTGACGTCGCAGGCGACGCGGATTGCGCAGCCCTTAAGCCGGGCATCCAGCCCTGAGACATCAATACTGTTAAGCGCCATCAGGCTGCCGCCGCCGTAGCCGATCTCCGTGCCGTTGGCATCGCTGAGCTTCGCCCCGAGCGCCTGCATCATCCCTGCGCCACCGTCGTTGGTCGCGCTTCCGCCGATGCCGATAATAATATTGCGCGCGCCTTTATCCAGCGCGCAGAGGATAAGCTCCCCGGTGCCGCGTGAAGTGGTAACCAGCGGGTTGCGCTGTGCCGGAGGGACTAATGCCAGACCGCTGGCTGCCGCCATCTCGATAAACGCCGTACTGCCGTCGCCGGACATTCCCCAGCAGGCATTCACCTTCTCCCCCAGCGGTCCCGTCACCACGGCATGATGTTCGCTACCGCGGGTGGCGGCGATCATCGCTTCAACCGTGCCTTCCCCGCCGTCGGCGACGGGAACAGAAACATAAAGTGCGTCGGGGAAGATTTCCCGAAATCCTTTTTCTATCGCCTGAGCTACCTCGGTGGCAGAAAGGCTTTCTTTATAAGAGTCTGGCGCGATTACGATTTTCATAGTTGTAGCCTGTTACAGCACGGATCCGGCCTGGACCGTAGGCCCGGTAAGCAAAGCGCCACCGGGCAGGACGTCATTAGCGAGCAACTTCCACTTTCGCCAGTTTTTCGTAGTAGCATGCGATGGCGCTATGGTCGGCGGTGCCCAGACCGTCCGCGCGCAGCGCCTGCATCATCTCCATGACTGCAGCGGTCAGCGGCAGCTGTGCGCCCACGCCGTGAGAGGTATCCAGCGCGTTAGCCAGATCTTTAATGTGCAAGTCAATGCGGAAACCCGGCTTGAAGTTACGATCCATCACCATCGGCGCTTTCGCATCCAGCACGGTGCTACCCGCCAGGCCGCCACGGATTGCCTGGTACACCAAATCCGGGTTGACGCCCGCCTTGGTGGCCAGCGTCAACGCTTCTGACATCGCCGCGATGTTCAGCGCCACAATCACCTGGTTCGCCAGCTTGGTGACGTTACCCGCGCCGATTTCACCGGTATGCACCACGGAACCGGCCATGGCCTTCATCAGGTCGTAATACTTGTCGAAAACTGCCTTGTCGCCGCCCACCATCACCGACAGCGTGCCGTCGATGGCTTTTGGCTCGCCGCCGCTGACCGGCGCGTCCAGCATGTTCACGCCTTTCACCTTCAGCGCCTCGCTGATTTCACGGCTGGCCAGCGGGGCAATAGAGCTCATGTCGATAACCACCAGGCCCGGCTTCGCGCCGTCGATAATGCCGTTCTCGCCCAGCGCGACCTCTTTCACATGCGGGGAGTTTGGCAGCATGGTGATGATCACATCGCACTGCTCCGCAACCGCTTTGGCCGTGGTTGCCGCTTCTGCCCCGGCTGAAATCACTTCAGCCACGGCGTCTGAATTACGGTCTAACACCACCAGTGAGTAACCCGCTTTGATGAGGTTCTTACTCATTGGTTTACCCATGATACCTAAGCCAATAAAGCCCACTTTCAGCGTCATAATCTTTTCCTCAGTGATGGTTATTTTTTAAAAACGTCTGCTAATTTCTGCGTGGCGGAGCGGAACACGCCGAGATCGCTACCCACGGCAACGAACCTCGCCCCCCACTCCAGATAGCGGCGGGCATCGGCTTCAACCGGGGCCAGAATGCCGCAGGGTTTGCCGTGCGCTTTGGCGCGAGCAAAGATGTGCTGAATGGCGCGCTGCACGTCAGGATGACCCGCATTGCCCAGATGCCCGAACGCAGCGGCCAGGTCGCTTGGACCGACAAAGATGCCGTCCACGCCATCGGTTGCGGCGATGGCATCGACGTTATCCACGCCTTGCTGGCTCTCGATCTGCACCAGGATGGTGATGTTCTTGTTGGACTGGGCGAAGTAGTCCGGCACGGTGCCAAACATGTTGGCGCGGTGCGACACGGACACGCCGCGAATGCCCTCCGGCGGGTAGCGGGTAGAGGCCACGGCCAGCACCGCCTCTTCTTCCGTTTCCACGAACGGGACCAGGAAGTTGTAGAAACCGATATCCAGCAGGCGCTTGATGATGACCGGCTCGTTCGTCGGTACGCGTACCACCGGCGCGCTCGGGCTGCCCTTCAGCGCCATCAGCTGCGGAATAAAGGTGCTGATGTCATTTGGCGCATGTTCGCCGTCCAGCACCAGCCAGTCGAACCCGGCCAGTCCAAGCACTTCAGTGCTGATCGGGCTTGCCAGCGCGGACCAGCAGCCAATCTGGATCTGATGCGCCGCGAGGGCCGCCTTAAACTTATTCGGGAAGATATCGTTACTCATCGCTTATACCTTTGCTTATTTCTGCAATTCCATACGTTTGATGTCGCCTACCACGAACAGGTAGCAGAACATCGCCATCAACGCTGAACAGCCAACAAATACCAGTGCCGCGTTGAACGAATGCAGCTCACTGACCAGATAACCAATGACCAGTGGAGTCGCGATGGACGCCACGTTGCCAAAGACGTTAAATACCCCGCCGCACAGGCCAACAATCTCTTTTGGCGCGGTGTCGGAAATCACCGGCCAGCCCAGCGCGCCGAAGCCTTTGCCGAAGAACGCCAGCGCCATCAGGGCTACCACCAGCGTGGTGTTGTTGGTGTAGTTGCACAGAATGATGGACGACGCCAGCAACATGCCGAGCACAATCGGCAGCTTACGCGCCAGGGTTATCGACTTGCCCTGCTTAATCAGATAATCCGAGAACACTCCGCCCAGCACGCCGCCAGCAAAACCGCACAGCGCCGGAATGGAGGCCACCAGACCCACTTTCAGAATCGACATCCCTTTTTCCTGCACCAGATAAATCGGGAACCAGGTAAGGAAGAACCAGGTGATGGTGTTGATAAAGTATTGACCAAAAAAGACGCCCAGCATCATGCGGTTGGTCAACAACTGTTTGATGTAATGGAGCTTAGGACCGCCTGCGACCTGCGCACCGGGCTTTTTGTGGTCCATATCCACCACCGCGCCGCCTTCGGAGATGAACTTCAGCTCCTGCTCTGACATGCGCGGGTGATCGGTCGGGTTATGGATATACTTCACCCATACGCCGGTCAGCACAAAGCCAATCACGCCCATCACGGTAAAGACGTGTTCCCAGCCCCAGGCGAAGGTCAGCCAGCCCAGCAGCGGAGAGAAGATTGCCAGCGAGAAATACTGCGCGGCGTTAAACAACGCAGACGCGGTGCCGCGCTCTTTGGTCGGGAACCAGGCCGCCACGATACGGGCGTTTGCCGGAAAAGACGGCGCTTCCGAGAAGCCGAGCATAAAGCGCATGATGAACATCGACACGCCCGCCCAGGCGAGCGGGAAGACATCCACAAAGCCCTGCAGGAAGGTGAACAGCGACCAGAAGAACAGGCTGTAGGTATAGACCTTTTTGGAACCGAACTTATCCAGCAGCCAGCCGCCGGGAATTTGCATCAGCAGGTAGGCCCAGCCGAACGCAGAGAAGATATACCCCATCGAGACGGCACTGAGCTGCAGCTCTTTTGCTACTTCCGTACCGGCAATCGACAGCGTCGCACGGTCAGCGTAGTTAATGGCCGTGACGATAAAAATAATCAGTAATATTAAATAGCGAGTGGGCACACCCTTTTTCGATTCTACAACGGTATCCAGAATCATGTTTATTTCCTCAGGCACAGCGAAATTTATATTTATAATTTTAGAAAACATATTTCCTGATTATTTATCGATAGCAGGCAATATCAGGTAATTAACCAGACGCAATATCAATGTGATTCAGTATAATCACCACTTTATGGCATCGCACTGGATTAACGCTCAATTATCACACCTGAAATGAATAAGTTTTTGAGCATATGCACAAAGCACTGGGCGCTGCTGCACAGAATCACGTATTCCCAGCCACAGTGCGCTATCTCTCGCTTTAGGGGGTGACTTGGATCACATTCTTATATCTCAAGTCCTGACATTCTTTATTTAAGAAAGCAGCGTCTTTATTTAGAAAATAAGTATACCCTAAATAATTCGAGTTGCAGGAAGGCGGCAAAGGAGTGAATCCCCAGGAGCTTACATAAGTAAGTGACTGGGGTGAACGAGAGCAGCCAACGCACATGCAACTTGAAGTATGACGGGTATAAATAACTATCTGCATGGCTGCATTAATGATCAGACACTTTGCTGGAGAATAGTGAACAATGGCCGACATTGAAATTCGACAGGCATCGCCGACGGCGTTTTATATAAAAGTACATGACACCGATAACGTGGCGATTATTGTCAACGACAACGGCTTAAAAGCGGGAACCCGTTTCCCGGACGGGCTGGAACTGATTGAGCATATTCCGCAGGGGCATAAGGTGGCGCTGGTGGATATCCCGGCGCACGGTGAAATCGTGCGCTACGGTGAAATTATTGGCTATGCCGTTCGCGCTATCCCGCAGGGGAGCTGGATTGAAGAGTCGCTGGTTGAGCTGCCAAAAGCGCCGCCGCTAAATACCCTGCCGCTGGCTACGCGCGTGCCTGAACCGCTTCCGCCGCTGGAGGGCTATACCTTCGAAGGCTACCGCAACGCGGACGGCAGCGTCGGCACCAAGAACCTGCTCGGCATTACTACCAGCGTGCACTGCGTGGCAGGCGTGGTGGATTACGTGGTCAAAATAATCGAGCGCGACCTGCTGCCGAAATACCCGAACGTGGATGGAGTAGTAGGGCTGAACCACCTCTACGGCTGCGGCGTGGCGATCAACGCACCCGCGGCGGTAGTGCCAATCCGCACCATTCACAATATTGCGCTCAACCCGAACTTTGGCGGCGAGGTGATGGTCATCGGTCTGGGATGTGAAAAACTTCAGCCTGAGCGCCTGCTACAGGGCACCGAGGATGTGAAAGCGATTCCGGTCGACGAGGCCAGCATCGTGCGCCTGCAGGACGAGCATCACGTCGGCTTTCGATCGATGGTCGACGATATTTTGCAGGTGGCTGAACGCCATCTGGACAAGCTCAACAAGCGCCAGCGCGAAACCTGCCCGGCCTCTGAGCTGGTGGTGGGCACCCAGTGCGGCGGCAGCGATGCGTTTTCCGGCGTGACCGCCAACCCGGCTGTGGGTTATGCGTCCGATCTGTTTGTGCGCTGCGGCGCCACGGTGATGTTCTCCGAAGTGACTGAAGTGCGTGACGCCATCCATCTGCTGACGCCACGCGCCGTCAACGAAGAGGTGGGCAAGCGCCTGCTGGAAGAGATGGCCTGGTACGATAACTATCTCGATATGGGGCAAACCGACCGCAGCGCTAACCCGTCGCCGGGCAACAAAAAAGGCGGCCTGGCCAACGTGGTGGAAAAAGCCCTTGGCTCGATTGCCAAATCCGGCCAGAGCGCGATTGTCGAAGTGCTCTCTCCGGGCCAGCGCCCGACCAAACGCGGCCTGATTTATGCGGCAACGCCTGCCAGCGATTTCGTCTGCGGTACGCAGCAGGTGGCGTCCGGCATTACGGTTCAGGTCTTTACCACCGGGCGCGGCACGCCGTACGGCCTGATGGCGGTGCCGGTGATTAAAATGGCGACCCGCACCGAGCTGGCAAACCGCTGGTATGACTTAATGGATATCAACGCGGGCACCATCGCCACCGGGGAAGAGAGCATTGAGGACGTGGGCTGGAAGCTGTTCCACTTCATTCTGGATGTCGCCAGCGGCCGGAAGAAAACGTTCTCCGATCAATGGGGATTACATAATCAGCTGGCGGTGTTTAACCCGGCACCGGTGACGTGAGTTTGCTGTAAACCTCGCTTAGCATGGCTTCGGCCATGCTTTTTTTTGCTTTCATTTCTTTCGCATTCTTCCCTTTCATTTCGATTCTTTCATTTTTAAGATACCAATCACAAAATAACATTCCGAAACCCTATATTGTCTTTCACATAAACAAAACGAAAGGTTTCGGAGGAAAGATGTTCATCATCTCGTCGAAAGCGATGCTGCTGAAAGCACAGCGCGAAGGTTACGCCGTACCGGCATTCAATATTCATAATCTCGAAACGCTGCAGGTGGTCGTTGAAACGGCCTCTGAGATGCGCTCTCCGCTGATCGTGGCGGGTACGCCCGGCACATTCAGCTATGCCGGAACCGGTAACGTGGTCGCCATCGCCAGCGATCTGGCCAAAACGTACAACCAGCCACTGGCGATCCACCTCGATCATCACGAAGATTTCGACGATATCGCGCAGAAAGTCCAGAGCGGGATCCGCTCGGCGATGATCGACGGATCGCATCATCCATTCGCTGAAAATGTCGCGCTGGTGAAGAAAGTGACAGACTACTGCCACCGTTACGATGTGAGCGTGGAGGCTGAACTTGGCCGTCTTGGCGGGCAGGAAGATGACCTTGTGGTCGACAGCAAAGATGCGCTTTACACCAACCCGCTACAGGCACGCGAGTTTGTTGAATTAACGGGTATCGACTCATTGGCCGTCGCCATCGGTACCGCGCACGGCCTCTACACTGCCACGCCTAAACTTGATTTTGAACGTCTGGCAGAGATCCGCAATCAGGTCGATATCCCGCTGGTGCTGCACGGCGCTTCCGGTTTATCTACGGCCGATATCCTTCAGGCCATTCGCCTCGGTATCTGCAAGGTCAACGTTGCCACAGAACTCAAAATCGCCTTCTCGAATGCCCTGAAAACCTATCTCGCTTCACATCCCGAAACCAGTGACCCGCGACATTACATGGTGCCCGCCAAACGCGCCATGAAAGAGGTGGTGCGTAAAGTTATTAACGATTGTGGTTGTGAAGGAAAGCTCTAAATACGAAAGCCTAAGTCCTGACCTGGAGGAAACGTGAAAGATATTATTACCCGCCATAAAGCGGGAGAAGATCTCGGTATTTGCTCAGTTTGCTCAGCGCACCCGCTGGTTATCGAAGCCGCATTGCGGTTCGATCTGCATACCGACAACAAGGTACTGATTGAAGCCACCTCAAATCAGGTGAACCAGTTCGGCGGTTACACCGGTATGAAACCCGCTGATTTCCGTGATTTTGTTCTGAAGATCGCTAAAGAGGTGGGCTTTCCGCATGAACGTTTGATCCTGGGCGGCGATCATCTGGGGCCAAACTGCTGGCAAAACGAACCGGCAGACGCGGCGATGGAGAAATCCATCGCATTGATCAAAGCCTATGTCGCGGCAGGGTTTAGCAAGATCCACCTGGACGCCTCAATGTCCTGCGCCGACGATCCTGTTCCACTCCCGCCAGGGGTGGTGGCACAGCGTGCCGCCCGACTGTGCAAAGCCGCAGAAGAGACGGCCACTGAAGAACAAAAAGCGGCGCTAACCTACGTGATTGGTACTGAGGTTCCCGTTCCCGGCGGTGAAGCCAGCAGTATTAACAGCGTTCATGTTACCCGTGTGGAAGATGCCGCGCAGACGCTGGAAACGCATCGCGAGGCCTTTGCCGCGCTCGGTCTGAACGAGGCGATGACGCGTGTGATTGCGTTAGTTGTGCAACCCGGCGTGGAGTTCGACCATACGCAAATCATTCACTACCAGCCGCACGCGGCAGAGGCGCTTTCCGGCTGGATCCGCCAGACCCCCATGGTCTATGAGGCGCACTCCACGGACTACCAGACTCGTCAGGCCTATCGCGCTTTGGTTCGCGATCACTTCGCGATCCTGAAAGTCGGCCCGGCGCTTACCTTTGCCCTGCGAGAAGCCATTTTTGCCCTCGCACAAATGGAGAAGGCCCTCATCGCCCCTGAGCAACGCAGCCATGTGCTTGACGTGATCGACGAAGTCATGCTGAACGAGCCGGATTACTGGAAGAAGTACTACCGCCCCACCTGGAGCCAGGCAATGGTGGATATTCACTTTAGCCTGTCCGATCGCATTCGCTACTACTGGCCACACCCGCGCATTCGCCAGAGCGTTGAAAGGTTAATCGCTAATCTGAGCGCAACCTCCTTGCCTCTGGGGCTGATCAGCCAGTTTATGCCCGTCCAGTTCGAACGATTGTCGATGAATGAGATCGCCGCAACACCGCAAAATCTCATCATCGACAAAATACAGGATGTATTACGCGCCTATCGATTTGGCTGCACCCCTGAACCCGTCTGATGCCGGAGAGTGTATGAGTCACGTTTTTGTCCGTACCGGAATTGAGTTTGAAACCTGCCAGCAGGCGCTGGCGCATATTGGCGAGGAGATGCTGGCTAACGGTGTTGTACAGGCCACCTACCCTGCCGCCCTTCTGGAAAGGGAGATGAACTACCCCACCGGCATTGCCCTTGAACGCCATGCGGTCGCTATTCCGCACTGCGAAGCCGTACATGCGAAACACCCCGCGATTTACCTGATTCGTCCGGACAAACCGGTGCATTTTCAGCAGGCCGATGATGATGGCGAGGTCGCCGTCTCACTCATCATCGCGTTAATCGTTGAAAACCCTGCGGCGCAAATGAAATTGCTGCGCCGCCTTTTCAGTGAGCTACAAAACCCGGATACGCTGGACATGCTGCTGGCTGCGCCCGCAGAGCGCCTGGCCGATCGTTTCCGGGAGACGATCCTTGAGCCTGTCGTCTGTGCCCAGGCTTCATAACATACTGATAATAAAAAAGGAGTGCCCTATGAAACGCAAAGTTATTGTTGCCTGTGGCGGTGCTGTCGCCACCTCAACCATGGCAGCAGAAGAGATCAAAGAACTGTGTGAAGCCCACCACATTGAGCTGGATCTGGTCCAGTGCAGGGTGACTGAAATCGAAACCTATATGGACGGTGCAGACCTGATTTGTACCACGGCGAAAGTTGACAGAGCCTTTGGCGACATCCCGGTGGTGCATGGCATGCCGTTTGTATCCGGCGTCGGCATCGAAGCCCTGCAGCAAAAAATTCTGACCATCCTCGAGGGGTAAGAACATGTTTACCGAAATCATGCGGTACATCCTCGATCTGGGGCCAACCGTAATGCTGCCAATCGTCATCATCATCTTCTCTAAGCTGTTGGGGATGAAGCTGGGCGATTGCTTTAAATCCGGCCTGCATATCGGCATTGGCTTCGTCGGGATCGGGCTGGTTATCGGCCTGATGCTTGACTCCATCGGCCCGGCGGCCAAAGCGATGGCTGAGCAGTTCCAGATTAACCTGCACGTGGTGGATGTCGGCTGGCCAGGTTCATCCCCAATGACCTGGGCATCACAGATTGCGCTTATCGCTATCCCTGTTGCCATTGGCGTCAACGTTGTCATGCTGGTGACGCGGATGACGCGGGTGGTGAACGTTGATATCTGGAACATCTGGCACATGACCTTTACCGGTGCGATGCTGCACCTGGCAACCGGCTCTTACTGGCTGGGTATCCTGGGCGTTGTGGTGCACGCCGCGTTTGTTTACAAGCTGGGGGACTGGTTTGCCAAAGACACGCGGGACTTCTTCGGTCTGGAAGGGATCGCCATCCCTCACGGCTCGTCAGCTTACCTCGGCCCAATCGCCGTTCTGGTCGATACGATTATCGATAAAATCCCAGGCCTGAAGCGTATTCATTTTAGCGCTGACGACGTGCAAAAACGCTTTGGCCCGTTTGGCGAACCGGTCACGGTAGGGTTTGTGATGGGACTGGCCATTGGCATGCTGGCAGGCTACGACGCCAAATCCGTTCTCCAGTTGGCCGTGAAAACCGCCGCCGTGATGCTGCTAATGCCGCGCGTTATCAAACCGATCATGGACGGCCTGACGCCGATTGCTAAACATGCCCGTAAACGTCTGCAGGCAAAGTTTGGTGGGCAGGAGTTCTTAATCGGTCTCGATCCGGCGCTGCTGCTGGGCCATACATCTGTCGTCTCCGCCAGCCTGATTTTCATCCCGCTCACTATCCTGATTGCTGTTCTGGTGCCGGGAAACCAGGTATTGCCGTTCGGTGACCTTGCCACTATCGGCTTTTTTGTGGCGATGGCGGTCGCGGTGCATCAGGGCAACCTGTTCCGCACGCTTATCTCTGGCGTCATCATCATGGGCATTACGCTGTGGATTTCGACCCAGACCATCGGCCTGCACACCCAGCTTGCGCAAAATGCTGGCGCGTTGAAAGCTGGCGGGCTGGTGGCCTCCATGGACCAGGGCGGTTCACCCGTCACCTGGCTGCTCATCCAGTTGTTCACCTGGCAAAACGTGGTGGGGTTCATCGTGATTGGTGCAATTTACGTCACCGGCATCCTGCTTACCTGGCGACGTGCCCGCGTGTTTAGCGCGGCAGAAAAGAACGCCGCTACCCCGCAAAGCCAGACGGTGTCTTGATATCCGGGGAGCCATGCTCCCCTCTTTTTCTTTCTGGAGTGAATATGAAATCAGTGGTAATTCACGCTGAGGGCAACGTGCGCGTTGAAGAACGTCCAATCCCTCACATTCAGGCTGCGGATGATGTGCAGGTGCGTATTGCCTGCTCAGGATTATGTGGCTCCGATATTCCGCGAATTTTTGCCGGAGGGGCACATTATTATCCCATCACCCTGGGGCATGAATTTAGCGGTCATGTCGAAGCCTGTGGTACCGAAGTGCACGATCTCAAGGCCGGCGATCCGGTTGCCTGCGTGCCATTACTGCCCTGCTTTTCCTGTCCGGCGTGTGAAAAAGGCTACTTCTCGCTCTGCAAGCAGTATCAGTTTGTCGGATCGCGCAGCGAAGGCGGCAACGCGGAATATATCGTGGTGAAGCGAGCAAACCTGTTCCGCCTTCCTGCAGAGATGGCAATTGAAGATGGGGCATTTATTGAGCCCATAACCGTAGGGCTACACGCGTTTCATCTCGCTTCCGGCTGCGAGGGTAAGAACGTCATCATTGTCGGCGCAGGCACTATCGGCCTGCTGGCGATGCAGTGTGCACTGGCATTGGGCGCCAACAGCGTAACCGCGATCGATATCAACGACGAGAAGCTCGCGCTGGCAACAACGCTGGGGGCAACTCAGGTATTTAATAGCCGCGCTCTGGCCGCAGACGACATCCTCAACGCCTTGAGCGACAACCCGTTTGATCAGTTGGTTCTTGAGACTGCTGGCACACCGCAAACCGTTACGCTCGCCATTGATATCGCCGGGCCGCGGGCCCAGGTCGCTCTGGTGGGTACGCTGCATCATGACCTGAACTTACCTGCGGCGACATTTGGCAAGATACTGCGTAAGGAGTTGACGCTTCTGGGAAGCTGGATGAATTATTCGGCCCCGTGGCCGGGTGAAGAATGGGAAACCGCGGCACGCCTGCTCACAGAGAAAAAACTGCAGCTAAAGCCCCTTATTGCTCATACCGGCGATAGCGATAGCTTTGCTCAGGCCGTGCAGGGACTAAACGGTGCGCCAATGCAGGGCAAAATCATGCTGCGCTTCGCGTAGTGCTTCGAGCCAGCAACCTGAGCTGGCTCACATTTCCTTTCGAATATTACCGTACCCCTTTCGCATACCTTCGATTAGAATAGAGGCAGTTAATTATCAGGCATTTCAATATGAACTCATTTGAGCGACGCAATAAAATCGTTGACCTCGTCAACGCTCAGGGCAGTGTCATGGTGCTGGATCTGTCGAATATGTTTGGCATTTCGGAAGTGACGATTCGAACAGATCTGCGCCTGCTGGAAGAAAAAGGATTGGTCACGCGTTTTCACGGTGGCGCAGCAAGACCCGGCAGCAGCCTGGCGGAAAGCGAAAATCAGGAAGTGGTGCTGGAAGACCGTTATAAGCTGGCAAGCGACCCGAAAAAGCGCATCGCACAGGCTGCAGCGGCCATGATTGAAGAAGGGATGACGATCATTCTCGATAGCGGTAGCACCACCATGCTCATCGCCGAAGCACTCACCAAAAAAGCCAATATCACCGTCATCACCAACAGCCTGCCTGCCGCGTTTGCCCTCTCGGAAAATAAAGATATTACGCTCGTGGTCTGCGGCGGTACCGTGCGCCATAAAACGCACTCTATGCATGGCACCATCGCCGAGCGCTCTCTGACCGGGATAAGCGCGGACCTGATGTTTGTCGGCGCGGACGGTATTGATGCCACCAACGGCATTACAACGTTCAATGAAGGCTATTCGATAAGCAGCGTGATGGCTGCCGCCGCGCATAAGGTGATTGCCGTGCTGGACGCCAGCAAGTTCAATCGGCGCGGGTTCAACCAGGTGTTGCCGATGGAAAAAATCAACTGTGTAATTACGGATAATGGGATCGGAAAACACGAAAAAGAACTGTTGGGTAAAACGGGCACCGAGATCATCACTGTGTAGTGTGCAGCCGGGTAAGGCACACAGCCACCACCCGGCAAAACAGGCAGCAGGAGCTTACTCCCCCTGCTGCTCCAGCGCATACTTATACAGCGCATTTTTCTTCACGCCGTGAATTTCCGCCGCCAGCGCAGCGGCCTTTTTCAGCGGCAGTTCCGCCTGCAGCAGCGCCAGCGTGCGCAGCGCGTCGGCAGGCAGTGCGTCTTCCTGCGCTTTATGCCCTTCGACAATCAGCACCATTTCACCCTTGCGGCGGTTTTCGTCTTCCTTCACCCACGCCAGCAGTTCGCCCACTGGCGCGCCGTGGATCGTTTCCCAGGTTTTGGTCAGCTCGCGCGCCAGCACCACGTAGCGGGATTCACCCCAGACAGTCACCATATCTTCCAGGCTTTCCAGCAGGCGGTGGGTGGATTCGTAAAAAATCAGGGTGCGCGGCTCGGCTTCCAGATCCTTCAATACGTCGCGACGGCCTTTGGATTTAGCTGGCAGGAAGCCTTCATAGCAGAAGCGGTCAGACGGCAGACCTGCGGCGCTTAACGCAGCAATCGCCGCGCACGGCCCCGGCAGCGGCACCACGCGAATACCGGCTTCGCGACAGGTACGCACCAGGTGATAGCCAGGATCGTTGATCAGCGGCGTACCGGCGTCGGAGACCAGCGCAATGTTCTGTCCTTCCTTAAGTTTCGCCACCAGCGTTTCGGCTTTTTGTTGCTCATTGTGATCGTGCAGGGCAAACAAACGGGCGTTAATCGCGAAATGTTGCAGCAGTAAGCCGGTGTGGCGGGTATCTTCAGCGGCAATTAAATCAACAGCTTGCAACACGGTGAGCGCACGTTGGGTAATATCAGACAAATTCCCGATAGGAGTAGGTACAATATAAAGCTGGCCTTGAGAATTATCTGCCGTTTCGTGTTGTTTCATTGTTTCGTCCGTATTGCCGATTTAATATTGAGCATTGCGTAAAAAAAATCACTGGATACAGTATGGTACCGTTAACGTTTCTTCGAAAAAAAGCCACGCGCAGCGTGCCGCTTCTGCTCGCAGCCCTGATCTTTGCAGGCTGTGGCACCCAGGCACCCGATCAGACCGCTGCCCATATGCAGGGATCGGCTCAGGCTGATTCTGGCTTTTATCTGCAACAAATGTCGCAGAGCTCAAATGATACCAAGACCAACTGGCAATTACTCGCCATTCGTGCACTGCTGAAAGAGGGTAAAACCCAGCAGGCAGCCGAACTGTTCAATCAGCTACCGCAGGATCTTAACGACGATCAGCGCCGCGAGCAGGGTCTGCTCTCTGCTGAACTGAAGGTGGCGCAGAAAGATTATGCGGCTGCGAAGAAAATCCTTGGAGACATCGACGTCGGTGCGCTGGACAAAAACCAGCAGGCGCGCTTCTGGCAGGCGGGAATTACCGCCGAGCAGGGTCGCCCTTCCCTGACGCTGCTGCGCGCGCTTATCGCCCAGGAGCCGCTGCTCGCCGGTGCGGATAAACAGAAAAATATCGATGCAACATGGCAGGCACTCGCCTCCATGACCCAGGAACAGGCGCAAACGCTGGTCATTAACGCCGACGAAAATGTTTTGCAGGGCTGGCTGGATCTGCAGCAGATGTGGTTTAACAACCGCAGCGACCCAACGATGTTGAAAGCAGGTATTACCGACTGGCAAACCCGCTACCCGCAAAACCCGGGCGCGAAAATGTTGCCGACGCAGCTGGTGAATGTGCAGAACTTTAAGCCAGCCTCGACCAGCAAAATCGCGCTGCTTCTGCCGTTGAACGGCCAGGCGGCGGTCTTTGGCCGCACCATTCAGCAAGGCTTTGAAGCGGCGAAAAACGGGACAACTGCCGTAAGCGGTAGTGCCGTACCGGCTCAGTCCGCACAGGCAGCCAACGTGAACGACGTTGTCAGCCCTTCTGCCGCTGAAACCAGCGACCTGACTGCAGCACAAGCGCCAGCGCAGGGGACAATGCAGAACCCGGTCACCGCGCCGACGACGCCACCAGCCGCAACGCCTGCACCTGAAGCAGTACAGGCTCCTGCGGAAACTCAGGCTCCCGTGACGGCTGAACAGCCACAACCGCAAGCCGCGCCAGCAGAACAGCAACCAGCCACGCAGCCTCAGGCCGTGGCAACCACCAGCGCCAACCCGAGTGCTGAGCTGAAAATCTACGACACCACCGCTCAGCCGCTCGATCAGGTGCTGGCGCAGGTGCAAAAAGATGGCGCGAGCATCGTTGTCGGTCCCCTGCTGAAAAACGACGTGGATACGCTGATAAAGAGCAACACCACGCTGAACGTGCTGGCGCTTAACCAGCCAGAGAACGTGCAGAACCGCGCCAACATCTGCTACTTTGCTCTCTCGCCAGAAGATGAAGCCCGCGACGCGGCGCGTCATATTCACGAACAGGGTAAACAGGCGCCGCTGCTGCTGATCCCGCGCAGCGCGTTGGGCGATCGCGTCGCCAATGCCTTTGCCGATGAGTGGCAGAAGATCGGCGGTGGCGTGGTGCTGCAACAGAAATTCGGCTCCGCCTCAGAACTGCGCGCTGGCGTCAACGGCGGCGCAGGTATCGCCCTTAACGGCAGCCCGGTCAGCGCCAGCCTGCCGCAGCAGCAGAGCGTGACCATCGGCGGCCTGACCATTCCGGCCCCTCCTACCGACGCGCAAATCAGCGGTGGCGGCAAAGTGGATGCGGCCTACATTGTCGCGACGCCGGAAGAGATTGCTTTCATCAAGCCGATGATTGCGATGCGCAACGGCAGCCAGAGCGGCGCAACCCTCTACGCCAGTTCGCGCAGCGCGCAGGGCACCGCAGGCCCGGATTTCCGTCTGGAAATGGACGGCCTGCAGTACAGCGAAATCCCAATGCTCGCGGGCAGCAACCCGCCGCTGATGCAGCAGGCGCTCAGCTCGGTACGTAACGACTACTCGCTGGCACGTCTGTACGCCATGGGCGTGGATGCGTGGGCGCTGGCAAACCACTTCACCCAGATGCGTCAGGTGCCGGGCTTCGAGCTCAACGGCAACACGGGCGATCTGACCGCTACTCAGGATTGTGTGATTAACAGGAAGTTATCATGGCTCAAATACCAGCAGGGGCAGATCGTCCCGGCCAGTTAAGCCGCAAAGCGACCGGCGATGCGTGGGAGTTAAAAGCGCGTCGCTGGCTTGAAGGCAAAGGACTGCGTTTTATCGCCGCCAACGTCCGCGGGCGCGGCGGCGAAATCGACCTGATCATGAAAGACGGTCAGGTCACCGTGTTTGTAGAAGTGCGTTTTCGACAGTCCTCCCGTTTTGGCGGTGCTGCCGCCAGCGTGACGCTCGCCAAACAACATAAATTATTACAGACTGCCCACTTGTGGCTTGCCCGCCATAATGGGAGCTTTGATACTGTGGATTGCCGGTTCGATGTGATAGCCTTCACCGGAAATGAGATCGAATGGCTTAAAAACGCTTTTGGCGAAGACGCATAATTGAGATTTAAAGGGATAACGTGCTCGAAAGAATTAAAGTGTGCTTCACAGAAAGCATTCAAACACAGATTGCCGCGGCGGAAGCCCTCCCGGACGCGATCTCCCGCGCAGCCATGACGCTGGTACAATCTCTTCTGAACGGCAACAAAATCCTCTGTTGTGGCAATGGCACCTCAGCCGCCAACGCACAGCATTTTGCTGCCAGCATGATCAATCGTTTTGAAACAGAACGCCCGAGTTTACCTGCCATTGCACTTAATACCGATAATGTGGTCTTAACAGCGATTGCTAACGATCGTCTGCATGACGAGATTTACGCGAAGCAGGTGCGCGCCTTAGGCCATGCCGGGGACGTGCTGCTGGCCATCTCCACGCGCGGTAACAGCCGGGATATCGTTAAAGCCGTTGAAGCGGCGGTCACCCGCGATATGACTATCGTTGCGCTGACCGGCTATGACGGCGGCGAGCTGGCAGGTTTACTGGGGCCGCAGGATGTGGAAATTCGCATTCCGTCTCATCGTAGCGCGCGTATTCAGGAGATGCACATGCTCACGGTGAACTGCTTATGCGATCTGATCGATAACACGCTTTTCCCTCACCAGGATGATTAAGGAGTTCTAATGAAGGCTTTATCGACCCTTGCAGTCCTTATGTCTGCACTTCTACTTCAGGGATGTATTGCCGCTGCTGTTGTCGGTACCGCAGCTGTCGGCACCAAAGCGGCGACCGATCCGCGTTCTGTCGGGACGCAGGTTGATGACGGTACGCTGGAGCTGCGCGTCAACAGTGCGCTGTCGAAAGACGAACAAATCAAGAAAGAAGCGCGTATTAACGTAACGGCTTATCAGGGTAAAGTGCTGCTGGCAGGCCAGGCGCCTAATACCGAATTAGCCTCCCGCGCTAAACAGATCGCGATGGGTGTAGAAGGAACAACAGAGGTGTTCAATGAAGTGCGCCAGGGCCAGCCAATTGGTTTGGGCGATGCGTCTTCCGATACCTGGATCACCACCAAAGTGCGCTCTCAGCTCCTGGGCTCGGACCAGGTGAAATCGTCAAACGTGAAAGTGACCACCGAGAACGGCGAAGTGTTCCTGCTGGGTCTGGTGACTGAGCGTGAAGGGAAAGCGGCGGCGGATATCGCCAGCCGGGTCAGCGGCGTGAAGCACGTCACCACCGCGTTTACTTATATCAAGTAATTCACACCTGACGATAAGCCCGGTAAGCGCTAGCGCCACCGGGCTTTTTTTACATCAACGCAATACTGCCCACAATCACCCCACTCAACGCCACCAGCCCCGCCGTCAACCACAGCGCTTTCGCGGGGAATGACTTACGCAACATGATAAGCGACGGCAGGCTGATCGCCGGCAGCGTAATCAGCAGCGCCAGTGCAGGCGCGGTGCCCATGCCCGCCAGCATCATGGTCTGGACAATCGGAATTTCCGCCGCCGTTGGGATCACGAAGAGGCAGCCTGCAACGGCCATCGCAATGACCCACATCAGCGTGTTGTCGATAGCGCCATCCGCATGCGGGAAGAGCCAGACGCGCGCCGCCCCCAATACCAGCACCGCCAGGATATAAACCGGGATGGTGCTCCAGAAAAGCTGCCACAGCGCGATACCCCAGCGCGTAAAAAAACCACCCTGCGGCTCGCTGATGTCCAGCTCAACGGCAGCGGTCTCAGGCGCGTTGTCCTTCACCAGTTTTTGCACCAGCGTCGCCACCACCAGCACCGTCGCCAGCCCGGCAACCAGGCGGATCGCAGCAAAATGCCACCCAAGCACAAAGCCCATAAAGACCAGCGTTGCCGGGTTGAGCAGCGGGTTACCCATCCAGAACGCCAGCGCGCCGCCCATCGACACGCGCTGACGACGCATACCCGCCGCAACCGGTGCGGCGCAGCAGGAGCACATCATGCCCGGCAGGGAGAAAATCGTCCCCAGCAGCGTGCCCTGAAAACGCGGCTGGCCGAGTGTTTTCACCAGCCAGTTACGCGGGATGAGCACCTGTATCAGCGAGCCCAGAATCACGCCCAGTACAGCGGCTTTCCAGACGGCAAGGAAGTAGACCATGGCGTAATCCCACGCCGCCTGAAGCGGGCTGGAATCAGCCTGAGCGAGAATAGATTTACCGATGCTGTGCGTTTCGGCGGCGGTAAAGGCTTTGCCGTAGTACGGCTGCCATTTCACATACCAGAGGCCAACAATGACCACGAGAAAGAAAAGTGCGGGCTTCCACCATTGAACAGGTGTTGCCGCCTGAGATGAAGACTGACCAGTCATAGCATTCCCCGGAGAGTGTTAGGTTATTAGCCGGGGGAGTTTACGCCTCGTCCTGGGCGATTTCACGCAGTTTTGCCGAAGGGATAATGTTGACCCCCGCTTTCAACGGTGCCAGCCCTTCTTTTAGCATCGCAAGGGCGACGTCCCGCGCCTCGATAGATTTCCAGTTGCCGGGAAGGATCTTAAACAGCGGGGCCAATATCGACTCGTTAAATCGGCGTTCGTCCCTGTGGCCGCTGAGCATCGAGGGGCGCACAATCGTCAGCTGCTCCCATTTCTGCGCGATCAGCGCATCCTCCATCTTACCCTTCACCTTGTTGTAGAAAAAAGGAGATCCGGCATTGGCACCCAGCGCACTGACCACCAGAAAATGTTTGGCCCCCAGTTTTTTCGCCGTGAGCGCCGTGTCCACCACCAGCGTGTAGTCGGCATGGATAAATGCCTCTTTGCTGCCCGCCTCACGCCGCGTGGTACCCAGACAACAAAAGGCGATATCAATGGGATCCTGGACCTGCGCCAGCGCGTCCGTCAGCTGCGGATCGTGCGGGTTAAATACGCCGGAGACGTCCGCCAGCGGCCGACGCGTAGGCGCTGCAATGTAGTTCACGCGGCGATCCTGAATCAGCAACCGCAGCAGATGATCCCCCACCAGCCCGGTGGCGCCCGTAATCAGTACCTGACTCATCGTATCCCCTTTACAGAATTGTCCGTTTGCGAACTCAGCGTGGTCGACCACACTTATACCCTAAATAATTCGAGTTGCAGGAAGGCGGCAAGGGAGTGAATCCCCAGGAGCTTACATAAGTAAGTGACTGGGGTGAACGAGTGCAGCCAACGCACATGCAACTTGAAGTATGACGGGTATAGAAGTCTGTTACAGGTAAGTATTTACCACAAGCGGAGAAAAATCAGTCTGAACCCAAAACAACGGAGGAAGCATGGGCAAGAAAATCGCAGTCTTGATTACCGACGAGTTTGAAGATTCAGAATTCACCTCTCCAGCAGAGGCGTTCCGCAAGGCGGGACACGACGTCATCACCATTGAGAAAGAGGCGGGCAAAACGGTGACAGGCCATAAAGGCGAGGCCACGGTGACGATTGATGAATCTATCGATAACGTTAGCCCCTCAGATTTTGACGCCCTGCTGTTACCCGGCGGCCATTCACCGGATTCCCTGCGCGGAGATGAGCGCTTCGTCACCTTCACCCGTGACTTTGTGAGCACCGGTAAGCCGGTATTTGCTATCTGCCACGGCCCACAGCTGCTGATCAGCGCCGAAGTCGTGCGCGGGCGTAAGCTTACCGCCGTGAAGCCGATCGTTATCGATCTGAAAAACGCAGGCGCTGAGTTCTACGATCAGGAGGTGGTCAACGACAAAGACCAGCTGATCACCAGCCGAACCCCGGACGATCTCCCGGCGTTTAACCGCGAAGCGCTACGCCTGCTCGGCGCGTAGCCAGTGCAGCTTCTTGCCAAAGCCCAGGGTGTTGTCGGTAAATTTCAGCTCATCGAGGCGGATTTCCCACACCGGGGCTTTTAGCGCAGCGGCAACGGGAAAGCGGCGCGTGTAGTGCCTACGATGCGCGTCGCTCTCTTCTCCCTCCAGCCGACGAATTTCACCTTTGAACTGCACGCCGCGGATCAGCGCGACCGTTTTCGGCTGGCCGTTTACCGTACCCGCCACCTTTGCCTGCTGGCCGGTCATCTGCGCATGACGCGTGTCGTCTTCACTCATGACATAAAACGCCACGCGCTCAGGGTCGTAGTAGTAAAACGCGTTGGCGCACCACATCTCACCCTCGTCGCAGACGCACCAGGTGACAACATGCTGCTTCGCCAGCCAGCGGTTAATGGCGGCCAGTGTTTCCATTTTCGTTCTCTCTCATGCTATGGTGCGTTCACCTTAACATACTGAATCTGTTTACCGTGTGCTGGTTTCTCTATCTTGTCCGAACCGCTGATAACGCTCTCTACACCGGGATCACCACCGATGTGGCGCGGCGTTTTTTACAACATCAAACGGGGAAAGGAGCAAAGGCGCTGCGGGGGAAAGGGGAACTGCAGCTGGCATTTTCAACCGCTGTGGGCGACCGATCGCTGGCGCTCAGGCTGGAATACCGCATCAAGCAGCTCACGAAGCGCCAGAAGGAGAGCCTCGTCACCGGAGACGGCTCCTTTGAGGCGCTACGCGAGAGCCTGATTAAAAGCGATTGAAATGGTCGTGGTAGTCCACCAGGCCATTGACGCCGTTGAGGGCGTCGTCCGCCAGACGGTGCACCTGGAAAGCGGATTCCGTACCTGGCCAGCGGCAACGCAGGTCGTAATGTGCGGCCTGCTCGAAGCCTAATCGACCATAGAACGCCGGATCGCCCAGCGTGACGACGGCGGCATAGCCAAACTCATTCAGCGAGTCCAGTCCTTCATAGACCAGTTGGCGCGCCAGACCTTGCCCGCGATAGTTTTCATCTACCGCCAGCGGTGCCATTCCTACCCACTGAAGATCGTCGCCCTGAACGATGACCGGGCTGAAGGCGACATAGCCGACAACCTGACCTTCATCATCGGTAGCAACCAGACCCAGCGTGATCAGGCCGTCTTCACGGAGATCGTGGACCAGTTGAGCTTCCGCATCGCTCTCAAAAGAGCGGCGCAATAACGCATCGATACCCGGTGCATCAATCCCAATTTCGACTCGAATCAGCATGGCTCACCTACTGAAGTGTGTTTACCGTCCGGCGGGGTTTTCAGCCCGGCCTCAACAAAATCTGCCATTTGCATCAACATCACGCGCAGCGCTTTCGGCATCTGCTCCAGCTCAATGGCATCCATTAAATTCTTCACGTACAGGCCAAGTTCCGTATCGCCTTCAATCACCAGACGGCGCTGGAAGAAGAGCGTATCCGGATCCTGCTTACGTGCGGCGATCATCAGCAGATCGCTGGCATCAGCGCTAAAGCTCACGTCCGCCTCGGCGGATTCGCGCACGATCAGCTGGCCGTTCTCTACGGAGGTAAACCAGCGCAGCCCGATGTCGCGTACCTCAATGCTCAGCCAGCGGCCTTCCAGGAACTCCAGCTCGCCGTCCTGCAGTGCCTGGCGGAACTGCCAGCTCAGGACCTGCTCCAGCACCTGGCGCTTAAGCGCGAACGGTGCCAGCTTGACCGGCACGCTCAGCATAGATGGACCCAATTGTACGAGACGTGAACGCAGTTTCTCCAGCACGAGCTTTACTCCCTGATATCTGTAATCCCGCTATTTTGCCACATCCATTCCGGAACATAGCGGCGTAAATCAACAAACCGTCGTCCGGCTTACCTCATTATTGGTGTCATCAATACGCCATTAGCTGCCTTAAATCAAAAATTGTCGCCTGTGGGTTAATTAAAATCCCAGCTCGTTAACAATTTTGCGATCCCTGCGATCGAGAACATCAGGATAAATTATGGAGCTGCTCTGCCCTGCCGGAAACCTTCCGGCGCTTAAGGCGGCCATCGAAAATGGGGCCGATGCGGTCTATATCGGGCTAAAGGATGATACCAACGCTCGCCATTTTGCTGGCCTCAACTTTACGGAGAAAAAGCTTCAGGAAGCCGTTAACTTCGTTCATCAGCACCGCCGCAAACTGCACATTGCCATCAACACCTTTGCCCATCCTGATGGCTACGCCCGCTGGCAGCGCGCGGTGGACATGGCGGCACAGCTGGGTGCCGATGCACTGATCCTGGCCGACCTTGCCATGCTTGAGTATGCAGCAGAACGCTATCCGCATATTGAGCGCCACGTCTCTGTTCAGGCATCCGCCACCAACGAAGAAGCCGTGCGTTTTTATCATCAAAACTTCGACGTGGCCCGCGTGGTGCTGCCGCGCGTGCTCTCTATTCATCAGGTTAAGCAACTCGCGCGCGTCACGCCAGTGCCGCTGGAAGTTTTTGCCTTTGGCAGCCTGTGCATCATGGCCGAAGGCCGCTGCTATCTCTCCTCTTATTTAACCGGTGAATCGCCGAATACCGTCGGAGCGTGCTCCCCTGCCCGCTTTGTTCGCTGGCAGCAGACCCCCCAGGGGCTGGAGTCTCGCCTGAATGAGGTGCTGATTGACCGCTATCAGGACGGTGAAAACGCCGGTTATCCAACCCTATGCAAAGGCCGCTACCTGGTCGACGGCGAGCGCTACCACGCGCTGGAGGAGCCAACCAGCCTCAACACGCTGGAGCTGCTGCCGGAACTGCTGGCGGCCAATATTGCCTCGGTGAAAATCGAGGGTCGCCAACGCAGCCCGGCCTACGTGAGCCAGGTGGCGAAAGTATGGCGTCAGGCCATCGACCGCTGCATGGCGGACCCGCAGAGCTACGCTCCGCAGGCGGCCTGGATGGAGACGCTCGGTTCGATGTCCGAAGGCACGCAAACCACCCTTGGCGCGTATCACCGTAAATGGCAGTGAGATAACCATGAAATATTCATTAGGACCGGTGCTCTACTACTGGTCAAAAGAGACGCTGGAAGATTTTTACCAACAGGCCGCCGCCAGCAGCGCCGATGTGATTTACCTCGGCGAAGCGGTGTGCAGCAAGCGCCGCGCCACCAAAGTGGGCGACTGGCTGGATATGGCGAAAAGCCTGGCCGGAAGCGGCAAGCAGGTGGTGCTCTCGACGCTTGCTCTGGTGCAGGCGTCTTCCGAACTGGGCGAGCTGAAGCGCTATGTCGAAAACGGCGAATTCCTGCTGGAAGCGAGCGACCTCGGCGTGGTGAACATGTGCGCTGAACGCAAGCTGCCGTTTGTCGCGGGCCATGCCCTGAACTGCTATAACGCCGTGACCCTGCGCCTGCTGCTTAAGCAGGGGATGACGCGCTGGTGCATGCCGGTTGAACTCTCCCGCGACTGGCTGGCAAACCTGCTGAATCAGTGCGACGAGCTGGGCATTCGCAATCAGTTTGAAGTGGAAGTGCTGAGCTACGGGCATCTGCCGCTGGCCTACTCCGCCCGCTGCTTTACCGCGCGCTCGGAAGACCGCCCGAAAGACGAATGCGAAACCTGCTGCATCAAGTACCCGAACGGACGCAGCATGCTGTCGCAGGAAAACCAACAGGTGTTTGTCCTCAACGGCATTCAGACCATGAGCGGCTATGTCTATAACCTCGGTAACGAGCTGGCGTCGATGGACGGGCTGGTGGATATGGTGCGTTTGTCGCCGCTGGATACCGGCGTGTTCGCGATGCTGGATGCCTTCCGCGCCAATGAAAACGGCGCCGCTCCGCTGCCACTGACGGCAAACAGCGACTGCAACGGTTACTGGAAACGTCTCGCCGGGCTGGAACTTCAGGCGTAAAAAAGGCTCACTTTGTTAACAACAGTTATCATTTTTTAATGCAGTATTAAAGATTCACCGTCGACAAAGTGAGCTGTTATGACTGACAAAACCATTCCGTTTTCGGTGCTGGATCTGGCGCCGATCCCTCAGGGTTCCTCGGCTCGAGAAGCCTTTTCGCACTCTCTCGATCTCGCTCAGCTGGCCGAAAAGCGTGGCTATCACCGCTACTGGCTGGCCGAGCACCACAACATGGTGGGCATCGCCAGCGCCGCCACCTCGGTACTGATTGGCTATCTGGCAGCCAATACCACTACCCTGCACCTGGGCTCCGGCGGCGTGATGCTGCCAAACCACGCCCCGCTGGTGATTGCCGAGCAGTTTGGCACCCTGAACACTCTCTATCCGGGGCGTATTGATTTGGGCCTTGGTCGTGCGCCGGGCAGCGACCAGCCGACCATGCGCGCCCTGCGCCGCCATATGAGCGGCGATATCGACAACTTCCCGCGCGACGTGGCCGAGCTGGTGGACTGGTTCGACGCGCGCGATCCGAACCCGCACGTTCGCCCGGTCCCGGGCTACGGTGAGAAGATCCCGGTTTGGCTGTTGGGCTCAAGCCTGTATAGCGCACAGCTCGCCGCGCAGCTTGGGCTGCCGTTTGCCTTCGCCTCGCACTTCGCACCGGATATGCTGCATCAGGCGTTGCATCTTTACCGCACGAACTTCAAACCGTCCGAGCGTCTGGAGAAGCCGTACGCGATGGTCTGTATCAACATCATTGCCGCCGACAGCAATCGCGACGCGGAATTCCTGTTTACCTCCATGCAGCAGGCGTTTGTGAAGCTGCGTCGCGGTGAGACGGGCCAACTGCCGCCGCCGGTGGAGAATATGCATCAGCTGTGGTCAGCCTCCGAACAGTATGGCGTTCAGCAGGCGCTGAGCATGTCGCTGGTGGGTGATAAAGCGAAAGTGCGTCACGGGCTGGACGCGGTGCTGCGCGAAACGCAGGCGGATGAGATTATGGTTAACGGCCAGATTTTCGATCATCAGGCGCGTTTGCATTCGTTTGAACTGGCGATGCAGGTGAAAGAAGAATTGGTGAGGTAGTTTTTTTGCCGGATGGCGGCTTCGCCTTATCCGGCCTACGCGATCCCTGTAGGCCCGGTAAGCGTAGCGCCACCGGGCAATGTATTTACTGGTAAACAGGCAACAGGTTAAAACTCGACAGCACGTGTACCAGGGCATTGCCAACACCAAACACCAGAATCAGCACAATCATTGGCTTGCCGCCCCAGACGCGGAATTTAGGGCTGCCGAAGCGTTTACGTGATTTACGCGCCAGCAGCGCTGGCACAATCGCCGCCCAGATGGTTGCCGCCAGCCCGGCATAGCCAATGGCGTACAGGAAACCGTTCGGCCACAGCAGACCACCCACAATCGGCGGCAGGAAGGTCAGCAGCGCGGTTTTGAAGCGCCCCATCGCAGAATCATCAAAGCCAAACAGATCCGCCAGGTAGTCAAACAGCCCCAGGGTCACGCCGAGGAATGAACTCGCCACCGCAAAGTTAGAGAAGACCACCAGCAGCAGGTCCAGGCTGCGGCTGTTCAGCACGCCGCTCAGGGCCTGCACCAGCACGTCGATGTTACCGCCCTTCTGCGCAATGCCGATAAATTCTGGACGTGGGATGTTGCCCATCGTCCCCAGCAGCCAAATCACGTACAGCCCCAGCGCCAGCAGCGTACCGTAGACCAGACACTTCACAATGGTGCGCGGATCTTTGCCGTAGTACTTCATCAGGCTCGGCACGTTGCCGTGGTAACCAAACGACGCCAGACAGAACGGCAGCGTCATCAGCAGGTACGGCGTGTAGGAGGTATTCACTTCGGCGACGTTAAACAGCGTGGCGGGCGTCACATGCCCCAGCAGGCTGCCGAAGGTCAGGAAGAAGGTGATGACCTTAGCGCCCAACACGATCGCCGTCATGCGGCTCACCGCCCTGGTACTCATCCAGACGATAAACGCCACGCCCAGTGCAAAACAGAGCCCCGCCAGACGCGCCGGAACGTTCAGCGACATCTCAGCAAAAGTGTGATGCAGAATCGAACCGCTCGCGGAGATATACGCATAGGTCAGGATGTAGAGCACAAACGCGATGGACAGCCCGTTCACCAGGTTCCAGCCTTTGCCCAGCAGATCTTTGGTGATGGTGTCGAAGCTGGAGCCAATGCGATAGTTGAGGTTGGCTTCAAGGATCATCAGCCCGGAGTGGAGCATACAGAACCAGGTGAACACCAGCGCCGCCAGCGACCAGAAGAACCACGCACCGGACATGACCACTGGCAGGGAGAACATCCCAGCACCAATGATGGTACCGCCGATGATCACCACGCCGCCAAGCAGCGAGGGTGACGTTTGGGTGGTGGTTAGTGTCGCCATACAGCCATTACTCCAGTCAAAAATGTGGTATGCAGTTTAATGTGCAGCACTGTACCAGTACAAGAGTACAAAGGGAATAAAAAAAGCCCCGATAGCAATTATCGGGGCTGTATATATTACTTTACGTCAGTGGCGTAAGGCTTACGCGTCACGGCGACGGCTTGAGCTGTCGTCACGACGTGGGCCACGGCTTTCACGGCGTTCGCCGGAGAAACGACGTGGTTCACCACGACCTTCGCTACGACCGCCTTCACGACGCTCGCCACCGAAGCTGCGGCCACCGCCACGACGTTCGCCACCGCGGTCAGAGCGAGGCTGTGCATCACCCATCAGCTGCATGTTCATCGGCTTGTTCAGGATGCGAGTACGCGTAAAGTGCTGCAGTACTTCGCCCGGCATGCCTTTTGGCAGTTCGATGGTGGAGTGAGTACCGAACAGCTTGATGTTACCAATGTAACGGCTGCTGATGTCGCCTTCGTTAGCAATCGCGCCAACGATATGACGAACTTCAACACCGTCATCACGGCCAACTTCAATGCGGTACAGTTCCATTTCGCCAGCGTCACGACGCTCGCGACGTGGACGGTCTTCACCACCACGCTCTGGACGGTCACCGCGTGGGCCACGGTCATTGCGGTCATTACGGTCGCCACGACGTTCGAAACGATCGTCACGGTCACGGAATTCACGCTTAGGACGCATTGGCGCATCTGGTGGCACGATCAGGCTACGTTCGCCCTGAGCCATTTTCAGCAGTGCTGCAGCCAGGGTTTCCATATCCAGCTCTTCGCCTTCAGCGGTAGGCTGAATCTGCGACAGCAGCGCACGGTACTGATCCAGATCGCTGCTTTCCAGCTGCTGCTGGACTTTCGCGGCGAATTTTTCCAGACGGCGTTTGCCCAGCAGATCTGCGTTTGGCAGGTCAGCTTCTGGAATGGTCAGCTTCATGGTGCGTTCAATGTTACGCAGCAGACGACGCTCGCGGTTCTCAACGAACAGCAGCGCACGGCCAGCACGACCCGCACGACCGGTACGACCGATACGGTGAACGTAAGACTCAGAATCCATTGGGATGTCGTAGTTTACAACCAGGCTGATACGCTCAACGTCCAGACCACGTGCTGCCACGTCGGTTGCAATCAGGATATCCAGACGACCGTCTTTCAGACGCTCCAGAGTCTGCTCACGCAGGGCCTGGTTCATGTCGCCGTTCAGCGCTGCGCTGTTGTAGCCGCTACGCTCCAGGGCTTCAGCCACTTCCAGGGTCGCGTTTTTGGTACGAACGAAGATGATCGCCGCATCAAAATCTTCTGCTTCCAGGAAACGTACCAGCGCTTCGTTTTTGCGCATGCCATACACAGACCAGTAGCTCTGGCTGATGTCCGGGCGAGTGGTCACGCTGGACTGAATACGCACTTCCTGCGGCTCTTTCATGAAGCGGCGGGTAATGCGACGGATAGCTTCTGGCATGGTTGCAGAGAACAGAGCGGTCTGATGACCTTCCGGGATCTGCGCCATGATGGTTTCGACGTCTTCGATGAAGCCCATACGCAGCATTTCATCTGCTTCATCCAGTACCAGGCCGCTCAGTTTAGAGAGGTCCAGAGTACCGCGCTTCAGGTGATCCAGCAGACGGCCCGGCGTACCGACAACAATCTGTGGGCCCTGGCGCAGGGCGCGTAACTGCACGTCATAACGCTGGCCGCCGTACAGGGCTACCACGTTTACGCCGCGCATATGTTTAGAGAATTCCGTCATTGCTTCAGCAACCTGAACAGCCAGTTCACGGGTTGGAGCCAGGACGAGGATCTGCGGAGCACGCAGGTCCGGATCGATGTTGTTCAGCAGCGGCAGCGAGAATGCTGCGGTTTTTCCGCTACCAGTCTGGGCCATGCCCAGCACGTCACGACCAGAGAGCAGATGTGGGATACATTCTGCCTGGATCGGAGATGGTTTTTCGTAACCCAGATCGTTAAGGGCTTCAAGGATAGGAGCCTTCAGGCCCAGATCTGCAAAAGTGGTTTCGAATTCAGCCATGTAGTACAAGTGCCTCGATATTAATGGCGGCCAGTCTACTTAGCTCATCGTGAAAATGATTAGCAATTTTCATTGAAAAGTGTGAACCGGCTCAAAGTAGGTGTATTGACGAACAACAACGCCCTCACCAGTTAAGGTGATGGCAATCAAAAGATTACGGGCTGATGTTTATGTCGTCAGCTATTGCTGGTCCGATTCTGCCAGGTCGTCTTGCTCCTGGCCCAAGAGCGATAATTCCAACAATGCATAACGGTGCTCAACGAAGTTGTGTACGTTGTTAGCAACCGCTAATTTGAACAGTGCCGTAGCGCTGTCCATATCCCCCAGACTTAGGTAATACTTACCTAAATAGAAGTTGGTTTCACTGAGATGCTCAGCGAGCGAGGTGTTATCCGTTGCGTCCGCCTTGAGGCGTTCCATTAGCGTTGCTTCGCTAATGTTGCCCAGGTAGAACTCGACAATGTTCCATCCCCATTGTTCCTTGTCCGATTTCTCGAAGCGCTGTTTCAGTGCTTCTTTGGCCTGCTTCTCATCGAGCTTCTGCTCAACGATGTAAAGCCACAGGCTGCGGAAAGGATCATTAGGATCGTCTTGATAAAACGCCAGCAGATCATCTTGCGCTAACTTATCACGACCGCCGTAATACAATGCGATACCGCGATTCAAGTGCGCGTAGTTGTAAGTTGGATCAAGCTCAAGTACAGAATCAAACGCTTCATAGGCAGCATCAAAATTGCCTGCCTGCGTTAAGTAAATGCCTAAGTAATTGAATACTTCAGGCATATCAGGTCGAATTGCCAGCGCTTGTGAAAAATCATTCCGCGCTAATGCCCTCAGACCGAGACTATCATACAACACTCCGCGCTCATATAAAAGCTGTGCGCGTTCGTCATCGGTTAAAGCCCGACTGGCAAGAATTTGTTCCATGCGTGCCAGAATCACTTCCTGCTGCAAAGTCGGTTGCAATGGCACTGCGAGGACTTCGCTCTTACGCCAGGCAGAGTTGCTGCATCCTGCCAGCGTTAAAGCTGTCGCAACGAAACACCAGCGCAAAAAAGGCTTCATTTCCCACTCCCGAAGACAACTATTGGATGAACGTCCTGTCCCCCGGCGGCTTAACAAGGCGTCCTGCCTGATAATAAACCCTCCGCCGAAGCGGAGGGCAAATGCTACCTTACTCGCCTTGTTCTGCGGCTGGCGCTTCTGGCGCAGCGGCAGGAGACTGCTCGGTTGCTTCTTTAATGCTCAGACGGATACGGCCCTGACGGTCAACTTCCAGAACCTTAACCGGCACTTCCTGACCCATCTGCAGGTAATCGGTCACTTTCTCAACGCGCTTGTCAGCGATCTGAGAGATGTGAACCAGACCTTCTTTACCGCCACCGATGGCAACGAATGCGCCAAAGTCAACGATACGGGTCACTTTACCGGCATAGATACGGCCCACTTCGATCTCTGCAGTGATCTCTTCGATGCGGCGGATAGCGAATTTCGCTTTTTCGCCGTCGGTTGCTGCGATCTTCACAGTACCGTCATCTTCGATTTCGATCGTGGTGCCAGTCTCTTCGGTCAGAGCACGGATTACGGAACCGCCCTTACCGATAACGTCTTTGATCTTGTCTGGATTGATCTTGATGGTGTGGATACGCGGAGCGAACTGAGAAATGTCGCCACGTGGCGCGTTAATCGCCTGTTCCATCACGCCCAGGATGTGCAGACGCGCACCTTTAGCCTGGTTGAGAGCAACCTGCATGATCTCTTTGGTGATACCTTCAATTTTGATATCCATCTGCAGCGCAGAGATACCTTCGCGGGAACCCGCGACTTTGAAGTCCATATCGCCCAGGTGGTCTTCGTCGCCCAGGATGTCAGACAGAACAACAAAGTTGTCGCCTTCTTTCACCAGACCCATAGCGATACCAGCCACAGCGGCTTTGATTGGTACGCCTGCATCCATCAGCGCCAGAGAGGCACCACACACGGAAGCCATGGAAGAAGAACCGTTAGATTCGGTGATTTCAGAAACCACACGAACGGTGTACGGGAATTTGTCAGCTTCTGGCATCACTGCCAGTACGCCGCGCTTCGCCAGACGACCGTGACCAATTTCACGACGCTTCGGCGAGCCAACCATACCGGTCTCACCTACGGAGTACGGAGGGAAGTTGTAGTGGAACAGGAAGCTGTCAGTACGCTCGCCCATCAGTTCGTCGATGTTCTGTGCGTCACGTGCGGTACCCAGGGTCGCGGTAACCAGCGCCTGTGTTTCGCCACGGGTGAACAGTGCGGAACCGTGAGTACGTGGCAGTACGCCAGTACGAACGTCCAGACCACGGATCATGTCTTTTTCGCGGCCATCGATACGCGGTTCGCCTGCCAGTACGCGGCTACGAACGGTGTTTTTCTCGATAGCGTGCAGAATTTCGCTCAGCTCGTTAGCATCCAGGGATTCATCTTCAGCCAACAGCGTCGCGATGGTTTCAGATTTGATGACGTCAACCTGAGCGTAACGCTCTTGTTTGTCGGTGATGCGGTATGCATCGCTCAGACGTGTGCCTGCCAGTGCAGCAACGCGTTCATTCAGCGCGTCGTTAACCGCTTCTGGCTGCCAGTCCCAACGTGGTTTACCGGCTTCTTTCACCAGGTCGTTGATGTTCTGGATAACGATCTGCTGCTGGTCGTGGCCAAATACCACAGCGCCCAGCATCTGGTCTTCGCTCAGCAGTTCAGCTTCGGATTCAACCATCAGAACCGCTGCTTCAGTACCGGCAACCACCAGGTCCAGCTTACTTTCTTTCAGCTCTTCCTGGGTTGGGTTCAGCACGTACTGGTCGTTGATGTAGCCAACGCGCGCGGCACCGATTGGGCCATTGAATGGAATACCAGACAGTGACAGGGCAGCAGATGCGCCGATCATAGCAACGATGTCCGGGTTAACCTGTGGGTTAACGGAAACAACGGTCGCGATAACCTGTACTTCGTTAACGAAGCCTTCCGGGAACAGTGGACGAACCGGGCGGTCAATCAGACGCGCGATCAGGGTTTCGCCTTCGCTTGGACGGCCTTCACGACGGAAGAAACCACCCGGGATTTTACCGGCAGCGTAGGTACGCTCCTGGTAGTTAACGGTCAGCGGGAAGAAGTCCTGACCTGGTTTAGCTTTTTTCTGGCCAACAACGGTAACGAATACCGCGGTGTCATCCATGCTTACCATAACGGCAGCAGTAGCCTGACGTGCCATCATGCCGGTTTCCAGCGTGACGGTATGTTGACCATACTGGAATTTACGAACGATCGGATTCAGCAAAGTTCTGTCCTTTCTTAAATGTATGACAGCACACCACAGGTGTGCTGACGATTTAACCCGACCTTCTTCGCATCCTCGCGACTAATGACAACCGACACCCCCATGGGTGAAGCCTCTCATTAGCCGCGCGAACCTCTGCAATGAAGATCATTTATAGCAACAATACAATAGTTTCCAGTGAATTGCTGCCGTCTGGTTGAAAAAAGGGGCCATCAGGCCCCCTTTTCTGAAACTCGCAAGACTTAGCGACGCAGACCCAGACGCTCGATCAGCGCGGTGTAACGTGCAACATCTTTACGTTTCAGGTAGTCGAGCAGTTTACGACGCTGAGAAACCATACGCAGCAGACCACGACGGCTGTGGTGATCTTTTTTGTGCTCTGCAAAGTGACCCTGCAGGTGGTTAATCTGTGCAGTCAGCAGTGCAACCTGAACTTCGGTAGAACCGCTGTCGTTAGTACCACGACCAAACTCAGAAACGATTTTAGCTTTAGCTTCAACGCTTAGAGACATTTTCAAACTCCAGAATATAAAGAATGTAAGGATGCCGATCTCTAATTCAGCAATCCCAGTATACGACCAACAAATTGTTAAACAATTTGCAGATCGTTAAGCGGCGATATTCTACTCGTCTCCCCTGCTTATCGCAAGGTGAGGTGTTATCGCCGTCACGCTTCGATCGGATACTCGACGACCAGACGACGCGGCGCAACGCGCCCTTCACCGTCCATTTCGCCCATACCGATGAATTTCCCGTCGTCGCCTTCCGTCACGCGTACCAGCCCTTCAAGCGGCGCATCCGCCGTACGAACCGGGTTGCCGTTCTTAAAGTAAACGGACGATGTTAAAGGAAGATTAACGATCGGGAAGTCCGCCGCCGGACTGTCCATTGGCATCAGCAAGGGATCCAGCAATTCTGCTGGCGCTTTTCCCTGCACTTCCGCCTGTTCAACCAGCTCGCGAAGATGCTCAAGCGTCACCATGCGTTCGACCGGATACTTGCTGACAGCCAGACGACGCAAGTAAATCACATGCGCCCCGCAGCCCAGCTTTTCACCGAGGTCATCGATGATGGTACGAATATAGGTGCCTTTCGAACAGTGTACTTCCAGCTCCAGCTCATCGCCTTCATGGCGAATGAACAGCAGTTCATACACGGTAATCGGACGGGCTTCACGCGGAACGTCGATGCCCTGGCGCGCATATTCGTAGAGCTTCTTGCCCTGATATTTCAGCGCCGAATACATCGACGGCACCTGCATCGTGTCACCACGGAAGCTTTCCAGCGCCGCATCAAGCTGCTCTGCGCTGAAGGTCACCGGGCGCTCTTCGACTACCTGGCCATCCGCGTCGGAGGTATCCGTGCGCTGGCCCAGTTTAGCGATAACGCGATAACGCTTATCGGAATCCAGCAGATACTGGGAGAACTTTGTCGCCTCTCCCAGGCAAACCGGCAGCATACCGGTCGCCAGCGGATCCAGCGCGCCCGTATGGCCCGCACGGTTGGCGTTAAAAATACGCTTCACTTTTTGCAGTACGTCGTTGCTGGATGCGCCCTGCGGTTTATCCAGCAGCAGTACGCCATGCACGTCGCGACCGCGACGACGAGGACGACTCATCAGTCCTCCTTGCTGTCGTCCGCTGGGTTCACACGACGCTCATCGTCATGTTTCACCACGCTGGTCACCAGGTTGGACATGCGCATACCTTCTACCAGCGAGTTATCGTAGAAGAAGGTCAGCTCAGGCACGATACGCAGACGCATCGCTTTGCCGAGCAGAGAGCGGATGAAACCAGAGGCTTCCTGCAGCGCTTTAATGCCGTTTTTCACCGCGGCTTCGTCCTGATCGTTCAGGAAAGTCACGAACACTTTGGCATACGCCAGATCGCGGGACATCTCAACGCCAGACACGGTGGTCATCATACCAATACGCGGGTCTTTGATTTCGCGCTGCAGGATGAGCGCGATCTCTTTTTGCATTTCCTGCGCTACGCGCTGAGGGCGACCAAATTCTTTCGCCATAATAAATTCTCCAGACAAAAAAGGGGCTAAAAGCCCCTTTTAAAATTATTGCCGGGTGGCGCGAGGCGATCCCGGCTTACAATCGGTAATTAAGCGATGGTACGCTGAATTTCGATGATCTCGAACACTTCGATCATATCGCCAACGCGAACGTCGTTGTAGTTCTTCACGCCGATACCACATTCCATGCCGTTACGGACTTCGTTAACGTCATCTTTGAAGCGGCGCAGGGATTCCAGCTCGCCTTCGTAGATAACCACGTTGTCACGCAGTACGCGGATTGGGTTGTGACGCTTGATGTTACCTTCGGTAACCATACAGCCCGCGATCGCACCGAATTTCGGTGATTTGAACACGTCACGTACTTCAGCCAGACCGATGATCTGCTGTTTCAGCTCAGGAGACAGCATGCCGCTCATCGCTGCTTTCACTTCGTCGATCAGGTTATAGATGACGGAGTAGTAGCGCAGATCCAGGCTTTCAGCTTCAATCACTTTACGCGCAGACGCATCCGCACGAACGTTGAAGCCAACCAGGATAGCGTTAGAGGCAGCAGCCAGGGTTGCGTCGGTTTCGGTGATACCACCTACGCCAGAACCGATGATCTTCACTTTCACTTCGTCGGTAGACAGTTTCAGCAAGGAGTCGGAGATCGCTTCCACAGAACCCTGAACGTCAGCTTTCAGAACAACGTTCACTTCGTGAACTTCGCCCTCGGTCATGTTCGCGAACATGTTCTCGAGTTTAGATTTCTGCTGACGAGCCAGTTTAACTTCACGGAATTTACCCTGACGATACAGTGCAACTTCACGCGCTTTCTTCTCGTCACGCACAACGGTCACTTCGTCACCGGCAGCCGGAACACCAGATAGGCCCAGGATTTCCACTGGAATGGACGGACCCGCTTCCAGCACTTCCTGACCCAGTTCGTTACGCATCGCACGAACGCGGCCGTATTCGAAACCACACAGAACGATGTCGCCTTTGTTCAGCGTGCCTTCGCGAACCAGAACGGTTGCAACCGGACCACGACCTTTATCCAGGAAGGATTCGATAACCGCGCCGCTTGCCATACCTTTACGAACCGCTTTGAGCTCCAGAACTTCAGCCTGCAGCAGGATAGCGTTCAGCAGGTCGTCAATACCGGTACCTGCTTTTGCAGATACTGGGATGAACTGTGCTTCACCGCCCCACTCTTCCGGCATAACGCCGTACTGAGACAGTTCGTTCTTCACGCGATCCATATCGGCTTCTGGCTTATCGATTTTGTTGACTGCAACAACCAGAGGTACCTGCGCCGCTTTTGCGTGCTGGATAGCTTCAATGGTCTGTGGCATCACGCCATCGTCTGCCGCAACAACCAGTACAACGATATCCGTTGCCTGAGCACCACGAGCACGCATTGAGGTAAACGCTGCGTGGCCTGGGGTATCCAGGAAGGTGATCATGCCGTTTTCGGTTTCTACATGGTAAGCACCGATGTGCTGGGTAATACCACCCGCTTCGCCGGATGCCACTTTAGTAGAGCGAATGTAGTCAAGCAGAGAGGTTTTACCGTGGTCAACGTGACCCATGATGGTCACAACTGGTGCACGCGGTTCAGCCGCTGCGCCAGTGTCACGGTCGCTCATTACTGCTTCTTCCAGCTCGTTTTCACGACGCAGGATAACTTTGTGGCCCATCTCTTCAGCAACCAGCTGTGCGGTTTCCTGGTCGATGACCTGGTTGATGGTCGCCATTGCACCCAGCTTCATCATCGCTTTGATGACCTGAGAGCCTTTAACGGCCATCTTGTTCGCCAGATCGCCAACGGTGATGGTTTCACCAATCACAACGTCACGGTTAACGGCCTGAGCTGGCTTCTGGAAGCCCTGCTGCAGAGCGGAACCTTTACGCTTGCCGCCTTTACCACCGCGAACGGCTGCACGAGCTTCTTCACGGTCAGCTTTAGATTCAGCGTGCTTGTTACCTTTTTTCGCTGGACGCGCGGCTTTGGTGTTACGACCACGGCCACGGCCGCCTTCAACTTCACGGTCGTTGTCGTCTTCAGCCTGACGCGCGTGCTGAGAAGTGGTCACATGATAGTCGCTGGTGTCTTCAGTCGTTTCAGCGGTATTCACGCCATTCTTCTCGTTTTCTTCTGCCATACGGCGCGCTTCTTCAGCAACACGGCGAGCTTCTTCTTCCAGCTTACGGCGGGCTTCTTCTTCCGCTTTACGCTTCAGCTCGGCAGCTTCATTTTCACGGCGGGCTTTTTCAGCCTGGGCGGTTTTGGTCATTTCGTCTGTCTGTTGATTGCTCACTTTGTCTTTTTCCGCAGCGTCACGCTTCACTTTATCACTTGCGTCGCGTTTCGCTTTTTCTGCGGCCTCACGTTCAGCTTTTAATTCTGCTTCACGTTTGGCGGTTGCTTCCGCCGCACGCTGAGCTTGTTCTTCCGCTTCACGCTGTGCCTGCTCTTCCGCAGCAAGGCGTTCTGCCTCTTGCGGATCACGTTTTACAAAGGTGCGCGTCTTGCGGACTTCAATTTGTACCGATTTACTTTTGCCACCGGTACCAGGGATGTTTAACGTGCTACGCGTTTTGCGCTGCAGCGTTAACTTGTCAGGCGTAGAACCGTGTTCACGGTTCAAATGCGTTAACAAGGTTTGTTTTTCTTGCGCGGTCACCGAGTCATCAGCGGACTTCGGGATCCCTGCATCAGCAAATTGCTGTACCAGGCGGTCCACGGAGGTCTGAATCTCAGCAGCCAGCGATTTTACAGTTACATCAGTCATGCTGTTCCTTCCTGCTACAGTTTATTACGCTTCGTCGCCGAACCAGCAAATATTACGTGCGGCCATGATGAGCTCGCCGGCTTTCTCGTCGGTTAAACCTTCGATATCAGCCAGGTCATCAACGCCTTGCTCAGCGAGATCTTCCAGCGTACAAACACCACGGGCAGCCAGCTTGAACGCAATCGCACGATCAAGACCTTCCAGATTCAGCAGGTCATCAGCCGGCTTCTTATCGCCAAGGCTTTCTTCCTGAGCCAGTGCCAGGGTGGTCAGTGCGTTTTTAGCGCGTTCACGCAGGGCTTCAACTGTCTGTTCATCCAGACCGTCAATTTCCAGCAGCTCTTTCATTGGCACATAGGCCAGTTCTTCCAGCGTAGAGAAACCTTCTTCAACCAGAACAGTGGCGAAATCTTCGTCAATGTCGAGGTATTTAGTGAAGGTATCGATCGCCGCATGGGCTTCAGCCTGATGCTTAGCCTGCAGGTCGTCAACGGTCATCACGTTGAGTTCCCAGCCGCTCAGCTGTGACGCCAGACGTACGTTCTGACCGTTACGGCCAATCGCCTGCGCCAGGTTGCCCGCTTCTACAGCGATATCCATGGTGTGTTTGTCTTCGTCAACAACGATAGACGCGACATCAGCCGGAGCCATTGCGTTGATCACGAACTGCGCCGGGTTGTCGTCCCACAGAACGATATCAATTCGCTCGCCGCCCAGTTCGGTCGAAACCGCCTGAACACGCGCGCCGCGCATACCGACGCAAGCACCGACCGGGTCGATACGCTTGTCGTTGGTTTTCACCGCGATTTTCGCACGGGAACCCGGATCGCGAGCCGCCGCTTTGATCTCGATAACTTCTTCACCGATTTCCGGCACTTCGATACGGAACAGTTCAACCAGCATTTCTGGTTTAGAACGGGTCACGAACAGCTGTGCACCACGCGCTTCAGGACGCACGGCGTACAGAACACCACGGATACGGTCGCCTGGACGGAAGTTTTCACGCGGCAGCATATCTTCGCGCAGGATTACGGCTTCAGCGTTACCCGGCATCCCTTCGGATTTGATCTCCAGAGAGATGTTGTCGCGATTCACTTTCTTCACCACACCGGTGATGATTTCGCCTTCCTGATCGCGGAACTGATCGACAACCAGCGCGCGCTCGGCTTCGCGAACTTTCTGCACGATAACCTGTTTAGCGGTCTGGGTCGTGATACGGTCGAAGGTGACAGATTCAATCTGATCTTCAACGTACTCACCCACGTTCAGACTTTCGTCTTCAAAACGGGCGGCTTCCAGCGTGATCTCTTTGGTCGGCTGGGTCACTTCTTCAACGATTACCCAACGACGGAATGTATCGAAGTCACCGCTTTTACGATCGATTTCTACGCGAACATCGATCTCTTGTTCGTATTTTTTCTTGGTTGCTGTAGCCAGTGCACTTTCCAGCGCTTCGAAAATCTTCTCACGCGGCAGTGATTTCTCGTTGGAGACGGCTTCAACAACAGCCAAAATTTCTTTGTTCATCGCGGGCTTTTCACCTCAATCCAGACTGTTAAAAGTGGGGAACCAGGTTCGCCTTCTGGATATTACTCAGCGCGAACACTTCATCTTTGCCGTCGACTGTCACCGTGATCATTTCACCATCAACGGCTTTGATAATTCCCTGCCATTTACGGCGGTTCTGTACGGCCATACGCAGAACGAGAGCCACTTCTTCACCGGTAAAGCGCACATAGTGCTCGGCCGTGAACATCGGGCGATCGAGGCCAGGTGAGGAAACTTCCAGGTTGTACGCAACGGTAATCGGGTCTTCAACATCAAGAACCGCACTCACCTGGTGGCTAACATCAGCACAATCATCAACATTGATGCCATCTTCACTATCAATATAGATGCGCAGCGTCGATGTACGGCCGCGAACGAATTCGATGCCGACCAGTTCGTAGCCCAGTGCTTCGACCGGTGCAGTAATCATCTCTGTTAATTTTTGCTCTAATGTGGACAAGCCCACCCCCAAGACATAAAAAAAGGGCGTAAAGCCCAGTTATTCTGTAGTCAGATAACAAAAAACCCCGATAAATCGGGGCTTTAGATAACTGAACCCTATAGCCACAACTGTGGCCTGGAGCACTCTCCGAAAGAATTTTTTCAAATCCAGCTACGAAGGCTCTAAGTCTTCACAGTATATTTGAAAAAGAACTTTATGGGAAAGTGGTTGCGGGGGCCGGATTTGAACCGACGACCTTCGGGTTATGAGCCCGACGAGCTACCAGGCTGCTCCACCCCGCGCCTGAAACGTGGCAAATTCTACGCGTTTTAGGTAGAAAATGCAAATAATGCTGGGATTTGGTACCGAAGACGGGACGTAAAATCGGCGTTCAGTATATTGATAGTTGACCCTGCCTGTCAAGGCGACTTCCGCCAGATCGATTAGACCAAATTTTTTACAAAAAACGCATGAGTCTCTTCCGGTCTTCGGCAAAAGATGATTAAATGAATACTCACTTATTTTGCATAAAAATGCACAAGAGAGCGAAAACGGTCTCTAATCAGTCAATCAAGCAGGGTTTTATTATATGACGACGATTCTCAAGCATCTTCCGGTAGGACAACGTATTGGCATCGCTTTCTCAGGCGGCCTGGATACCAGCGCTGCACTGCTGTGGATGCGCCAAAAGGGAGCGGTTCCGTATGCATATACTGCGAACCTGGGACAGCCAGATGAGGAAGATTATGACGCGATCCCTCGTCGTGCCATGGAGTATGGCGCAGAGAACGCACGACTGATTGACTGCCGCAAGCAACTGGTAGCCGAAGGTATCGCTGCGATTCAGTGCGGTGCTTTTCATAACACCACTGGCGGCCTGACCTATTTCAATACCACTCCGCTGGGCCGCGCCGTGACGGGCACCATGCTGGTTGCCGCCATGAAAGAAGATGGCGTGAATATCTGGGGTGACGGCAGTACCTATAAAGGCAACGATATCGAACGTTTCTATCGTTATGGCCTGCTGACCAACGCCGAGCTGCAGATTTACAAACCGTGGCTGGATACCGACTTCATCGACGAACTGGGTGGTCGTCATGAGATGTCTGAATTCATGATTGCCTGCGGTTTTGACTATAAGATGTCCGTCGAAAAAGCGTACTCCACCGACTCCAATATGCTAGGTGCAACGCACGAAGCGAAAGACCTGGAATTCCTGAACTCCAGCGTGAAGATCGTTAACCCGATCATGGGCGTGAAGTTCTGGGACGAGAACGTCAAAATTCAGGCTGAAGAAGTCACCGTACGCTTCGAGCGCGGCCATCCGGTTGCGCTGAACGGTAAAACGTTCTCAGACGACGTTGAGCTGATGCTGGAAGCTAACCGCATTGGCGGTCGTCACGGTCTGGGCATGAGCGATCAGATTGAAAACCGTATCATCGAAGCGAAAAGCCGTGGCATCTATGAAGCCCCGGGAATGGCGCTGCTGCACATCGCTTACGAGCGCCTGCTGACCGGTATTCATAACGAAGACACTATTGAACAGTATCACTCTCATGGTCGTCAGTTGGGTAAACTGCTGTACCAGGGCCGCTGGTTCGATCCGCAGGCGCTGATGCTGCGTGATGCACTGCAGCGTTGGGTGGCAAGCGCGATCACTGGTGAAGTAACGCTGGAACTGCGTCGCGGCAATGACTACTCCATCCTGAATACCGTGTCTGACAACCTGACCTATAAAGCAGAACGTCTAACCATGGAGAAAGGTGATTCGGTCTTCTCTCCGGATGACCGTATCGGTCAACTGACCATGCGTAACCTGGACATCACCGATACCCGCGAGAAGCTGTTCAACTATGTTGAGAATGGCCTGCTCTCCGCCAGTTCCGGTAACGGCCTGCCGCAGGTTGAAAACCTGGAACACAGCGATAAGAAGTAATAGTTACTCAGAAATGCAGAAGGCGCCCAATGGGCGCCTTTTTTATGCTCTTCGTAGGCCCGGTAAGCGCAGCGCCACCGGGCAACATGGCGGGTGGCGCTGCGCTTACCCGCCCTACAAAAGATCGGAGACAAACGATATACAGACGAAAAAAAAGACGTCTTGCGACGTCTTTCTTCTGGAATATTGGTACCGAGGATGGGACTCGAACCCACAAGCCCGTTAGGGCACTACCACCTCAAGGTAGCGTGTCTACCAATTCCACCACCTCGGTACGGAATACTTACTGCGGGATATCGCTGGTCGGCTTAGCCGGTGCAGCTGGCTGAGTTTGCTCAGTTTTCGCTGGCGCGCTCAGATTTTCCCACTCGCTTCCTTTACTGGTCTTGTTGCTGTTGATATTACCCAGCACCAGACTGATGATGAAGAACAGCGTAGCCAGAATCGCCGTCGTACGGGTCATGAAGTTCGCAGAACCACTTGAACCAAACAGCGTACCGGAAGCGCCTGCTCCGAAGGAGGCTCCCATATCAGCGCCTTTACCTTGCTGCAGCATGATCAGCGCTACAAGAGCGATGGCTACAATAAGGAAAATAACTAAAAGAGCTTCGTACATAATCAACCTGTTCCTTGCGGATTTGCCGCATACCAATGCTTCGACCAATTAGCAGGATTTTTGTTTCCCACTGAAGCGGGTGTGAATACTAACCAAAGCGAATGACCTTCGCAAGGGCATTTTCGACGCATTGTATCAACTGCGGAAAAAAACAGCAAAAAGCCATTAAATGCTTAAAACAAAGGCGGCAAGCGCCGCCTTTTTAAACACTTACTGTGAAAAGTTATGCAGCTTTCACCGCATCCGCAATACGATGCGCGAATTCAGTCACCTGCGCTTCGTCTTCGCCTTCAACCATCACGCGAATCAGTGGCTCGGTACCCGATTTACGCAGCAGTACACGGCCACGATTGCCCAGGGCCGCTTCAACGTCAGCCATCACCGCTTTCACGTTGTCATTTTCAAGCGGATCGCCTTTACCCGCTGTGAAACGCACGTTAACAAGGATTTGCGGGAACATCTTCATACCGCTGCAGAGATCGTGCAGGCTCATATGGTTGCGCGCCATGGCAGCAACAACCTGCAGACCCGCCACGATGCCGTCACCGGTGGTGGTTTTATCGAGCAGGATCACGTGACCGGAGTTTTCCGCACCGATTCGCCAGCCCTTCTCCTGCAATTTTTCCAGTACATAGCGGTCTCCCACTTTCGCGCGGACAAACGGAATACCGAGCTGTTTCAGCGCCAGCTCAAGGCCCATGTTGCTCATCAGCGTACCTACCGCGCCGCCACGCAGCTGCCCCTGACGCAGACCTTCACGTGCAATGATGTAGAGGATCTGATCGCCGTCGACCTTGTTACCTTCGTGGTCGACCATGATCACACGGTCACCGTCGCCATCGAGAGCAATACCCAGATCGGCTTTTTCCGCCAGCACGCGCGCCTGCAGGGCACGCACGTCCGTCGCTCCCACTTCTTCGTTGATGTTAAGACCATCCGGCTCACAGCCGATGGTGATGACTTTCGCACCCAACTCGCGGAAAACATTCGGAGCAATGTGGTAGGTCGCACCGTTTGCACAGTCCACCACAATTTTAAGATGGGCCAGACTCAGCTCATTCGGGAAGGTGCCTTTGCAGAATTCGATATAGCGACCCGCGGCATCGACGATACGGTTCGCTTTGCCCAGCTCAGCGGAGTCGACACAGGTGATCTCTTTTTCCATTTCCGCTTCAATGGCCTCTTCAACATCATCCGGCAGCTTGGTGCCGTCAATGGAGAAGAACTTGATGCCGTTGTCGTAGAACGGGTTATGAGAAGCCGAGATAACAATCCCCGCTTCCGCACGGAAGGTGCGCGTCAGGTAAGCCACAGCAGGCGTTGGCATTGGGCCTGTAAAGGAGGCAGAAAGCCCCGCAGCTGCCAGACCGGCTTCCAGCGCAGATTCCAGCATATAGCCTGAAATACGGGTGTCTTTACCGATGATGATCTTACGGGAACCATGACGTGCCAGCACCTTGCCAGCAGCCCAGCCCAGCTTCAGGACAAAATCAGGGGTGATTGGAGCATCGCCTACGCGCCCACGGATACCATCGGTACCAAAATATTTACGATTACTCATAGCGTTTGTTTTCCTTCGCTGCCAGTGTGGCTTCCACCACACGCATGGCTTCTACTGTTTCTTTTACGTCATGGACACGAATAATGTGCGCGCCTTGCATCGCTGCGATCACCGCGCAGGCCAGGCTACCACTCAGGCGTTCGCTCGGCCCCACATTCAGCAACTGCCCAATCATCGACTTTCTCGACATCCCCACCAGCAACGGCAGGCCGAAGTGATGAAATTCTGATAAGCGCGCAAGCAGCGCATAATTGTGAGAGAGATTTTTACCGAAACCGAACCCCGGGTCGAGCAGCAATTTCTCTTTTGCGATACCCGCACGCTCGCAGCGCGCAATATGCTCAATAAAGAAGCGATTCACGTCGGCAAAGACATCGTCATACTTCGGCGCTTCCTGCATGGTTTTCGGCTGCCCCTGCATGTGCATCAGGCAGACCGGTAGGCCAGTTTCCGCAGCCGCCTCAATCGCCCCAGGCTCAGTCAGTGAGCGAATGTCATTGATAATGTGAGCGCCCACTCTCGCCACTTCACGAATCACCTCAGGTTTCGACGTGTCAACGGAGATCCACACCTCAAATCGCTGAGCAATAGCCTCAACCACGGGCACCACGCGCGCCAGCTCTTCTTCCACAGAAACGTCCGCCGCGCCCGGGCGCGTCGATTCCCCACCGACATCAATGATGGTGGCACCTGCATTGATCATTAAATTTGCGTGCTTAACCGCCTCGATAAGCGTGTTATGCGTGCCGCCGTCAGAGAAGGAGTCAGGGGTAACATTCAGGATCCCCATCACATGCGGATGCGAGAGCTCGAGATGCGAGTCCTGGGCGAAGAGTTTCATGGCTAAAATCCCTGGTATTTATAAGGTTTAATGGATAAGAAAAACCCCGGAGCAAGCTCCAGGGTTTGAGGTACAGACAAACATTTCAACAGAAGAGACTTACTTGTCGCCCAACTGTTCTGACATGGTATTACCCGGGTTTGGCGTACGCGGTTCATCAACCGGGCGCGGCGCACGCGGGGTGCCATTGTTGTCAGAATTGTTGGAAGCACCTGGATCTTCCCAGCCAGCTGGCGGACGCACTTCACGGCGCGCCATCAGGTCGTCAATCTGCGGTGCATCGATGGTCTCATATTTCATGAGCGCATCTTTCATCGAATGCAGGATGTCCATATTGTCGTTCAGGATCTGGCGAGCACGTGCATAGTTACGCTCTACCAAAGATTTTACTTCCTGGTCGATGATACGTGCCGTCTCATCGGACATATGTTTCGCTTTAGCCACAGAACGGCCCAGGAACACTTCCCCCTCTTCCTCTGCATACAGCAGCGGACCGAGTTTGTCGGAGAAGCCCCACTGCGTCACCATGTTACGTGCCAGGTTTGTCGCGACTTTGATGTCGTTGGACGCACCGGTAGAAACATGTTCCACACCATAGATAATCTCTTCTGCCAGACGACCGCCGTACAGGGTCGAGATCTGGCTTTCCAGCTTCTGACGGCTGGCGCTGATCGCGTCGCCTTCAGGCAGGAAGAAGGTCACACCCAGCGCGCGACCACGTGGGATAATCGTCACTTTATGCACCGGATCGTGTTCCGGTACCAGGCGACCGATAATCGCGTGACCGGCTTCGTGGTATGCCGTGGACTCTTTCTGCGCTTCCGTCATCACCATGGAGCGACGTTCCGCACCCATCATGATTTTGTCTTTCGCTTTCTCGAACTCCACCATGGACACCACGCGCTTATTACCGCGAGCGGCAAACAGGGCAGCTTCGTTGACCAGGTTAGCCAGGTCCGCACCGGAGAAGCCCGGGGTACCGCGCGCAATAATTGCTGCGTCGATATCTGGCGCCAGCGGTACGCGACGCATGTGGACTTTCAGAATCTGTTCACGACCGCGAACATCCGGCAGCCCCACCACGACCTGACGGTCGAAACGGCCTGGACGCAGCAGCGCTGGGTCAAGTACGTCCGGACGGTTAGTCGCCGCGATAACGATAATACCTTCGTTACCTTCGAAGCCGTCCATTTCAACCAGCATCTGGTTCAGCGTCTGCTCACGTTCATCATGACCACCGCCCAGACCTGCGCCACGCTGGCGGCCTACGGCGTCGATTTCATCGATGAAGATGATGCACGGTGCTGCCTTCTTGGCCTGTTCGAACATGTCACGCACACGAGATGCACCCACACCCACGAACATTTCGACGAAGTCAGAACCTGAAATAGTAAAGAACGGCACCTTCGCTTCACCCGCGATAGCTTTCGCCAGCAGGGTTTTACCGGTACCCGGAGGACCCACCATCAGAACGCCTTTCGGGATCTTACCGCCCAGTTTCTGGAAACGGCTCGGCTCACGCAGGTATTCAACCAGTTCGCCCACTTCTTCTTTTGCTTCGTCACAACCTGCAACGTCAGCAAACGTGGTCTTGATCTGATCTTCCGTCAGCATACGCGCTTTGCTCTTACCGAACGACATGGCACCTTTGCCACCGCCGCCCTGCATCTGACGCATAAAGAAGATCCAGACGCCGATAAGAAGCAGCATCGGGAACCAGGAAATGAAGATAGAAGCCAGCAGGCTTGGTTCTTCTGGCGGCTCGCCAACCACTTTGACGTTTTTAGTCAGAAGGTTATCGAGCAGCTTAGGATCGTTCACCGGGATGTAGGTCGTGTAACGGTTACTATCTTTCTTGGTAACGTTTATCTCACGTCCGTTGATACGCGCTTCGCGAACCTGGTCCTGATTGACCTCCTGCAGGAAGGTAGAATAATCCACCTTGCGGCCATTCGACTCGCTGGGCCCAAAGCTCTGGAATACTGACATCAGCACGACGGCAATGACCAGCCAGAGAATTAGGTTTTTCGCCATGTCACTCAAGGGATTAACCTCACATTACAACTGTGTTAAAAACAGCGTCAGGATACTCTATATCCAGTTTCATTCAAACTTTCGCCTGAAATCTACCGGTTATCATTTTCGCCCGGTCGCTACAATATACACTTCACGGGAACGCGCCCGGGAAGAGTCCGGCTTACGAACTTTAACCTTCGCAAACAGGGAGCGAATTTCCTTAAGGTACTCCTCGAAACCTTCGCCCTGAAACACCTTCACAACAAAACTACCACCAGGCGCTAGTACATCACGACACATTTCTAACGCTAGCTCCACCAGATACATGCCGCGGGGGATATCCACCGCCGGTGTTCCGCACATATTTGGTGCCATATCAGACATGACAACCTGGACCTTACTGTCACCCACACGTTCAAGTAACGCTTTTAGCACTAATTCATCACGAAAATCGCCCTGAAGGAAGTCGACACCGACGATGGGATCCATTGGTAAAAGATCGCATGCGATGATTCGACCCGCTCCGCCGATCTGCGTTACCGCATACTGGGACCATCCGCCAGGGGCAGCACCGAGGTCAACAACCGTCATCCCCGGTTTAAAAAGTTTGTCACTTTGCTGTATTTCATCAAGTTTAAACCAGGCGCGGGAACGTAACCCCTTTTTCTGCGCCTGCAGAACATATTTATCGCTAAAGTGTTCCTGAAGCCAGCGGCTGGAACTGGCAGAACGCTTTTTACCTGTCATTTAACTTTTCCGTCCGGGTTCATCGTTGCTTACCTTTGACGTAAATTTCTACGCTGCTATTTGGCGATATTAGGGAGATGGCGGTAGAATGAACCGTTTTCAATCCCAACGTAAGCAAAAATATACGATGAATCTGAGTACTAAACAAAAACAGCACCTTAAAGGTCTGGCACATCCGCTCAAGCCTGTAGTTATGCTTGGCAACAATGGTTTGACCGAAGGGGTGCTTGCCGAGATTGAACAAGCGCTGGAACACCACGAGCTGATCAAGGTGAAAATCGCCTCTGAAGACAGAGACACTAAAAACCTGATCGTGGAAGCCATCGTGCGCGAAACCGGCGCCTGTAATGTACAGGTCATCGGTAAAACGCTGGTGCTCTACCGCCCATCTAAAGAGCGCAAAATCTCGCTGCCACGTTAAGGATATCCCTAATCGAACACATTTTCTGTGTAAAACGAGGGATTTCTGTCAGCAGGTGAGCAAAATGCCACGCTCCTTGAGTTGTTAAAAGGCCGCTATGCGGCCTTTTTCTTTTCTTTACAATGTATCAACATCTCAGTGGAGAAGCGAATTACAGGTACTCGACCTTAATAATTTCGTATTCCACTTCACCACCTGGGGTACGGATCACGACCACATCGTCTTGCTCTTTGCCAATCAGGCCACGCGCGATGGGTGAGTTCACTGAAATGAGGTTCTGCTTAAAGTCTGCCTCATCGTCACCCACGATGCGATACGTTTGCTCTTCGTCGTTGTCCAGGTTCAGGACACTTACGGTAGAACCAAAGATCACGCGGCCATTGTTTGGCATCTTAGTGATGTCGATCACCTGAGCATTAGACAGCTTTGCTTCGATGTCTTTAATACGCCCTTCACAGAAGCCCTGCTGCTCACGCGCCGCATGGTATTCAGCGTTCTCTTTCAGGTCGCCATGCTCGCGCGCATCCGCGATAGCGGCGATGATTTCAGGGCGACGCACGGATTTCAGGAAATCCAGCTCTTCGCGCAGTTTTTCGGCACCACGTAAGGTCATCGGAATAGCTTGCATTTGTTATACCTCTTAAACATTCCTGTTGGGAGCAGTGTTCCCTGCTCCTGCCCCCCTAAGCGGGCAAGAAGCAAAAAGAAAACCGACCCGGGAGCAACGCCCCAGGTCAGCAGCAATTTTTCAATTTGATACGCATTTTACCGCGAAGTTCACTATGGGTCATCGTTTACTTTGCAGTGCTATGCACCGTAGTATGACGGTTTGTTTTCGGGTTGTTAGCGCGAGATTATGCGATTTTCCAGTTTTATCATCGGATTGACTACCAGTATGGCGTTCGCCGCCCAGGCCGCGAACGTTGATGAGTACATTAATCAGCTGCCCGCAGGCGCTAACCTTGCGCTAATGGTGCAGAAGGTTGGCGCCCAGGCCCCTGACATTGACTTTCACAGTCAACAGATGGCGCTGCCTGCCAGTACCCAGAAGGTGATCACTGCGCTCGCCGCCCTGCTTCAGCTTGGCCCTGACTTCCGGTTTACTACCACGCTTGAGACCAAAGGTAATGTCGAAAGTGGCGAACTGAAAGGCGATCTGATTGCCCGCTTTGGGGGTGATCCAACCTTCAAGCGCCAGGATATCCGCAATATGGTGGCGGTGCTGAAAAAATCCGGCGTAACAAAAATCGATGGCAACGTGCTGATCGATACCTCCATTTTCGCCAGCCACGATAAAGCGCCCGGCTGGCCGTGGAATGACATGACGCAGTGCTTTAGCGCCCCGCCTGCTGCGGCCATCGTTGACCGTAACTGTTTCTCCGTGTCGCTCTACAGCGCCCCCAAGCCGGATGATTTAGCCTTTATACGCGTGGCGTCCTACTACCCGGTCACGATGTTCAGCCAGGTACGCACATTAGCAAAAGGATCGCCGGATGCGCAGTATTGCGAACTGGACGTCGTGCCGGGCGATCTTAACCGTTTCACTCTCACCGGCTGCCTGACGCAGCGTGCCGATCCGTTACCGCTGGCCTTCGCCATTCAGGACGGAGCGGGTTATGCGGGTGCGATACTGAAAGACGAACTGAAACAGGCTGGCATCACCTATTCTGGCTCACTGATGCGTCAGACACAGGTTAATCAACCGGGTACCGTCATCGCCAGCAAACAGTCTGCGCCGCTACATGACCTGCTTAGGATTATGCTGAAAAAGTCAGATAACATGATTGCTGACACCGTGTTCCGCATGATTGGTCACGCCCGTTTCGGCGTACCCGGTACCTGGCGTGCGGGGTCAGACGCCGTTCGTCAGATCCTGCGCCAGCAGGCGGGGATCGATCTTGGTAATACCATCGCCGTCGATGGCTCCGGGTTATCGCGTCACAATCTGATCTCCCCAGCCACCATGATGCAAGTGCTTCAGTACATTGCCCAACATGACACTGAGCTAAACTTTATTTCGATGCTGCCACTTGCCGGGCATGACGGTTCGCTTCAGTATCGGGCAGGGCTTCATGCTGCGGGTGTTGATGGCAAAGTGTCAGCGAAAACAGGTTCGCTGCAGGGGGTTTATAACCTTGCAGGCTTTATCACCACAGCCAGCGGACAACGCATGGCATTCGTGCAGTATCTTTCCGGCTATGCCGTCGAACCGACCGATCAGCGTAATCGCCGTATTCCGCTGGTGCGCTTCGAAAGCAGGCTATACAAGGACATCTACCAGAATAACTAACGATGAAACTACTCATAGTTGAAGACGATTTGTTATTGCAGGAAGGGTTGGCGCTCGCGCTGGCGAATGAAGGATACGCGCTCGATTGCGCCGCCACGGCGGCAGAAGCCGATGCGCTGATCCAGAGCGGTGAATATAGCCTGGTGATCCTCGATTTAGGTTTACCGGATAAAGACGGCGCGACGCTGCTCAGCCAATGGCGCCGCCGTAGCGTTGAAAATCCAGTGCTGATCCTCACGGCGCGCGATGCCATTGAAGACCGCATTCACGGTCTGGACTCCGGTGCGGATGATTATCTGGTGAAACCTTTTGCCCTCGCAGAACTTCAGGCGCGTGTGCGGGCATTGATCCGCCGCTATCAGGGACACAGCGATAACATGCTGACCGATGGTGATATTACGCTGAATCTCCAGACACAACAGGTGTTGCGTAAGTCCCAGCCTGTCGAAGTGACCCCAAAAGAATTTGCCCTCCTGACGCGTCTCATCATGCGGAGCGGTCAAACGGTACATCGCGAGACGCTGCAGCAGGATATCTACTCCTGGCAGGACGATCCGGGTTCAAATACCCTTGAAGTTCATATTCACAATCTGCGCCGCAAGCTCGGCAAAGAACGGATCAAAACAGTCCGTGGCGTCGGATACCGCCTGGAGAGCCAGAAATGAACAGTATGCGTCGGCGACTCATGGTTTTGCTGGCGATTATCCTGTTGTTTTTTCAACTTATCAGCGTGATTTGGTTATGGCATGAAAGCCGTGAACAGATTGGCTTTCTGGTGAATGAAACACTCTCGGCGAAAGCACGTAACAAGCACGTTGAGAAAGAGATCCGTGAAGCGATTGCGTCGCTGCTGGTCCCTTCTCTGGTGATGGTCGGTTTTACCCTGCTATTCTCCTTCTGGGCGGTGACCTGGATAACCCGGCCGCTTAACAAATTACGTGCCAGCCTGGCCAACCGGTCAGCCGACAATCTAACGCCGCTGCCCATGTATTCCGATATGGAAGAAATTGGCGCAGTGACGACATCGCTAAACCAACTGCTGGCGCGTCTTGATCATACCTTACAGCAGGAGCGTCTTTTCACCGCTGATGCCGCACACGAGCTACGCACACCGCTTGCCGGGATTCGGTTGCATCTGGAATTAATGGCCCAGTCTGGCTCACCACAAGCCACCACGTTGATTAGTCGTATCGATCAGTTGATGCACACCGTTGAGCAACTGCTCATGCTGGCGCGAGCCGGACAGGCGATGGCAAGCGGTCACTACGATACGGTCCACTGGACAGAGAATATTATTGCGCCGCTGGGTCTTGAGCACGAAGCCAAAGACCATACGGTGATATGGCCTGCTAAAAGCACTCTAACCGTGCAGGGAGACGCCGTACTCCTGCGCCTGATGCTCAGAAATTTGCTGGAGAATGCCGCCCGCTATAGCCCAAAAGGGACAACCATCGAAGTCAAATTAGTGGAAATTGACGGCGGAACGCAGGTCAGCGTGGTGGATCAGGGCCCCGGAATCGATGAGGCACATCGACAGTCCATTACCGAGCCTTTCCGTCGGCTCGACCAGCGCTACGGTGGCAGCGGCCTGGGGCTGAGTATTGTTCAGCGTATCGTTCAACTCCACCATGGTAATTTAATGCTGGAGAACGGCGCTGAGGGCGGCTTAATCGCCAGCTGCTGGTTGCCGTCGACGTTAGGATAAAAAAAAGCCCCTTAGCGGGGCTTCTTTCAGGTATTAATGCTTGTAGATGAACTCAACGCCTTCTTCGTCGTCTTCATCCCAGTCATCGTCCCAGTCTTCATCATCGTCTTCCGCTTCCAACTCTTCGAGCTGCTGACGGTGGTAGTCATCCCACATGAATTCGACTTTTTCAGGCTGTTTAGCCTCTTCCGCCTGAACGATTGGGTTCTCGATGATAAAGGTCATCACATCCCAGCAGAGATCTTTCACGCCAACCTGGCTTGCCGCAGAGATCAGGTAATATTTATCTTCCCAACCCATCGCTTCAGCAATGGCTTTCGCTTTTGCTTCAGCTTCGGCTTTATCCATCAGGTCGATCTTGTTAAAGACCAGCCAGCGTGGCTTACCTGCGAGTTTTTCGCTGTATTTTTCCAGTTCGCCAATGATGATACGGGCGTTTTCGACCGGATCGGACTCATCGATTGGATTAATGTCAACGATGTGCAGCAATACGCGGCAGCGCTCAAGGTGTTTCAGGAAGCGAATACCCAGTCCTGCGCCTTCTGCCGCGCCCTCGATCAAACCAGGGATATCAGCGACAACAAAGCTCTTTTCGTGGTCCATACGGACAACGCCCAGGCTTGGCACCAGCGTCGTAAACGGATAATCCGCCACTTTTGGCTTAGCGGCTGATACAGCACGGATAAACGTCGATTTACCGGCGTTAGGCATACCCAGCATACCGACGTCAGCCAGCAGCATCAGTTCCAGCTGCAGCTCGCGCGTATCGCCCGGTGTCCCCATGGTTTTCTGACGCGGAGCACGGTTAACCGATGATTTGAAACGGCTGTTACCCAGACCGTGCCAGCCACCTTTAGCAACCAGCAGGCGCTGACCGTGTTTGGTCATATCACCCATGGTTTCACCGGTGCCCTGGTCAATCACTCGCGTACCGACCGGAACCTTGATGTTGACGTCTTTACCACGTTTACCCGTACAGTCACGGCTCTGGCCGTTCTGGCCGCGCTCGGCACGGAAAGATTTTTCGAAACGGTAGTCGATCAGCGTGTTGAGGTTTTCATCCGCCTCCAGCCACACGTCACCACCATCGCCACCGTCACCGCCGTCAGGGCCGCCACGAGGAATATATTTTTCACGGCGGAAGCTTACACAACCGTTACCGCCATCACCTGCCACGACCAGAATCGTCGCTTCATCAACAAACTTCATTTTACTCTCCGTAACTCATTCGCCTGAGCGGGGGACTACTACGACCGCTTCATTTTTGCGCCAACGCCCCCAGAGACGATGACCAATGGCGGAATACATCGCACCCGCAACCACGACAAACGCACCGAGATAACCCAACAAGTTGAGCATCGGCTTGACGAAGACATCGGGCCAGGCCATTGATAACAAATCTGAAAATAACAGCGTAAACAGCGGAGTCAGCGTGATTAACGCACTTACCTGCGCTGCCTGCCAGCGCGCCATTGCCTCAGCCAGCGCGCCATAACCGACCAGCGTATTAAGCCCACAAAAGATGAGGCACGCCAGTTGCCAGTCGCTAAGCTGAGTAATCACACCCGGCTTTGCTAACGGCAGTAATGCTACTGTACACAAAGTGTACAGCAAAAGGAGGATCTGCGGTGAGGCCAGACGACGCAATAACACCTTTTGTGCGACGCCATAACTCACCCAGACCGTTGCTGCCCCGACACCGAAAATTACACCCCAGGTGTAATCCGTCAGGCGGGTGAAAATCTCAACCAGGCTGGTGTTGAAAAACATCACCAGACCACAGAGCAGCATGCTCGCCCCGATAATCTGCGTTCCGCGCATCTTCTCCTTGAGGATAAAGACGCTGGCGACCATCATGCCGACCGGTGAAAGCTGGCCGATCACCTGCGACGCCGTGGGGCTGAGATATTGCAGGGAGGAGCTAAACAGGATGAAGTTACCGAACAGGCCGCCCGTCGCAATAACCAGTAAAACCAGCCAGCGCGGCTTTCGGAAGAGACGCAGCGGTGGAAGCTTACCTTTGATCGCCAGAATGGCACCGAGGCCTATGCTTGCCATCAGGAAGCGATAAAACACTACCGTCGGCGGCTCCATCACGTCCAGTACCTGCTTCATTGCAATTGGCAGTGCACCCCAGCACATTGCGGTGGTGAGCGCCAAAAGAATACCTATGCCGGCCTGCTGCTTCATGCCCGTTTTCCCTACAGAAAATTTTCCGGGTTTCCAATGTAAAAAGCCCCGCAACACGTTGCGGGGCTTTAATCCGTTACCGGACCGAGAAAACCTTACTCAGCAACGATGCTGATGTATTTACGGTTGTTCGGGCCTTTAACTTCAAATTTCACTTTACCGTCTGCTTTAGCAAACAGAGTGTGGTCACGACCGCAACCTACGTTGTTGCCAGCGTGGAATTTGGTACCACGTTGACGAACGATGATGCTACCCGCCAGAACGGATTCGCCACCGAAACGCTTAACGCCAAGGCGTTTAGCTTCTGAATCGCGACCGTTACGTGTGGAGCCGCCAGCCTTTTTATGTGCCATTTAAATCTCTCCTCAGGTCTTAGGCGCTGATGCCAGTAATTTTCACATCAGTGAACCACTGACGGTGGCCCTGCTGCTTACGGTAGTGCTTACGACGACGAAACTTAACGATTTTAACTTTCTCGCCACGACCGTGTGCAACAACTTCAGCTTTGATCACGCCGCCATCAACGAAAGGAACGCCGATTTTGACTTCTTCACCGTTTGCGATCATCAGAACTTCAGCGAATTCAACAGATTCGCCAGTTGCGATGTCCAGCTTTTCCAGGCGAATGGTCTGACCTTCGCTTACTCGGTGTTGTTTACCACCACTTTGGAAAACCGCGTACATATAAACTCCGCTTCCGCGCACATCCTCGTATGAATCAGAGTGCGCTATAAATATTCACAATAGGGCGCGAATATTACGCAAAACGCGAGCCTTTGACAAGTGCTACCATCAATACATGAAGAAAAAAAACACAACACGTACGGTAACGTTTATCTGAGCCGTTTTTTCAGTACAATCAGCGATACTATTGATAAACCGAAACCCTTTGTGAACCCACACTCCGTGGGATAAACAGGATAAAAAGCCCGGCTTTTGCGATGAATTTAGAAAAAATCAACGAGTTAACCGCGCAAGATATGGCGGGTGTGAATGCAGCAATCCTGGAGCAACTCAACTCTGATGTTCAGCTGATCAATCAGTTGGGCTATTACATCGTTAGCGGCGGCGGTAAACGCATTCGCCCGATGATTGCCATTCTGGCCGCTCGCGCCGTTGGCTATCAGGGAAATGCCCACGTCACGATTGCGGCCCTGATCGAATTTATCCACACAGCCACGCTGCTGCATGATGACGTGGTGGATGAATCAGACATGCGCCGTGGCAAAGCAACCGCGAACGCAGCATTTGGCAACGCAGCCAGCGTTCTGGTGGGGGATTTCATCTATACCCGTGCTTTCCAGATGATGACCAGCCTCGGCTCGCTGAAAGTGCTGGAAGTGATGTCTGAAGCGGTAAACGTTATCGCTGAAGGTGAAGTCCTGCAGTTGATGAACGTTAACGACCCGGATATCACCGAAGAAAACTACATGCGCGTGATTTACAGCAAGACGGCGCGCCTGTTTGAAGCGGCGGCGCAATGCTCTGGCATCCTTGCTGGCTGCACTGAAGCCCAGGAAAAAGGGCTTCAGGATTATGGCCGTTATCTGGGGACTGCCTTCCAGCTGATCGATGATTTGCTGGACTACAGTGCCGATGGCGAAACGCTCGGCAAAAACGTTGGGGATGACCTGAACGAAGGCAAACCAACGCTGCCGCTGCTCCATGCAATGCGTCACGGCACCCCCGAGCAGGCGAAACTGATCCGTGAAGCGATCGAGCAAGGAAATGGTCGCCATCTTCTGGAACCTGTACTGGAAACAATGGCACTCTGCGGATCGCTGGAATGGACGCGTCAGCGTGCTGAAGAAGAGGCAGATAAAGCCATCGAAGCACTTCAGGTGATTCCGGACAGCCCGTGGCGTGACGCGCTGATTGGCCTTGCCCACATCGCCGTACAACGCGATCGTTAATCCTTCCCTCTTCTCCCCGTGGCCACACGGGGAGATTCTAATAAGCACCAATAAATTCCCTAATCACGTTAAATCATCGGCTTACATTCCGCATGAATAAAGCCATGTCATATTCTGAATATTGCTTCCAGTAACGCGAACTTTTTAGAACACATGTTCGAAGAAGGTATAGTAGCCCTGTCATTTCAGGAGAAATGGCGTGGGTGAAAACGAACACAAGGACAGCTTTATGGATATGAAACTGATCGACTGGCACTCAGCGGATATTATTGCGGCACTGCGCAAAAAAGGGACATCACTGGCGGCGGAATCGCGCCGTAACGGGTTGAGCTCATCGACGCTGGCAAACGCACTGACTCGCCCGTGGCCGAAGGGAGAATTGATTATTGCGACGGCGCTGGAAACGCACCCGTGGATCATCTGGCCGTCACGCTATCACGACCCCATAACTCACGAATTTATCGACAGAACGCGCACGATGCGCCAGAAGAAGTTGCAGAAGGAGCAGTCGGAGTAACACTGCAAATTTAACAGCATCAGCAATCCCCCGGCCTTTACAGGCCAGGGGGGTGCAAGAACGATTACTCGCCTTTCACACGCTCGATATTTGCACCCAGCGCGCGCAGTTTGTCTTCGATACGCTCGTAGCCACGATCGATGTGGTAGATACGGTCAACAACAGTCGTCCCTTCCGCGATACAGCCCGCCAGCACCAGGCTTGCAGACGCGCGAAGATCGGTTGCCATCACCTGCGCACCAGACAGTTTTTCCACGCCGTGGCAAATGACCGTGTTGCTTTCGATCTCAGCGTGTGCGCCCATACGGATGAGTTCCGGCACGTGCATGAAGCGGTTCTCGAAGATGGTTTCAGTGATGAAGCCAGTGCCTTCAGCAACCAGGTTTAACAGCGTAAACTGAGCCTGCATGTCCGTCGGGAACGCCGGATGCGGTGCAGTACGCACATTGACGGCTTTTGGACGCTGGCCGTGCATATCAAGGCTGATCCAGTCTTCGCCGATTTCGATATCCGCACCCGCATCGCGCAGTTTAGCCAGCACCGCATCCAGGGTATCAGGCTGAGCGTTGCGACAAACAATCTTTCCGCCAGAGATCGCTGCAGCGACCAGGAAGGTACCGGTTTCGATACGGTCCGGCAGAACGCGATAGACACCGCCGCCCAGGCGTTCAACGCCTTCGATGGTGATACGGTCGGTACCCTGGCCGGAAATCTTCGCACCCAGCGCCACGAGGAAGTTTGCGGTATCCACAATTTCCGGTTCACGCGCGGCGTTTTCAATGATGGTCGTGCCTTCTGCCAGCGTCGCCGCAGACATAATGGTGACGGTAGCGCCCACGCTCACTTTGTCCATGACAATGTGCGCACCTTTCAGACGACCATTAACGGACGCCTTGACGTAACCTTCTTCCAGTTTGATCTCCGCGCCCAGTTTCTCCAGGCCAAAGATGTGCAGGTCAACCGGACGCGCACCGATGGCGCAGCCGCCCGGCAGTGATACCTGACCCTGACCAAAACGCGCCACCAGAGGGCCAAGCGCCCAGATGGATGCGCGCATGGTTTTCACCAGATCGTATGGCGCAGAGAAGTTGTTGACGTTGCTGGCGTCGATCCAGACGGAGCCGTTACGCTCGACTTTCGTGCCCAACTGGGTGAGCAACTTCATGGTGGTGTCGATATCTTTCAGCTTAGGTACGTTCTGAATTTCTACCGGCTCTTCCGCGAGCAATGCAGCAAAGAGGATGGGCAGCGCAGCGTTTTTTGCGCCAGAAATTGTGACTTCGCCCTGGAGACGCGTTGGCCCCTGTACACGAAATTTGTCCATGTAATTGCTCTCTTATAAATTCAACCGTGCTGCGGGCGTCTCGCCCTCAGCTCAAAAACCGTTTAGTTTGCGATCGCGTGCCCACTCTTGCGGGGTGAACGCTTTAATCGACAGGGCGTGGATGCGGTTATCCGCAATGTATTCCATCAGCGGCGCATAGACAGCCTGCTGTTTCTTCACACGACTCATCCCGTCAAAGATCTCACCCACAGCAATAACCTGGAAGTGACTGCCATCGCCAGAGACGTGGGCTTCCTGAAGGGTGAGCGCATTCATCAGCACTGCCTGGATTTCATTATTTTCCATGGGGTCTATATCATCTGATAGTGAAAACAAGCCCAACATCTTAGAGCAAAGTGGCGTCGTCTTAAACAAGCAAAAAGCCCCGACGATGAAACTGTCAGGGCTTTCAGAAGTAACGCACTGAAAATATTAGTGCGGTAAAACGTCCTGAGGCAGATTATAAAGCTGCGCCAGGGTCATGACGTTATCGCTCGCGCCGTGAAGCCTGACGTTTGCACCCTGCGTTTTACCCACTGCGATCAGATGGGTGAGCAGCGCAACACCCGCCGTATCGACCCGCGAGACATCGCTTAAATCAATCAGCGTCACGCCCAGCATGGCTTCGTGGCGTTTATCCCACAGCGGGTTCAGCAGATCCTGATCGAGCTCACCAGACAGCTTTAACGTCTCGCCTTCACGCGACCAGCTCAGTTGCTGCGACATTACTTTTTCTCGTCCAGGGTAATTTTCTGACGAGAGATAGACTGCAGCTGTGCGGTCAGGCCATCAATGCCTTTCGTGCGCAGCAGGTCGCTCCACTCATTCTGTTTGGTGGTGATCATGCTCACCCCTTCGGCAATCATGTCATACGCCTGCCAGTTTCCAGTCTGGCTGTTTTTACGCCACTGGAAGTCCAGACGAACCGGCGGACGGCCGTTAGGATCGTTAATCGTCACGCGGATAGGCACGATGGTGGCATCGCCCAGCGGCTGTTCAGGCGCAATCTGGTAGGTCTGGCCGTGGTACATCGCCAGCGCCTGGCCGTAAGCCTGTTTCAGGTATTCACGGAACGCAGCAAAGTAAGCCTCACGCTGTGCAGGGGTCGCATCTTTGTAGTAACGGCCCAGCACCAGCGCGCCTGCATATTTGATCTGCACATACGGCAACAGTTCCTGATCGACCACATCACGCAGGTAATCAGGATTAGCACGAATCTTCGGCTGTTCGTTTTTAAGACGATCGAAGGTTTTCTTCGCGGCCGCGTCCATCTGTTTGTACGGGTTGCTCTGATCTGCAGCCTGTGCCGCAGTGAGAGGGGCAATGACCAGCATGGCAACCATTAGCAGTCGTTTAAACATGAATGACTTCTCCTGAAATTAATTCGCAGCACCAGGGGTTGGCGCAACATTGGTAGGGTCTTCACTCTGCGCAGGGGCAGTGTCAGACTTTTTATCATCCCCCTTACTGTTGTAAAGGAACTGACCAATCATATCTTCCAGCACCATCGCGGACTTCGTATCCTGGATCACGCTCCCGTCTTTAAGGATAGTCGTTCCCAGCTCAGGATCTTCAAAGCCAACGTTAAGTGCCAGATATTGTTCGCCAAGCAGACCGGAGGTGCGGATGGAGAGCGAGCTGGTATCGGGAATGTGGTTATAACGCTCTTCAATATCCATCGCCACGCGCGGCAGATAGGTTTTCTCATCCAGCGTAATGTCTGATACGCGTCCAATCACCACGCCGCCAATACGGACCGGTGAGCGCGCCTTCAGGCCACCGATGTTATCGAAGGTGGCATAAACGCGATACGTCGGCTCGGTGCGGACAGAGGTGATATCCGCCGCTCTCAGGCAGATAAACAGGGCTGCCAGCAGCGCCAGTAACAGGAATACGCCAACCCAAATTTCATTTTTTCTCGTTTGCATGAACTCAATTCCCAAACATCAGTGCGGTGAGCACAAAATCCAGACCCAGTACGGCCAGCGACGAATGAACGACGGTACGTGTCGTTGCACGGCTGATGCCTGCCGAGGTTGGAATAGCATCATACCCGTTGAATAACGCAATCCAGGTGACCGTAATGGCAAAGACCACGCTCTTGATTAGACAGTTCACAAGATCCATCCGCAGGTCGATGGCGTCCTGCATCGCGGACCAGAAGAAACCGGCATCAATACCTTTCCAGTGCACGCCGACTAACGACCCACCCCAGATACCGACCGCCACAAAGAGGATAGTCAGCAGCGGTAACGAAATCACACCCGCCCAAAAACGCGGTGAGATGACGCGACGCAGCGGATCGACCGCCATCATTTCCATACTGGAAAGTTGCTCGGTGGCGCGCATCAATCCGATTTCTGCCGTTAAGGCAGAGCCCGCGCGTCCGGCGAACAGCAGCGCAGCAACGACCGGCCCCAGCTCACGCAGCAGCGAGAGCGCCACCAGCATTCCGAGGCTGGTTTCCGCACTGTAGGTTGTCAGCACCAGGTAGCCTTGCAGCCCAAGCACCATACCAATAAACAGACCGGACACGATGATGATCAGCATCGACAACACGCCGACATTATAAAGTTGCCGCACCAGCAAAGGCGCGTGCTTGCGGAATTCCGGTTTGCCGACCAGCGCGTTGAATAACATCAATCCGGCACGCCCGAACGTCCTGATGGTTTTTATGCCACGGTGTCCGAGCGCAGCCAACGCATTTAACAGCATGAGTGGCTTAACTCCCTATTCCCAGTAAATCGTCACGATAGTCGCCAGCCGGGTAGCGGAATGGCACAGGGCCATCTGCAATACCGTCGAGGAACTGCCGCACCCGCGGATCGCAATTTTCCTGCAGCGCCTGGGCGCTACCGTGTGCGACGATCTTTTTGTCAGCCACGATGTAGGCGTAATCGGCAATGCTCAACACTTCCGGCACATCGTGAGATACCACAATGCAGGTGACGCCCAGCGCGCTGTTTAATTCAGAAATTAACTTCACCAGCACGCCCATGGTGATAGGGTCTTGTCCCACAAACGGTTCGTCAAACATGATTAAATCAGGTTCAAGCGCAATGGCACGCGCCAGCGCGGCACGGCGCGCCATACCGCCAGAGAGTTCAGACGGCATCAATTTTGCTGCGCCACGCAGACCAACGGCTTCAAGCTTCATCATGACGGTGCTTTTCAGCAGTTCGGGCGGCAGATGGGTATGTTCACGCAGCGGGTACGCCACGTTGTCAAAGACGTTCATATCCGTGAACAAAGCCCCCGACTGAAAGAGCATGCTCATGCGTTTGCGGACGGTATACAGACGCGAGCGCGACATCTCCGGGACGTTCTCGCCGTCGAAGAGGATTTCGCCGCCGTCCGGGGGAATTTGCCCCCCAATAAGACGCAGCAACGTCGTTTTACCGATCCCTGACGGGCCCATAATGGCGGTGATTTTGCCATGCGGCACGGTCAGCGAAATATCATCAAATATCAATCGGTTGCCGCGAGAGAAACTGACACCACGGACATCGACTAAATTCGCCATCGTTTGGCTCATTTATGGTTCCTTTCTTACCCTGCCTCAGGCTAAGCATGAGGCTTAAATCAGCCCTAAACGCCACATTTTTACAGAATATTGCCTGTAGCGGTTAGCGAAAGCTGGCATTTGTTTTACTTTTCCAGCGCATAAAGTCAAAATTAGGAATTCGTTACGACTCAGGCTGTATGCAGCGCCAACAATTCCTGCGCGGTGGACCGGCAAGTATACCTGAAGAAAGGACTTTTGATGCTTTTAGCAACAGCACTGTTAATAATTGGTTTACTTTTGGTGGTCTACAGTGCTGACCGTTTAGTGTTTGCCGCATCAATTTTGTGCCGACTGATTGGCGTCCCCCCTCTCGTCATCGGAATGACGGTGGTTAGCGTCGGCACATCACTCCCTGAAATCATCGTCTCTGTCACGGCATCGCTGCATGACCAGACAGACCTTGCTATTGGCACCGCGATTGGCTCCAACATCGTTAATATCCTACTGATTTTAGGTTTAGCCGCATTGCTGCACCCATTTCGCGTGCATTCCGATGTTCTGCGCCGTGAATTGCCGCTAATGTTAATCGTAAGTTTGCTGGCGGGCTATGTGCTGTATGACGGGGTGCTGAGCTACGATGATGGCATTTTCTTGCTCGCCCTCGCCGGGATATGGCTGCTGTATAGTGTTAAAATCGCCCGTCAGGCAGAAAAACAGGGGCACGACAGCCTGACCCGAGAACAGGTTGCCGAACTCCCGCGTGAAGGTACGTTGCCTGTGGCGTTATTGTGGCTGGGCGTCGCGCTAATCATTATGCCGATGGCAACGCGCATGGTCGTCGATAACGCGACGGTGCTGGCAAACTATTTCGCCATGAGCGAACTGACAATCGGCCTGACGGTGATTGCTATCGGTACCAGTCTGCCTGAGCTGGCCACCGCCATCGCGGGCGCGCGTAAAGGTGAAGATGATATCGCCATTGGTAATATCATCGGCTCGAATATTTTCAATATCGCGATCGTGACGGGCCTGCCCGCCCTGATCTCACCGGGGCCGTTTAACCCGATGGCGTTCACGCGCGATTACGGAGTGATGTTGCTTGTCAGCGTCATTTTTGCCCTGCTCTGCTGGCGGCGGCAACGACAAATTGGCAAAGGCGCAGGCGCCCTGCTGACGGGTGGATTTATCGTATGGATGGCGATGCTGTACTGGCTCTCGCCGCTTCTCTCTGGGTAAACGGAAACGCATTATGTCGCAAATAGAATTGCAGCCGGGTTTTGACTTTCAGAAAGCAGGAAAAGAGGTTCTGGAGATTGAACGTGAAGGTCTGGCGCAGTTAGATCAGTACATTAATCAGGATTTTAGTCTGGCATGTGAGAAGATTCTCTACTGTGCCGGTAAAGTCGTGGTAATGGGAATGGGCAAGTCCGGCCACATTGGACGCAAAATGGCGGCGACCTTTGCCAGCACGGGAACGTCATCGTTCTTCGTGCACCCAGGGGAAGCGGCGCATGGCGACCTCGGGATGGTCACCCCGCAGGACGTGGTTATCGCACTGTCGAATTCCGGTGAATCCAATGAGATCCTGGCCCTGATCCCGGTACTGAAGAGACTACAGGTCCCGCTTATCTGTATGACCAGCCGCCCGGAAAGCAGCATGGCGCGTGCGGCGGATATTCATCTGTGCGTAAAAGTGCCCAAAGAAGCCTGCCCGCTTGGCCTTGCGCCAACGTCCAGCACGACGGCAGCACTGGTGATGGGCGATGCCCTTGCCGTTGCGCTGCTTGAAGCCCGTGGTTTTACCCCTGAGGATTTTGCGCTTTCTCACCCAGGCGGTGCGCTGGGCCGTAAGCTGCTGCTCAGGGTCAACGATATTATGCACACGGGCGATGAGATCCCTCACGTCAGCAAAGAGGCTTCCCTGCGCGACGCGTTACTGGAAATTACCCGTAAAAATCTGGGTATGACGGTGGTGTGCGACGATCTGATGAAAATTCAGGGAATATTCACCGACGGCGACTTACGCCGGGTGTTCGATATGGGCGTGGACGTTCGCACATTGGGTATCGCAGACGTCATGACGCCAGGCGGAATTCGCGTGCGTCCGGGCATCCTTGCGGTAGATGTCCTGAACCTGATGCAGTCCCGTCATATTACCGCAGTGATGGTTGCCGATGGCGACCAGTTGCTGGGTGTGGTACATATGCATGATCTTCTGCGCGCAGGCGTAGTGTAATGAAGGATAAGAAAATGAGTAATGCGGGTGCATCTCTTGCAACCTGTTATGGTCCGGTAAGCGCGCACATGATGGCAAAGGCGGAAAACATCCGTCTGTTGATCCTTGATGTGGATGGCGTGCTCTCCGATGGCCTGATTTATATGGGCAATAGCGGCGAAGAGCTGAAAGCATTTAACGTTCGCGACGGGTACGGCATTCGTTGCGCGCTCACGTCCGGCATTGAAGTTGCTATTATCACCGGACGGAAAGCTAAACTTTTAGAAGACCGCTGCGAAACGCTGGGCATTACCCATTTGTATCAGGGGCAGTCCGATAAAATGGTCGCCTTTAACGATTTGCTGGCGAAGCTGGCAGTCGCACCTGAGAACGTGGCCTATGTTGGCGATGATTTGATCGACTGGCCGGTGATGGCGGAAGTGGGTCTGAGCGTAGCGGTTGCTGACGCACACCCGCTGCTTCTCCCACGCGCGGATTACGTCACTCGGATCAACGGTGGACGTGGGGCGGTCCGTGAAGTCTGCGATCTGCTTCTGCTCGCGCAGGGCAAGCTTGATGAGGCCAAAGGGCAATCGATATGAGTAAAACCAGACGTTGGGTTATCATTCTGCTTTCGCTTGTCGCATTGGTACTGATTGGCGTGAACCTTGCCGACCGTGACGATGCACAAACAGAAGTGGTTAATACGAGCGAGCCAACCTATAAAAGCGATCACAGTGATACTGTGGTGTATAGCCCTGAAGGTGCGCTGAACTATCGCCTGATTGCCCAGCACGTGGAATATTTTTCCGATGACGGTATCTCGTGGTTTACCCAACCGGTGATGACCACATTTGATACTGACAAAACCCCGACATGGTCAATTAAGTCAGACCGGGCAAAACTGACAAATGACCGTATGCTTTATCTGTACGGCCACGTTGAAGTCAACGCCCTGACCGCTGACTCACAACTGCGCAAAATTACGACGGATAACGCCCAGATCAACCTGGTGACCCAGGACGTGACTTCGCAAGATTTGGTCACACTGTATGGCACAACATTTAATTCCAGCGGTTTAAGAATGCGCGGGAACTTACGCAGCAAAAACGCCGAGCTGATTGAAAAGGTTAGAACCTCCTATGAAATTCAAAACAAACAAACTCAGCCTTAAAGCCATTATCGCCAGCGCACTGCTGGCGGCCAGTCTTCCCGCGATTGCTGTGACTGGCGATACCGAACAGCCGATTCATATCGAATCCGACACTCAGTCCCTTGATATGCAAGGTAACGTCGTCACCTTCACCGGTAACGTCGTGATGACCCAGGGCACCATCAAAATTAACGCCGATAAAGTGGTCGTTACCCGTCCGGGCGGCGAGCAGGGCAAAGAGATTATTGATGGCTATGGTAATCCGGCCACGTTCTACCAGATGCAGGACAACGGCAAACCGGTGAAAGGCCGCGCGTCGCATATGCACTATGAGCTGGCGAAGGATCTGGTCATCCTGACCGGTAATGCCTATCTGGAACAGCTGGACAGCAATATTACCGGCGACAAGATCACCTATCTGGTCAAAGAGCAGAAAATGCAGGCCTCCAGCGAGAAAGGCAAACGCGTCACCACCGTGCTGGTTCCATCGCAGCTGCAGGATAAAGGCAAAGGCCAGGCTCCGGCACAAAAGAAGAGTAACTAATTCGTTATGGCAACATTAACTGCAAAAAACCTCGCGAAAGCGTATAAGGGCCGCCGTGTCGTCGAAGATGTCAGCCTGACCGTCAACTCCGGCGAAATTGTGGGTTTGCTTGGCCCTAACGGTGCAGGGAAAACCACCACCTTCTACATGGTGGTGGGCATTGTGCCGCGTGATGCTGGCAACATCATCATTGATGACGAAGACATTAGCCTGCTGCCGCTGCACGCGCGCGCGCGCCGTGGTATCGGCTACCTGCCGCAGGAAGCCTCAATCTTTCGTCGTTTGAGCGTCTACGACAACCTGATGGCCGTGCTGCAGATCCGTGACGACCTGACCAGCGAGCAGCGCACCGACCGCGCCAACGAGCTGATGGAAGAGTTTCATATCGAACATCTTCGCGACAGTCTTGGTCAGGCGTTGTCCGGGGGTGAGCGTCGTCGTGTCGAGATTGCCCGTGCGCTGGCCGCCAACCCGAAATTCATCCTGCTGGATGAACCCTTCGCGGGCGTTGACCCGATCTCCGTTATTGATATCAAACGCATTATCGAACACCTGCGCGACAGCGGGCTTGGCGTGCTGATCACCGACCACAACGTCCGTGAAACGCTGGCCGTCTGTGAACGCGCCTACATAGTGAGCCAGGGCCATCTGATTGCCCACGGTACACCGCAGCAAATCCTCGAAGATGAGCATGTTAAGCGCGTGTACCTTGGGGAAGACTTCAGACTCTGATAGGGTAGAGGTAACGTAACGCCGAACCGGAGAAAAATGCTCTGAACATGAAGCAAGGTTTGCAATTAAGGCTCAGCCAACAACTGGCGATGACGCCGCAGCTACAGCAGGCGATTCGTCTGTTGCAGCTGTCCACGTTAGAACTCCAGCAGGAGCTCCAGCAGGCGCTGGACAGTAATCCGTTGCTGGAGCAAACCGATCTTCATGACGAGGTAGAAACCCAGCAAACGCAGGACACTGAAACGCTCGACACCGCTGATGCGCTCGAACAAAAAGAGATGCCGGACGAGCTGCCGCTGGACGCCAGCTGGGATGAAATCTACACCGCCGGAACACCTTCCGGCACGCGTGCAGACTACCAGGACGACGAGCTACCGGTTTATCAGGGTGAAACCACCCAGTCACTACAGGATTACCTGATGTGGCAAGTGGAGTTGACCCCCTTCTCTGATACCGACCGCGCCATTGCGACCTCGATTGTCGATGCCGTTGACGATACGGGTTATTTAACCGTAACCCTGGACGATATCCTGGAAAGTATCGGCGACGACGAGATCGAACTCGAAGAGATCGAAGCGGTTCTGAAGCGCATTCAGCGTTTCGACCCGGTCGGTGTGGCCGCGAAAGATCTCCGCGATTGCCTGCTGATCCAACTGTCGCAGTTCGCCAAAGAGACGCCGTGGATTGAAGAAGCCCGCTTAATCATCAGCGATCATCTGGATCTGTTGGCTAACCACGATTTCCGCTCCCTGATGCGCGTCACGCGCCTGAAGGAAGAGGTGCTGAAAGAGGCGGTGAATCTGATCCAGTCTCTCGATCCGCGTCCCGGCCAGTCGATCCAGACCAGCGAACCGGAATATGTCATTCCGGATGTGTTAGTCAGAAAACACAACGGTCGCTGGGTGGTCGAGCTGAACTCAGACAGCATTCCTCGCCTGCAAATCAACCAGCAGTATGCCTCCATGTGCACCAGCGCGCGCAATGACTCCGATAATCAATATATTCGTAGCAATTTGCAGGAAGCACGCTGGCTGATTAAAAGTCTGGAGAGTCGAAATGACACGCTGCTGCGCGTGAGCCGCTGTATTGTTGAACAACAGCAGGCTTTTTTTGAGCAGGGCGAAGAGTTTATGAAACCGATGGTACTGGCGGACATCGCCCAGGCCGTCGAGATGCATGAATCAACCATTTCTCGCGTGACCACGCAGAAGTATCTGCACAGTCCACGCGGTATTTTTGAGCTTAAGTATTTCTTCTCCAGCCATGTGAATACCGAAGGCGGCGGCGAAGCCTCGTCAACGGCCATTCGCGCACTGGTGAAGAAGTTGATCGCCGCGGAGAACCCCGCGAAGCCACTGAGTGACAGTAAGTTAACCACCATGCTGTCCGACCAGGGTATTATGGTGGCACGTCGTACTGTTGCGAAGTATCGAGAGTCTTTATCCATTCCGCCGTCCAACCAGCGTAAACAACTGGTTTGACACAACCGATAAGGAAGACACTATGCAGCTCAACATCACAGGACACAACGTCGAGATTACTGAGGCTTTACGCGAGTTTCTGAACACGAAGTTCGCGAAGCTCGAACAGTATTTCGAAAGGATCAATCAGGTCTATATTGTGTTGAAAGTGGAGAAAGTGACTCATATCTCGGATGCAACCCTACACGTTAACGGGGGTGAACTCCATGCCAGTGCGGAAGGGCAAGACATGTACGCGGCTATCGACGGCTTGATTGATAAGCTTGCGCGACAGCTCAATAAACATAAAGATAAACTGAAACAACACTAATTGTCCGGGCAGTTAACGGGTGCAGGACGGCCTGTTGTGCGACACAACAGGCCATTTGTACAGTTAGCGCTTAGGTGAAATTATGATGAACAACGATTCGGCTCTTCAACTGAGCAATGTCCTTAACCAGGAATGTACCCGCAGTGGTGTTCACTGCCAGAGCAAAAAACGTGCGCTGGAGATCATCAGTGAACTGGCCGCAAAACAGCTGGGCCTGCCGCCACAGGTGGTGTTCGAAGCTATCCTGACCCGTGAAAAAATGGGCAGTACCGGCATCGGCAACGGCATCGCGATCCCGCATGGCAAACTCGAAGAAGACACCTTGCGTGCCGTCGGCGTGTTTGTGCAGCTTGAAACACCCATCGCCTTTGATGCCATTGATAACCAGCCCGTCGATCTCCTCTTCGCGCTGCTGGTGCCAGCAGACCAGACAAAGACCCATTTGCATACGTTGTCGCTGGTCGCTAAACGCCTGGCCGATAAAACCATTTGCCGTCGACTGCGTTCAGCGCAAAGTGATGAAGAGCTCTTCCAGATTATCACTGAAGCAGAAGGCAATCAGGATGATGCGTAACCGGGAGATGGCCTTCACATCTGTTGTCCTGAGGAGAAACGGAACATGGTGCTGATGATCGTCAGCGGTCGCTCGGGGTCGGGGAAATCCGTCGCCCTGCGCGCGCTGGAAGATATGGGGTTTTACTGCGTAGATAACCTGCCGGTGGTGCTGTTGCCCGATCTGGCGCGGACGCTAGCGGACAGACAAATTTCTGCCGCCGTCAGCATCGATGTCCGTAACATGCCAGAATCACCTGAGGTCTTTGAACAGGCCATGAGCAATCTGCCAGAGTGCTTCTCGCCTCAGCTGTTGTTCCTTGATGCCGATCGTAACACCCTGATCCGTCGCTACAGCGATACCCGTCGTTTGCACCCGCTTTCCAGTAAAAACCTTTCGCTGGAAAGTGCCATCGACGAAGAGAGCGATCTGCTGGAACCACTGCGCTCCCGGGCCGACCTGATTGTTGACACCTCCGAAATGTCCGTGCACGAACTGGCGGAAATGCTGCGAACCCGTCTGCTGGGTAAACGCGAGCGTGAATTGACGATGGTGTTTGAATCCTTCGGCTTTAAGCACGGCATTCCTATCGATGCGGATTATGTTTTCGACGTGCGCTTCCTGCCGAACCCGCACTGGGATCCCAAACTGCGTCCAATGACCGGTCTGGATAAGCCCGTAGCGGCCTTCCTCGACAGACACACAGAAGTTCACAATTTTATCTACCAGACGCGAAGCTACCTTGAGCTATGGTTACCTATGCTGGAGACAAACAATCGTAGCTATCTGACGGTAGCGATTGGCTGTACCGGCGGTAAACATCGTTCGGTTTATATCGCCGAACAGCTGGCCGACTACTTCCGCTCACGCGGAAAGAACGTTCAGTCCCGTCATCGCACGCTGGAAAAACGTAAAACATGACCGTAAAACAAACCGTTGAGATCACCAACAAGCTGGGCATGCATGCACGCCCGGCAATGAAATTGTTTGAACTGATGCAAGGTTTTGATGCGGAGGTTCTGCTGCGTAACGATGAAGGTACAGAGGCAGAGGCCAACAGCGTGATCGCACTGCTGATGCTGGACTCTGCCAAAGGTCGCCAGATTGAAGTCGAGGCCACCGGCCCCCAGGAAGAGGAAGCGCTGGCGGCGGTGATTGCCCTGTTCAACGCAGGGTTCGACGAAGATTAAGGTCTGCCAGTCAGGCGGGTGGCGCTGCGCTTACCCGCCCTACATAAGATTATTTCGCTGCATAAACCCTTCCCCACCTAGCTGACGCATCTGGCGCATGATCCACGCCTGACGGCTTCGCACGTACCCTGACGGCGCACTCGCTTTAAAACGGATGGGATTCGGTAAAACAGCGGCCAATAGCGCCGCTTCTGACATACTCAGACGGCTGGCTGGCTTATTAAAATAACGTTGCGCGGCAGCTTCCACGCCGAATATGCCGTCGCCAAACTCAGCGACGTTGAGATAGACGGTCAGAATGCGCTTTTTGCTCCAGACCGTTTCCATCCCCAGGGTTAACCCCGCTTCCAGCCCTTTTCGCACCCAGCTTCGACCATCCCATAAAAACAGGTTTTTGGCCGTCTGCTGCGACAACGTCGACGCACCGCGCACGCGATTCTCGTGACGCTCGTTGTGGGCGAGCGCCTTCTCGATGGCCGCCATGTCAAAACCCCAGTGCTCCGGGAATTTCTGATCTTCTGCCGCAATCACGGCCAGCCCTATGAACGGTGAGATCTCATCCATGCTTACCCAGTCCGAATGGGCGACATAGCCGAAATCACCGGTCAACCACGCGCTGAGCTGGCGCTCAACCATCACGGCGGAAAAGGGTACCGGCAGAATGCTGAATAAGGCAATCCCGCCGCCCCAGAAGACGGCCAGTACAAGCACAACGCGTAACAGGGTACGTTTTATCCACGTACCCGCAGCAAATTTACGGCTCATTGCGAGAGAACCAGCACTCTGTCCACCAGCTTATCAATGCCCGTGGCTGCTTCAGCGATGGATTGCGCCAGCATATAGGCGGGCGTGGTGACAATCTTGTTGTCTTCATCGACCACAATATCATCCACCGGACAAGGAACATGCTCGCCGCCCATATCTTCGACGATCTCTGCGGTATCAATATCGGTCCCGATGGTCAGGCGCAGCGGGAAGTCAAAGATCCGGGGCAGCATGGCCGGGGCAATACAGATGAAACCCAGCGGCTTGCCTGCTGCATGCATCGCCTGGGCGAGCCGTTTTAAATCGGGATCGACAAGGCACTCTGCCCCTTCTGAAGCAAAGGTGCTGAGATTCTTGGCTGCGCCAAAGCCACCCGGCACGATCAACGCATCCAGTGTTGAGGCATCAGCCTGCGCCAGGGGTTGGACAGCACCCCGGGCGATACGCGCGGCTTCAATCAGGACGTTACGCGTTTCCGCCATCGGCTCGCCGGTAAGATGGTTGATCACATCCGCCTGGCTTTTATCCGGCGCGAAGCAGATCGCTTCAGCGCCCTGACGAGATAATGCCAGCAGCGTTAATACGGCTTCATGTATCTCTGAACCGTCGTAAACACCACAACCGCTCAGCACGACACCAATCTTTTTCATTATGACGTTCCTTCTTTGCAACCTGCTGAAGCACATTAAAAATTCTGATTAAACCGCTATGCTTCACACATTTCACTGATTCATGTAACAAACCATTTAAGATTTGCTATCTTATCTGCGTGCGGCCTCAATATTCAGGCGGCGTCCAAGCGAAAACAACACGAAAAATCAGGCGCAGCCACGATTTCCCTGGTGTTGGCGCAGTATTCGCGCACCCCGGTTAAGCCGGGGTCATTTTTTTCTGGCATCCACCCAGGCTTTCAGTACCGCCACATCGTTTTGCCACTCTTGTTTCATCTCTTCAACCCATTCACCAACATTATCTTCCCACGCAGGTAAATCAGGCGATTGAATCTGTTGACCCAGCTGCTGAAGATGGCGTAGCCCCACCGAGCCGGCCGCACCTTTGATTTTGTGCCCTTCTTCAACGATACCTTTCCGATCGCGCGCCGTCAGGTTGGACTCAAGCACGCTCAAGTAGCCCGGCATCATTTTTTCGAATACCGCCAGACCATCGGTAATCAGTTTTGGCCCCACCAGATCGATATACTGCTCCAGCATCGCGGTATCGAGTAGGGTATGTGCTTTCGCGCTATCAACAGACGTCATGGTGCTCTCCTCTTCATCACGGGTATCCCAGAACTTCTTGATCATGGCGGTCAGGGCAGGCACCGCCAGCGGCTTGCTGAGCACATCATCCATACCGGCATCGAGGTACTCTTTTTTGTCTTTCAGTACGTTCGCCGTCAGCGCCACCAGCGGCGGCAGCTCATCGGCAGCATATTTGCGCGTAAGCTCACGGGAGATATCCAGCCCGGTCATGTCCGGAAGCTGAATATCCAGCAGGACCAGGTCATACTCGCCAGGCGTAAACATCTCCAGCGCCGCTTTACCGGTCATCGCCACATCCACGCTGTTACCGAGTTTTTCCAGTACGGAACGCGCCACAATCACGTTCAGTTCGATGTCCTCCACCAACAGAACGTGCAGAGCGGGCAGCGGCATATCGTCGTTCTCAAAGGTATCCTCCACCTCTTCAGCCACCGCGGGCGCATGCACCGTCAGGGTAAAGGTTGAACCTTTGCCCGGGTGGCTGGCAACCGTGATATCACCGCCCATGCTTTTCGCCAGACGTTTCGACACCGCCAGACCAATACCGGTCCCGGTCGCCGGTTTACCGCCGTTACTGTCTTTTACCTGGTAGTACATGGCAAAGATCTTATCCTGCTCTTCCTGCGGAATGCCGATACCCGAGTCCTCAACCTCGAAGTGCAGCATGTCCCCTTCGTCATAGCGAATACGCACCGCAACCCGCCCCTTCTGGGTAAACTTCACGGCATTGCTGATAAGGTTCCACAGGATCTGGCGCAGGCGCGTGCCGTCTGTCACCACCTTATGCGGCAGCGGCAGGGTTGGCTCCATCACAAAGCTCAGCCCTTTTTGCTGGGCCTGCAGGCCGGAGAGGTTCTCCAGATCGGCCAGGAATCCGGTGAAATCCACCGGCTGGTTATCAAGCTGCACCTTACGGCGCTCCATTTTATCCATGTCGATAATATCGTTAAAGATATTGCCCAGCGTGACCGCCGAGACATGGATCGTTTTGAGGTATTTTTCCTGCTCGCCGGTCAGGTCGGTGTCGAGCAGAATACGGCTCAGCCCAACGATGCCGTTCAGCGGCGTACGCAGTTCGTGGCTGATGGTTGAGATAAAGGTGGTCTTGTCGCGGCTGGCGCGTTCCAGCGCATCCTGATAGCGCTTACGCTCGGTGATATCGCGGCCAAAGCCCATCAGCCCGTGGCGTTTCCCCACGCGGTCGTAATACGGCACTTTGCGGATCTCAAAGCAGGCTTTACGCCCGTCGGGATAATCCAGCCACTGTTCATAGGTGAGCGACACGTTGTGGCGGAAGACTTTTTCATCCGTCTCCATCACTTTGGCAGCCGCTTCTTCGGAATAGACATCCTGCGGTTTGAGGTTAACCAGCTGTTTTTCACTTTTGCCGGTCAGCAGCTCCATTGCGCGGTTACAGCCGGAGAATTCTTTATCTTCGTTACGATAGAAAACCAGATCCGGCGAGGCATCCAGGAAGGAGCGCAGGAAAGAGGATTGTTGTTCGAGCTGGATCTGCGTCACTTCGCGCTCTTTCATCTCGATTTTCAGTTGCTCCAGCGTAGCCTGACGTTCAGCTTCAGCCTTCTCGCGGTCCGAAATCTCCTGATTCAACTGCGCAATATTATCCTTGAGCTGGACATTAAGCTTGAGATCGCGCTCGCGCATCTCTTCCAGCTTATCCACCAGTTTTGATAAACGCTGACGGGACTCCTCCAGTTGCTCAACTACCACCGACAGGAAATAGACCGCCCACGGCGTGATCAACAGGCCGAAGAAAATAGAGCGGATCACGTCGATGCTTTCAACCTGACCATGCAGAACCATAGTCACGGCCATTTGCACGACAATCGCCAGAACGACCAGCGCCAGTGCCAGCAGTAAGGAGAAACGCACCAGCCCGAGCTTCATCATCAGATCGACGTAATACTGGGCCAGCATTCGAATTTGCTTCATAGGGGATCCCTTCACGACGTTATCGCTCAATAATACTCAAATTCGCAGCGAGGCGTTGAAGGTTGTGAGAAAAAGTGCGGGGTGAAACAGGAGATTAGCCTCGCTTCCGGCAAACCGGAAGCGAGGAGAGAACAATCAGGAACGTTTTAGCAGCAGCCAGAGGCTGATCAGGAAGAAGCTGGCGCTTGGCAGCAGCGCACCGATAATCGGCGGGATACCGTAAACCAGCGTCAACGGACCGAAGATCTGGTCGAGGACGTAGAACACAAATCCGAAGCTGATACCGGTCACGACGCGCACGCCCATCGGCACGCTACGCAATGGACCGAAGATAAACGACAGCGCCATCAGCATCATTACCGCGACAGACATCGGCTGGAAAATTTTGCTCCACATATTGAGCTGATAACGCCCGGCGTCTTGTCCACTCGACTTCAGATACTTCACGTAGTTATGCAGGCCGCTGATAGAGAGCGCATCAGGATCCAGCGCAACCACGCCCAGCTTGTCCGGCGTCAGGTTGGTTTTCCAGGTACCGGAAACCGTCTGCGTCCCGGTGATCTGTTTCGGATCGTTCAGGTCAGATTCATCCACCTGAGAGAGACGCCACTGTTTGTGTTCAGCATCAAATTTTGCAGAGGAGGCGTGACGCACAGACTTCAAACGACGTTCATCATTAAAGGTGTAAATACTCACACCGCCCAGTTCGTCATCACCTTTCACGCGCTCGATATAGACGAAGCTATTACCGTCTTTCGCCCACAGACCTTGCTGCGTTGAGAGCAGTGAGCCGCCGTACATGGCCTGAGCGCGGTAGTTACGCGCCATCTGTTCGCCCTGCGGCGCCACCCACTCGCCAATCGCCATGGTCAACAGCACCAGTGGGATCGCGGTTTTCATGACGGACAGCGCAACCTGCATACGGGTAAAGCCGGAAGCCTGCATCACCACCAGTTCGCTACGCTGCGCCAGCATCCCCAGCCCCAGCAGCGCGCCGAGCAAGGCCGCCATCGGGAAGAAGATTTGCACGTCTTTTGGCACGCTGAGCAAGGTATACATCCCCGCGCCCAGCGCGTCATAGCTCCCCTGCCCGGCTTTTTTCAACTGGTCGACAAACTTGATAATGCCGGAGAGCGACACCAGCATGAACAGGGTCATCATGATGGTGGTAAAAATCGTTTTACCGATATAGCGGTCAAGAACGCCAAATGCCTGCATTAGATGGCTCCTTTACGCGTAAACCGGGCACGGATTCGACGCATTGGCACCGTATCCCACAAGTTGAGGCCCACCGCCAGCAGCAGATACAGACCATTCACTACCCAGGTCCAGACAACCGGGTCAATTTTCCCTTTGCCACCGTTGGACTTAATTGACGTCTGGAGCAGGAAGAACACCAGATACAGCAGCATGGCCGGAAGCATCGACAGCACGCGTCCCTGACGCGGATTCACCACGCTCAGCGGAACAACCATCAATGCCATCATAAACACGGTGAATACCAGCGTGATGCGCCAGTGCAGTTCAGCACGCGCACGATCGGTATCGGTGTTGATCAGGGTACGCATATCCATCTGTTCGGTGTCAGTCGGATCGAGCGCGACGGCCTGATGACCAATAATCGCCTGGTAGTTCTGGAAATCGGTGATACGGAAATCGCGCAGCATCGCTGTGCCTTCAAAGCGCGTCCCTTTGTTCAGGGTCACAACCTGGGAACCATCTTTACGCTGTGCCAGTTGACCAGAATCGGCGACCACCACGGAAGGACGGGCGTTACCTTTAGTACGCAACTGAGCAAGAAACACATCGTTGAAGCGGCTGCCGTCAACGCTTTCGATAAAGAGAACAGAGTTACCGTCGGTGGCCTGCTGGAACTGACCCTGTGCCAGCGCGGCCAACCCCGGGTTAGCTTTTGCTTCCGCCAGCACTTCGTCCTGGTGACGAGATGACGCCGGGCCTGCCCACATGACGTTTACGGCAGCAACGATCCCCGTGAACAACGCCAGCACCATAGCCGCTTTCACCAACACGGCTTTGCTTAAGCCGCAGGCGTGCATCACCGTGATTTCACTTTCGGTATACAGCTTACCGAGCGTCATCAGTAAACCGAGGAAAAGGCTTAACGGCAGAATGAGCTGCGCCATTTCAGGCACGCCTAATCCGAGCAGAGAAAGCACCAGATTTGTTGGGATTTCACCGTCAACCGCCGCGCCGAGGATCTTGACCAGCTTCTGACAGAAAAAGATCAGAAGAAGGATAAAGAGGATCGCCAGTTGGCTCTTCAGCGTCTCCCGCACCAGATATCTTATGATTATCACTTTAAATACGCCCGTTAAAACTCGTCTTTTGCAGGAATTTAGCTTGTTTCATGGCTTAAACGTCATTTATTCTCTTGAGTCGTCGAAATCATCGCTAAGATTAAAAAACCCGGCGGATTCGCGCTTCAGAACATTTAATGACGTGCCGAAACCGTAGTAACGTAAGATTAACACGAAGTCACCACAACCGCGGACATGAGTTACGAAAGGTTTCAATTCTATCCGTAGCTGCCGCCGTTGTCTTTAAGATTCAGGAGCGTAGTGCATGGAGTTCAGTGTAAAAAGCGGTAGCCCGGAGAAACAGCGGAGTGCCTGCATCGTTGTGGGCGTGTTTGAACCGCGCCGACTCTCCCCGATCGCCGAACAACTCGATAAAATCAGTGACGGCTACATCAGCGCCCTGCTGCGCCGTGGCGAACTGGAAGGTAAACCTGGGCAGACGCTGTTACTGCACCATGTTCCGAACGTCCTGTCCGAACGCATTCTGCTGATTGGCTGCGGCAAAGAGCGTGAGCTGGATGAGCGTCAGTATAAGCAGGTGATTCAGAAAACGATTAATACCCTGAATGATACCGGCTCAATGGAAGCCGTCTGCTTCCTGACTGAACTGCACGTCAAAGGCCGTAACACCTACTGGAAAGTGCGCCAGGCCGTCGAAACCGCAAAAGAGAGCCTGTACAGCTTCGACCAGCTCAAGACCAATAAAAGCGAGCCGCGCCGCCCGCTGCGTAAAATGGTCTTCAACGTGCCTACCCGCCGTGAGCTGACCAGCGGCGAGCGCGCTATTCAGCACGGTCTGGCGATTGCCGCCGGTATTAAAGCCGCTAAAGATCTCGGCAACATGCCGCCAAACATCTGTAACGCCGCGTACCTGGCCTCTCAGGCGCGTCAGCTGGCGGATTCCTACAGCAAGAATGTCATCACTCGCGTCATCGGCGAACAGCAGATGAAAGAGCTGGGAATGCACTCTTATCTGGCGGTCGGCAACGGCTCGCAGAACGAATCTCTGATGTCGGTGATTGAGTACAAGGGCAACCCGTCCGAAGACGCGCGCCCGATCGTGCTGGTCGGTAAAGGCCTGACTTTCGACTCCGGCGGTATCTCCATCAAGCCTGCCGAAGGCATGGACGAGATGAAGTACGACATGTGCGGTGCGGCGGCGGTTTACGGCGTCATGCGCATGGTCGCTGAGCTTCAGCTGCCGATTAACGTCATCGGCGTGCTGGCGGGCTGTGAAAACATGCCAGGCGGTCGCGCTTACCGTCCGGGTGACGTCCTGACCACCATGTCCGGCCAGACTGTTGAAGTGCTGAATACCGACGCCGAAGGCCGTCTGGTGCTGTGCGACGTGCTGACCTACGTTGAGCGCTTCGAACCTGAAGCGGTAATCGACGTGGCAACGCTGACCGGCGCCTGCGTGATTGCGCTGGGTCACCACATCACCGGCCTGATGTCGAACCACAACCCGCTTGCACACGAGCTTATCGGCGCGTCCGAACAGGCCGGTGACCGCGCGTGGCGTCTGCCGCTGGGCGATGAGTTCCAGGAGCAGCTGGAGTCCAACTTTGCGGATATGGCGAACATCGGCGGTCGTCCTGGCGGTGCGATCACCGCGGGCTGCTTCCTGGCGCGCTTCACCCGCAAGTACAACTGGGCGCACCTGGACATCGCGGGCACCGCATGGCGTTCCGGTAAAGCCAAAGGCGCAACCGGTCGTCCGGTCGCGCTGCTGTCGCAGTTCCTGCTTAATCGTGCGGGTTTTAACGGCGACGAGTGATGAAAAACGCCGGGTGGCGGCTTCGCCTTACCCGGCCTACAGCGTCACTCAACCGTAGGCCGGGTAAGCGTAGCGCCACCCGGCTTTGCATTTAAATCCACGACAAGAAGCCCCATATATGAAGAATGCAACGTTCTACCTTCTGGACAACGACACGCATCAGGATGGCCTCACCGCCGTCGAACAGCTGGTGTGTGACATTGCCGCAGAACGTTGGCGCGCAGGTAAACGCGTGTTGATTGCCTGTGAAGATGAGCAGCAGGCGATTCGCCTTGATGAAGCGCTGTGGGCCCGCCCGCCGGAGAGTTTTGTGCCGCATAACCTGTCGGGCGAAGGCCCGCGCGGTGGCGCGCCGGTTGAAATTGCCTGGCCGCAGAAGCGCAACAGCAGCGCGCGCGATATTCTCATTAGCCTGCGGGTAGACTTTGCAGATTTTGCCACCGCTTTCACAGAAGTGGTAGACTTTGTCCCTTACGAAGAATCTTTGAAACAACTGGCGCGCGAACGCTATAAAGCGTACCGCCTGGCTGGTTTTAACCTGAATACGGCAACCTGGAAATAATGGAAAAGACATATAACCCACGCGATATCGAACAGCCGCTTTACGAGCACTGGGAACAGCAGGGCTATTTCAAGCCTAACGGCGACGAAAGCAAAGAGTCCTTCTGCATCATGATCCCGCCGCCGAACGTCACCGGCAGTTTGCATATGGGACATGCTTTCCAGCAGACCATCATGGACACCATGATCCGCTACCAGCGCATGCAGGGTAAAAACACCCTGTGGCAGGCGGGGACTGACCACGCGGGTATCGCAACCCAGATGGTGGTTGAGCGTAAAATTGCCGCTGAAGAAGGTAAAACCCGCCACGACTACGGTCGCGACGCGTTCATCGACAAAATCTGGCAGTGGAAGGCAGAATCCGGCGGCACCATTACCCGCCAGATGCGCCGTCTCGGCAACTCCGTGGACTGGGAGCGCGAGCGCTTCACCATGGACGAAGGCCTGTCCAACGCCGTGAAAGAAGTCTTCGTGCGCCTGTATAAAGAAGACCTGATTTACCGCGGCAAGCGCCTGGTAAACTGGGATCCGAAACTGCGCACCGCCATCTCTGACCTGGAAGTGGAAAACCGCGAGTCTAAAGGCTCCATGTGGCACATCCGCTATCCGCTGGCCGACGGCGCGAAAACCGCCGACGGCAAAGATTACTTGGTGGTCGCCACGACCCGTCCGGAAACCCTGCTGGGCGATACCGGCGTAGCCGTTAACCCGGAAGATCCGCGTTATAAAGATCTGATCGGCAAATTCGTGGTGCTGCCGCTGGTAAACCGCCGTATTCCGATTGTGGGCGACGAACACGCCGACATGGAAAAAGGCACCGGCTGCGTAAAAATCACCCCAGCGCACGACTTCAACGACTACGAAGTCGGCCGTCGTCACGCCCTGCCGATGATCAACATCCTGACCTTTGACGGTGATATCCGTGAAAGCGCAGAAGTGTACGACACCAAAGGCGAAGAGTCTGACGTTTACTCCAGCGACATCCCGGCTGAGTTCCAGAAGCTGGAACGTTTTGCCGCGCGTAAAGCGATTGTGGCTGCCGTCGACGCGCTCGGCCTGCTGGAAGAGATAAAACCTCACGATCTGACCGTGCCGTACGGCGACCGTGGCGGCGTGGTTATCGAGCCGATGCTGACTGACCAGTGGTACGTGCGTGCCGACGTGCTGGCGAAACCGGCTGTGGAAGCGGTTGAGAACGGCAGCATCCAGTTCGTGCCGAAGCAGTATGAAAACATGTACTTCTCCTGGATGCGCGACATTCAGGACTGGTGTATCTCCCGTCAGCTGTGGTGGGGTCACCGCATCCCGGCATGGTACGACAACGAAGGCAATGTCTACGTTGGCCGCACCGAAGACGAAGTGCGTCAGGAAAACAACCTGAGCGCTGACGTTGCCCTGCGTCAGGACGAAGACGTGCTGGACACCTGGTTCTCCTCCGCGCTGTGGACCTTCTCCACGCTCGGCTGGCCGGAAAACACCGACGCGCTGCGTCAGTTCCACCCAACCAGCGTGATGGTGTCCGGTTTCGACATTATCTTCTTCTGGATCGCCCGCATGATCATGATGACCATGCACTTCATCAAAGACGAAGACGGCAAGCCGCAGGTTCCGTTCCATACCGTCTACATGACCGGTCTGATCCGCGACGACGAAGGGCAGAAAATGTCCAAGTCCAAGGGTAACGTTATTGACCCGCTGGACATGGTTGACGGTATCTCTCTGGAAGACCTGCTGGAAAAACGTACCGGCAACATGATGCAGCCGCAGCTGGCTGAGAAAATCCGCAAGCGCACCGAGAAGCAGTTCCCGAACGGGATCGAGTCTCACGGTACCGACGCCCTGCGCTTCACCCTGGCGGCGCTGGCCTCTACCGGCCGTGATATCAACTGGGACATGAAGCGTCTGGAAGGTTACCGTAACTTCTGTAACAAGCTGTGGAACGCCAGCCGCTTCGTGCTGATGAACACCGAAGATCAGGATTGCGGCTTCAACGGCGGCGAGATGACGCTGTCTCTGGCGGACCGCTGGATCCTGGCGGAATTCAACCAGACGGTGAAAGCATTCCGCGACGCGCTGGACAGCTACCGCTTCGATATCGCCGCGGGCATCCTGTACGAATTTACCTGGAACCAGTTCTGTGACTGGTATCTGGAGCTGGCGAAGCCGGTGATGAACGGTGGTTCTGAGGCGGAGCTGCGCGGCACGCGCAACACGCTGATTACCGTTCTGGAAGGTCTGCTGCGCCTGGCGCATCCGGTCATTCCATTCATCACCGAAACCATCTGGCAGCGCGTGAAGGTGATTGCAGGCATCAACGCTGACACCATCATGCTGCAGCCGTTCCCGGAATTCGATGCGGCGAAGGTTGATGAAGCGGCGTCTGCGGACACCGAGTGGCTGAAACAGGCGATCGTTGCGGTACGTAACATCCGTGCTGAAATGAACATTGCCCCGGGCAAACCGCTGGAGCTGCTGCTGCGCGGCTGCAGCGAGGCTGCTGTGCGTCGCGTCAGCGAGAACAATACCTTCCTCAAGACCATGGCGCGTCTGGAAAGCATCACCGTGCTGCCTGCTGATGAAAAAGGTCCGGTTTCCGTGACCAAAATCATCGACGGTGCCGAGCTGCTGATCCCGATGGCAGGCCTGATCGACAAAGACGCCGAACTGGCGCGTCTGGCGAAAGAAGTGGCGAAAGTCGACGTGGAAATTGGCAAAATCGAAAGCAAACTGGCGAACGAAGGCTTTGTGGCCCGCGCGCCGGAAGCGGTCATCGCCAAAGAGCGTGAACGTCTGGTTGCTTTCGCTGATGCGAAGACCAAACTGATTGAGCAGCAGGCGGTTATTGCCGCCCTGTAATGCTTTTACCCCTTACGCTTCAGGGTGTAAGGGGTAACCTTCCTGAAAACTCCTCGCTTGCACTCCCCTTTCTGCGGTGCTATTAACAGCAGTTGTGTGTCAATTTTTGTCATGAGTAATGCTATGAGCGTGATTACCCCCGTCGCGACGACAATGCGTCGGATCACTGAGCAGGACAACCCGGCCATTGCCGCTGTTATCCGCGCGGTTTCCGCCGAATATGGCCTGACAGCCGATAAAGGCTACACCGTGGCCGATCCTAATCTCGATGAGCTTTTCCATCTGTACAACCAGCCTGGCCATGCCTACTGGGTTATTGAGCAGAATGGCAAGGTCGTGGGCGGCGGCGGCGTGGCACCACTGAGCTGCAGCGAGCCGGATATTTGTGAGCTGCAGAAAATGTATTTTCTGCCGTCGGTTCGCGGACAGGGTCTGGCGAAAAAGCTGGCGCTGGTCGCCCTGGAACATGCGCGCACTCAGGGTTTCAAACGCTGTTACCTCGAAACCACCGCCTTCCTCAAAGAGGCCATCGGCCTGTATGAGCATCTCGGCTTTGAGCATATCGATGCGCCGCTAGGCTGTACCGGCCACGTTGACTGCGAAGTCAGAATGCTGAAAAGTCTGTAACTTTCGTTCCTGCCCTCTTCTGTTAAGCGGCTGTAAACTGGATGCTCTACACTCACAGTTCACACCATAACAGGGGAAACACGATGTCGAAGATAAAAAGCTACGCCGCACCGCAGGCGGGTGCAGAACTTGAGCTGTACGAGTACGATGCGGGCGAACTAAAAGCAGAAGACGTCGAAGTACAGGTTGATTACTGCGGGATCTGCCACTCGGATCTCTCGATGATCGACAACGAATGGGGCTTCTCCAGCTACCCGCTGGTTGCCGGGCACGAAGTCATTGGCCGCGTCGTGGCGCTCGGTAGCGCCGCGCAGGACAAAGGGCTGAAGGTAGGCCAGCGCGTGGGCATTGGCTGGACGGCACGCAGCTGTGGTCACTGCGACGCCTGTATCAGCGGCAACCAAATCAACTGCCTCGAAGGCGCCGTTCCCACCATCCTGAATAAAGGCGGTTTTGCCGACAAGCTGCGCGCCGACTGGCAATGGGTCATCCCGCTGCCGGACAGCATTGATATCAAATCCGCCGGTCCGCTGCTGTGTGGCGGTATCACCGTCTTCAAACCGCTGCTGATGCACCATATCACCGCCACCAGTCGTGTGGGCGTGATCGGTATTGGCGGCCTGGGCCATATCGCCATCAAACTGCTGCATGCGATGGGTTGCGAAGTGACGGCATTCAGTTCTAACCCGGCGAAAGAGAAAGAAGTGCTGGCGATGGGTGCGGATAAAGTGGTGAACAGCCGCGATCCGGAAGCACTGAACGCGCTGGCGGGTCAGTTTGATCTGATCATTAACACCGTGAATGTCGATCTTGACTGGCAGCCGTACTTTGAAGCGCTGGCCTACGGCGGTAACTTCCACACCGTGGGTGCGGTAATGAAGCCGCTGCCGGTGCCGGCGTTTACCCTGATCGGCGGGGATCGCAGCGTGTCAGGCTCCGCGACCGGTACGCCGTTTGAGTTGCGCAAACTGATGAAGTTTGCCGGACGCACCAGGGTGGCCCCGACCACCGAACTGTATCCAATGTCGAAAATCAACGAAGCGATCCAGCACGTGCGTGACGGCAAAGCCCGCTACCGCGTGGTGTTGAAAGCGGATTTTTGATGTGACAGTGCCGGGTGGCGGCTTCGCCTTACCCGGCCTGGATCTGATTTTGTAGGCCCGGTAAGCGCAGCGCCACCGGGCTATTCTCACCTATCGCACCAGTGCAGAAAACACCTCTGCCACCGCGACCGCCCCCGGGTCCATTACCCCGTCCAGGTTCTCTTTATTCACATACGACGAGCGCCCCGCGCCCGCTTTCATCATCTTCGCAGTCGCTTCAGCCCCCTGCTGTGCGGCCTTCGCCGCTGACTCGATATCGCCTTTCCGCAACGCCTCCAGCGCCGGCTGCAGCGCGTCGATCAGGGTACGATCGCCGAGATCTGCGCCACCGTATTGCTTCATCTGCGCCAGCCCGCTGAGCAATGCCTCGGGCAGCGGCTGGCCATCGTGAAGCTTTTGACCGGCCGCGGTAAAGAAGATCGACATTAGCACCCCGCTCGATCCGCCCATCACCGTGGCCAGCCGCTCGCCCACCAGAAGCAGCAGCGTCGATACGTTATCAAGCGGGAGCTTGCGATCCTCCAGACGCTGCGCAATATCCCGCGCGCCTTGCGCAAATGTGGAGCCCGTATCACCGTCTCCGACTTTGGCATCCAGCGCGTTAAGGCGATTTTCCAGCTGGATTAGCGTCTTCGTCACTGAAGATACGTACTCCTTCACCTGCGGGTTTTCCGACGGGCTATATTCCACGCGATCGTGAATAGCGCTATGCGCAACGGTACGCAAAGGTGCAAACGGCACGGGCTTCTGCCATCCCAGCGTCTCGACCTCGGCGTGAATCGCCTTTTCGAAGAAATCGTTGAGCTTCAGCAGCGTCAGAGAAAAGCCTTTCATGTCCAGCGCGCTCACCAGAGGCGCCGGGCCAATCAAATACCCAATGTCCTTTTTCAGCGCCGAATGCGCCAGCTCTTTGGTCAGCAGCGCCATTTCGAGCGCAGAAACGCCGCCGAGGTTGTTAATCAGTACCGCAAAGCGCCCCTCACCGGCCTGCGCCTTAAGCGGCGTGACCAGCGTGTCGATAATGTCTTTGCTGTTTTGTGTATCCACGACGGAGGCCCCCGGCTCGCCGTGAATACCCAACCCCAGCTCCACCTGGCCTTGCTTGATGCGCCCCTCTTCATCATCGCTGCCCGGCAGGTTGCAGGTTTGCATCGCAACGCCCAGGCTCCAGAGGTTGTCGCAGGCCTGTTGCGCAATATCCCGCACCTCACTCAACGATTTCCCGTGCTCCGCCGCATAGCCCGCAATCTTATGCACCAGCGCCGTACCGGCAATACCGCGCGGCTGCTTGTTGTCCGGCAGCGCGATATCGTCCGCCACAATCACCATCTCCACCTTCAGGCCGTAGCGTTTGGCCTTTTCTGCCGCCAGACCAAAATTCAGGCGGTCACCGGTGTAATTTTTGACGATCAGCAGGCAGCCGCGATCGCCCGTGACCGCCACAATGGCATTCAACACCGCATCCACACTCGGCGAGGCAAACAGGTCGCCACATACCGCCGCCGTGAGCATCCCTTTTCCGACAAACCCAGCGTGCGCCGGTTCGTGGCCGGAACCCCCACCGGAGATCACCGCTACGCGGCTTTTATCCCAGTCACCGCGCGCAACAATTCGAATGGCAGGATCAACATCAAGCTTGACGAGGTTTCCGTGCGGAGCAGAAATCAGAATGCCTTCAATAGCATCGTTGACCAGTTGTTTGCGATCATTAAAAAAGAATCTGGACATACATTCCCAAAATGTTGTGAACCGTATGCAAAAGCATAGTCCGCGCTGGATAATGCGCCGCAAAGTCAGGAATTTACTCAACCAAATTGCGGCCAGGTTGCCTATACTCCACCCAGGACAAAGAGAGGAAGCGCATCATGAGTACACCATTGTTAATCGCCCGGACGCTGGAAAAAGAGCTGTATTTACTGCCCGCGATGGCGAACCGCCACGGTCTGATCACCGGAGCGACCGGGACGGGAAAAACCGTCACCCTGCAAAAGCTGGCGGAGTCGCTTTCGGAGATTGGCGTACCGGTCTTTATGGCTGACGTGAAAGGCGATTTAACCGGTGTGGCTCAGGAAGGGACGGCCTCTGAAAAACTGCTCGAACGGCTGAAGAATATTGGCATCACGGACTGGACGCCGCACAGCAATCCGGTGGTAGTGTGGGATATCTTTGGTGAAAAAGGCCACCCGGTGCGCGCCACCGTCTCCGATCTCGGCCCGCTGCTGCTGGCCCGTCTGCTTAACCTCAACGACGTACAGTCCGGCGTGCTGAACATTATCTTCCGCATTGCCGACGATCAGGGACTGCTTCTGCTTGATTTCAAAGATCTGCGCGCCATTACGCAGTATATCGGCGATAACGCCAAATCCTTCCAGAACCAGTACGGCAACATCAGCAGCGCCTCGGTAGGGGCCATTCAGCGTGGGTTGCTGACCCTGGAGCAACAGGGGGCCGAACACTTCTTCGGCGAGCCGATGCTGGATATCAAAGACTGGATGCGCACCGACAGCAGCGGCAAAGGCATCATCAACATTCTGAGTTCAGAAAAGCTCTACCAGATGCCAAAGCTCTACGCCGCCAGCCTGCTGTGGATGCTCTCCGAACTGTACGAACAGTTACCCGAAGCGGGCGATCTGGAAAAACCGAAGCTGGTCTTCTTCTTTGACGAAGCGCACCTGCTGTTTAACGACGCGCCGCAGGTATTGCTGGATAAAATTGAACAGGTCATTCGCCTGATCCGCTCCAAAGGCGTTGGCGTCTGGTTTGTGTCACAAAACCCGTCGGATATCCCGGATAACGTGCTCGGTCAGCTTGGTAACCGCGTGCAGCACGCCCTGCGCGCCTTTACGCCAAAAGATCAGAAAGCAGTAAAAGCCGCCGCGCAAACCATGCGCGCCAATCCGGCCTTTGATACCGAAGCGGCGATTCAGGCGTTAGGCACCGGTGAAGCGCTGATCTCGTTCCTGGATGCAAAGGGCAGCCCGTCCGTGGTGGAACGCGCTATGGTGATCGCGCCCTGCTCGCGCATGGGGCCGGTTACCGACGATGAACGCAACGGCCTGATTAACCACTCTCCGGTTTACGGAAAGTACGAAGACGAAGTGGACCGGGAGTCCGCGTTCGAGATGCTGCAAAAAGGGGTTCAGGCGACAACGGAATCGCAGGATGCGCCTGCCGCAAAAGGGCAGTCTGTCGCCGTGGATGACGGTATTCTCGGGGGGCTCAAAGACATCCTGTTCGGCAGCACCGGGCCGCGCGGCGGCAAGCGCGACGGCGTGGTACAAACCATGGCGAAAAGCGCCGCACGACAGGTCACCAATCAGATAGTGCGCGGCATGCTGGGAAGCCTGTTAGGCGGCCGTCGCCGGTAGACGGGGAACCCACGGGCGGCCAAGCGCCGACCCCTGTACACCGTTCTCTTGTAGATAGCGGTCGATTTCCACCATCCCCGTCCAGCGGTTCTCACACCATAGCGGTGCCAGAAGCGTTGGACGGCGGGCGCTGGCGGAGATGCGGTGGTAGACAATTTCCGGCGGCGTGTGGCGAATCATCTCCCCTGCCGTCACCGTATAGTCGTCGAGCTCAATACCGCTTAACCGCCCTGCTTCCCAGGCTTTCGCCATAATGCTTCCCGTAACGATATGCAGCGGATGCAGCTTAATGCCGTCCACGCCGGTCTCAACCACCTTTTCCAGCGTTTCAAGACCATGCTGTTGACCTTCGCCGGGTAACCCAACAATCAGATGCGAACAGACTTTCAGCCCACGCTCACGGGCCAGCCGCGTGGTGCGCTGGTAGCAGGCGAAATCATGACCGCGATTGATGCGGTGCAGGGTTTTGTCGTGCGCGGTTTGCAAGCCCAGCTCCAGCCAGATCTCGTAGCCTTGTTCTTTGTACTCGCTGAGCAGGTCCAGCACCGCGTCCGGTACGCAGTCCGGGCGCGTCCCCACGCACAGCCCTACGATGTTAGCCTGGCTGACCGCCTGCTGATACATCGAGCGCAGCACCTGCACCTCCGCCCACGTGCTGGTGTAGGCCTGGAAATAGGCCAGATACTGCTTCGCGCGGTTCACCAGGCTCGCCTGATGCGCGAGCTGTTCCGCGATAGAGTGATGCTGCTGAGCTTCGTCAGCAAAGGACGCAACGTTACAGAAGGTGCAGCCGCCGCGCCCGATGGTGCCATCGCGATTCGGGCAGCTAAACCCGCCGTGCAGCGTCAGCTTATGAACCTTTTGTCCGTATCGCTGCAAAAGATCCCCACCAAACATATTGACTAATTTCTGTAACTGCATAATCTGATAGACCGTCCCGGAGAAAGGGGACAAGCCTGCCATTTTTAGCCTCTGTCGGCGATGACCTGGATCAATCGCCCTGGACGGCCTTTATCCATATGAATAAATACTCAAGATTACTGCAATTCCATTCACGCCATTCGTGATTACTTTTCCTTATGTTCTGATTGTTTTTTTCATTTATAGCGCCATCACTGAAAAACAGTGGGTTTATGCGGGCTTGCATTCAATGCCAGATTATTATTCTGCTATAAAACGGCTACTCAGCACGCTACATTGATAATACCGCTTTCATATAGTGAGTCAGATCACACTCCGCTGCGTCCTGTCAGGGCATACAATCAATGTAAAAATAGTTAAATACCCTTTAATTACAATCAGATAAACTCTCTTTAGCACATTTTTGTATAAATAAGATTGCCATTTGACCTGTGTACCAATTCCCGATAAGTTGGAAATCCGCTGGAAGCTTTCTGGATGAGCGGCCTGCTCATCATATTTATGCAGTAATTGAGATTCCCTCTGAAGCAAGTCCTCAAACTTGTTTACCTGCGCGAAAGGATGAAAAAGAGGGCGAATGCGAGGTCCGCGTATGAAACGCAAACCCCGTCGCCATGCTCTTTCTGTGCCTGTGCGCCACGGTAAAGTTCAGTGGGAAGCCCGACGAGCCTGGGGAGGTTCACTGATATGTTGTACGATAAATCCCTTGAGAAGGATAACTGTGGTTTCGGCCTGATCGCCCACATAGAAGGCGAACCTAGCCACAAGGTAGTGCGTACTGCTATTCACGCACTGGCCCGAATGCAGCACCGTGGCGCCATCCTTGCCGATGGTAAAACCGGCGACGGTTGCGGCCTGCTGCTGCAAAAACCGGATCGTTTCTTCCGCATCGTAGCGGAAGAGCGCGGCTGGCGTTTAGCCAAAAACTACGCTGTCGGCATGCTGTTCCTGAACCAGGATCCTGAAAAGGCTGCTGCCTCACGCCGCATCGTCGAAGAAGAACTTCAGCGTGAAACCCTGTCGATTGTCGGCTGGCGCAATGTGCCAACCAACGAAGGGGTGCTCGGTGAAATCGCCCTCTCCTCGCTGCCTCGTATTGAACAGATTTTCGTTAACGCGCCTGCGGGCTGGCGTCCGCGTGATATGGAACGCCGTCTGTTTATCGCCCGCCGCCGCATTGAAAAACGTCTCCAGGACGATAAAGAGTTCTACGTCTGTAGCCTCTCTAACCTGGTGAACATCTATAAAGGTCTGTGTATGCCGGCTGACCTGCCGCGCTTCTACCTGGACCTGGCGGATCTGCGTCTGGAATCGGCCATTTGCCTGTTCCACCAGCGCTTCTCCACCAACACCGTTCCACGCTGGCCGCTGGCTCAGCCGTTCCGCTATCTGGCGCACAACGGCGAGATCAACACCATCACCGGTAACCGCCAGTGGGCCCGCGCCCGTACCTATAAGTTCCAGACGCCACTGATCCCTGACCTGCATGATGCCGCGCCGTTCGTGAACGAAACCGGCTCTGACTCCAGCTCCATGGATAACATGCTGGAACTGCTGCTGGCAGGCGGGATGGACATCGTGCGCGCCATGCGTCTGCTTGTGCCGCCGGCATGGCAGAACAACCCGGATATGGACCCTGAGCTGCGCGCGTTCTTCGACTTTAACTCCATGCACATGGAGCCGTGGGACGGCCCGGCTGGCATCGTGATGTCCGACGGCCGTTTTGCCGCCTGTAACCTGGACCGTAACGGTCTGCGTCCGGCGCGCTACGTCATCACCAAAGATAAGCTCATCACCTGCGCGTCTGAGGTCGGGATCTGGGATTACCAGCCTGACGAAGTGGTCGAGAAGGGCCGCGTCGGTCCGGGCGAGCTGATGGTTATCGACACCCGCGGTGGGCGTATCCTGCACTCCGCCGAAACCGACAACGATCTGAAAAGCCGCCATCCGTACAAAGAGTGGATGGAGAAAAACGTCCGTCGTCTGGTGCCGTTCGAAGATCTGCCGGACGAAGAAGTGGGCAGCCGCGAGCTGGACGACGATACCCTCGCAAGCTTCCAGAAGCAGTTTAACTACAGCGCGGAAGAGCTTGACTCCGTCATCCGCGTACTGGGTGAAAACGGTCAGGAAGCGGTCGGCTCCATGGGTGACGATACCCCGTTTGCCGTGCTCTCCAGCCAGCCGCGCATTATTTACGACTACTTCCGTCAGCAGTTCGCGCAGGTCACCAACCCGCCGATCGATCCGCTGCGTGAAGCGCACGTGATGTCGCTGGCAACCAGCATCGGCCGCGAGATGAACGTCTTCTGCGAAGCCGAAGGCCAGGCGCACCGTCTGACCTTTAAATCGCCGATCCTGCTGTACTCCGATTTCAAACAGCTCACTACGCTGAAAGAGGATCACTACCGCGCCGACACGCTCGATATTACGTTCGACGTGACCGAGGCGACCCTCGAAGAGACGGTGAATGCGCTGTGTGATAAAGCTGAACAGATGGTGCGTAACGGTACCGTTCTGCTGGTGCTGTCTGACCGCAATATCGCGAAAAACCGTCTGCCGGTACCTGCGCCAATGGCGGTGGGTGCTATCCAGACGCGTCTGGTCGATAAGAGCCTGCGCTGCGACGCCAACATCATTGTTGAAACCGCCAGCGCCCGCGACCCGCACCACTTTGCCGTGCTGTTAGGCTTTGGCGCGACGGCGATCTACCCGTATCTGGCCTACGAAACGCTGGCCCGTCTGGTGGATACCCGCGCGATCGACAAAGATTACCGCGCGGTAATGCTGAACTACCGCAACGGCATCAACAAAGGCCTGTACAAGATCATGTCCAAAATGGGCATCTCGACTATCGCCTCTTACCGCTGTTCGAAGCTGTTTGAAGCGGTCGGCCTGCATGACGATGTCGCAAATCTCTGCTTCCAGGGCGTGATCAGCCGCATCGGCGGCGCCGGTTTTGCTGACTTCCAGCAGGATCTGGTGAACCTGTCAAAACGCGCCTGGCTGGCACGTAAGCCGCTGGATCAGGGCGGTCTGCTGAAATACGTTCACGGCGGCGAATACCACGCCTATAACCCGGACGTGGTGCGCACGCTGCAACAGGCGGTTCAGAGCGGTGAATACAGCGATTATCAGCAGTACGCTGAGCTGGTAAACAACCGTCCGGCGGCAACGCTGCGCGACCTCATTGCCCTGAACCCGGGTGACGAAGCCGTCAGCATCGACGACGTAGAGCCTGCAACCGAGCTGTTCAAACGCTTCGATACCGCGGCGATGTCCATCGGCGCGCTGAGCCCGGAAGCCCACGAAGCGCTGGCGGAAGCCATGAACAGCATCGGCGGCAACTCTAACTCCGGCGAAGGCGGTGAAGACCCAGCGCGTTACGGCACTAACAAGGTCTCCCGTATCAAGCAGGTGGCATCCGGTCGCTTTGGCGTGACGCCTGCGTACCTGGTCAATGCCGACGTGATTCAGATTAAAGTCGCTCAGGGTGCTAAACCGGGCGAAGGCGGTCAGCTGCCGGGTGATAAAGTCACGCCTTACATCGCCAAACTGCGCTATTCCGTACCGGGCGTGACGCTGATCTCCCCGCCGCCGCACCACGATATCTACTCTATCGAGGACTTAGCGCAGCTGATTTTCGACCTGAAACAGGTCAACCCGAAAGCGATGATCTCCGTGAAGCTGGTTTCCGAACCGGGCGTCGGCACCATCGCTACCGGCGTGGCGAAAGCCTATGCTGACCTGATCACCATCGCCGGTTACGACGGCGGTACCGGCGCAAGCCCGCTCTCCTCCGTGAAATACGCGGGCTGCCCGTGGGAGCTTGGCCTGGTGGAAACCCAGCAGGCGCTGGTGGCGAACGGCCTGCGTCACAAGATCCGTCTGCAGGTGGACGGTGGTCTGAAAACTGGCCTCGACATTATCAAGGCGGCAATCCTCGGCGCGGAAAGCTTCGGCTTCGGTACCGGCCCGATGGTTGCGCTGGGCTGTAAATACCTGCGTATTTGCCACCTGAACAACTGCGCAACCGGCGTAGCTACCCAGGACGAGAAGTTGCGTAAGAACCACTATCACGGCCTGCCGTTCAAAGTGACCAACTACTTTGACTTCATCGCCCGTGAAACCCGCGAGCTGATGGCGCAGCTGGGCGTGAAACGCCTGGTGGACCTGATTGGCCGTACCGACCTGCTGAAAGAGCTGGAAGGCTTCACCGCGAAGCAGCAGAAGCTGGAGCTGTCTAAGCTGCTGGAAACCGCACAGCCGCATCCTGGCAAAGCGGTTTACTGCACCGAGAACAACCCGCCGTTCGATAACGGCGTGCTGAACGCGCAGCTGCTGCAGCAGGCGAAACCGTACGTGGACGACAAGCAGAGCAAAACGTTCTGGTTTGATATCCGCAACACCGACCGCTCCGTGGGTGCCTCCCTCTCCGGTTATATCGCGCAAACGCACGGTGACCAGGGGCTGGCGGCGGATCCGATTACTGCGCACTTCAGCGGTACCGCGGGTCAGAGCTTCGGCGTGTGGAACGCAGGCGGCGTTGAGCTGTACCTGACTGGTGATGCCAACGACTACGTCGGTAAAGGCATGGCAGGCGGTCTGCTGGCGGTGCGTCCTCCGGTCGGCTCAGCCTTCCGCAGCCATGAAGCGAGCATCATCGGTAACACCTGCCTGTACGGCGCGACCGGCGGTCGTCTGTTCGCAGCAGGTCGTGCGGGCGAGCGTTTTGCGGTGCGTAACTCTGGTGCTATCACCGTGGTGGAAGGCATTGGCGATAACGGTTGTGAATACATGACGGGCGGGATTGTTTGCGTAATGGGTAAAACCGGCGTGAACTTCGGCGCGGGCATGACGGGCGGTTTTGCGTACGTCCTGGACGAAGACGGTGAGTTCCGCAAACGCGTGAACCCGGAACTGGTGGAAGTGCTGGACGTTGAAACGCTGGCCATCCACGAAGAACACCTGCGCGGCTTGATTACCGAGCATGTGCAGCATACCGGTTCTTCGCGCGGTGAAGAGATCCTGGCGAACTGGCCTGCGTTCTCAGCGAAATTCGCGCTGGTTAAACCGAAGTCCAGCGATGTTAAAGCCCTGTTGGGTCACCGTAGTCGTAGCGCAGCAGAGCTGCGCGTGCAGGCGCAGTAAGGAATTCAGATGAGCCAGAACGTATACCAGTTTATCGACCTGCAGCGTGTTGATCCGCCAAAGAAACCGCTGAAGATCCGCAAAATTGAATTTGTAGAAATCTACGAGCCGTTTTCAGAAGGCCAGGCCAAAGCACAGGCAGACCGCTGCCTGTCCTGCGGTAACCCTTACTGCGAATGGAAATGCCCGGTCCACAACTACATCCCAAACTGGCTGAAACTGGCCAACGAAGGACGTATTTTTGAAGCCGCCGAGCTGTCTCACCAGACCAACACCCTGCCGGAAGTGTGCGGCCGCGTGTGTCCTCAGGACCGCCTGTGTGAAGGCTCCTGTACGCTGAACGACGAATTTGGCGCGGTGACCATCGGCAACATCGAGCGCTATATCAACGATAAAGCGTTCGAGATGGGCTGGCGCCCGGACATGACCGGCGTGCGTCAAACCGACAAGCGCGTGGCCATCATCGGCGCGGGCCCGGCGGGCCTGGCCTGTGCGGACGTGCTGACCCGCAACGGCGTGAAGGCGGTGGTCTTTGACCGTCATCCGGAAATCGGCGGTCTGCTGACCTTCGGTATCCCGGCCTTCAAGCTGGAAAAAGAGGTCATGACCCGTCGCCGTGAAATCTTCACCGGCATGGGCATTGAGTTCAAACTGAATGTGGAAGTGGGCCGCGACGTGCAGCTCGACGACCTGCTGAAGGATTACGACGCCGTGTTCCTCGGCGTGGGCACCTACCAGTCCATGCGCGGCGGTCTGGAAAACGAAGAGGCACCAGGTGTTTATGATGCCCTGCCGTTCCTGATTGCCAACACCAAGCAGATCATGGGCTACGGCGAAACCGCCGATGAGCCGTTCGTCAGCATGGAAGGCAAACGCGTGGTGGTGCTGGGCGGCGGTGATACTGCGATGGACTGCGTGCGTACGTCTATTCGTCAGAACGCGGCACACGTGATCTGCGCCTATCGTCGTGACGAAGAGAACATGCCGGGCTCTAAACGCGAAGTGAAAAACGCGCGTGAAGAGGGCGTGGAGTTCCAGTTCAACATCCAGCCTCTGGGCATTGAAGTGAATGCTAACGGTAAAGTGAGCGGCGTGAAGATGGCGCGCACTGAGATGGGCGCGCCGGATGCGAAAGGCCGTCGTCGCGCGGAGATCGTGGCAGGCTCCGAACATGTGATCCCGGCCGATGCCGTCGTCATGGCGTTTGGTTTCCGTCCTCACAGCATGGAATGGCTTGCGAAGCACAGCGTTGAGCTGGATTCACAGGGCCGCGTGATTGCACCTGAAGGCAGCGACAACGCATTCCAGACCAGCAACCCGAAAATCTTCGCCGGTGGCGATATTGTTCGCGGTTCTGACCTGGTGGTCACGGCGATTGCCGAAGGGCGTAAAGCCGCTGACGGTATACTGAACTACCTGGAAGTGTAAAAGATCGAGCCGGATGGAAAACCATCCGGCTTTTTTATGCGGTTAACAGGCTGGCGCGAACCTTCACCACGGCCTTTTTAATCTCTCCCACCGAGTCGGTGATGCACCCTGGCTTATGCGGCTCCCCCGGCATAAACACCACGAACATCCCCGGTCTTAACGCTACCGACTGCTCCCCTTCAATGCGGCTGCAAAGCTGATAATCCTCGGCGCTATGCATTTCCTCGCACCCGCGCGCGGACTCCGCAACGCCAAACAGAATCCGCTCTTCACCGGCTAACAGGAGCTGGATATCAATATACTCCGCGTGCAGCTCTGCCTTTTTCAGCTCCGGGGCTTGTGTAGCAAACTGCATAACATTCATAAAGATAGCATCACCCTGCAGTTCGTAGTGACCCGGCGCTTTCTCCTTTGGCCGGGCGGCAACCGCCAGCGTGAGAGCATTCACCAGTGCGGCGGGCAGGCCCGACGATGCCAGTGACTGCAGCTCTCCCATCATCATAATGCATCTCCTGTAGCTAACAGCGCCGCGCCCAATAGCCCGGCGTCGTGACGATAATGCGCCGCCCGAAGGGGCACCTGATACACTTCTGGCTCCTGCGATAAATAGGCTTTCACCAGAGGGAGATACCCTTCCGCCAGCCCCACGCTGCCGCCGACCACGATAACCTGACAGTCGGTAACGGCTTTAACGTCGGCGATCAGTCGCGCCAGCGCGTGTGCCGAATTTGCCACCAGCCTGCGAGCCTGCGTCGTATCCCGGCTGAATATCGCCTTTGCATCCAGCCCTGCCAGTTCGCCCTGCGCCTGAGCAGCAATGCCCCGGCCTGAGGCAATGGCTTCAACGCATCCTCTTCGTCCACAGCCACAAAGCGGCCCGGCGGGATCGGCCAGCGTATGCCCAAGATGCCCGGCCAGCCCCCCGCTGCCCGTCTGAAGTTTTCCGTTGAGTACAACGCCGCCGCCCACGCCAGTTGAAACCGTCAGGAACACCATATCGTCCCTCACGGGCAGCGCGCAAAACTCTGCCCATGCGGCGGACTGCGCGTCGTTAACCGCCGTGACCGGTAATTGCGTGGCAGCTTCCAGAAAGGCGACCAGCGGAAAGTGATCCAGGCCACCCAGGTTGGCCGGATTAATGGAGGTGAGCACGCCGTTATGAATAATCCCTGTCGATGCCACCGCCACGCGCCCGGCATGCCTTACCAGAGGTAAAACCAGGGCACGTAGCGCCTCCTCAAGCGCGCCCGGCGTCTGGCTGCCGGGGGTCGGGCACGCCCTGCGCATCAACAGAACGTCCCCTTCAACCAGGGCGGCAGCGAGCTTCGTGCCGCCAATATCAAGTGCCAGCGTCGTCATTTCATCACCTGCTCGCGTTTGACCGCGCCCGCAGGAAAGGCTCCGCTCAGCGGTTTACCGTCGATGGCGTCGTGAGTGCGCAGCGCTTCCGGCCTGATCCAGCGCTGAACGCGGGACGGCATATCGAGGCCGATCAACAGGATCACGACAAATGTCAGGCCAAAGGAGAGCGATCCCAGCGCGGTTCCCAGCTCCATCCGCTGGGACAGCAGAGCGCCGATCACCGGTGCAAGCGCCCCGCCCAGCGCGCCGACGTTATAGGTAAATCCAAGCCCGGCCGCCCGCTGGTCGGTATCGAAATAGCCGCCGATGAGCTTAGGTAAGATCCCGGAAATGCCCTGACCCAGCATCTGTTGGAAAAAGAGCAACAGCCCGAGCACCCAGATATTCGCGCCGCCGATCGCAAACACCGGAATAATAAGCAGCTGCGAGGCCAGCAGGCTGCAGACGTACGCTTTACGCGTGCCCAGCCAGTCGCCAAGAAAACCGCCTACGCAGCAGCCCACCGCCGCACCAAATCCGCTGAAGAACAGCACGCGGGCCACCGTAGCCGGATCGTAGGCCAGCTCCGTTTTCAAATAGGTTGGCAGCAGCGCCTGAATTGGCCATGAATAGAGAAAGGCAAACAACACCACAACCATCAGCGTTACGCCAGTAGGCCAGCGTTTACCGCTGCTTTGCACCATAAAGCTGATAAAAACGACGGCGCACAGCAGCCCCAGAATGACCACCATCCCAACGTTGTTTAGCTCTCCGGCAAAGCAGAGCCACAGCGCCGCACCGGCAAACAGCGTCATGGCAATATTGATTACGCGGTACTTACCGCGATAAAGAATATCGACCATCGTGCGTACCGGCGCTTTGCCAGCGTGCTTCGCCTTCCAGTCCTCGGCTTCCGGGATGTTTTTGCGCAGCCACAGGGCAAAGACGATAGGCAAGATGCCGATTAAGAACAGCGCGCGCCAGCCCCAGACGGGAACCACGAGGCTGTAGACCTGTGCGGCGATGACGGCCCCCACGGAGAAACCGGAAATCAAAAAGCCGCTCGCCTTGTTGCGCAGCTGCTTTGGCCAGCTTTCGATCACGTAGGTTGCGCTGGAGCCGTATTCGCCCGCCATCCCCATGCCGATCACCATTCTGGCGATAAACATGGTGACGTAGCCCGGCGCAAGCCCGCAGGCCAGGGTGCCGCAGGAGAAAAGAACAATGCTGGTAATCATCGCCAGCTTGCGGCCATAGCGATCGCCCATCGCCCCCAGCAGCAGGCCACCGAACCAGCGTGAGATAAAGGCCGCCGAAATCAGGCTCGCGGCTTCCACCGTCGTCAGGCCGAACTCGCTTTTCACTTCCGTCAGAACTAAGGCAATCAGTACAAAATCGAAGCCATCAAGCAAATATCCCAGCCAGGCAGCGGAGAAGGCACGCCACTGCGGGCGGCTAAGATGGCGGTACCACGGGATGCTTTGGGTAGATATACTCATTTCACTCTCCCGACGATTTCTCTGTCGTTTTGCCGGACAGCGGCTGTGCCTTGCCCGGCCTACGTAATGCGTTAGCGTTTTTCCGCCATTAGCTGCTCTGCCAGGGCTTTTAGCGCGGGCACGAATTTTTCGTCCACGGGTGAAAACGGCTTGCGGCACAGCGGTACCGAGACCACGTCCATATAGTGCAGCACCGTTTTCAGACCACGGAAGACGCCAGCGCCAATCAGCAGGTCGATAACCTTGTTGCACTCGCCTTGCAGACGCTGCGCGGTGGCGTTATCCCCTTCCCGAACCGCTTTAGCGATCGCCTGATAGCGCCAGCCCATAATGTTGTACGTACTGCCGATCCCTCCGTCAGCGCCTGCCAGCAGGCCGGAAGCGAAGATCTCATCGTAGCCGTTGTAGAGCACCAGATCCGGATGCGCGCGGCGGATCTGCTCCATCTGGAAGAGATCGCCAGAGGTTTGCTTCAGCGCGCCAACACCCGGCAGCGTCACCAGCGTGTTGATTTGGTCAAGGGTCAGTTTGACGCCGCTCAGCGCCGGGATGTTATAGACCACCATTGGCAAACCATCCGCGGAATCAATAATTGCACGGTAGTGGTCGCAGTGTTCTTCAAAGCTGAAGGGATAGTAGAACGGTGTGACGGCGGACACGGCGTCAAACCCAAAGCGGGCGGCAGCCGTTGCCAGCTGCTGGCTTTCAGCGGTGCTGACACAGCCAACATGGGCAATGAGGGTGATTTTCCCCTTCGCCTCATCCGCCACGATCTCCATTACCTGCTCGCGTTCTGAAAGGCTTTGCACAAAAGCCTCTCCCGTTGAGCCACCCACATAAAGCCCGTCGATGCCCTGCTCAATATTGAACTGCACCAGACGGCGCAGGCTCTCTTTATCCAGCATTTGCTGCTGAGTAAACGGGGTCAGGAGTGCGGCCATTACGCCGCGTAATTGCGTTGCCATAGTTACCTCAATCGAACGTGTGTTTGTTATAACGACATACCTTTATACCTGTTATACCAGATCAATTAAGCAGCAGTGGAATACAGAACGCTTATATTGCGATCTGCTTCACTAAAGGATCGTTATTTTTTGGCTTTTGTATGTTGGCCGAAAGCGTGCCAGGTGGCAGAAACGCTGTTGAGGTGGGTCTGGAGCGCGCGATCGGCCTCATCCGGATCGCGGCGGCGGATCGCATCGACGATCGCAATATGCTGGCGATAGCTGACTTCATTATGCTTATACAGCTCGGCATCCGGCACTTTTGGACGCGCGGCGATCAGCCAGTCGAGCAGCGCAACGTGGATCGCGTTAAAGATCGGATTGCCGGGGATCTCCGCCAGCACGCGGTGGAAATCGACGTCGGATCGAATAAACAGGGCATTATCATCCAGAGACTGGCTGTTGATCTCCAGCGCTTTTGTCAGCTGAGCGATTTGATCGTCAGTGGCAAACTCAGCGGCAAATCGAACGAGGCTGGATTCAAAGAACAGGCGTAGCTGCTCAAAATGGGCAATGCCGCCGGGCTGTGTCAGGAAATCTTTCGCCATGCCAGAAAGTTCGCTGATGATGGTATCGGCTGAAGGCATGGAGACGCGGGCACGTTCGCCGTTGTTGATCTGCACCAGCCCTTTACGCTTTAGCGCCGCCAGCGCCTCACGCACCGAAGGGCGGCCCACGTTGAAGAACTCCATCAGCTCGCGTTCGGAGGGCAGTTGTTCTCCCTGGGCGAACTCCTTGCGGCGGATCATCTGCTCCAGCTCTTCTTCCACCATATCAGACAGCTTTTTGCGCGCCAGCGGACGACGATGCAGGCTGCGGCCAATAGTTTCATCAGAGTTTTCAGCTTTAAGATCGGTCGGTTTCATTGCAGTCCGGTGCCATAGAAGGAAAACGGCTCATCATAACACAGGAAATTAGAGGGGGCGAAAAGGGGCAGAAAGCAAAACAGGCCCGGAGGGCCTGTTTGATTATTTCACAACGCGCAACGCCGGACGGCCACCGCGCGGAGGCGGATTGTCATCAGGATCGTTGTCGTCGTGATGATCGGGTTTATCGCCATCAATAATTGACATCACCGTGTCGCTTTCGCGCTCATCGGTAGCGTCATCATCGTTCAGGCTGGCAACATCTTCGTCATACGCCGCTTCCGGCTCAAACATGGTACCCGCACCGTTTTCACGCGCGTAGATAGCCAGTACGGCTGCCAGCGGCACAGAAACCTGACGCGGCACACCGCCGAAACGCGCGTTAAAGCGCACTTCGTCGTTTGCCAGTTCAAGGTTACCCACCGCGCGCGGCGCAATGTTCAACACGATCTGTCCGTCACGTGCATATTCCATAGGAACCTGCACGTCCGGCAACGTCACATCCACAACCAGGTGCGGCGTGAGCTGGTTATCCAGCAGCCATTCATAGAAGGCGCGCAGCAGATACGGACGGCGTGGGGAAAGTTGTGACATTTCCACAGTCATTAGCCTCGGCCGAGACGCATTTCACGTTCCGGCTCAGTCAGAGAAGCCAGGAAAGAGTCGCGTTCAAATACGCGCGTCATGTAGCCTTTCAGCTCTTTCGCACCAGGGCCGCTGAACTCAACACCCAGCGTAGGCAGACGCCACAGCAGCGGTGCAAGGTAGCAATCGACCAGGCTGAACTCATCGCTCAGGAAGAAAGGCTTCTGACCAAATACTGGCGCGATTGCCAGCAGCTCTTCACGCAGTTGTTTACGTGCAGCATCCGCTTCAGACGACGTACCGTTAACGATAACGTTCATCAGCGTATACCAGTCTTTTTCGATACGCTGCATGTACAGGCGGCTTTCACCACGCGCAACAGGGTAAACAGGCATCAGTGGCGGATGCGGGAAACGCTCATCCAGGTATTCCATAATGATACGGGATTCCCACAGGGTCAGCTCGCGATCCACCAGCGTTGGTACGCTCTGGCTCGGGTTGAGATCGATCAGATCCTGAGGAGGGTTATCCTTTTCCACATGCTCGATCTCAAAACTGACACCCTTCTCGGCCAGCACGATACGAACCTGATGGCTATAAATGTCAGTAGGACCAGAAAACAGCGTCATTACCGAACGTTTGTTGGCAGCGACAGCCATGAAAACCTCCAGGTATATTCAGAATTTTACTGCTACCGGCCCACCAGGGCCAGCCAGATGATGTATTGCCCATCCCAGAGAAAACACATTGTTCAAGAATCGAACAAAAATCGAGTATTCACCGATATTTGGGCAGAAAATTGGATGATAGTTTACCAGATTTTGATGGCTTTGTGGTGAGGGGATTCTGGAAATGTGGAAAAAGAGGAGATATATCAACTCATGTTGTGGATAACCTACGCATTATCCATAAAAAAACCCGCCGAAGCGGGTTTTTCGCCAATCGTTCTGCGTAAGCAGAATGGATTAACGTTTGGAGAACTGTGGACGACGACGTGCTTTACGCAGACCCACTTTCTTACGTTCAACCTGACGCGCGTCACGAGTAACGAAGCCAGCTTTACGCAGTTCAGAACGCAGGGATTCGTCGTACTCCATCAGAGCGCGGGTGATACCGTGACGGATCGCACCTGCCTGACCGGAGATACCACCACCTTTAACGGTGATGTACAGATCCAGTTTTTCTACCATATCAACCAGTTCCAGCGGCTGGCGAACTACCATGCGGGCAGTTTCACGACCGAAGTACTGTTCCAGAGAACGTTGGTTGATTACGATTTTACCGCTGCCCGGTTTGATGAACACGCGAGCTGCGGAACTTTTGCGGCGACCAGTGCCGTAGTATTGATTTTCAGCCATTGCCTATAATCCCGATTAGATGTCAAGAACTTGCGGTTGCTGTGCCGCGTGGTTGTGCTCGTTGCCTGCGTAAACTTTCAGTTTACGGAACATAGCACGACCCAGCGGGCCTTTTGGCAGCATGCCTTTAACCGCGATTTCAATCACACGCTCAGGACGGCGAGCAATCATCTCTTCAAAGGTCGCTTCTTTGATACCACCGATGTGGCCAGTGTGGTGATAGTACACTTTGTCAGTACGCTTGTTGCCGGTTACAGCAACTTTATCAGCGTTCAGAACGATGATGTAATCACCGGTATCAACGTGCGGAGTGTATTCCGCTTTATGCTTACCGCGCAGGCGACGAGCCAGTTCAGTAGCCAGACGGCCCAGAGTTTTACCGGTCGCGTCAACAACATACCAGTCGCGCTGTACGGTTTCTGGTTTAGCTGTAAAAGTTTTCATTAAAAGCTTACCCAAATAATAAGTTACACGTTGGTGAACACCCAAACGTTTAGTCAGTTGAGGCTCACACGACAAAGTCCGGCAAACCTACCCCTTCGAATAGCACATGCCGACACATAGAAAGTTTCGGGAAAAAAACCTTCTCGTAACGTGGGGTCGCAAGATTATAGAGAAGTTGAGGTCAAAGATCGACCCTTAAATGCGATTCAAATTGGGTTTTTCGAGGGTGTGGCAAATGCCGGGTGGCGGCTTCGCCTTACCCGGCCTACAGGGTTCCCTTCTCAGGGAGAGGGTGGCATTTTTTACGGCATATGCTCCAGCTTGAGGTATTCCTCGCTCTGCATCTCCTGCAGGCGCGACAGGCAGCGCTGGAACTCAAACTTCAGCCGCTCGCCCTGGTAAATCTCATATAAAGGTACCTCGGCGCTGACCACCAGCTTAACGTGGCGCTCGTAAAACTCGTCCACCAGCGCAATGAAGCGTCGCGCTTCGCTTTCCATCAGGCGCGTCATCACCGGCACATCCAGCACCATCACGGTGTGGAACAGGCGCGAAAGCGCGATGTAATCATGCTGGCTGCGGGCATCGACGCAGAGTGTCGCAAAGGAGACGGCCAGGGTTTGATTTTCTACGCCCTGAGTTTGTAAGGGACGGTGGTTAATTTCGAGTTCCGGGGTGCGCTCACGTTTTGCCCCCGCCAGCGCCAGCCACAGTTTATCCATCTGGTTTGTGGTTTCTGCGTTCAACGGCGAAAGCCACAAATGGGCCTGAGTCAGCGTGCGCAGGCGGTAATCCACGCCCGCGTCGACGTTCATGATGTCGCAATGCTGTTTTATCGCATCGATAGCGGGCAGGAAGCGCGCGCGCTGCAAACCATTGCGGTACAGCTCGTCCGGCGGGATGTTCGAGGTCGCCACGAGCGTAATCCCACGCGCAAACAGCGCTTTCATCAACCCGCCCAGCAGCATCGCATCCGTAATATCGGAAACAAAAAATTCGTCAAAACAGAGTACGTCCGTCTCCGCCTTAAAGCGGTCGGCCACAATCTCCAGCGGATCGCTTTTGCCCTGCAATGCCGTCAGCTCTTCGTGAACCCGCAGCATGAAGCGGTGAAAATGCAGGCGCTGTTTACGCGTGCCCGGCAGGCTCTGGTAGAACATGTCCATCAGCCAGGTTTTACCGCGCCCGACGCCCCCCCACATATATAAGCCACGTACCGACGCGTTAACCTGAAGTTCTTTTTTTCCCAACAACCGACCGAATGCCGCCTTCAGCCCACCGCCTTGCACCGCCTCTGCGGGTTTCGCTGTGAGCTCCTGATAAATCGTATCCAGGCGATTAACCGCTTCACGCTGGACGTCATCCGGCTGATGTGAGCCCTCGTTCAGGGCCAGTTGGTAACGCGATGAGGGGGACAGGCTTTGCATAATCTTATGGTTATTCCTTCGGTTATGACTCATCAGCAGGCGCGACTGATGAAAAAAAGGCCGTTCTACACTACGCGATGATACGTCAGGATTCCACTTCTGAAGAAATAGCGGTTATAGTGGCAATATCAGGCACAGGCAGGAGCCGAGCCAACACCCTACGGAACAACAAGACAACGGGAGAAGTTCATGACCTGGGAATATGCGCTAATCGGTTTAGTCGTCGGCATCGTCATCGGTGCTGTGGCCATGCGTTTCGGTAATCGCAAATTGCGTCAGCAGCAGTCACTGCAGTACGAACTGGAAAAGAACAAAGCCGAACTGGAAGAGTATCGTGAAGAGCTGGTCAGCCACTTTGCCCGTAGCGCCGAGCTGCTGGACAACATGGCGACCGACTATCGCCAGCTGTATCAACACATGGCGAAAAGCTCCAGCAGCCTGCTGCCGGAAATGACCGCAGAAACGAACCCGTTCCGCAACCGTCTGGCAGACTCTGAAGCAGGTAACGATCAGGCTCCGGTTCAGATGCCACGCGACTATTCGGACGGCGCGTCCGGCCTGCTGCGCGGTGGCGCAAAACGCGATTAATCGCAAAACATGAATAAATTTTACGGGCGCATCTCTTGCGCCCGTCCTTTCTTCCCGTCCCCAGCTATTATTTAGTCAAACACCTCATTGTTCAGCGGTTGAAAATTCAATAACATCAAGATGTTTTTGGGCCGTTCTTCTTTCATTCCAGGATACGAGAGTCAGCATCAATGAAGAAAAAAAACCAGCTGTTGAGCGCTTTAGCGTTAAGTGTCGGGTTATCTCTCTCGGCGTCCTTCCCTGCCCACGCGGCACTGCCTTCGCAGGTGCCGGGACAGGCAGCCATTCCTAGCCTCGCGCCGATGCTGGAAAAAGTGCTGCCCGCCGTGGTCAGCGTCCAGGTCGAAGGCACCGCGCGGCAAAGCCAGCGCGTGCCGGAAGAACTGAAGAAATACTTCGGTGATGAATCTCCCGACCAGCAGGCGCAGCCATTTGAAGGATTGGGCTCTGGGGTGATCATTGATGCGGCCAAGGGCTATATCCTGACCAACAACCACGTGATCAGTCAGGCGGATAAGATCAGCGTCCAGCTCAATGATGGCCGCGAATTTGACGCCAAACTGATCGGCGGCGATGACCAGAGCGATATTGCGCTGCTGCAGATCCTCAAACCCAGCAACCTGACGCAGATTACCATTGCGGACTCCGACACGCTGCGCGTGGGCGATTTTGCCGTCGCCGTCGGTAACCCCTTCGGCCTGGGCCAGACTGCCACCTCCGGGATCGTCTCCGCACTTGGGCGCAGCGGCCTGAACCTGGAAGGGCTGGAAAACTTTATTCAAACCGACGCGTCTATTAACCGCGGTAACTCGGGTGGTGCCCTGCTCAACCTGAACGGTGAGCTTATTGGTATCAACACGGCGATCCTCGCGCCCGGCGGCGGCAGTATCGGGATTGGCTTTGCCATACCGAGCAATATGGCCAAAACCCTGTCTCAACAGCTCATTCAGTTTGGTGAAGTCAAACGTGGACTGCTGGGCATCAAAGGGATGGAGATGAGCGCGGATATCGCCAAAGCCTTTAACGTCAACGTCCAGCGCGGCGCGTTTGTCAGCGAAGTGCTGCCAAATTCCGGGTCGGCGAAAGCAGGCGTGAAATCCGGCGACGTCATCGTCAGCCTGAACGATAAACCGCTGAACAGCTTCGCAGAACTGCGTTCTCGCATTGCCACCACCGAGCCTGGCGCCAAAGTGAAACTCGGTTTGATTCGCGACGGCAAACCGCTGGACGTTGAAGTCACGCTGGATAAGAGCACCTCTTCTTCCGCCAGCGCGGAGCTTATCGCCCCGGCCCTGCAAGGCGCGACGTTAAGCGACGGCCAGCTTAAAGACGGCACGAAAGGCATTACTATTGATACCGTCGAGAAGAGCAGCCCTGCCGCACAGGCGGGATTGCATCAGGATGATGTCATCATCGGCGTGAACCGCACTCGCGTGCAATCTATTGCAGAAATGCGCAAGGTGCTGGAAAGTAAGCCAACGGTCATTGCCCTGCAGGTTATGCGTGGCAAAGAGACTATCTATATTTTATTGCGCTAAGCATTTGCGACCCCGGACATCACCGCTGCATGTGATGTCCGGAAAACTCATGTTATGCTGCAAACCGTTCATTTTTTAACGACACGCGCATCATGCTTTTAAAGCTCTTTCGTTCCATTGCTATCGGTTTGATCGTTGCTGGCCTGCTGTTGGTGGCTATGCCGTCTTTGCGTCAGTTCAACAAACTGACGGCCCCCCAGTTTGACAGTACGGATGAAACGCCAGCCACTTACAATCAGGCTGTTCGCCGTGCCGCACCCGCCGTGGTCAACGTTTATAACCGAGGACTGAATACCTCGGCCCATAACCAGCTGGAGATCCGCACGCTCGGCTCCGGCGTAATTATGGATGAACGTGGCTACATCATTACCAACAAGCACGTGATTAACGATGCCGACCAGATTATCGTCGCCTTGCAGGATGGTCGCGTATTTGAAGCATTACTCGTGGGCTCGGACAGCCTCACCGACCTGGCGGTTCTTAAGATCAACGCCACGGGTGGCCTGCCCACCATTCCGATCAACCGTAAACGCACGCCACATATTGGCGACGTCGTGTTGGCGATTGGTAACCCGTACAACCTGGGCCAGACTATTACCCAGGGGATTATCAGCGCCACCGGTCGAATCGGCCTGAACCCGTCTGGGCGGCAGAATTTCCTTCAGACCGATGCCTCTATCAACCACGGTAACTCCGGCGGCGCGCTGGTGAACTCACTGGGTGAGCTCATGGGCATCAATACCCTCTCGTTCGATAAGAGTAACGATGGCGAGACGCCGGAAGGGATTGGTTTTGCGATTCCGTTCCAGCTGGCAACCAAGATCATGGACAAGCTCATTCGCGACGGGCGCGTGATCCGTGGCTACATTGGTATCGGTGGACGTGAAATTGCGCCGATGCATACCCAGGGCGGTGGAATCGACCAGATTCAGGGGATCGTGGTGAATGAAGTGTCGCCTGGTGGCCCGGCCGCGAATGCGGGGATTCAGGTTAATGATGTCATTGTGTCGGTTAATGGCACGCCAGCCGTTTCTGCTCTCGAAACGATGGATCAGGTGGCGGAAATCCGCCCTGGCTCAATCATCCCTGTTGAAGTCATGCGGAATGATAAGAAGCTGACGATTCAGGTGACGATTCAGGAATACCCGGCGACAAACTGATGTGTATAAAAAAACCGAAGCCTGTGCTTCGGTTTTTTTTGCCGGGTAGCGCTTACGCTTACCCGAACTACAAAGGGAGAGAACGTTTTACTTGTTAACGAACTCTTCGCCCAGAGTGATATCTTTCTTCAGCGTATCCAGCATGCCTTCCATCGCGTTTTGTTCAAACGCGCTCAGCGTACCAATGGATTTGCGCTCTTCAATACCGTTTTTGCCCAGCAGCAGCGGCTGAGAGAAGAAGCGAGCGTGTTCGCCGTCGCCTTCAACGTAAGCGCATTCAACAACATTTTTCTCGCCCTGCAGAGCACGAACCAGAGACAGACCGAAACGCGCCGCCGCCTGACCCATAGACAGGGTTGCCGATCCGCCACCCGCCTTCGCTTCCACCACTTCGGTGCCCGCGTTCTGGATGCGTTTAGTCAGGTCAGCCACTTCCTGCTCGGTGAAGCTCACGCCTGGGATCTGCGACAGCAGAGGCAGGATCGTCACGCCAGAGTGACCACCAATAACCGGCACTTCCACTTCCGTTGGCTGCTTGCCTTTCAGCTCAGCGACGAAGGTGTTGGAACGGATGATATCCAGCGTGGTCACGCCGAACAGTTTATTCTTGTCGTAAACACCCGCTTTCTTCAGCACTTCTGCTGCGATAGCGACGGTGGTGTTCACCGGGTTAGTGATGATACCGATACAGGCTTTCGGGCAGATTTCAGCGATCTGCTGAACCAGGTTTTTCACGATGCCCGCGTTGACGTTAAACAGGTCAGAACGATCCATACCAGGTTTACGTGCCACACCCGCAGAGATCAGTACGACGTCAGCACCCTGCAGCGCAGGACGCGCATCTTCACCGGAGAAGCCTTTGATTTTCACAGCGGTCGGGATGTGGCTCAGGTCAACCGCCACACCTGGGGTTACCGGAGCAATATCGTACAGGGAGAGTTCTGAGCCTGAAGGCAGTTGGGTTTTCAGTAGTAGGGCAAGCGCCTGGCCGATACCACCAGCAGCGCCGAGGACTGCAACTTTCATCCTAAACTCCTTATTATGGTTAACTTTAAGTATCTGTAACTCCGTTGCGGCGACCATAATTCAGCGAGTAAATAATTACAATTTTCGTAGCTAAAGAATTTGAGGTCGCGCGTCTTTCACCTTCGCCTGAATGCTATCGGGCAGCGGGCAGCAACGAAATAAGAGGTGGTTACAATACACCTTGCCACACCACCAAAACAACATCATTTTGATAACATTTAATTTACTTTTAAGCTTATTTGCGCGGCGTGACCCAGGCATGTTTTCCGATAACGAAATCTGATAAAATCGCTCCCTTTCATAACATTATTTCAGCCTGGCACCAGGTAGATAGTTTGCATAAAAATTCATCCACATGCATAATAATGTTGTTTCTATCGTCATATTCCGGGTGACTTATGCGAAGCTCGTCTAAGCAAGAAGAATTAGTGAAGGCGTTTAAAGCGCTACTCAAAGAAGAGAAATTCAGTTCTCAGGGAGAAATTGTTCAGGCGTTGCAGGAACAAGGCTTCGAAAACATCAATCAGTCGAAAGTCTCCCGTATGTTAACCAAGTTTGGCGCAGTGCGTACCCGCAATGCCAAAATGGAAATGGTCTATTGCCTGCCTGCTGAACTTGGCGTGCCGACCACCTCCAGCCCGCTGAAGAACCTGGTCCTCGACATCGACTATAACGATGCCGTGGTGGTTATCCACACCAGTCCGGGCGCGGCGCAGCTGATTGCTCGCCTGCTGGACTCATTAGGTAAAGCGGAAGGAATCCTCGGCACCATCGCTGGTGATGACACCATCTTTACCACCCCGGCAAACGGTTTTTCGGTGAAAGATCTCTACGAAGCGATTCTGGTCCTGTTCGAACAGGAACTGTAATCCTCCTCCCCGCGGCCTGCTGCGGGGATTGTTCTGCCCCCGTTACGTTATTCCCTCTTTTCTACTGCCCCTTACTTTGACAAATAGTGCTTTTTACCAGCCATTAACATTCATCTGGTGAATACTCAGGCGCAAAACCGCACAAAATATCAAAGTACTATATCCCTATGATTTTATTGACTTTAACATTATAAGTTGATGATAAAGCAACCATTTTTATGCATTTTGGTTATATAAATCTTATCCGTTAACACGTAATAACACATGAAACAATTAGCCTGGTATTAATTTATCGCGTTATTAGTGTATACTTGATTTTGTGATGAGGGTCACAAAGCAAGACCCCACTAAAAAATTCGACGAGGTAAAGAATCATGAAAATCAAAACTACTGTAGCGGCTCTGAGTATCCTGTCTGTCCTGTCATTCGGCGCTTTTGCGGCTGATTCCATCAACGCAGATCAGGCGCAATCCCGTGAGGCAATCGGCACGGTGTCTATTGGCGCGGTCGGTACGTCTCCGATGGATATGCATGAGATGCTGAACAAGAAAGCGGAAGAAAAAGGTGCATCCTCTTATCGCATCATTGAGGCGCGTAGCGGTGACACCTGGCACGCAACTGCTGAACTGTATAAATAAACCCTCGTCGTATCTGCGCATACGACTTGCCCCTGGCCTCACGGTCAGGGGCTTTTTTTAATGTCGCGCATTAAAACGCAACTGTCCTTCCAACTCTTCTTCGGCTTCATCAAACAGCAGGATCAGCGCGCCAAAGCGTCTGCGCAGCTTGTCGGGCAAATGAATGAACTCGATCTCCAGCGGTAAGGGCAACTGACTGCCGGTAACCACATCCCACAGCGTATCCAGATTGGTGACGCTTTCCCGCTCCAGGTTGAATACCCGGGTAAATTCTCGATAAAAGTCGTCCTGACTGTCGATTTCGTCAAAATCAAAGGTATACGTTTTCATTGCCAGCCACCCGGTACAGGCGGGCGGAATATGCCGCCCTGTCTATTATAATCCCCCGATATGCAGGGTTTTGACTTCCAGAAACTCTTCCAGCCCCAGCACGGAACCTTCGCGCCCCAGCCCGGACTCTTTTACGCCGCCAAACGGTCCCAGTTCGGTGGAGACGGCACACTCGTTAATCCCAATCATTCCGCTTTCAATCGCCTGTGAGACGCGGAACACGCGCGACAGGTTCTGAGTATAGAAATAGGCCGCCAGCCCGTAAGGCGTGTTGTTGGCGCGCATAATCACTTCATCTTCCGACGTAAACCGGAAGCAGGCTGCCACCGGTCCAAACGTCTCCTCTTCCGCCAGCTTCATTCCTTCATGACAATCACCGAGTACCGTGGGCACCCAGAAGTTGCCGCCGAGGGAATGCGCTTTGCCGCCTGCCAGCACCGTGGCGCCTTTTGCAACGGCATCTTCCACATGTTCGCGTACTTTATCGACGGCGGAACCGTCAATCAGCGGGCCGACAACGACGCCCTCTTCCAGACCGTTGCCGACTTTCAATGCGTTTACCGCATCGGCGAGCTGGTTCACAAACTTGTCATAGACCGTTTCCTGAATATAAAAACGGTTTACGCTGACGCAGACCTGCCCGGCATTGCGAAACTTGTTCGCAATCGCGCCCTTAACGGCTGCATCAATATCTGCATCCTCAAAAACGATATAGGGCGCATTGCCCCCCAGCTCCATTGACACTTTCTTCATCGTCTCGGCAGCGTTGCGCACCAGGGTTTTCCCCACAGAGGTTGACCCGGTGAACGAGATTTTGCGCACATCATGGCTTGCCATGATCGCGTCGCTGATTTCATGCGTATTGCCCGCCACCGCATTGAGTACGCCGTCTGGCACACCGGCCTGCTTCGCCAGTGTGAGCAGTGCAAAAGCGCTCAGCGGAGTATTGTTGGCGGGTTTGATCACGCCGGTACAGCCTGCGGCCAACGCCGGACCGAGCTTGCGGGTGAGCATCGCCATAGGGAAGTTCCACGGCGTAATGGCGGCAACCACGCCGATAGGTTCGCGGGTCGCCAGAATGCGGGAGCCGGGTTTAACCGGAGGGATAATTTCACCGTTCGCGCGCTTGGCCTGCTCAGCAAACCACTGGATAAAGCTGGCGGCATACTCCACTTCGCCCTCGGCTTCTTTCAGGGGCTTGCCCTGTTCAGTGGTCATTAGCCGTCCAAGCCAGCTTTTGTTTTCGATAATCAGCTCATACCAGCGGTAGAGGATCGTCGAACGCTCCTTCGCGGTTTTGGCGCGCCACGCGGGGAAGGCTTTGGTCGCGGCGGCAATCGCTTCTTCGGTTTCCGCTTTACCGGCTTTCGCCACTTTGGCGATCACCTCACCTGTCGCCGGGTTCAGCACGTCAAACGTGGTGTCGAGTGTTTTCCAGATGCCGTTAACAAGATATCCGTTTTGAAAAAGAATGTTGTCCTGGAGAGCCTGGGTAGTCATGTGTCCTCCCTTCCTGAATGTAAGAGCCTGCAGAACTAAGTATAGCCACAAAAAAACCGACGCTTTTGGCGTCGGTTTTTAATCTCACTTAATTGTCAGTCAGGACATTCTGGTAGCGATGGAGCATGAAGACCAATCGCCCAACCGGCTCGGTTACCTGAGGCGGCGCGTCCCAGACCTTAAGCTTCTCCTGGTAGATGTCTAACTCTTCAAGCAGCTGTTTAAAATAGCGACGCCGTTTGTCATCGCTGGACGCCGCGATCACATGGTCAGCCGTGTGGCGCAACTGCCGGTGGAAGGCAGACAGATCGTCGTTAACCGGCACAGGCGCATTCCGCAGGCGCTGGTGCGCGATGATCATGGTTAACGCCAGACGGAACCTGGCAACGTCCCCCGGAAATTTATTGAGCAGCAGGAAAAGCTGCTGATAAAGCGCCGGAAGGTGGTTCTCTTTACGGCGTGCGGCGTTGGTTGTCATAGATGAAACGGCAGCCGAAACAAACTGATTCAACAGCACACGACCGGTCCGCGCCTGAGAGTTATCCCGCACCAGCAGAATCACCATCATCGCCAGGAAACAGCCCACCAGCTGACCTAACGCGCTGTCGAGGAACTGGCTGAAATGGAAGGTCATCGGGTTATCCAGCACAATAATGTTAATGGTACTGGCCAGCGCCCCCAGCGATCCCAGGCGGCGCTTCTGCACTTCTATCCCAATAAAGAATGCCATTACCGCCAGGCTAATACAGAGCAGAAGCATGCTTTGCTGCGTCGATGGGATAATCACCAGGAAGTAGAGCGCACCAATGGGCAGTGCGGCAATGGTGCCGTAGAGAAAATCGATAGCGACCATGCGCGGGTTGGGCAGACGCATCGCCAGTGCGGTAACGACGGCAATCATGACCATCGCACCGCTACCGGACGTCCAGCCGGTCCACAGCCAGAACAGCGTGCCGAGCATGCAGGCCAGCGTGGTACGCCAGAAGTTGACCATGGCATGATGGCGCTCGGCGGATTCCGGCTTGATCACCACTTCGCCCTGCAGCACCTCTTCTTCCGCCGCGCTGATTTTGGTATTACCCGTCACACCGCGCTTAAGGAGCAGGTAGCGCGTCGCAGCCCCAACCCAGGTATAAATCGTCACCGGCGTATCGCGCTCCCCCGTCCAGGCGATAACGCGACGCATGCGTTTGAGCTGTCGGTGCACGTCCTGCACCGTTTCGACCGGCTCGTCAAAGAGCTCACGGAACGTGTCCGTTACCACCTCCGGGCGGGTATTCTGAATCAGATAGGTTTCGCACGCCTGGGTGATCAGCGTTAAGGAAACGGTATTGATCGCTTTCAGGCGACGGTTGGCGCGTTCCCAGCGCGAAGATTCCATATTGAGGTTGCTGCGCATCCCCTCCAGCGCCTGCGTGCGGCGCACCAGGCCGCTCCACGCTTTATCGACCTCTTCGCTGTCACCGTGCTTGATGCACAACTGCATCAACTGGTACTGGGCAACAATCAGCGCGTCGAGCTCACGGTCCACTTCCTGCTTGATGGAGCGCGGGGAGAAAAGCAGGTCCGCAACGATCGCGCAGACGATACCAATGACAATCTCGCTGCAGCGTTCAACCGCAAACTGCGGAGCAAGCAGCGGTTCGGACTGAATGGTGATGACAATGATCAGCGCGGTATAGCCCGCCAGCCCCCATGCGTAGGAGTTTTCAACTTTGACCAGCGACGAGACCCAGGTGCAGAACCCTGCCCAGATACAGCACACCATGATCATCAGCAGAGGGGTGCGGATCATCAAAATAATGATGGTGAGCGCGGCGAAACAGCCGATAAACGTCCCGACGATACGCAGCATACCGCGGTAGCGGATGGCGCCAGAGTAGGGTTCACCGCCCGCGGCAAAGGCGGGGCCAGCCGCAACGATAGCTGCCGTCAGCACCGCCCAACGGGGCGTTTCCAGCTGGAAGTGAAAGCCGACAAACAGCGCCAGCACGATGGCACATGCCAGCTTCACGGCGAAGCGAATGTGCTGGCTGGCGATGGAAAAGAGTCCCATAACGATTAACCAAACTCGCGCAGGCGGTGGGCGATTTTACGGAAAATAGAGTCCTGGCTGGCATCGCGGTCTTTTTCCCCGGTGATGACCACCGTTGCCGTGGTGCCCGCAGGCCACAGGTTCCCCTGCTGCTCATCAAGATGGATACGTACCGGCACGCGCTGCGCCAGACGGACCCATTCCAGGTTAGAATCCACCGTCGCCATCCCTTTGGTATCGTTAGAGCTACTGGAGTTGGTGACCCCTGCCGCGACGCTGTCGACGGTACCTTTAAACACACGGTTGCTGCCGAGCGGCGTGATCTCCGCGCGATACCCTGGACGTACCCCTTCCAGCTTGGTCTCTTCCATATAGGCGAGCACGTAGAAAGAGTGCTGTTTAACCAGCGCTACGGCGGTGGAGCCACGGGTAATGAATTCCCCGGCATAGACGTTCAGGTTGGTGACCCAGCCATCGGACGGCGCGCGGATCACAGTGCGTTCGAGATCGAGCTTCGCCAGATCGCGCGTTGCTTGCGCTTTCGCCAGCTGGTGCAGCACGGTTTGCAGCACGTTGTTGGACTGATCAATCTCTTCGCGGGACATTGCCTGAACGCCCAGCTGGTTACGGCGACCGGCTTCACGGCGTTTCTCCGCAGCCAGCGCCTGGTAATAGGCCACGTCCGCTTCCGCTTCTTCTAACGCTTTTTGATAACGGGGCTGGTCAATGGTGAACAGAACCTGATCTTTTTTCACCAGTTGGTTATCGTGGACGTTAACCGCGGTGATAAGACCGGCCACGTCGGGGGCAATCGCCACCACATCGGCGCTGAAACGCGCATCGCGCGTCCACGGTGATTCCGTGTAATAAACCCAGGCGCGGAAAATGGCGATAAACGCCAGAACGACCAGCGCCATAGTGATGGCAGTGCGGGAGACTTTTCTTATTAGCGTTTTCACATCAACCTCAGACAAACATGCGCGATATCAGATAGAACAGGCAGCAATACAGCGCGGTATTGAACAATGCAGGGTGCCAGACGAAATCGTAGATCCCGGTAGGGACCAGCACCTTGCGCACCAGCCAGAAGATCGCCAGTGATAAAAGAAGCTCGAAAAATATCGGTGGGAACGACAGACCGAACACCACGATTACAGGAAACAGACTCATGTTGACCTTGATAAGAGAGAGTGCAGGCTTCAGATTTTTTTTAGCGCACGCCATCGCAGGAGAGCAAGAAACGCCGGGCGAGAATGGCGCAGCCGTTATGTAATTAATAATATATTAACGTAACTGTTATGCTGTTATCTATAATATGTGATCTAAATCACTTTTAAGCCAGAGTGAACAATGGAACGTTTAAAACGCATGTCCGTCTTCGCCAAAGTGGTGGAGCTCGGCTCATTTACCGCCGCTGCGCGTCAATTGCAGATGAGTGTCTCTTCCATCAGCCAGACGGTGTCAAAACTGGAAGATGAGCTGCAGGTGAAGCTGCTCAACCGCAGTACCCGCAGCATTGGCCTGACGGAAGCCGGTAAAATTTATTACCAGGGCTGCCGCCGAATGATGCACGAAGTGCAGGATGTGCACGAACAGCTCTACGCCTTCAATAACACCCCCATCGGCACGCTGCGCATTGGGTGTTCTTCAACTATGGCACAAAATGTTCTCGCTGCCATGACGGCGGAAATGCTGAAAGAGTATCCGGGTTTAACGGTGAATCTGGTGACGGGCATCCCTGCGCCGGACCTGATCGCCGACGGATTAGATGTGGTGATCCGCGTCGGGGCGTTACAAGATTCAAGCCTCTTTTCGCGTCGGCTGGGGAGCATGCCGATGGTGGTCTGCGCCTCAAAAAGCTATCTGGCGCAGTACGGCGTTCCGGAGAAGCCTGCCGATCTCAGCAACCACTCGTGGCTGGAATACAGCGTGCGCCCGGACAACGAATTCGAACTGATTGCCCCGGAGGGGATCTCCACCAAACTGCTGCCGGAAGGCCGCTTCGTCACCAACGATCCGATGACGATCTCCCGCTGGCTGGTCGCCGGGGCCGGGATCGCTTACGTGCCGCTGATGTGGGTGATCAATGAGATCAACAGCGGCGTACTGGAGATCCTCTTCCCGCGTTACCAGTCCGATCCACGTCCGGTCTACGCTCTGTATACCGAGAAGGACAAACTGCCTCTCAAAGTACAGGTGTGTATTAACTATCTGACCGAGTATTTTGTCGAAGTGGCGGAGCTGTTTCAGGGGATGCGCGGCAGAAGAAAGGAGTAATAAAGTAATCGCTATAATCATATCTGGCATGAATATTCCCCGGATGGTACTCACATTCATCCTGGAATATTTCCGCCCTCCTCTCAGGAATGGCTAATTGACACTCCCGCCACCCGCCATTTACCTTATAAGCAGTCTGAGCATCAGACTGTTATATATTTGTTACCAACATGAATAATAAAATGTATTTCGCAGGATGACGTTAAACAAGGAAAAGAAATGAATATATTCGAACAAACACCGCCTTCGCGCAGGCGCTATGGACTCGCCGCGTTCATTGGTTTGATTGCAGGGATTGTCTCCGCGTTTGTCAAATGGGGAGCCGAGGTGCCGCTTCCGCCACGCAGTCCGACAGATTTATTTACCGGCGCATGCGGGCCAGAGCAATTATTACGGGCAGCAAGTCAGATTGACTGTTCCCGCAATTTTTTAAACCCACCTTATGTTTTTTTGCGCGACTGGCTGGGCGTCGTCGATCCTAACGCGGCGGTTTATACATTTGCCGGACATATATTTAACTGGGTCGGCGTAACACATATTATTTTCTCAATCGTGTTCGCCGTAGGTTATTGCGTAGTTGCTGAAGTCTTCCCGAAAATTAAACTCTGGCAGGGTTTGCTGGCGGGTGCGTTAGCTCAGCTTTTTGTTCATATGATCTCCTTCCCGCTGATGGGGCTGACGCCACCGCTGTTTGAGCTGCCGTGGTATGAACACGTGTCAGAGATCGTGGGCCATCTGGTCTGGTTCTGGTCGATCGAAATCATTCGCCGTGATTTGCGTAATCGCATCACTCACGAGCCGGATCCGGAGATACCGCTGGGTAACTTACGTTAAAAAAAAGGCGCTACATCAGTAGCGCCTTTTTTTATGCATGGTCAGGTCAGGCTGTGCCGCCCACCGTCAGGTTGTCCACTTTCAGCGTTGGCTGGCCCACGCCAACCGGCAGGCTCTGGCCCTCTTTACCGCAGACGCCCACGCCGTTATCCAGCTTCAGATCGTTGCCGACCATGGAGATCTGCTGCATGGCTTCAATACCGGAGCCAATCAGCGTCGCGCCTTTCACCGCTTTGGTCACTTTGCCTTTCTCGATCAGATACGCTTCTGACGTGGAGAAAACAAACTTACCGGAGGTGATGTCCACCTGGCCGCCGCCAAAGTTTGGCGCGAAGATCCCGTAATCGACGGATTCGATAATCTCCTGCGGCGTGGACTGGCCCGGCAGCATATAGGTGTTGGTCATGCGCGGCATCGGCAGGTGCGCGTAGGATTCACGACGGCCGTTGCCCGTCGGCGCAACGCCCATCAGGCGCGCGTTGAGTTTGTCCTGCATGTAGCCTTTCAGCACACCGTTTTCAATCAGCACGTTGTACTGGCCTGGCGTACCTTCGTCGTCGATAGAAATCGAGCCGCGACGATCGAGCATGGTGCCATCATCCACGACGGTACACAGTTCAGAAGAGACGAGCTGCCCAATCTGACCGCTGAATACGGACGTTCCGCGACGATTAAAGTCGCCTTCCAGACCGTGGCCCACCGCCTCGTGCAACAGCACGCCCGGCCAGCCAGCGCCCAGAACAACCGGAAATGATCCTGCGGGAGCCGCGACAGCTGAGAGATTCACCATTGCCATACGCACGGCTTCTTTTGCCCACGCGTCAGCGCGTGCTTCACCGTCAACATCGCCAAGGAACCAGTCATAACCAAAACGACCGCCGCCACCGCTTGAGCCGCGCTCACGCTTGCCGTCGTCTTCGACCTGTACGCTAATGGAGAGACGCACCAGCGGACGCACATCAGCAGCCAGGGTTCCGTCAGTCGCTGCTACCAGAATAAGTTCATAGACGCCGCTCAGGCTGGCAGACACTTCTTGCACGCGTTTATCCGCAGCGCGCGCCACTTTGTCCACGCGACGCAGGATATCCAGCTTCTCTTCGCGGCTCATGCTCTGCAGCGGATCGATGCTGGTATACAGCGCAGCGTGCTGCACTTCGCCCAGGGTTTTCACGCGGCCATCACCCGTATCACGCACGATAGTACGCGCGGCCTGCGCGCTCTGCTCCAGGGCAGCCAGGCTAATCTGATCGGCATAGGCAAAACCGGTTTTTTCGCCGCTGACGGCACGCACGCCGACGCCCTGATCGATGTTATAAGAACCATCTTTAATGATGCTGTCTTCTAAAACCCAGGATTCGTGATAGCTCGACTGGAAATAGAGATCGCCGTAGTCGAGACGGCGTTCGGTCAGTTGACCAAGAATGGAGAACAGGTCCTGATGGCTCAGGCCGTTCGCTGCGAGCAAATGTTCACTTACCAGGTTCAGACTCATCGTATTGCTACTCGTTCGTTGCCGCCCGTGGCGGTAAAAAGATCGTATTTATTGAGAGTGAGGCAATTACCTGCCCACGTCAAATCATTGCTGTGCATCTTTGCGCGGCTGGCGCAGCACCTCGTTAATCTGCGGTTTATCGATCGGACCGGTGATGCGGTAGCGCAGAATCGAGACCTTGCTCCACAGTGGCCCCAGCACTTTACTGGCGGCAAACACCGCCGCACCGACAATCGGGTTCACCACAAAGGCCGCCGCAACGCCCACGCTTGCGGAAATTTCCGGCGCCACCACGGCTTCCATATCCAGCTCGCGACGCACGAGGTTAACCGAGCCTTTCATGGCGATATCCGCTTCCAGGCCATCGACCAGCGTGTCGTCAGTGTGCAGGACGCCGTCCTTGATCCACGCCGTACTGCGAATGGAGTCGTAGTAGAAACCTTCGCTGAAGGTGTCGCTAAAATCGAAGCGCAGCTTGCGCAGCAGGGCATCAAAACTCAGCAGGCGCAAGATCTGCCCGGCGCGCCCGGTACTCACATCGGCAATTTCACCCTTACCGAACTGGGTTTTCAGTATCCCGTTGAGCGAAGCCTCATCCGGCTTCCACGGCGCCGCGCGCCAGTGCAGATCGTAATTGACGTCAAATGACGAGCCGCGAAGCGGTGTGGTGATGCCAAAGAAGTTAGCCGCTGCGTCCAGCTTGTTGCCCTTGATGTCGCCTTTCAGCGAGGTGCGCTGCTCACCTGGGTTATTGACCCATTCGCCCGCCGCCGTCAGGCGGCCAAAGCCGGTATCGACCAGCCCACCGGTCAGGCTCAACGTATTGCCTTTGATGGCAACATCTCCGTCAATGCGTCCGTACTTTTGCCCCCACAGCCAGCATTCCGCGCAGCGTAGCTGCAGATCGGGCCAGCCGCTGAAATCAATGCGGGAAGCGTTACTGAACGGCGACGGGCCTTCGCCTTGGTCTTTACTGCTCGCGACTGTCGGGTTGTAGTAGAGGTAGCGGATCGCGGCCAGCCACGGCGCGTTATCGCGCATATTTAACGTGGCGTTAATTTCCCTGCCCTGAGCCTCAACCTTTGTCCCGTTGCTCGTCGGCTGAGAGACAATGCTCAGGTTGTTCCACCGCTGTCCGCCTAGCGTCAGCGCAGGCGTGCGAAGGGTCACGGTCTGCGGGAACTGAGCGGTCTCGTCTACGTTCTGCCCCACGCCTTTCTGGAAGAGCGCCAGCCATTCGGCACCATCCATCGCCGGAAGGTTAAGTTCAATGCCTGCCTGTTCAGGCAGCGGCGGCGTGGTGCGGCTGTCAGTCGTCCAGATGGCCCTGTCGAGCGTAAGCTTGCGGTTAAGCAGCCAGCGGCTGTTGAAGTGGTTTGTCTCGCCTGCGCTGCCGGTCAGCGCGAAGCTATTGAGGTTGCCATCAACGTTGAGCTTCACTGGCAGCGCCTGCCCGGCGTGTTTATCCAGCGGCGCGGGAAGCTGGCTGCTGATGTTTTTCAGGTCACCAGTGATATCGACCTTATAGCGGGCGCCGGCGTGATAAGGCAGATCGATAGCGACCTTACCGTTCCAGGAAACGGCGCCCTCCACCGATTGCGCGATTGGCTTCGGCAAAACATCCATTCTGGCAGGCTGCCAGTTAGCATCCAGATTAACCGCCACCTGATAGGCCTTTTCCCCTTCGGTGGTTGAGAAATCAATATTGACGGGCTGATTGAACCAGTTCGCTTTAAGTGGCTCACTCTTCAGGTTGCCGTTCACGAAGCTGAACTGCCCCGTGAGGTTTTTCAGCGTGCTGTCGAGCGGTTTGATGTACAGGCTATTGTTGTTCAGACGAACATCACCTTTCGCGGTGGTCATCTCACCGTCCAGCGGGATATCCAGATGTAAGCGAGCACTTACATCGCCATCCAACTGTAGCTCCTGAAGGGTGGCTCCCAGGGAATCATCCAACGGCGTATCCTCAAAATACGGCCCAACCGCCTTGCCCGGGCCATTGATATCCGCATCAATAAGCAGCTTCTCTTTGGAATAGTCCGGGATATTTGCCGTCAGATTGCTGGCCGTCACGCCACCCAACGCAACGCTGTCTGACTTCATCCACAATCCGTCATTGAGGAAGTTGAGTTCAATATCCAGATTTTTCAGCGCAGGCCAACCCGGCTGGAAGGCGAAAGTGGCGTTGTGCAACGGCACCAGCACCTGGAACTGGCCTTCATTATGCTTGTAAGGGAACAGATGCGGATTACCGCCATAGGCCAGCGTGGCGTTATCCGCCTGCCCGCCCTGGATCGCGCCGCTCAGGTAATCCACCAGCGCTTTGCCCATCAGGTTCTCCGGGAAGTAGCGCCAGGCCTGCGAGCCGTCGCTAGTGCTGATCCCTGCAAGAATCCCCAGCCACGGCTCATCGCCTTCGGGCTTCAGATAGCGGAAATCCCCGCGTGCATGTACGGCTTTTGCTTTGACATCAATATCGCGGCCATCAAGCTGAAAACCTTTGTCATTTTTAAGCCAGCTCAGCGTAGCGTTGCCATGCTCGATTTCCAGCGGGGCGCGGAAGACGGTTTCATACGGCATTTTGGCGTCGTGCATATCGACCGTCAGCCTGCCGTTTTCCACGCTACCTTCCAGTTTGCCGCTGAAGTGTTCTGTGCCTGGCAGCAGTTTCCACTGCTTCCAGGCAAGGTCTTTCCATGTGGCCTGGAAGCGCGTTTTCTCCGTCGCCTGAAGCGGGATGTCCAGCCCCAGGGCGTCGATCGTCCCGCTCGGCTGCGTGGCCAGCCAGATCTCACCAAGGTCAGGCGAGAGTTTTGCGGCCATCGAGCGCAGCCCTTCGATGGCGGTCAGATCCAGATTGCTGGCTCGAATACGTAGCTCGTCACTGCGTTTGCTGCTTGCTCCGCCGACATCCTGTTCCGGCATCCAGGCCAGCGTCAGCGCACCGCGTGGCCACGGCTTGTTGTCCATGGTGATGCGCGTATCGGGAATAGCAAACTGCCAGCCTTCTTTCTCCTGAGTCACGTGCGCAGTGAGATTATCCACGGAAAGCTGATGCTGCTGGTTCTCCGCTTTCCAGCTCGCGCCCCCCTGCTTCAGCCAGATGTCGCCGCTGGCGAATTCCCCGTTTGTCAGCGTCATCCAGCCTTCAAGGCTGAAACGCGCGGTTTCCAGCTGCATGTTTTGCTGCAGCCAGTCACCCAGCCAGGGTTTCACATCGACGTCATCGGCCTGCAGCCAAACCTTACCGTTGTTCAGTAACCCATTGTCGTCACGCAGATCCATACGCACCTGCATCACGCCATGCTGCCCATTCAGGCTGGAGAGATTCACCTGTCCCTCGGCAAGATGACGGTCTTTACCGTTCAGCCAGGTCAGCTGTGGGATCGCCAGCTCGGCACGCTGCCCCGAAAGGGTAATAAAGCTCACCTCGCTGTCGCGGAGATCAAAGTGATCGAACTGACGCAGGAAGAGATCGCTGATGCGGTTGGTTTCCAATCCCTGATCGCCATCACCACTGCGCAGCGGCGTATTGGTCAGAAACTGGAGTTGCCAGAAGGTGAGATCGCGAAACTGCCAGCGCAGATGCAGCAGGCTTTGCCAGACATCCAGCGCCAGCGTTACGCGTTTAATTTTCAGATGGCCGCCGTCTTTCAGGCTGGCATTGATATCCCGCGCATCGAGCGTTGGACCGAAGTTCTGCCAGCTCGCACTGATCTGGCTTACGTCCACCGGCACGCCGGTGGCGGATTCGATTTTCGCCAGCACCTGCGGGCGCCAGCTATCCAGATGCGGCAGAACGAGGCGTAGCCCGCTCACGAGCAACGCGACAATCACGACCAGCGTTGCCCCTGTAAGCAGTAAAATCCCCGGCAATCGCCTCACGCATCTCTCCTTGTCAGCTTTGGTCTCGCAGCGAACTGCGGTTTACATCATCACGACGTCAAACTGCTCCTGGTTATAGAGCGGTTCGATTTGTACTTTTACCTGCTTGCCGACAAAGATTTCCACTTCCGCCAGCGCGTGCGACTCTTCGCCTTTCAGGGCTTCCGCCACCGCAGGGGAAGCATAGACCAGAAAACGGTCTGAGTCGTAGGCATGATGGACGCGCACGATTTCTCGCATGATTTCATAACAGACGGTCTCAACCGTCTTTACCGTACCGCGTCCGTGGCAGGTTGGACACTCGTTACACAGCACATGTTCCACGCTTTCGCGGGTCCGTTTCCGGGTCATTTCCACCAGACCCAGCTGAGAGAAGCCGTTGATGCTGGTTTTCACGCGATCTTTACTCAGCGCCTGCTCAAGCGAGTGCAGCACGCGACGGCGATGGTCTTCATTACTCATATCGATAAAGTCGATGATGATAATGCCGCCCAGATTGCGCAGACGAAGCTGGCGAGCAATGGCCTGCGTGGCTTCGATATTTGTGTTGAAGATGGTGTCATCCAGATTGCGATGGCCGACAAACGCCCCGGTGTTGATATCCACGGTCGTCATCGCTTCGGTCTGATCGATGATCAGATAGCCACCGGATTTCAGCTCGACCTTACGCTCCAGCGCGCGCTGGATTTCGTTTTCGACATCATAGAGATCGAAAATCGGCTGGCGGCCAGAGTAATGCTCCAGCAGGCCCGGCATTTCCGGGATGTACTCGGCGGTAAATTCCAATAGCGCTTCATAGGTCAGGCGGGAATCCACGCGAATGCGGTCAAGCTGCGCGTCGGCGAAATCACGCAGTACACGCTGCGCGAGCGCCAGCTCACCGTACAGCTGATAGCGGGTCTGGTTGCGTTTTTTACGCTCCATCACTTTGGTCCAGACGCGCTTGAGGTAGGCCGCATCGGATGCCAGGTCTTCTTCGCTGATCCCTTCCGCGGCGGTACGGATGATAAACCCGCCCTGTTCGTCGCAGTAGGCGCTGACGACTTTTTTCAGACGTTCACGTTCGGTTTCGCTCTCAATACGTTGGGAAACCCCCACGTGCGAGGCACCCGGCATAAAGACCAGGTAACGGGAAGGTAACGTGATGTCGGTGGTCAGGCGGGCACCTTTAGTACCCAGCGGATCTTTCACCACCTGCACCATCAGATCCTGGCCTTGACGCACCAGCTCGGAGATGTCGCGGACGGCAAACTGTTTTTGCTCTTCACCTGCCACACACTCGGTGTGCGGCATGATATCGGAAGCATGAAGAAATGCCGCCTTATCGAGTCCAATATCTACAAAAGCCGCCTGCATACCCGGTAGTACACGACTGACACGACCTTTGTAGATATTGCCTACGATTCCGCGTCGCGCTTCACGCTCAATATGAATTTCCTGAAGAATGCCACCATCAATGTAGGCCACACGGGTTTCCGAGGGCGTTACGTTTACCAACAATTCAGCCGTCATAATTATCCCTTCCCTCACGCAGTGAGTTAAAATTGCTCAGCAACTCATACGTTTCCACCAGCGGTAAGCCGACTACGGCGTGATAGCTGCCATTAATCTTCCTGACAAAACAGCCACCCAACCCTTGAATACCGTATGCACCTGCTTTATCCATCGGTTCACCGCTGGCAATGTAAGCGGCGATCTCGTCGTCGGTAAGCACTCTGAACGTCACGTCCGTCACGACCAGGCAATCCAGCACGTTTTGACTGTCCGCCAGCGCAACGGCTGTCATCACCTGATGCGTTTGCCCGGACATTTTACGTAGCATTCGCGCTGCATGGTCAGCGTCATGCGGTTTCTCCAGCACTTCACCGTTAAGGATAACGATGGTATCCGCCCCCAAAACCGGAAGGTCACGCGGCGTTTGCACCACGCCAGCCTGCGCTTTTTCACGTGCCAGACGGGAAACATACTGCTGAGCACTTTCACCCTCAGCACGTTTCTCTTCAATACCCGTAACGATACGTTCAAAGGAGACGCCCAACTGAGTGAGCAACTCCTGGCGACGCGGAGAACCAGAGGCAAGATAGATAGACGTCATAGAAACCTTTTACTGCACGGCAAACTGCTGGCGAATTTTACGCATCAGCAGGAACAGCCATGGCCAGAGCACACCGTTTACTACACTACTCCAGAACACTTCCGGTCGGAAAGAGACGTTGATCACTAAAAACTCTGCCCAGAAAACAACGATATCCGCAGCAAGTGACAACAACATCACCACCAGCGCCTGTTGCCAGAGCGCGAGGTTACGAAAGAGCTGGAATTTGAGTGCGACGAGGTACGCAATTATGCTCATGGATAACGCGCGTACGCCAAGCGTAGAGCCGCTAATGAGATCCAGTATGGCACCCATCACAAAACCTGTGCCCACATTTACGCGGTGCGGCAGGGCGAGGATCCAGTAGAGCAAAATGAGCAATACCCAGTTTGGCCGGAAAACGAGGATGTCGTCCGGCCAGGGCATGATTTGCAGCAACAATGCGATAAGAAATGAGAGCCAGATAACCCAGCGTCCCTGGCTACGATAACTTGCCACTACTGCCCTCCACCCGACACTTGAGGTGGCGGTGGCGGCTGCGTTAATCCCGTAGCAGGAGCCGGTACAGGCGCAGGCGGCCCCATCGCGTCTGGCGCAGGGAGAACCTGAGGCATCATCTGCATCAGACGCTCATTTGCCACGCGATGCACATCTTCAGGCGTCATCGGATTGGCGCCGTTACGATCGGCCCCCCACAGCAGCAGGAGGTAGCGCAGACGCTGTAAACCGGCGGTCGGACGCGCCTGGATGACGGTATACGCACGTTGTGTATCCAGCTTCACGGAAGAGACAACCGCAACGGGATAGCCTTCAGGGAAACGTCCGCCCAGACCTGACGTCACCAGCACGTCACCCACACGGATGTCCGTGTTGGCAGGCAGGTGTTCGAGTTGCAGATCGTCCGTACAGCCGTTACCGGCCGCAATCACGCGAATGTCGTTACGCAGAACCTGAATCGGCAGCGCATGGGTGGCATCACAAATCAGCAGCACGCGGCTGGTCAGTTTGGCAACCGCCACGACCTGACCCACAACGCCTTTATCACTGATAACAGGCTGGCCTTCGTATACACCGTTGACGCTGCCTTTGTCGATCACCACCTGATCGCTGTACGGATCGTTGACGGTAGAGATCACCTGCGTGACCATTTTCTGCTCATCCTGACGCAGCGGCGAGCCAAGCAGCTCGCGCAGACGCGCGTTTTCCTGCTTGTACTGTCCCAGCATCAGCAGTTCGCTGTTTTTCAGCAGCAGTTCCTGACGTAATGCCCGGTTTTCGAGTTCGAGTTGGTCGCGTGAAGACAGCGTTTGAGAAACGGAGTCGAGCAGTTCACGGGGACCATTTGATACAAAGTAGAAAGGACTGACGGCGGTATCCATGTACGTTCTGATCTGGCTGAACGTACCGAGGCGGCTATCAGCAATAATGACCCCAAGCGCAACCAGAACCGCCAGGATAAGGCGAAACTGTAGCGATGGGCCACGGCTAAAAATTGGCTTCATAGGCTATGCGTATTCTCGCGTCAGAGAGAAAGGGTAGCAATGCGCTACCCTTTCACAATGACTACTCTTCGCTGAACAAGTCGCCGCCGTGCATGTCGATCATTTCCAGCGCCTTGCCACCACCACGGGCTACGCAAGTCAGTGGATCTTCTGCAACTACGACAGGAATTCCTGTCTCTTCCATTAACAGGCGGTCGAGGTTACGCAGCAGCGCACCACCACCGGTCAGAACCATACCGCGCTCGGAGATATCGGACGCCAGCTCTGGCGGGCACTGTTCCAGCGCAACCATTACCGCGCTCACAATACCGGTCAGCGGCTCTTGCAACGCTTCCAGGATTTCGTTGGAGTTAAGGGTAAAGCCGCGTGGAACGCCTTCAGCCAGGTTACGACCGCGAACTTCGATTTCGCGAACTTCATCGCCTGGGTAAGCAGAACCGATTTCGTGCTTAATACGCTCTGCGGTGGCTTCACCAATCAGAGAGCCGTAGTTACGGCGCACGTAATTAATGATGGCTTCGTCGAAACGGTCACCACCGATACGCACGGAAGAGGAGTACACCACGCCGTTCAGGGAGATAACGGCCACTTCAGTGGTACCACCACCGATATCCACCACCATAGAACCGGTCGCTTCGGAAACAGGCAGACCCGCACCGATTGCCGCAGCCATTGGTTCTTCAATCAGGAACACTTCACGTGCACCGGCACCCTGTGCGGATTCACGGATTGCGCGACGTTCAACCTGAGTCGCGCCAACGGGCACACACACCAGCACACGCGGGCTTGGGCGCATGAAGCTGTTGCTGTGAACCTGCTTAATGAAGTGCTGAAGCATTTTTTCAGTCACGAAGAAGTCAGCGATAACGCCGTCTTTCATTGGGCGGATTGCGGCAATGTTGCCAGGGGTACGACCCAGCATCTGCTTCGCGTCATGACCCACTGCGGCCACGCTTTTTGGCGAGCCAGCACGATCCTGACGAATGGCCACAACAGAAGGCTCATTCAATACGATGCCTTGTCCTTTTACATAAATAAGGGTATTCGCGGTACCCAGGTCAATGGACAGGTCATTGGAAAACATGCCACGAAATTTTTTCAACATACTAAGGGATAATCCTGAAAGCTGGGGCGGAAAACAAAATCCGCTTACTTTACCAACCACACGCAGCAGCGACAAGGCGCAAAAATCATCTGCAGCGGTGAAAATTTGTGCAGTACGTTTCCTTTGTTACAAATGCATCCCCGGATTCCCTCAGGGCTGAGTAAACAGCAGCGTCCCTCATGTTCATTTGTAACCCGTTAAAGGTCGTTCACTGGCGTTTTGCTCGTCATACTCAAAGCTACAGGCGCGATATTCTACGTGAAAACAAATTAAACGGCAGGTCAAACAGAGTATCTTTGCAAATATTTTTTCACATTGGTGTCAAGCGGCTGAGAGGCGGCAAAAAAATCCCCCTGACCTCCTGTTACACCGCGCTCTGTCAACATCTGCCATTCACTTCGCGAACGCACGCCTGCGGCAAATACTTGCGTTTGCGTTCCTTTGCATGCTTCCACCAGACTCTGTACCAGCAGCTGGTTTTCCGTGCGCTTTTCGATATTCCTTACCAGACCTGGATGTAACTTTAATAACTCAACATCCAGCTCCTTGATCCAACGGGTACTGACCAGCGTTAAACCGGCCTGCGTGACCGCTACTCGCGCACCCAACGCATTGATCAAACGCACCACCGGACGCAACCGGCTGATGTGTTGACCTACATCCGCCTCAGCAAGTTCAAAAATAATGCGTTTGCGTTGCGATTTTTCGCATTGCATTAAAGTATCGCGCAGCCAGCGTTGAAAACGCGGGCGTATTAACGACTCTACGGTAACCTGTAATGCCAGGTTTTCTTCCGGCCAAAACGATAAAAACGGAATCACCCGGGTTATCTGCTGGCGGTCATACTCTTCGGATAATCCAAATTGCAGCACCATCGGCAGGTATTCAGCAGAAATAACCTCTTCCGAGCCGTCAAAAATACGGCACATCAACTCGCGGTGGTGCACATTTCCATTTTTCAGGACCGCCGGTTTTTGATAGATCCGTGGCCCGCCACGACTGAGCATTTGCTCAATCAAAGTACGCCAGCGCACGTTTCCGCGTCCTTTTTCCGGCAGCGAATCGTCGTAAACCGCCCATCCGTTTGCGCCCTGCAATACGGCGTTGCGGGTAGCGGCTTCCGCATGCTCCATCACCTGCTCAGTCGATTGCCCACCGCGCCAGGCACAGATCCCCATATGAACCATATCGTCTCTGTCGAGCATTTTGCTTTGCGGCAGCGAATCGACGGCTTTCAGCAGCTGGCTGGCGATACTTTCCGCCTCTTTCAACGTGCGGTGCGGCAATAACACGGCAAAGTCGCTCCGGTGATAACGTGCCAGCAGCGCCCCGGGGTAGCGCATGATAAAAGTAGACAGGAGATTGATCAGCGTAAAGAGGTTCTCTTCCGCCACACGCTGTCCCCAGGTGTCGCGCAGCAGATCGAAATCAGGCAAGCGGACCATCATGACTACGCCGTGGGTACCCACCTTTTCGGAGTCATCCAACAACGTCGCCAGCTGATTATCAAAAAAGAGACGGTTATTCAGACCGGTTTTATTATCCTGTGCCGCGTAAGAGCGGATTAGCGTGTCCATGCGGCTACGCTGGTCGCTGGCGAACTGGATTTCTGAGAGCAACACATCCAGTGCGCTACTGGTGCGCGTCGGCCATTCATAGACCGAGCCCCGCACCTGCGGGCCACGCTCGCCGTTCAGGATCCTTACGGAGCGTGTTTCAAGCAATTCTTGTCCGGCAAGCTGACGGCGCAACCAACGAACCGCCAGAAAAATAAGCAGCACGATAAAAGCAACAGCAATGGTGAGAGGCGCGGTGGTCATCAACGAGTGAAAATAGTTGGCCATCGGATCTTGATAGACCATGCGAATGGTCATACCCGGATGTTTAAGCGAATCGACCGTGACGACCCGATAATGACTGACCGTACCGGCTGGACGGTAGCTCCCCCGCCGGGTGTGACTGAACACTGTCTGCTTTCCCTGGACGATATCGACCCGAACAATATCAACCGGCACCATCAGCTCATCCAGCTCTGGCGACAGTGCCGGGAATGAAGTTGTAATCAAACGCGTATCAATAACCGATGCAACCGACTCTACCCGATTAACCAGCTTGTCCTGGATGGCATTATAAAAACTTAAGGAGCAGCCAATCAGGGTGACAAAAATCGTTAACCCCGTTAGCAGGGTGATAAAAGCCGAGAACTTCGTCGTTAATCGCATCCTTGAGATTACTCCGTGGGTTGATGGGGTAGCGAGTAAGCGCTAACTTGCATTTGAGATGCGGCATACTACCAAATCGGGTGTATCTGGCAATTTATTGCGTTAAATCGGCATAGCGTTGCACTGAGCGAGTATAGTCTTCGGACGTTATTTTCCAATCATCTTAATCGTAATGGGGACCCTGTATGCAGGCTTTGATCTTAGAACAGCAGGACGGCAAAACGCTTGCCTCGGTGCAAGCCATTGAAGAGAGTCGACTGCCCGAAGGCGAAGTAACCGTCGATATCGACTGGTCCAGTTTAAATTACAAAGATGCACTGGCAATTACCGGTAAGGGTAAAATCATCCGAAATTTCCCGATGGTGCCAGGGATCGATTTTGCGGGCCGCGTGCATACCAGCGAAGATCCTCGCTTCCATGCGGGTCAGCAAGTACTGCTCACGGGCTGGGGGGTGGGAGAAAATCACTGGGGCGGGCTGGCCTCACAAGCCCGCGTGAAAGGTGACTGGCTGGTACCGCTGCCAAAAGGACTGGATGGTCGCAAAGCGATGATCATCGGTACCGCAGGGTTTACCGCCATGCTGTGCGTGATGGCGCTGGAAGATGCTGGTATTCGTCCAGAGTCCGGTGAGATTGTCGTGACCGGTGCCAGCGGTGGCGTGGGTAGCACGGCGGTGACGCTGCTGCACAAGTTGGGTTATCAGGTTGCTGCTGTGTCTGGCCGCGAAAGCACCCATGACTATCTGCGTCAACTCGGTGCCAACCGCATTCTGGGCCGCGAAGAGTTTGCCGAAACTCGCCCGCTGGAAAAACAGATCTGGGCGGGAGCAGTGGATACCGTCGGTGACAAAGTCCTGGCGAAAGTGCTGGCACAGATGAACTACGGCGGCTGCGTGGCGGCCTGTGGCCTGGCGGGCGGTTTTGCCCTGCCAACCACCGTGATGCCATTCATTCTGCGTAACGTTCGCCTGCAGGGTGTAGATTCCGTGATGACGCCGTCTACCCGTCGTGCAGAAGCCTGGGAACGTCTGGCGCGCGACCTCCCTGAATCATTCTATACCCAGAGCGCCACTGAGATTACGCTCAGCCAGGCATCTGAATATGCCAGTAAAATCATGGATAACCAGTTCCACGGTCGTGCGCTGGTAAAAATTGCCTAATCTTCAATTTTTCGTGACATATTCGCGCTAACGCTTCTCCTCCGTCATGCTTAGAAAAACGCATGACGGAGGATGCCATGAAAAACCGAAAACTGACGGAAGCCGACGTAACGTCAGAATCTGTCTTTATGTTACAGCGCCGCCAGATCCTGAAAATGCTTGGCATCAGCGCCACTGCGCTGACCCTTACTCCTGCGGCTCATGCCGATCTGCTCGACTGGTTTAAAGGCAACGATCGTCCGAAAGCCCCTTCCGGTGCCCCGCTCACCTTTACGAAACCGGCCGAATGGCAAAACAAACTGACGCTCACGCCGGAAGATAAAGTTACCGGCTATAACAACTTCTACGAATTTGGTCTGGATAAGGCCGATCCTGCCGCCAATGCAGGCAGCATGAAAACCGATCCGTGGACCCTGAAAATCGACGGCGAGGTAGCAAAGCCCCTCACGCTGGATCATCACGACCTCACCACACGTTTCCCGCTCGAAGAACGTATCTATCGCATGCGCTGCGTGGAGGCCTGGTCGATGGTGGTGCCCTGGGTCGGCTTCCCGCTGCACAAGCTGCTGGCGCTGGTTGAACCCACCAGCAATGCAAAATACGTCTCCTTCCAGACGCGCTACGCCCCGGACGAGATGCCAGGCCAGAAGGACCGATTCATCGGCGGCGGGCTTGAGTATCCTTATGTGGAGGGGTTACGCCTCGACGAAGCCATGCATCCGCTCACCCTGCTGACCGTTGGGGTTTACGGCAAAGCGCTTCCACCGCAAAACGGTGCGCCTGTTCGCCTGACCGTACCGTGGAAATACGGTTTTAAGGGGATTAAATCTATCGTCAGCATTAAGCTTACCCGCGAACGTCCGCCGACCACCTGGAACCTGGCGGCCCCCGGCGAGTACGGTTTTTTTGCTAACGTGAACCCCCATGTTGACCATCCGCGCTGGTCGCAGGCCACCGAGCGGTTTATCGGCTCTGGCGGCGCATTGGATGTGAAGCGTCAGCCTACGCTGCTGTTTAACGGCTACGCGGATGAAGTGGCGTCACTCTATCGCGGGCTGAATTTACGGGAGAACTTCTGAGTGCGTTTAACCGTTAAGCATATCACCTGGCTCAAAGTGTTATTGCACCTGGCCGGGCTGCTTCCTTTTATCTGGCTGTTCTGGGCGGTCAGTCACGGCGCATTCAGCGCCGATCCAGCGAAAGATATTCAACATTTTACCGGTAGGATGGCTCTGAAATTTTTACTGGCAACCTTGCTGATATCGCCGCTGGCACGCTACGCTAAACAGCCACTTTTGATACGCACCCGTCGGCTGCTGGGGTTATGGTGTTTTGCCTGGGCGACGCTGCACCTCACCAGCTACGCGCTTCTGGAGTTGGGCATTAATAATCTGGCACTGTTAGGCCGCGAGCTGGTTACGCGCCCGTATTTGACGCTGGGTATCGTCAGCTGGCTGGTGTTGCTGGCATTAGCGCTGACCTCCACGCAATATGCCCAGCGAAAACTGGGCAGGCGCTGGCAGCTCTTGCATAACTTCGTCTATCTTGTCGCGATCCTCGCGCCCATCCACTACCTGTGGTCAGTGAAGATTTTATCACCTCAGCCGGTCATCTATGCCCTGCTGGCACTGGCGCTTTTAGCGTGGCGTTACAAGAAGTTCCGCCAGTGGTTGCGATAGTTCGCGAAACTGTGCGTTTTCCCGCAGATTACTTATCGACCGTGAATCTTTTTCCGATAGCGGTTGATAATCTTCCCTGATAAGACCAGTATTTAGCTGCCAAATGCTACGAAATCGTTATAATGTGCGACTTTGGTTTTCCTGATGGAGTTTTCAGACTCTGATTAGGTGACAATCGCGCATCGAAGGTATATTTTGTTTTTTACCGGAAATTCGCAGGAGATAGCGGCACAATGGCGGATAAATTCCAGATCTTAGTTTTGAACGGACCGAACCTGAACATGCTCGGCACCCGTGAGCCAGAGAAGTACGGCACGCTAACATTGAGTGAAATTGTTAACCGTCTGATGACGGAAGCAGCTTCGCTGAATGTCGATTTGGACCATTTTCAGTCAAATGCGGAGTACGCAATCATCGACCGTATTCATCAGGCTAAAGACAATGTGGACTATATCCTGATCAATCCGGCCGCGTTTACGCACACCAGTGTAGCTATTCGCGACGCACTGCTCGCGGTGAGTATCCCGTTTATCGAGATCCACCTGAGTAACGTGCACGCCCGAGAGCCGTTCCGCCACCATTCCTATCTGTCAGATATCGCTGCTGGCGTGATCTGTGGTCTGGGTGCAGACGGTTATTCATACGCTTTACAGACAGCGGTAAAACGCTTGTCACAATCAAACTAAACAAGAGTACGGAACCCACTCATGGATATTCGTAAGATTAAAAAACTGATCGAGCTGGTTGAAGAATCAGGCATCTCCGAACTGGAAATTTCTGAAGGCGAAGAGTCTGTACGCATCAGCCGTGCAGCCCCAGCCGCTAGCTTCCCGGTAATGCAGCAAGCTTATGCTGCGCCAGTGCAGCAGCCTGCGCTTTCCGCAGCCGTTGCGCCAGCCGCAGAAGCCGCACCTGCAGCAGCTGCAGAAATCAGTGGTCACATCGTACGTTCCCCAATGGTTGGTACTTTCTACCGCACCCCGAGCCCGGACGCGAAGGCGTTCATCGAAGTGGGTCAGAAAGTCAACGTAGGCGATACCCTGTGCATCGTTGAAGCGATGAAAATGATGAACCAGATCGAAGCTGACAAGTCAGGTACTGTGAAAGCGATTCTGGTCGAAAGTGGTCAGCCGGTAGAATTTGACGAGCCGCTGGTCGTCATCGAGTAACGAGGCGAACATGCTGGATAAAATTGTTATCGCCAACCGTGGCGAGATTGCACTGCGTATTCTTCGTGCCTGTAAAGAACTGGGCATCAAGACCGTGGCCGTGCACTCAAGCGCGGATCGCGATTTAAAACACGTATTGCTGGCGGATGAGACGGTCTGTATTGGCCCGGCTCCGTCCGTAAAAAGCTATCTGAACATCCCGGCTATCATCAGCGCCGCTGAAATCACCGGCGCGGTGGCAATTCATCCGGGTTACGGCTTCCTCTCTGAGAACGCCAACTTTGCTGAGCAGGTTGAACGCTCTGGCTTTATCTTCATCGGCCCGAAAGCCGACACCATTCGCCTGATGGGTGACAAAGTGTCTGCAATCACCGCGATGAAAAAAGCCGGTGTTCCAACCGTACCCGGCTCTGACGGCCCTCTGACCGACGACATGGATGCTAACCGTGCTCATGCTAAACGCATTGGCTACCCGGTTATCATCAAGGCGTCCGGCGGTGGCGGCGGTCGCGGTATGCGCGTTGTGCGCAGCGATGCTGAACTGGCTCAGTCCATTTCCATGACCAAAGCAGAAGCGAAAGCCGCTTTCAGCAATGACATGGTGTACATGGAAAAATACCTGGAAAACCCACGCCACATCGAAATTCAGGTGCTGGCTGACGGTCAGGGTAACGCCATCTATCTGGCAGAACGTGACTGCTCCATGCAGCGTCGTCACCAGAAAGTGGTCGAAGAAGCGCCAGCACCGGGCATTACCCCGGAACTGCGTCGCTATATCGGCGAGCGTTGCTCCAAAGCGTGTGTCGATATCGGCTATCGCGGTGCAGGTACCTTTGAGTTCCTGTTCGAAAACGGCGAGTTCTATTTCATCGAAATGAACACCCGTATTCAGGTTGAACACCCTGTGACAGAAATGATCACCGGCGTTGACCTGATCAAAGAACAGCTGCGTATCGCTGCAGGCCAGCCGCTGTCCATCAAACAGGAAGAAGTTGTGGTGAAAGGCCATGCGGTGGAATGCCGTATCAACGCCGAAGACCCGAATACCTTCCTGCCAAGCCCGGGTAAAATCACGCGCTTCCACGCGCCGGGTGGCTTTGGTGTGCGTTGGGAGTCTCATATCTACGCCGGCTACACCGTACCGCCGTACTATGACTCAATGATCGGTAAGCTTATCTGCTACGGCGAAAACCGTGACGTGGCGATTGCCCGCATGAAGAACGCCCTGCAGGAGCTGATCATCGACGGTATCAAAACCAACGTCGATCTGCAGATGCGCATCATGAGCGACGAGCACTTCCAGAATGGTGGGACTAACATCCACTATCTGGAGAAAAAACTCGGTCTGCACGAGAAGTAAGACTGCAGCAACGCGAAAAGGCCGGATTATCCGGCCTTTTTTATTTCTGGGGCCTGGAAAGCCTCATCATGTACAATCCCCGCTTTCTTCATCCACAAGGGACAAAAAATGGACAAACGTTTTGTTCAGGCCCATAAAGAAGCGCGCTGGGCGCTGTGGCTGACCCTTCTCTATCTTGCCGCATGGTTAGTAACTGCTTACTTACCAGACTCCGCTATTGGCATCACCGGCCTGCCGCACTGGTTCGAAATGGCCTGCCTGCTGGTGCCTGTGGTGTTTATCCTGCTGTGCTGGGCAATGGTCAAATTCATCTACCGCGATATTCCGCTGGAGGACGATGATGCAGCTTGAAGTCATTCTGCCGCTTATCGCGTACTTGTTAGTGGTGTTTGGTTTATCCGTTTACGCCATGCGGAAACGCACGACAGGTAGCTTCCTGAACGAGTATTTCCTCGGTAGCCGCTCGATGGGCGGCGTGGTGCTGGCCATGACGCTGACCGCGACCTACATCAGCGCCAGTTCATTTATCGGTGGACCCGGTGCCGCCTATAAGTACGGGTTAGGCTGGGTGCTGCTGGCAATGATCCAGCTGCCTGCCGTCTGGCTTTCGCTCGGCATACTGGGCAAAAAATTTGCCATTCTGGCGCGCCGTTACAATGCCGTGACGCTCAACGATATGCTGTTTGCACGTTACCAGAGCCGTTTACTGGTGTGGCTGGCCAGCTTAAGCCTGCTGGTGGCCTTTATTGGCGCGATGACGGTACAGTTTATCGGTGGGGCGCGCCTGCTGGAAACGGCTGCCGGGATCCCCTACGAGACAGGCCTGATCATCTTCGGGGTCAGCATTGCGCTGTATACCGCGTTTGGTGGATTCCGCGCCAGCGTGCTGAACGACACGATGCAGGGCATGGTTATGCTTATCGGCACTATCGTCCTGCTGGTCGGCATCGTCCACGCCGCGGGCGGCCTGAGCCATGCGGTTGAAACGCTCGAGGCGATCGATCCAAAACTGGTTTCGCCGCAGGGCGCCGATGACATCCTTTCTCCAGCATTTATGACCTCGTTCTGGGTATTAGTGTGCTTTGGGGTTATCGGTCTGCCGCATACGGCCGTGCGCTGTATCTCTTATAAAGACAGCAAAGCCGTGCACCGGGGTATCATTATCGGCACTATCGTTGTCGCGATCCTGATGTTTGGTATGCACCTGGCGGGCGCATTAGGGCGCGCGGTGATCCCCGATCTCACCGTGCCGGATCTGGTGATCCCAACGCTGATGGTCAAAGTGCTTCCGCCGTTCGCTGCCGGGATTTTCCTTGCCGCACCGATGGCCGCCATCATGTCGACAATCAACGCTCAGCTGCTGCAAAGTTCCGCTACGATCATTAAAGATCTTTATCTGAACCTGCGCCCGGAGCAGGTCAAAAATGAGCGACGCCTGAAGCGCATGTCGGCCGTTATTACGCTGGTGTTAGGCGCATTGCTGCTGTTAGCCGCATGGCGCCCACCGGAGATGATCATCTGGCTGAATCTGCTGGCATTTGGTGGACTTGAAGCCGTCTTCCTGTGGCCGCTGGTGTTAGGGCTCTACTGGGAGCGCGCGAATGCTGCAGGCGCGCTGAGCGCCATGATTGTCGGCGGCGTGCTTTACGCCGTGCTCGCAACATTTAAAATTCAGTATCTGGGCTTCCATCCGATTGTGCCTTCGTTACTGCTAAGTTTACTGGCGTTTGTGGTGGGGAACCGTTTCGGTCAGCCCGTTCCACAACCCGCTATGATTTCTACTGATAAATAAAGAGTTTTGCCATGCCGTGGATCCAACTAAAACTGAACACAACCGGCGCGAATGCCGAAGAGCTGAGCGATGCGCTGATGGAGGCCGGTTCGGTCTCAATCACCTTCCAGGACACGCATGACACGCCGGTCTTTGAGCCGCTGCCGGGCGAAACCCGCCTGTGGGGTGATACCGACGTTATCGGCCTGTTCGATGCGGAAACCGATATGAAAGAGGTGGTTGCCCTTCTGGAAAACCATCCGCTGCTGGGCGCAGGCTTTGTGCATAAAATCGAACAGCTGGAAGACAAAGACTGGGAACGCGAGTGGATGGATAACTTCCACCCGATGCAGTTCGGCAAGCGTTTATGGATTTGCCCAAGCTGGCGCGACGTTCCGGACGCGAATGCGGTCAACGTGATGCTTGATCCGGGTCTGGCGTTTGGGACCGGCACCCATCCAACAACCTCACTCTGTTTGCAGTGGCTGGACGGACTGGATCTGGAAGGCAAGACAGTGATCGACTTCGGCTGCGGTTCCGGGATCCTTGCGATTGCTGCCCTGAAACTGGGCGCGGCAAAAGCCATCGGGATCGATATCGATCCGCAGGCGATTCAGGCCAGCCGCGATAATGCCGAACGTAACGGTGTTTCCGACCGTCTGGAGCTGTATCTGCCTGATGCTCAACCTGAGGCCATGAAAGCCGACGTGGTAGTGGCAAACATCCTGGCTGGCCCATTACGTGAACTGGCACCGTTAATCAGCGTGCTGCCCGTTGAGGGCGGTCTGCTGGGGCTTTCTGGTATTCTGGCAAGCCAGGCTGACAGCGTCTGTGAAGCCTATGCCGATCTCTTCGCGCTCGACCCGGTGGTTGAGAAAGAAGAGTGGTGCCGCATTACCGGTCGTAAAAAATAAGCCTTTGGCGTGGTCCTCTGACCACGCCTTTTTCCCTCTGATATTTCTCCCGCCTTTCACCTGTCTCCGCTAAAATAACCACACAAATCATGCGTTTTAATTTTGATTTGAATAATAAAATTCACAGGAAGAATGTAATGAAACACGTTTATGGCAAGGCAGCACTGCTGGCGCTGAGCATGGTCTCGGCTTCCGCTATCGCATCACACTGGAGCTATCAAGGAGAAGGCGCACCGGAGCACTGGGGCGAACTGGACGAGGCGTACAAGACCTGTAAAAACGGGATGAACCAGTCTCCCATTAACATCGATTCCACCGCGAAAGCACACCTCTCCCCCCTGGAAACACACTATATTGACGGCCCCGTTACGCTGACAAACAACGGACATACTATTCAGGCCGTTGAAAAGGCAGACACCCGCGACAGCATTACCCTCGATAACCAAACCTGGACCTTACAGCAGTTCCACTTCCACGCGCCGAGTGAAAACACGGTGCACGGTAAGGCGTTCGCAATGGAAATGCATCTGGTGCATAAGAACGAGAAGGGTGAGCTGGTGGTGGTTGCCGTGATGTTTAATCAAGGTACCGCTAACGCTGAGCTGGATAAACTCTGGGGCGTGATGCCGGGCCAGGTTGACCAGAACGTCAGCATCAAGCCAAACCTCGACATGAACCAGCTGCTGCCAAAAGATAAGACGTACTGGCGCTTTAGCGGGTCACTCACCACCCCACCGTGCTCCGAGGGCGTCACCTGGATTGTGCTCAAGCATCCGCTGACCGTCTCAGCAGAACAGTTGGATAAATTCACCCACACGATGCATCACGATAATAACCGTCCGGTACAGTCACTTCATGGCCGCGTCGTCGTTGAATAATGTGCATTTTTCGCGCTGAGATGATGTTCTAAAATGCGACGCAGATCGCAAAGAAGCGGGATAATCTGCTGTTAAAAACAGCAGATTATCCCGCTGAAGTGATTCATTTATTCAGAAATGATGAGAAGTTACGGGAAATTGTAAGCGCCCATAAAATAACCATTAATGCATAACACAATGATTTAAATAGTGAATAATTTTCCCCGAATAGTCTTAGCGGCGATTCCTTGATCTACAGCAGTGGATTGTTCAAAGTTTGGCCTTTCATCTCGTGCAAAAAATGCGTAATATACGCCGCCTTGCAGTCACAGTATGGTCATTTCTTAACTCATGCGCATCGGACACCACCAGCTCAGAAATCGCCTGATCGCAGCGCCAATGGCAGGTATTACCGACCGGCCGTTCAGGACGTTGTGCTACGAGATGGGAGCAGGATTAACCGTTTCCGAGATGATGTCGTCTAACCCACAAGTGTGGGAAAGCGATAAGTCCCGTTTGCGGATGGTGCATGTGGATGAGCCAGGTATTCGCACCGTGCAAATTGCCGGAAGCGTGCCTGAAGAGATGGCAGACGCCGCGCGTATCAACGTGGAAAGTGGTGCCCAAATTATTGATATCAATATGGGTTGCCCGGCCAAGAAAGTGAATCGCAAGCTTGCAGGTTCAGCCCTTCTGCAATACCCCGACCAGGTGAAGTCAATCCTGACGGCGGTTGTCAGCGCAGTGGACGTTCCTGTTACGTTAAAGATTCGCACGGGTTGGTCGCCGGAACACCGTAACTGTGTAGAGATTGCCCAACTGGCCGAAGACTGTGGCATTCAGGCCCTGACCATTCATGGACGCACTCGCGCCTGTTTGTTCAACGGTGAAGCTGAATACGACAGCATTCGGGCAGTTAAGCAGAAAGTTTCCATTCCGATTATCGCGAATGGTGACATTACTGACCCGCTTAAAGCCAGAGCTGTGCTCGACTATACGGGAGCTGATGCTCTGATGATAGGACGTGCCGCTCAGGGAAGACCCTGGATCTTTCGGGAAATCCAGCATTATCTGGACACTGGGGAGCTGCTTGCTCCGCTGCCTCTGGCAGAGGTTAAGCGCTTGCTTTGTTCGCATGTTCGGGAACTGCATGACCACTACGGTCAGGCAAAAGGGTACCGAATTGCGCGTAAACACGTCTCCTGGTATCTCCAGGAGCACGCTCCAAATGACCAGTTTCGGCGCACATTCAACGCCATAGAGGATGCCAGCGTACAGCTGGAGGCGTTGGAGGCATACTTCGAAAATCTTGCGTAATGAAATAAAGAGCTGACAGAACTATGTTCGAACAACGCGTAAATTCTGACGTACTGACCGTATCTACCGTTAACTCCCAGGACCAGGTAACTCAAAAGCCCCTGCGTGACTCGGTTAAACAGGCACTGAAGAACTATTTTGCTCAACTGAACGGTCAGGATGTTAATGACCTGTATGAGCTGGTACTGGCTGAAGTTGAACAGCCACTGTTGGACATGGTGATGCAATACACCCGCGGTAACCAGACCCGCGCTGCGCTGATGATGGGTATCAACCGTGGTACTCTGCGTAAGAAATTGAAAAAATACGGCATGAACTGATACTAATCAGTTAAATGCTTGTTTAAAAAGGCGCTCTTCGGCATGGGGAAGCGCCTTTTTTATTGCCCATAATGGCAACCGTCAACGCTTTGTAAACCTTCACCTCTCCCGCTTTTAAAGCGCGACTTTTCGTGTATATTTCCAGCACCTTACTGGTTCTTTCCTGCGGAATGGCACAATGATTCGTAAATACTGGTGGCTGGTTGTTTTTGCTGTCTCTGTTTTCATTTTCGATGCGCTGCTGATGCAGTGGATTGAACTGATGAGCACCGAAACCGATAAGTGCCGCAATATGAATTCCGTGAATCCTCTAAAACTGGTCAATTGCGCTGAGCTCGACTAGCCTGCGAACATCGCCAAAAACACGATAATCACACAGTAAAAACGGGGATTTAAATCCCTTTGAGTCATTACCTTACGGTGATAATGTCTCGCCCTTCCCAACCGCTCTTGCGTAACCTCACACTCGAGTAGAACCGTCCATGCTGGTCAGCCAATACAATCATATCCTGGTAGTCCTCTCCTTTGTTATTGCCATCCTTGCTGCGTATACCGCGCTGAACATGGCTGCACGCGTTGCCGGGAGCCAGGGCGTCGCTGCCCGCGTCTGGCTGGCTGGCGGCGGTATTGCAATGGGTATTGGCGTGTGGGCCATGCATTTTATCGGCATGCTGGCGATGGACCTCTCCATGAGCATGAGCTACAACGCCTCCCTGACGGTGTTATCCATGCTTATCGCCGTGGGTTCGTCGCTTTTTGCGCTATGGCTCGTGAGCTGCGAGCAATTACGCTTGCGCCGACTGTTGCCCGGCGCGCTGGTGATGGGAAGCGGTATTGTTGCCATGCATTACACCGGCATGGCGGCGCTGGAAGTGATGCCCGGGATTATCTGGGACAAGGTCTGGGTGGCCATTTCGGTCGCGATTGCGCTTGCCGCTTCACTCGCAGCATTATGGCTGACCTTCCGCCTGCGTCACGAAGCCGCGCAGGTCGTGCTGATGCGCATGGGGGCCGCCATCACGATGGGAATTGCGATTGCCGGGATGCACTATGCAGGCATGAAAGCGGCGCAGTTTCCGATGTCCACAATGGTTCACCATGAAGGTATCAACGGGAGCTGGCTGGCGGTGCTGGTCAGCGTCGTCGCACTCTCTATTCTCGGGATCACCCTGCTGGTGTCGATGCTGGATGCCCGCCTTCAGGCACGTACTGCCCTTCTGGCCTCGTCGCTTGCAGAAGCGAACCGGGAACTCGCGCAACTGGCGCTGCACGATACCCTGACGCGTTTGCCCAACCGTATCCTGCTGGAAGACAGACTCGATCAGGCTATCAGTAAAGCAGACCGCGAGGGTACGCACTTTGCGCTGATGTTCATGGATCTCGACGGGTTTAAAACCATCAATGACGCCTACGGACATGATGTCGGCGATAAACTCTTGGTCGCCGTGACGGAGCGGTTGTTGCTGCCACTGAAGGGCCAGTTCACTCTCGCCCGTATCGGTGGCGATGAATTTGTTCTGCTGGCGGAGAGTGAAGGCCCGGATGATGCGGCCTCGCTGGCCAATTCGCTGGTTCGCGCTATAGATAACCCGTTTAACCTGGAACCTTATGAACTGGTGGTGACCCTCAGCATTGGGATCGCGCTTTACCCGCATGACGGCCAAACCGATCGCGAGCTGATGTTCAATGCCGATGCGGCGATGTACCACACAAAACATATGGGCCGGAACGGGTATCATTTTTTCCAGCCCTCCATGAATACGCTGGCGCAGACCCATCTGCAGTTGATGAACGATCTGTGGCTGGCCATCGATCGCGATGAACTTCGTTTGCTCTATCAGCCTAAATTCCATGCACCTGCTGGCCCCCTCCTCGGTTTTGAAGCACTACTACGCTGGCAGCATCCGAAGCAGGGATTATTGGCGCCCGAACTCTTCCTGCCGCTGGCAGAAAAAACGGGTCTGATTATTCCCATCGGTAACTGGGTTATCAATGAAGCCTGTCGCCAGTTGCGTGAGTGGCACCTACAGGGGCACCGTAACTGGTCGATGGCAGTGAACCTGTCGACGCTGCAGTTTGAACAACCTTCACTGGTAAAAACGGTGCTCGACTGCCTGACCCGTCACGACGTCCCTCCGGAAATGCTGATCCTTGAAGTGACCGAAACCACAGCGATGAGCAACCCTGACGAAAGCGTGCGGGTACTGACAGAACTGACCAATGCCGGGGTGAAAGCCTCCATTGATGACTTCGGAACCGGGTATTCAAGCCTTCTATACCTTAAGCGCCTACCCGCCAGTGAACTGAAAATTGATCGTGCTTTTGTGCAGGAATTGAGTGGGGAAAGTGAAGATGCCACCATTGTCTCAGCCATCGTGGCGCTGGCAAAAACGCTCAATCTAAAAGTGGTGGCGGAGGGTGTGGAAACCGAAGCACAGCAAACGTTTCTGACAGAGCTGGGCTGTCACACGCTCCAGGGCTATCTGTTAGGTAAGCCGGTCAGTGCTCAAACCATTGAGGCACTTTGTGAACATGGGGAGATGTTGCCCGGCGCGGAAGTATAAACGTCATCCTGCGGCGACACGCGTATCACAGGGAGTGTCCCCAGGATGTTGTCGACCAGAGCGGGTGCCTGCTGATAAAGATTAAAACTGTCGCTATTCATTAACCAGTTTTTAATTATCCCGCTAAAAAAGCCATGGAGAACGATCAGCGTCAAATCAACATTAACCTGCGGTGAAATCACTTTCCGTGAAATGCAATTCTCCAGCGTCGCGCGCAGATAATCATTGTTAAAACCAATACGTTTACGAATTTCACACTCTGAAATCATATCATTTTTAAATTCACATTTATGATACAGGATTTGTAAAAGCGCACACTGCCGTGGTTCACGCGCGATATATTGCAACGCTGTGATAAATTGCTCACGGAGCATTAACAATGGGTCATCATTTTCGGTGAGCGATAGCCTGTCACGAATAATTTCACGCAGGGGGATCTGCTGCTCCCAAATGGCATTAAATATTTCGGCTTTACTGGAAAAATGCCAGTAGACTGCGCCGCGCGTAACCTTTGCGGCATCAGCGATGTCCGTAAGCGTCGTGTTGGCTACGCCACGGGTAGCAAACTCACCGATTGCCGCCTCGATCAGCAATTGCCGGGTTTTCTGGGCATCTTCTTTCTTTTTACGCGCCATAGACAGTTACTCGTTATTCACACGTTGAAGACTTAATTTTGGAGTCAGGTAACAAAGTATTCCCTAAAATCGGTTTTAATTTTGCACAAAAAAAGTCAATCCTCTTAATTTATAATTAAGATGAATGTATGAAGGTAATTAAATTCACCCCGGATATGAATAAGACCATTAAATCCCATTTACTTGATTATTCATGCGTAAGTATATCGTCTAATGGACCCGGTCTGATTCTGATTTTTGTCTTCCCCCCCTCTTCATTCGCACTTATAAATTAAAAAACATTAAATACCCTCATTATTATATGCAGCTACATTTTTGTATTTGTACCCTGCCCCTGTCACCGATTTACGGCAAATATCGGTTAATGGGTAGTTAAAGGAACAGTAATGACGAATCATTTCAGACTCTTACCCTTAGCCGGTTTTATTGTCTGCGCCGCACTGCTCACCGGATGCGATGGGCAGGAAAACCAGCAACAACATCCACAAGCCCCTCAGGTGAGTGTACACATTGTCAAAAGCGCTCCACTGGCAGTCACAACGGAACTTCCTGGCAGGACAGATGCGTATCGCGTTGCGGAGGTTCGTCCTCAGGTTAGCGGCATCATTCTGCGCCGTAACTTCACAGAAGGCAGTGATGTGAAGGCAGGCGACTCCCTTTATCAAATCGATCCTGCAACGTATCAGGCGGCCTATGACAGTGCGAAAGGCGAACTGGCGAAAGCGCAGGCGGCAGCGAATATTGCGCATCTGACGGTGAAACGCTATGTCCCGCTGGTCGGCACCCAGTATGTCAGCAAGCAGGAATACGATCAGGCAGTGGCGACGGCGCAACAGGCCGATGCCAGCGTCGTTGCCGCGAAGGCCGGTGTTGAAAGCGCCCGCATCAATCTTGCCTATACCAAAGTGACATCACCCATCAACGGACGTATCGGCAAATCCAGCGTCACTGAAGGGGCTCTCGTCACTAACGGGCAGGCTACCGCCCTGGCAACGGTACAGCAGCTTGATCCCATCTACGTCGATGTGACTCAGTCCAGCAATGATTTTATGCGCCTGAAACAGACCAGCCTGGAAAAAGGGGACGCCACCAGCACCGTTGAGCTATTGATGGAAAACGGTCAGCCATACCCGCAGAAGGGTACGCTGCAGTTCTCCGATGTGACGGTCGACGAAAGCACCGGTTCGATTACCCTGCGCGCGATCTTCCCAAATCCTCAGCATCAACTCTTACCCGGTATGTTTGTCCGCGCGCGCATTGATGAAGGCACACAGCCGAATGCCATTCTGGTTCCGCAGCAGGGCGTGACCCGCACACCGCGCGGTGACGCAACGGTGATGGTGGTTAACGATAAAAACCAGGTTGAATCGCGGACCGTCGTTGCACCTCAGGCGATTGGCGACCGCTGGCTGGTGACGGAAGGGCTGAAAAATGGCGACCGCGTGATTGTCAGCGGCCTGCAAAAAGTCCGTCCTGGCGTCACCGTCGTGGCGACACCTGACACCGCTGCAACGCCTGCCAGTTAAGGACAACGACATGGCTAATTTCTTTATTCAAAGGCCGGTTTTCGCCTGGGTACTCGCTATTATTTTGATGATTGCGGGCGGGCTGGCTATTCTGAAACTGCCCGTTGCGCAGTATCCGACCATCGCCCCTCCTGCTGTTGCCATCACAGCAACCTACCCTGGCGCTGACGCCCAGACGGTGCAGGATACCGTGACGCAGGTTATCGAGCAGAACATGAACGGCATCGATAATCTGATGTATATGTCGTCCACCAGCGATTCTGCGGGTAACGTCACCATCACTCTGACCTTCGAGTCGGGTACAGATCCGGACATCGCGCAGGTTCAGGTTCAAAACAAACTTCAGCTCGCCATGCCGCTGCTGCCACAAGAAGTACAGCAGCAAGGGATTGGCGTTGAAAAATCCAGCAGTAGCTTCCTGCTGGTTGCGGGCTTTGTATCGGACAATAAAAACCTGACACAGGATGATATCTCTGACTACGTCGCGTCGAATGTGAAAGATGCGATTAGTCGCACAACGGGTGTTGGTGATGTGCAGCTGTTCGGTGCGCAATATGCGATGCGTATCTGGCTTGACAGCAATGCGATGAATAAATACCAGCTGACGCCTTTGGATATTATCAATCAGCTGAAAACGCAGAATGACCAGATTGCGGCCGGTCAGCTAGGTGGAACGCCATCTGTTCCGGGCCAGCAATTGAACGCCTCTATCATCGCGCAAACCCGCCTAAAATCGCCGGAAGAGTTTGGCCGCGTGACGCTGAAGGTAAACCAAGACGGCTCCATGGTGCACCTGAAGGATGTGGCTCGCATTGAGCTGGGCGGCGAAAACTACAACATGGTCACCAAGATCAACGGGCAGGCGGCTACGGGTCTCGGGATCAAGCTGGCAACCGGGGCAAACGCGCTGGATACGGCGGCAGCAATTAAGAGTAAGCTGGCGCAGCTGCAGCAATTCTTCCCGCAAGGATTGAAGGTTGTCTATCCCTATGACACCACGCCGTTCGTGAAAATCTCCATCCACGAAGTGGTGAAAACCCTGTTCGAGGCGATCATTCTCGTCTTCCTGGTCATGTACCTGTTCCTGCAAAACCTGCGTGCGACGCTCATCCCGACTATCGCGGTGCCGGTCGTTCTGCTGGGTACCTTCGCGGTTCTGGCGGCGTTTGGTTTCTCCATCAATACCCTGACGATGTTTGGGATGGTGCTGGCGATAGGCCTGTTGGTCGATGATGCTATCGTGGTCGTTGAGAACGTTGAACGTGTCATGGTCGAGGACAAGCTGCCACCGAAAGAGGCCACGCAGAAGTCGATGGAGCAGATCCAGGGCGCACTGGTGGGGATCGCCATGGTGCTCTCGGCGGTCTTTATTCCGATGGCCTTTTTTGGCGGCTCGACGGGGGCAATCTATCGCCAGTTCTCGCTGACTATCGTTTCCGCTATGGCCTTGTCCGTACTGGTTGCGCTAATCCTGACGCCCGCCCTTTGTGCAACGTTGCTTAAGCCCGTATCCGGCGACCATCATGAGAAAAAAGGTGGTTTCTTCGGCTGGTTTAATGCGCTCTTTGATAAAAGCGTGGAGCACTACAGCAACAGCGTGAGTGGTATTTTGCGTAAGACAGGGCGCTATCTGGTGGTGTACGTCATTATTGTCGGTGGGATGGCGGTGCTTTTCCTGCGCTTACCTACCTCCTTCCTGCCCGAAGAGGATCAGGGGGTATTTATGACGATGGTTCAACTCCCGGCAGGTGCAACCCAGACGCGTACGCAGCAGGTCCTCGACCAGGTTCAGGATTACTACCTGACCAAAGAGAAAGCGAATGTTGAGTCCGTCTTTACCGTTAATGGTTTTAGCTTTAGCGGCCAGGGGCAAAACTCCGGTATCGCCTTCGTCAGCCTGAAACCCTGGGAAGAACGCCCGGGTGAGAAGAATAGCGTTGAAGCCATTGTAGGTCGCGCGACGAAAGCGTTCAGCCAGATCAAAGATGGCCTCGTGTTTCCCTTTAACCTGCCCGCAATTATCGAGTTAGGGACTGCAACAGGGTTCGATTTCGAACTGATCGATCAGGCCAACCTGGGACATACGCAGTTAACTCAGGCGCGTAACAAACTGCTCGGCATGGTAAAGGAGCACCCCGACCTGCTGGTTCGAGTGCGTCCTAACGGTCTGGAAGATACCCCTCAGTTCAAACTGGATGTCGATCAGGAGAAAGCACAGGCACTGGGTATCAGCCTCTCTGATGTCAACCAGACAATCTCGACGGCATTAGGGGGCACTTACGTAAATGACTTTATCGATCATGGCCGCGTGAAAAAAGTGTACGTCCAGGCCGATGCCCGCTTCCGCATGTTGCCGGGAGACATCAACAACCTTTACGTGCGTAGCGCAAATGGTGAAATGGTACCGTTCTCGGCCTTTAGCAACGCCCACTGGGTGTATGGTTCTCCTCGCCTTGAACGCTACAACGGCATGCCATCAATGGAGATCCTCGGTGAATCCGCACCAGGCAAAAGTACCGGTGAAGCAATGGTCATGATGGAAAGCCTCGCCTCAAAACTGCCTTCTGGAATCGGCTACGACTGGACAGGTATGTCATATCAGGAACGACTTTCAGGCAACCAGGCACCAGCGTTGTATGCTATCTCACTGATAGTGGTGTTCTTATGCCTGGCTGCGCTGTATGAGAGTTGGTCTATTCCATTCTCCGTCATGCTGGTTGTGCCATTGGGGGTGATAGGCGCGCTTCTCGCAGCATCATTGCGAGGACTGAACAATGACGTCTATTTCCAGGTCGGCCTTCTGACAACAATTGGATTATCGGCCAAAAATGCCATCCTGATTGTAGAGTTTGCCAAAGATCTGATGGAGAAGGAGGGCAAAGGGATAATTGAAGCGACGCTGGAAGCGTCCCGGATGCGCCTTCGTCCTATCCTGATGACTTCGCTGGCCTTTATTCTGGGTGTCATGCCGTTGGTAATAAGCACCGGTGCCGGGAGCGGCGCGCAAAACGCCGTCGGTACGGGCGTTATGGGGGGAATGCTATCCGCAACGCTTTTGGCTATCTTCTTCGTACCCGTATTCTTCGTGGTTGTCCGTCGGCGATTCACAAGCCATAAAGAATAACCCATCCCTAAAAGGCACCTCTGGTGCCTTTTTATTTAAGGTAAACAACAGTTTTAAATTTCTTCAGCTTCATATTTTCTCCATTAATTCTTTTTGTCGCTCATTTTTCTCCATGATTTTTACAATTCACATAATTTGAGATTATTCCCCCTGCAACGCGAACTTCTACCGGTGGTAAAATAGCCTCTAATTCGTTAATTGCCGTTTTGGCTTTATGGCGAATGTGAGAAAACACTGAGGTAACATCATGAAAAGATTCATTTCCGTTGCACTTCTCGCTGCGCTGCTTGCTGGTTGCGCGCACGATTCTCCATGTGTACCGGTATACGACGATCAAGGCCGACTGGTTCATACCAACACCTGCATGAAAGGCACCACCCAGGATAACTGGGAAACAGCCGGTGCTATCGCTGGCGGTGCTGCCGCAATAGCGGGTCTGACGCTGGGTATCGTGGCTCTGACCAAATAACCACTGGGGCATGACTCATTCCTGAAAGCGCGGCTCTGTCCGCGCTTTTGCTTTTAAATAGTGCACTAATTTCATATAAGTAAAAAAAGAGCCCTCTTTTATTCACGCTTGGTATTTTTTATAAGATTTACGTCACATCTTTATTGCTTATCTTGACGAATTACCAATTCCATCGTGATGATATTCACATATTAAATCCATTTAATACCCTGCCAATATTCACGGCAGAAACTACCTCTGGCTTTAACCTTATCCTTCAACCAACTTTTGCTCTAATTTGTGGCGCAGGTTGGAATTTCGCACCGTTTCGGGGCATTCGATTTATTTAAGCCTGTCTACACTCAGCATTATGCGTTCACTTGTCTTTATTTAATCGAGCGCAAAACCTGGCATTACGTTTGCTTTATAAACGTTGGCCAAAGCCACAGACAGGTAAAAGCGTTTTAAAACGCCTCTATAACGATAAATTTCGCCACACAGGATCCATTATGAAAAAGACGATGATAGCCAGCCTGGCCGCCGCGAGCGTGTTGTTTGCTGTAGCCGGACAGGCGCAGGCGGGCACGACGCTGGATGCCGTTAAAAAGAAAGGTTTTGTACAATGTGGTATCAGTGACGGTTTGCCAGGCTTTTCCTATGCCGACGCGAACGGCAAGTTTACCGGTATTGACGTTGATGTCTGCCGTGGCGTTGCCGCAGCGGTTTTCGGTGATGACAGCAAAGTAAAATATACTCCACTGACGGCGAAGGAACGTTTCACTGCGCTACAGTCTGGCGAAGTTGATATGCTCTCCCGCAATACGACCTGGACCTCCTCGCGCGACGCGGGAATGGGAATGTCATTTACCGGCGTCACCTATTACGACGGCATCGGCTTCCTTACTCACAATAAAGCCGGTCTGAAAAGCGCTAAAGAGCTGGATGGTGCGACTGTGTGCATCCAGGCGGGTACTGACACAGAGCTTAACGTCGCGGACTACTTCAAATCCAATAAAATGAAGTACACCCCAGTCACCTTTGATCGCTCCGATGAGTCGGCTAAGGCGCTGGAGTCAGGCCGTTGCGATACCCTGGCGTCTGACCAGTCACAGCTCTACGCATTACGCATCAAATTGAGCAACCCTGCCGAGTGGATTGTCCTGCCTGAAGTGATCTCCAAAGAGCCTCTTGGCCCCGTCGTTCGCCGCGGCGATGAGGACTGGTTCTCCATTGTTCGCTGGACATTGTTTGCCATGCTGAATGCCGAAGAGATGGGCATCAGCTCGAAAAACGTCGATGAGAAAACCGCTAATCCGTCCACGCCGGATATGGCACATCTTCTGGGCAAAGAGGGTGATTTCGGCAAGGACCTGAAGCTGGATAACAAGTGGGCTTATAACATCATTAAACAGGTCGGTAACTATGCCGAGATCTTTGAGCGCAACGTGGGTTCGGAAAGCCCGCTGAAGATCAAACGCGGCCAGAACAATCTCTGGAATAACGGCGGTATTCAGTACGCGCCGCCTGTACGTTAAGTCTTTGCTGTAACGGGCACTGCAAGCGCAGTGCCCAGTCCAGAGTCATGGTTACCGAGGTTTTTTATGTCCCATCGCCGCTTAGCCGTAAAAGGATCGCTGTCCTTTTCTCATCCCGCGGTCCGCGCCTGGCTTTTCCAGATTATTGCTGTTGTCGTGGTTGTGGTTATCGCCATTTATTTAATCCACAACACCGTTACCAACCTGAATAACCGAGGCATCACCTCGGGTTTTGCCTTTCTGGATCGCAGCGCGGGTTTTGGCATTGTTCAGCATCTTGTTGATTATCAGGAAGGCGATACGTATGGACGCGTATTCATCGTAGGTTTGCTGAATACGCTGCTGGTGTCAGCGCTCTGTGTTGTGTTCGCTTCCGTACTCGGCTTTTTCCTTGGTCTGGCCCGACTTTCTGAAAACTGGCTGCTGCGGAAACTGTCGACCATTTATATCGAAACCTTTCGTAATATCCCGCCATTGCTGCAGATTTTCTTCTGGTATTTCGCTGTCCTGCGTAACCTTCCGGGTCCTCGCCAGGCCGTGGATGCTTTCGATCTTCTTTTTCTGAGCAACCGCGGGTTATACATACCCTCTCCGCAGGTCGCTGAAGGGCTTTATGCCTTCATCATCGCAATAATTATTGCACTCGCGATTTCTGTCGGCGTGTTCCGCTATAACCGTAAGCATCAGATCAAAACCGGACAGTTGCGTAAAACATGGCCGGTTGGCGCTGCACTGATTATTGGCCTGCCGTCAGTCGCCCACTGGCTTTTTGGCGCAGCCTTGCACTGGGATATTCCGCATCTGCGTGGTTTTAACTTCCAGGGCGGCATGGTGTTAATTCCTGAACTGGCCGCGCTGACGCTGGCGCTCTCGATTTATACCTCCGCATTTATTGCGGAGATCATCCGCTCCGGGATCCAGGCTGTTCCTTACGGGCAGCACGAGGCGGCGCGCTCACTGGGCTTGCCAAATACCGTGACGCTTCGCCAGGTCATTATTCCGCAGGCTTTACGGGTCATCATCCCGCCACTGACCAGCCAGTACCTCAATATTGTCAAAAACTCATCACTGGCCGCAGCCATCGGCTACCCCGATATGGTGTCACTGTTCGCTGGGACCGTGCTTAACCAGACCGGGCAAGCGATTGAAACTATTGCCATTACCATGTCTGTTTATCTGATCATCAGTCTGATGATTTCATTGTTGATGAACCTTTATAACCGCCGTATAGCACTGGTTGAGCGCTAAGGATCCATGATGACAAAAGCGATATTGTCGCACTCCTCGCGTCCTGCCAGCACAACAGGTGGGCGCTTCATTATCTGGGCACGTAAGAACCTGTTCTCCAGCTGGAGTAACAGCCTGCTGACGATTGTGTGCCTGTGGTTAATCTGGGAACTGATCCCGCCGCTGCTTAACTGGGCTTTCCTGCAGGCGAACTGGGTGGGCTCCACACGCGCGGATTGTACGAAAGCGGGTGCATGCTGGGTCTTTATCCACGAACGTTTTGGTCAGTTCATGTATGGATTGTACCCACATGAACAGCGCTGGCGGATTAATCTGGCGCTGGTTATCGGTCTGCTCTCCATCGCCGTAATGTTCTGGAAAAAGCTTCCTCACCGTGGCCGATACATTGCGAGCTGGGCTGTTGTTTATCCGATTATTGTTTGGGTATTGTTGTATGGCGGTTTTCTGGGGCTCGAGCGTGTTGAAACCCGTCAGTGGGGCGGACTGACGCTGACGCTCATTATTGCTTCTGTGGGGATCGCTGGCGCTCTGCCGTGGGGGATTTTACTGGCTCTGGGACGGCGTTCAAAAATGCCGGTCGTACGCGTCCTCTCCGTTATTTTCATAGAGTTCTGGCGTGGCGTACCGCTTATCACCGTTCTGTTTATGTCGTCGGTCATGCTGCCGCTGTTTATGGCAGAAGGCACAACGATAGACAAACTGATCCGCGCCCTGGTCGGGGTGATTCTGTTTCAGTCAGCCTACGTTGCTGAGGTTGTGCGTGGTGGTCTGCAGGCATTGCCTAAAGGCCAGTACGAAGCCGCTGAATCTTTGGCACTCGGTTACTGGAAAACGCAGGGTCTGGTCATTCTCCCGCAAGCACTCAAGCTGGTCATTCCGGGTCTGGTCAACACGATCATTGCCCTCTTCAAAGATACCAGTCTGGTGATCATCATCGGATTGTTCGATCTCTTTAGCAGCGTGCAGCAGGCTACCGTTGACCCTGTCTGGCTGGGTATGTCCACCGAGGGATATGTCTTCGCTGCCCTGATCTACTGGATCTTCTGTTTTAGCATGTCGCGCTATAGCCAGCATCTGGAAAAGCGCTTTAACACCGGGCGTACACCGCACTGAGGAAATTATGAGCCAGATTACTATGACACCTGCCGACGCGATGATTACGCTGGAAAACGTCAATAAATGGTACGGACAATTTCATGTCCTGAAGGATATCAATCTCAAGGTGAAGCAGGGCGAACGTATCGTACTTTGTGGTCCTTCCGGTTCAGGCAAATCCACAACTATTCGCTGTATTAACCATCTTGAAGAACATCAGCAGGGGCGTATTGTGGTTGATGGTATCGAGTTGAATGAAGATATTCGCAATATCGACCGTGTACGACAGGAAGTGGGGATGGTGTTCCAGCACTTCAATCTGTTCCCGCATCTGACCGTTCTGCAAAACTGCACGCTGGCCCCCATTTGGGTTCAAAAGATGCCGAAAAAAGAGGCCGAAGCGTTGGCAATGCATTATCTGGAGCGTGTGCGTATTGCTGAACATGCCAATAAATTCCCTGGGCAGATATCCGGCGGTCAGCAGCAGCGTGTGGCCATCGCCCGTTCCCTATGCATGAAACCTAAGATAATGTTGTTTGATGAGCCGACATCAGCGCTGGATCCAGAAATGGTGAAAGAGGTGCTGGATACCATGATTGGGCTGGCGCAATCCGGGATGACGATGCTGTGCGTGACGCATGAGATGGGGTTTGCCAGAACTGTCGCTGACAGGGTGATCTTTATGGATCGTGGAGAGATTGTCGAACAGGCACCACCGGATGAGTTCTTTGCGCATCCGAAGTCAGAACGCACGCGGGCATTTTTATCGCAGGTGATTCATTAATCCTTTGTTATGCCGGGTGGCGGCTTCGCCTTACCCGGCCTACAGTTTGTGTAGCGTAGAAACGCAAAAAGGCCATCCTTTCGGATGGCCTTCTCACTTATTTGATGTCTGGCAGTTCCCTACTCTCACATGGGGAGACCCCACACTACCATCGGCGCTACGGCGTTTCACTTCTGAGTTCGGCATGGGGTCAGGTGGGACCACCGCGCTAAAGCCGCCAGACAAATTCTTTTACTTCTTGCCGAACTTTAACCCAAGTATAAAGTGGTGCTGATACCCAGAGTCGAACTGGGGACCTCACCCTTACCAAGGGTGCGCTCTACCAACTGAGCCATATCAGCACGCTAAATTTGATGCCTGGCAGTTCCCTACTCTCACATGGGGAGACCCCACACTACCATCGGCGCTACGGCGTTTCACTTCTGAGTTCGGCATGGGGTCAGGTGGGACCACCGCGCTAAAGCCGCCA